>NZ_SPUM01000071.1 GCF_004614195.1 Massilia horti | reverse complement strand
CCCCTAACTTTCGTTCCTGATTAATGAAAACATCCTTGGCAAATGCTTTCGCAGTAGTTAGTCTTCAATAAATCCAAGAATTTCACCTCTGACAATTGAATACTGATGCCCCCGACTGTCCCTATTAATCATTACGGCGGTCCTAGAAACCAACAAAATAGAACCGCACGTCCTATTTCATTATTCCATGCTAATGTATTCGAGCATAGGCCTGCCTGGAGCACTCTAATTTTTTCAAAGTAAAAGTCCTGTTTCCCCGCCACACCCAGTGAAGGGCATGGGGTTCCACAGAGGGAAAGGCCCGGCCGGACCAGTGCACGCGGTGAGGCGGACCGGCCAGCCAGGCCCAAGGTTCAACTACGAGCTTTTTAACCACAACAACTTTAATATACGCTATTGGAGCTGGAATTACCGCGGCTGCTGGCACCAGACTTGCCCTCCAATTGTTCCTCGTTAAGGGATTTAAATTGTACTCATTCCAATTACAAGACCCAAAAGAGCCCTGTATCAGTATTTATTGTCACTACCTCCCCGTGTCGGGATTGGGTAATTTGCGCGCCTGCTGCCTTCCTTGGATGTAGTAGCCGTTTCTCAGGCTCCTTCTCCGGGGTCGAGCCCTAACCCTCCGTTACCCGTTGCAACCATGTTTGGCCACTACCCAAACATCGAAAGTTGATAGGGAAGAAATTTGAATGAACCATCGCCGGCGCAAGGCCATGCGATTCGAGAAGTTATCATGAATCACCAGAGAGCCCAGAGGGCATTGGTTTTTAATCTAATAAATACATCCCTTCCGAAGTCGGGATTTTTAGCATGTATTAGCTCTAGAATTACCACGGTTATCCAAGTAGTAAGGTGCTATCAAATAAACGATAACTTATATAATGAGCCATTCGCAGTTTCGCCGTATAATTGCTTATACTTAGACATGCATGGCTTAATCTTTGAGACAAGCATATGACTACTGGCAGAATCAACCAGGTAACTATCGTTCGCCGGGGTTGGCCTACCGGCGCGTGTTTCAGCGCCGGAGAGATTTTCCAAGTTACTGGTCGGCGCCCGAGGGCGCGCCGCGCGGCGGTGCTTCCGGCGCCCGAAGGCCGGCGTGCGCCGCTGGCGGCAGTCCGCTTTCCCCCTCTCAGTTCCCCAGGGCCACCGTCCGCCGCACCTCACCCGCTGTGGGCGGTGCGGCTTAGGGGCCCCAGGAGGAGGACTCAGCGCGCTGCGTCTACCATTGCGGTGTCAGCAGCGCGTGGTTGCCCCCTGTCGCTCTGTGTGCAGCGCTCGCCAGCGGCCAGCAGCCCACAGAACCCATCCGTCGGCGGTCGCAGGCGATGCCTCCAACCGCCTAAGGGCAGCCCCAGTACGCCGTGAAGCCTGAGCGACCGGTTTCGTGGGTGTCGACGTCCGCTGTGGAATCCCCTCGCTAGCGAGACCGGAGCCTGCAAGCCTGTTCAAAGGGCCACTTCGCGGGTGTCTAGTGGATACGGTACAGTGAGATTGGCGGGGCGCTGGCGGTCCGGCTGCGCCGCGGTTGCCCTGTGCGCTGTGCGCTCAGGCCGCCGCGGCCGCCTTTTCGCCGCCCCTCTCACAGAC
>NZ_SPUM01000077.1 GCF_004614195.1 Massilia horti | reverse complement strand
AAGTTGGAACTGGTGTCCAACTTTTCTGGGTCAGTTCACTGCGCGGGGACGACGATTTGGGGCTAACTATTGTCCCTACGCCCTCCCAGCTAACGGTGCCAGCGCAAAAAAATCTGGAACTTTTTTAACACGACCGTGGAATACGGGGTAAATATGAAGCCCATGACCACGCCACCCGCCATTTCCGACGTCGACCTGCTGCGCCAGATGCGTGCCGGCGAGGCATCCGCCTTCGCCGCGCTGTACCGGCGGCACCAGGGTCCGTTGTTCCGCTTCGCCCTGCTGCGCTGCGGCTCGGCCGACACTGCGGCCGACATCGTGCAGGAAGCGTTCATGGGTCTATTGACCGGGCGCCTGCAATTCGATCCGCTGCGCGGCCTGCTGCAGCACTTCCTGTTCGGCGTCGCCCGCAACCTGATCCTCAAGCACGAAGAGCCACGCCTGCGCCACGTACCGCTGCCCGAGCCGGATGACGACGATTCGGCGGAACTGGCGTGCGACGCGCCCGGGCCGCTGACCCGCTTGCTGGACAACGAGGCGGCCGAGGAAGTGCGCCGCGCGCTGTCGCTGCTGGCGCCGCATTACCGCGACGTGGTCATCCTGTACGAAATGCACGACCTGTCCTACGCCGAAATCGCGCAGGTCTGCCAACTCGACATCGGTACCGTGCGCTCGCGCCTGTCCCGCGGACGTGACGCGCTGGCCAAGCGTCTGGCGGCGCACCGTTTTACCGCGCAGGCCGTGTGAGCAGAAAGGAACACGAACATGAGCACCTACGACATGAATGACCCGCTACTGGCCTCGCCCTTCGATGCGCTGCGCAACGAACTGGCGCATCTGGACACCCCGCCCGGCGTCGAGAAAGAGCTGATGCAGGCGTTCGCCAGGCAGTTCCCGCGCAAGAAGCGCTGGTACCACATGCTCGCCAACAAAAACTGGGCCGTTGCCGGCAGCGTGGCCAGCGTCGCCATTGCCGTGATGGTGATTGTGCTGGCGCCGCATCTGCGCGCGCCCGGGACCAAGCCTTTTGCCGGGTTCGACGACGACGGCGCCTTCATCGCGCTCGAGTCGCTCGAGCGCATCGAACAGGAGCCGGCGCCGCAAGTGGTAGAGGCCGAACTCCCGCGCACCGTGCTGGCCCAGCTCGGCGTGCCCATCAGCCCGGAAAACGCAGGCGGCTCGGTCAAGGCAGAAATGCTGGTGTCAGGCGACGGCCAACCGCTCGCCGTACGACTTACCGCCATCAATTGACGTGCAAAAGCAAAAGGAGATACGACCATGAAGAGAACCATACTTGCCACCCTGCTGGCGTGTGCCCTCGCACCCGCCCTCGCCCAGGAAACGCCGCCGGCCCAGGGCGAACAGGTGTATGCCGGCCCGACCGCGATAAGGGACGGCCGCATGTTCATGCACCTGAAAAACGGCTTTCACATGCGCGGCGAGCCCGTGAAGAACGCGCCCTACTCCGCCACCGTGATCAATGAACGCGTTCAAACCCTCGCCGACGGCAACCAGATCGTGAGCAAGAAGACGTCGGCAAGCTATCGCGACAGCAAAGGCCGTACCCGGGAGGAAGCCCGCGATAACAAGGGCGAACTGCAGCGCGTGTCGATCAAGGATCCTGTGGCGCATACCAGCTACGAGCTGCAAACGCGCAACAAGACCGCTATCAAGCTCTCGACCGATCCGGGGCTGATACGCAGCGCGGCCGAGGGCGTGCGTGCCCGTATCGCACAACAGCGCAAGGAAGGCAAGCTGCCCGGGAACGGCGAGGGATTGGTCATCAAGCGTCCCGAACTGGGCGACGCGGTAAGGGGGCAGGAACTGCGCGTGCGCGTTCCGAACGAACTGGGCGACGGCATGGCCGCGCGCCAGATCTCGGCCCGCCTTGGCCCGCTCATCGCCGGCGCCATGGACGACATGAAATGGGCCGCCAAGGCGACCACCAAGGACCTGGGCACGCGCGAAATCGAGGGGCTCAAGGCCGAGGGCAAGCTGCGCAGCTACGAAATCCCGGCCGGCGAGATCGGCAACCGCGCTCCGATCGTGGTGTCGGATGAATCGTGGTACTCGCCGGACCTGCAGGTGACGCTGTACGCGAAACACAGCGACCCGCGCCATGGCGAGACCGTCTACCGCCTGGAGAACGTGAAGCGCGACGAGCCCGCCGCGGCGCTGTTTGTGGTCCCTGCGGATTACACCGTAAAAGACCCGATGGCGAATATCGGCTCCGGCGCCGGCCAGAAAGGCGGCCAGTAAGCCACCCTCGTAGGGTGCGCACCTGTGCGCACGCTGTACGGTTGAGCAGAGTTTGCGGCAGCTATGAAAGCACGCGGCGCTAACGTCAGATCAGCCGTACCGCGTGCGCACAGGTGCGCACCCTACGCCTCCCGCGCGGAAGGCGGGGTCCATACTGAGCCGGTGTAGCACGCGGCATATGCCGGGAAGTCGTTTCCGGCAGTGCCGGAAACGACACAACAAGCGGTGCCTGCCCTACTTCGTTACCGCTT
>NZ_SPUM01000053.1 GCF_004614195.1 Massilia horti | reverse complement strand
TGGCGCCGCCCCGGCCGCAAGTGGCGAGCCGAAAGGGGCGATCATGCCCGCGGCCGCCCCGCCCAAGGCCGCACAACGCCCGCCGGTGGAGGCGCAGGCCACGGTGAACAAGGAGAACCTGTGATGGCGACCCGTCCCCATTACATCCTGCTGCCGGTCAGCCCGCTGTTCATCGCCTTCAGCCTGACCTGTGCCTTCATGCTCAATCTGCTGCCCTGGGGGCGCTGGATCGGCGCGCCCGACTTCGTCGCGCTGGTGCTGGTGTTCTGGGGCATCCACCAGCCGCGCAAGGTCGGCATCGGTGTCGCCTTCTGCATGGGCCTGTTGATGGACGTGCACGAGGCGACCCTGCTGGGCGAGAACGCGCTCGCCTATACCTTGCTGTCGTACCTGGCGATCATGATCCATCGCCGCGTGCTGTGGTTCCCGGTGATGACCCAGGCGATCCACGTGTTCCCGCTGCTGTTGATGACGCAAGCGATCCAGTCGCTGGTGCAGCTCATCGTCACCGGGCGCTTCGGCGGCTGGCTGCGCTTTGTCGAGAGCGTGGTCGCGGTCGTGCTGTGGCCGGTGATCACGTGGCTGCTGCTGGCGCCGCAGCGGCGCGCGGTCGACAAAGACCACACGCGCCCGATCTAGCCTTGCCCGACGCATGACCGAAATAAAAAACAACGATCGCGAGATCCACAAGTTCCGTCTGCGCCTGACGGCCCTGGTGGCTTTCGTGTTCATCTGCTTTGGCCTGCTGGTCGCGCGCTTCGTGTGGCTGCAGGTGGCCAAGCACAGCCAGTACATGGCGCAGGCCGAGGACAACCGCATCGCGCTGGTGCCGATCGTGCCCAACCGCGGCCTGATCGTCGACCGCAACGGCGTGGTCCTGGCACGCAACTACTCCGCCTACACGCTCGAGATCACGCCCTCCAAACTGGCGGCGAACCTTGATTCGGTGATCGACGAACTGGCCAAGCTGGTGACCATCGAGCCCAAGGACCGCAAGCGCTTCAAGCGTCTGATGGAGGAGTCGAAGAACTTCGCCAGCGTGCCGATCCGCACCCGCCTGACCGACGACGAGGTGGCGCGCTTTACCGCGCAGCGCTTTCGCTTTCCCGGGGTGGAGGTGCAGGCGCGCCTGTTCCGCCAGTATCCGCTGGGCGAGGTGGCGTCGCACGTGATCGGCTACATCGGCCGCATCAACCAGGCCGAGGCCCGGGCGCTCGAGGATGACGATTCGGACGTCGCTGCCAACTACAACGGCACCGACCACATCGGCAAGGAAGGCCTGGAGAAGAGCTACGAGCGCGTGCTGCATGGCCAGACCGGCTACGAGGAAGTCGAGCGCTCGGCCGGCGGGCGCGCGATTCGCACCCTGTCGCGCAAGGCGCCCACGCCCGGCAGCAACCTGATCCTGTCTGTCGACATCGAGCTGCAGAAGGTGATCGAGGAAGCATTCGGCGACTTTCGCGGTGCGCTGGTCGCGATCGAGCCGGAAACGGGCGACGTGCTGGCCTACGTGTCGCGCCCCGGCTTCGACCCCAACCTGTTCGTGGACGGCATCGATACCCAGAGCTGGAACGAACTCAATACTTCGCTCGACAAGCCGCTGATGAACCGCCCGCTGTCGGGCACCTATCCGCCCGGCTCGACCTTCAAGCCGTTCATGGCGCTGGCCGCGCTGGAACTGGGCAAGCGGCGGCCGGAGCAGGGCATCAACGACATCGGTTTTTACATGCTGGGCGGGCACCGGTTCAACGACGACAAGCCGGGCGGCCACGGCTACATCGACATGTACC
Source organism: Massilia horti (assembly GCF_004614195.1). Taxonomy (GTDB): domain Bacteria; phylum Pseudomonadota; class Gammaproteobacteria; order Burkholderiales; family Burkholderiaceae_D; genus Telluria; species Telluria horti. The sequence continues at coordinate 766 of NZ_SPUM01000053.1, read as the reverse complement.
GCTCGATCGTGATGTCGTGCGACACCTACTACTACCAGCTCGGCACCGACCTGGGCATCGACGCGATCCATGACTTCATGGCGCCGTTTGGCTTCGGCGCGCCGACCGGGATCGACCTTGAACACGAGAAGACCGGCGTGCTGCCGTCGCAGCAGTGGAAGCGCGAACGCTTCAAACGCAACCGCGCGGCGCAAAAGTGGGTCGGCGGCGACACGGTGTCGGTGTCGATCGGCCAGGGCTTCAACAACTACACGATGCTGCAGCTCGCGCACGCGGTGGCGACCCTGGCCAACAATGGCGTGATCATGAAGCCGCACCTGGTCAAGATCGTCGAGGACGGCGGTACCCATGCGCGCACCCTGACGGTTCCCAAGGAGTCCGGCCGCATTCCGCTCAAGCAGGAGAACATCGACGTCATCAAGCGCGCGATGGTGGGCGTGACGACCGACCAGAGCGGCACCGGCTACAGGATATTCCGCGACGCGCCCTACAGCGTCGGCGGCAAGACCGGCACCGCGCAGGTCGTGGGCCTGAAGGGCGCCAAGTACAACCACAACATGACACCGGAACGGCTGCGCGACAACGCGCTGTTCACCGCGTTCGCGCCGGCCGACAAGCCGCGCATCGCGATCGCGATGGTGGTCGAGAACGCCGGCTTCGGCTCGACCTACGCGGCGCCGATCGTGCGCAAGGCGCTCGACTACTACCTGCTCGGCAAGCGCCCGGGCGAGAAGGACAAACCTGCCATGATGCCGAAGGACGCCCC
>NZ_SPUM01000004.1 GCF_004614195.1 Massilia horti | reverse complement strand
TGCCGGGTGGTGTGGCAGGGGATCGGTCAGCACGCTGACCGCCCCTATGCCGATTGTGGCGCCCGGTCGGACGCACCTACTTTGGGGTGAAGTCCTCTACCGTCCGGCAGCACTTGGGGTTTATAGAATGAACGGTCATTTGCGGAACCGCACATACGGCGGGCGTGAGAGGGCGGCGCGGATATCCCCGCCTCTATTCGATCGTCCAAAGTAATTGAGAGTGCAAACGTTACTTCTAGTGCCTTTATGGGGCTTATCTGTGGTATCTTGGCTGAAAAACAGGTCAAGATTGGCCATTACACGGGATAAAACGTCATGGAACCTAAGAAGGCAAAACTGCTGTCATTGATCTACTTACTCCGAGCGGCTGGCGTAACAGATAAGTATCGAACTCCGAGCGCCATTAAAGAACTCATCGTCCTTTCGGATGCGGGTTTGTTACTTTTAGAAGCAATGAAAGCCCGATTGCCTGAGGAGTCTGAAAATGGTCTGTACTTCGGATTTCTACTAGATCTCTATCATAAGGAATTTTGGGTCGACGTTGAACAAACAGATGTTGGCGCACTTATCGAGCTTTTTGACAAAATGTTTTTTGAAGGATCGTTGCGGCTTCCTTGGATGTTTGGTCGGGATCTTTACGATAACTACTACAGACTGTTCACGGACGAAAAAGACGTTTTGAGTTTACAGGAGACTGCCGACTTGCTCCAAAAAAGCCCACAGGGCGTTGCACAGATCGGCTCCTTGATCGTGGGACCGTTCGGGATAATCGACAGCAGTAAAACTTATCGGCCGATCTTTCCAGCGAAAAAGATCCCACTGTGGCATTGTAGTGACACTGGTTGCGAACAGCTGCATAAGGTTGAACTCACCCTCTCTCGAATCCCGGAACAGCGGCTAGCTGACGAGATAAATGATGCAGCTGTTGAGTTGTTAGGTGAGAGAGTTGACTGGTCAATGAAGTTTAGGGAAACCTTCCCGCACCAATATAATTACTACAATAACGGAAACGTAAATGATATTGCGGCTGTGCTGACCAGTTGTCTGAGTCCCGTCGAACTGAAGACGTTATGTGCCCAACTTTTAGTTGAGCATTCAGCGACGATGCGTTGCCATATTAAAATGCGTGGCCCGACTGAGGCACTTTTCAAGAATACTGCCTCCGTTATTGCTAGCAAATTCACCCGCGAACAATGCCTTCAGATCGTACTTACCTTGGAGGACAAAATTATCATTGATGCGCTGGAGAAGATCATCCATGAAAGACTGATCCATATTCCAGCATCAGAGACTAGATGGCCACGGTTGGGAGGGCGAGGACCTGCTGGTTGGTTGGGAATGTATTCGGAAATAAGTCAGTTCGGATTCAGACAGCTTTCTAATAGCTTCCCTGATATCACTTTGGCAATGGCTCGTTTGCGAAAGATGATTTTGGACTTTTATTCTGATCGAAAAATTCCTGAGTCCACTTTAACGCACCTCCTCCGATTTAGCCAGGGAGCTACTGTGTTACAAAAACTGGATCAGCATATCAACAGTAGTGATCCCAGACAGGTAATCCGCGATCTAATATCAATACACGACAAGGGCTTGGCTCAGTGTCTGGAATACCTCAAATTTGGTTTTTCTCCGGATATTAACTGCGCTGAAGACGAGGCAGTCCTCATTAATAAGATATTATGGAAACTAGGGTTTTCGGTCGCCGCGCACGCTACTGCCCTTCGAACGTTCGAGGCAAGGCTGGATGCCTTGCTACATTCTTCACGAGAAATAACGAATTCATCTGAGGCAGAGAGAGAGCGCACAAGGAGCGCTGCCGTAAACCTCTTTGTTTCGCTCGAAGAGCTCCTCGATTTGACGCTGTCCTATTCAAGCTGGCTATTCCTGAGCGATCACTTTGGCAGCACGCGATTTCGCTTTAGCATCACAGAAGGCCGTATCATTGCGGCGCGACATCTTTCAGGTAAGAAGATTGGCTCTGGAGATCGACTTGATCTGAGGAAGGACGGTAAGAATACATTATTTCCACTTATCGAAGGGCTTGATGTTCTCGGCAATCATGTTCGAGCGCTCCGAAAGAAGAATTCAAAGAAATTTCTCCGGAAAGTCGGTGACGAACCGGGGTATGCGGGAAAAAATCCCTTGGAAATATTCCCGTTTATTCATACACTATTTTTGTATGACGTCAGCGATGCAGATATTGCTGCCTGTACGAATTTGCTGCAACAGGCTTCGTCCTTGTTGAGGCAAGGGAAAATTTGTGAGGTGCGTAACAAACTTGAACATAGGCGTGAAGATTTCCCTTCAAAGGAAGACATTGAACGATGCTGCGATTCAGTATCTAAAGCCCTCAAGAATTTGGTACTTGCTGGCCTTTGCCCGGTCGACTATTATCGAGTTGAGACCAAAATTGACGCATATAATCGTCGGGTAGAAATCTTCGAAAATTACAGTGGACACAAAATTAGTGTCAACTGCTACCCAAGCCATCTGCTGTCCTACAATTCGCCGAGCGACGGACCGATAGTGATTACACCAATGGTTCATATTGGCGACAGTGCTGATGTCTTCTATGCAGACATTGTTAGCGTGTCGGAGTACGTCGAAATGTGGAAAGATTATCCAAAGAGGCGTGAGAGTTCCTCAAAGACCGGCACCACTGCATTGGCGAACAATGGGGAATCGGTCAATGTAAATTAGTTTGGAAAATGTTCCGCTAGAGATCACTGACATGGACGGCAACAATCACGAGTTCATGATCACCAAGGACAAGCAAGTGCTGGTGCACGACGGCCAGGTGGTGAACAAGGG
>NZ_SPUM01000084.1 GCF_004614195.1 Massilia horti | reverse complement strand
GGGGGTTTTTTGTTTATCTGGGGGGGGGGGCCGGCGGCGCCCCCGGGGGGGCCCCCCCCCCCACGGCCAGGCCGCGGTTCCCGGGCCGCGCTTGCGCGCGCCGATCGTTCTGGAGGCATCTGTTCATTCGTTCACCCCGAAGCTAGACGTGGAAATTCAGAAGCACTCTTGCGATGGCCGCAGGCCATTGATGACGCTCACGCAGTCGCGATGCACCGGCGCGGCCACCTTGTGCACCACCGGCGCCGGGCGCGCCGCCGGCTTGGGCGGCGCCGCTTTCGGCGGCGGCGGCAGCCCATCGGTCAGCAAGGTCAGCTTGGTGGCACCCTCGGTCTTGGCCGGCGCCGGATCGATCTGGTTGCGCAGCGCCAGCGACAGGGTGCCGACGCTGCGCGCCAGGTCGAGCTTTTCGGCCTGCTCCGGCGTGACCTCGAGGGTGACGGCATTGACCACCTTCGGCTTGGTCTCGTCGCGGCCGACCTCCTGGGCCACTGCCAGCACCAGGATCCGTTCGAGCACGATCTTCGAAATGTTCTGCTCGCGTGCGCCGCTGTTGTTGACGGGCGGGTCCTTCTGGGTGCTGACGATGATGTCGACGTAGTTGCCCGGCAGCGCGAAGCCGGCCACGCCGATCACGTCGTTCACGCGCACCGTGATCGCCCGCTTGCCTTCGTTGATCAGGGCCGACAGGCCGCCCAGCGTGCCGGCCGGGGCCAGTTTGGCTTCGCTGACCGGCTCGCCGGCCTGCACGCTGTTCTTGAGCACACGCCCGCCCACCTGTTGCGGATCGGTAAAGGCGCCTTTCGGCACGCTGTCGGCCGGCCACTCGGCCAGCTTGAGCATCTCGGGCGAGAGGCGCTGGCCAAGGTTGATGTCGGCACTGGCCACCACGATGCGGTTGGCAATCGCGGCCGGCTGCATCAGCAGCCAGCGCGAGGCCAGCACCACGGCCGTCAGGCCGAACAGGATGGCCACCGCCATCACGACAAGGGCACGCTTGTTCTTCATTTCAGTCCTCCGGGAGGGTGCAGGCGCGCTGCGTCTGCGAAAGGGCGCCGCAGGCGGCAAACATGCTGTGCCAGGCCTGGTCGACGCTGGCGCGCGTGAAGCGCGCCGTGGTGCCGGCGAAACTGGCGAAATCGGCGATCCGGCCCAGCAGCTCCTGCGGATAGCTGGCCAACAATGGCCTGCCGCCGGCGCGGTGCAAGCGTGCCAGCAGGTGCTCGACCGCGTCCTCGTCGCACTCGATCCCCTGCAGCCGGCACTGGCGGCGCAGCAGGGCGCGGTAGCTGGCCTCGGACAACGGGCCGACGGGAATCTTGTAGCCGATGCGGCGCATCAGGGCGGCGTCGAACATGGCGTGCGGGTCGGCGCTGGTGGCGAACACCAGGGTCGCGTCGAACGGCAGGGTTTCGGTCTGGCCGCCGTCGAGCGACAGCTGGTCGACGCCCTGGTCGAGCGGGCCGATCCAGCGGTTGAGCAGTTCCGCGGGCGGGATGCGCTGGCGGCCGATGTCGTCCACCACCAGCACGCCGTTGTTGGCCTGCAGATGCGGCGGGGCGTGGTAGACGCCGCCGGCCGGGTCATGGCGAAGGTCGAGCGCAGCGCGCGTGAGCTCGGCGCCGACATGGACCAGCGGGCGGCGGCAGACGGCCCAGCGCGCGTCGCAGCTGCGGCGCTCCTCGAGCGCGCGCAGCTGCTGGTCACTGGGCGCCGGATGCAGGTGCGGGTCGTACAGCTGGATGATGGCGCGCCCGGCCAGGAGTGCGTAGGGCACCGCCACCAGCCCGCTGTGCAGGCCGGCCAGCTTGTGCGCGAGCCGGGTCTTGCCGCTGCCGGAAGGGCCGTACAGCAGCAGCGAGCGGTGCGAATGGAGGGCCGCACCGATCAGGTCGCGCATGGCCGGCTCCAGGCCGTCCTCGGCCAGGGCCGCGGCCAGCGCAGCCGCCGCCACGCGCGGCGCGTGCGGCTGGCGCAACGATTGCCAGGCCACCACCTGGCGGTAGGCCTCCAGCGTGACCGGGGCCGGGCCCACGTAGCGCGACTGCGCCAGGTACTCGGCGGCGGCGCGCTGGCCGAGCGCGGTCAGCTGGTACTGGACGTCGATGTCGGAGCCGCCGCACCAGGCCACCTCGGCCTGCTGCTCGGCCACCAGCTGGCCCAGCACCTCGCGCAGCACGCTGATCGACAGCTTCAGGCGCGCGGCCAGCGCCGGCAGCGGGGTCTTGCCGCCGCCGGCCTGCAGGGCCTTGACCACCAGCTCGGTGACCAGACGCGGCGGCAACCCGGTGTCGGCCGCGGTGCGCGGCTGACGCGGCAGTTCCCAGGCAGGCTCGTCCGACCCGCGGCGGGCGGGCAGTCCGGCGTCCGGCGCGCATGAAGTGTCCATCATCGGATTTCCCTTCTTTCCAACGGTATCTTTCCGAAGAACATAAGCCGATTCTAGCCAGTGGACACTCCCCTACCCTTGACCTTCAGCAAGGAACCAGGCGAACGGCTCAGGCATGGCGCACCAGCGCGAACAGGGTGGCGACGGCGATCGCCAGCCCGTACGGCATGGTGCCGACGCTGGGCGCCGGCAGCGGCTCAGGCACTGCCGGGATGCCGCGCGCGCGCTGCCACAGCGGGCGCAGCAGGGCCAGCACGTTGGCCAGCGCCGGCCGCAGGCGGCCCTTGACCAGCACGATCGCCAGCCCCATCACGCCACCGGCGCACCACGACAGCACCGAGATTTCGAACGCGCCGGCGGCGCCGACGAAGGCGCCGACGGTGGCCATCAGCTTGACGTCGCCGGCGGCGGTGCCGCCGAGCGCGTACAGGGGCAGAAACATCAGCAGGCCGGCCAGCGCGCCCAGCAGGCTGGCGCCGAGCGCGGCGAGCGGGGCCGGGC
>NZ_SPUM01000134.1 GCF_004614195.1 Massilia horti | reverse complement strand
GCCTACTCAGGTCAGGACGCTGCACGTCCGTACAGTGCTTTCTTTCACGTTACGGTCTACGCGTCTTCACGTCTGAAACGACTCGGCCAGCACGTTCAACATGTGGATATCGGGCATGCTGCCCAGTAGCGACAGCGCATGTTTGGCAAGCTCGCGCGGTACGTGGCCGGTCAGGTGCGCAAACCGTGCGCCGTTGTCGGGAAACGTGTCGATGATCCCGTAGTCGCCGTCCTCGAAGCGGACCGCGAACCACGCCGTCGTTCCCGTCTCTTCCACGACATACAGGCGCGCGCCGCGCAGGAACTGTTCGACGTCGCTTTCATGCCCGGCCCTGGCCTTGAAGCTCAGCAGCAGTCCCTTGCTGTCGTCCCGGCGAGGAATGACAACCGGCACTTTGCACGCCAGGATGTCAATCCGTTCGAACCGCGGCTCCTTCATCAACAGTTCACCGGCGCGGGCCGTCAGGGTGAGGGCGACCGGTCCCTGCAGGTGTGCCTGCCGCGCTTGCTCATCCGCGAACGCTGCAAAGACCGCGTATTCGCCGCGTCCGAAGCGAAGAAAGCTCCAGGCACGGGTCCAGGTCTCGGCGCGGGCCGCCGGCAAGGAACCGAGCAGGAGTTCTTCGACCGTCGCCTCCACGCCGGGCTTGGCATCCAGATGGATGAGCAGGGCTTTGGCGAGCATATGCATGTTCCTCGGGATGGGACATCCCGCAAAGTGTCGTCCAGCCTCGCGATTGTCGGCGCACGCGTGGCAGGCCGTCCTTGCCAGGCTTGGCCATGAATGCCCAGCCGTTCAGTGGCCCCGGTGTTGCACCATCGCCGCGCCAATCCCGTGGCGCAGGCTCTCGCTGACCGCGGTCACGGTGCCGTCCGGATTGAACACGAGCGCATTCGCCGCGCCGATTTCCTCCGGCTTGGCCTCCCATTGGTGGCCGTACCTGACCAGCGCGCGTGCCTGCTCGGTGGCTGAAAAGCCGGGCTCGATGGAAGTCTCGCTTTCGTTGCGCTGACTCATGCGCGGCGTGTTGACCGCCTGGTCCATCGGCATGCCCAGGTCGACATGGTTGATGATGGTCTGCAGCACGGTGGTGATGATCGTTGCTCCGCCTGGGCTGCCGATCGTGAACGCCGGTTTGCCGCTCTTGAGCGCAATGGTCGGGGCCATGCTGCTGCGCGGACGCTTGTAGGCTTCCGGCACGTTGGGACGTGGGCCGACAAAGTCGAAGTCCGTCATCTCGTTGTTCAGCAGGAAGCCGTAGCCGGGCACCGTGATGCCACTGCCGCCCCACGATTCGATGGTGAAGGTGTAGGACACCACATTGCCGTCCTTGTCGGATACGGTCAGGTGGGTCGTGTGCGCACCTTCGCGGGCGCGCGCGGCCGACGCCTGCGGACGCAGCGGAAAGCTCTGGTCGTTCTGGAACTGGTACGGGTCGCCCGCGGTCGCGCGGATCGCGGCCCCGTTCGGGTTGATCAGCCTGCGGCGCTGGGCGGCGAACTGCTTGGAGAGCAGGCCGGCAACAGGGACGTCGACGAATTCCGGATCGGCCAGGTAGGCGTTGCGGTCCGCAAATACCAGCCGGCTCGCTTCCAGGTACAAGTGATCGACCTCCGACCGTGGCAGCGCCTTGAGGTCGTAGCCTTCGAGGATGTTGAGCGCCTCGCCGACGGCGATTCCGCCGCTGCTGGGCAGGCCCATGCCGTACAGGTCGTAGCCGCGGTACGTGGTGTGGACCGGAGGCCGGATGCGGGCCTCGTAGTTGGCCAGGTCGGCCATGGTCATTTTGCCAGGGCGAACCGAGGCGCCCTCGGCCAGCGGCGGGCTGTTGACCGCGCCGACGATCGCGCGCGCCATCGGCCCTTCGTAAAACGCCTTCGGGCCGCGCGCGGCCAGTTCGCGGTAGGCCTTGGCCAGGTCGGGATTGCGCAGGACCGTATCGACCGGCACGGCCTTGCCGTTGCGCAGGTAGAGCGCGCTCGTGGTGCTGAACAGGCGGAACTTCTTCTCGTTTTCGACCGTCAGCTTGTGCAAGGTCGGGCTGACGGGAAAACCCTTGGTCGCGACGTCGATCGCCGGTGCGAGCACTTGTTTGAAGGACATGGTGCCGTAGCGTGTGAGCGCCTCATGCCAGCCGCGCACCGTGCCCGGCACCCCGACCGACATGCCGCTCGCGACGGCCGTGTCGAAATCGACAGGCTTGCCTTTTTGCTGGAACACGGTCGGCGTGAACGAAGCGGGGGCGGTTTCGCGGTGGTCGATCGTGATCACGCGCTTGTCCTTGGCCAAATAGATGACCATGAAACCCCCGCCGCCGATGCCGCAGCTGAACGGGTCGGTCACGCCCAGCGTGGCCGCCGCCGCGACTGCGGCGTCAATCGCGTTGCCGCCCCGGTTCAGGATCGCCATCGCCGATTCCGATGCCTTTTCGCTGATCGTCGCCACCGCGCCGCCGGTCCCGGTGGCGACCGGCGTCTTGGCCCAGGCGAGCGGGACATTCAGGATGATCGACAGGGTGAGCCCGCACGCGAGCGCTCTGGCGGAAATGGTCATGAGCGACGACGAACGGGCTGACCGCTCATGGACTCAGGACCTTGAGCGTGACTGGCGTTGGCGCGGGTGCGGCCTGCGATGCGCGCGGCGGGGGGACGGCCTGCGTGTCGAGCACGATGCGCGCGCCGTGCAGGGCAGGCGAGATGTAAGTGGGCTGCTCTGGGCTGAGCGAGAAGGCTTCGTTGCCGTCGGGTGTCTTGAGCGAAAACTCGAAGCTGAGCTTGCCTGCCCACATGCACCTGACGTCGGGTGGGCAGCGGCTGTCGCTGACGTTGTCGTAGGCCAGGGCGATGCCGGGCGCGAGGTCGACGGCCTGGAGCGGCAAGAGCTGGAAGCTGCCTTCTTTCATCTTGGATTCGCCCGGCGTAGCGCAGGCTGCCACCACCAGCGCGGTGACGATGGCACAGGTGGAGGGCAGTAGCCGGCGCAGCAGCGTCATCTGGAATTGCGTGTATTTGCGGAAAGCCAATGATAGCAAAAGCGCCACGGGTTGGGCGCGCACAATCGCGGGGAACGCAAGCACCAGCGGCGCCAATCGTAGGGTGCGCACCAGTGCGCACGCGGTTCGCGAACGTCGCGTAGTGGAGCGGCAGCCGCAAGTCAGCACACGGTGACCGCGTGCGCACAGGTGCGCACCCTACGAC
>NZ_SPUM01000142.1 GCF_004614195.1 Massilia horti | reverse complement strand
ACACCAGGCACCGCGCCAGCCGTCTGCGGCTGCGTAGCGGCGCTCTGCGCGGCCGGCGGCAGCGGCGTGGCCGGCAACGGCGGCGCCGGGATCGGCTCCATCTTCGGCAGTTTGCTCTTGTTGCCCCCGATCGTCCTGCCCGGCTCGGCCGGCGGGCGCGGCGGCATGCTTTCCTGCGACATCACGATCAGGAGCTGGCGGTTGCGCTCGATGCCGGCCAGCGGCTGGCACACCACGCGCCCGAACGCGCCGGCACCCACAGTCTCGACCTGGATCACCTTGGCCACCGCCAGCCCGGCCGGGTAAATGCCGTCCAGGCCCGACGTGATCAGGATGTCACCCACCTGGATGTCGGCATTGGGCACCACGAAGCGCAAATCCAGCACATTCGAGTGGCCGCGGCCGTAGGCCACGCTGCGCAGGCCCGAGCGCAGTACCTGCACGGGAATCGCCTGCTCCTTGTCGGTCAGCAGCGTAACTTCGGAGGTGAACGGGAACACGCGCGTGACCTGGCCGACCACGCCGGCGTTGTCGATCACGGGCAGCCCATTCTGCACGCCGGCGCGCGCGCCGCGGTCGAGCACGATCTTGCGGGTGGACGGGTCGCGCGCGTCGTACAGGATCTCGCTCATGATCGACTTGACCGGCAGGTGCTCGCGCGCGTCCATCAGGCGCCGCAGCTGGGCGTTCTCGGCCATCTGGAGCTGGGCCTGCTGCACGGCCTGGGCCAGCCCGACCTGCTGGCTCTTCAGGTCGCGCACTTCCTTCTGCAGGGCCGACAGCGACGAAAAATAATCGGACATCGAGGCCAGCGCGTCGCGCGGCATCAGGGCGGCCATCTGGAACGGGTACAGCACGGTGGCAGCCACCTGGCGCACCGTGGCGAGCGCATGAAAGCGCGCGTCCACCACCAAGAGGAGAATCGAAATGAGTGCGAACACCGTCACCTTGACCCGCGCAGGGGCGCCTTGTTTGAAAAGTGGCGGAGGACTGTATTCCATAACTTCCAATAATGACGAGGAACGGCCAGGAACGTCAACGCGGGCAGCACGCGCGGCCGCTATGCCGAACGCCCTGCCCGCGCCTTGCGCAAAGAGCGCTTACTCGTAAGAGAAGATCGAGCCCAGCTTGTCCATGCGCTCAAGCGCCATGCCGGAGCCGCGCACCACGCAGGTCAGCGGGTCTTCGGCCACCAGCACCGGCAGGCCGGTCTCTTCCATCAGCAGGCGATCCAGGTCGCGCAGCAGCGCGCCGCCGCCGGTCAGCATCATGCCCTTCTCGGCGATGTCCGCGCCCAGTTCCGGCGGGGTCTGCTCGAGCGCGTTCTTGACCGCGGAGACGATGTTGTTCAGCGGGTCGGTCAGCGCTTCGAGGATCTCGTTGGACGAGATCGTAAACGAGCGCGGGATACCTTCGGACAGGTTGCGGCCCTTGACTTCCATCTCCTTGACTTCGGAGCCCGGGAAGGCCGAACCGATCGCCTTCTTGATCGCCTCGGCGGTCTGCTCGCCGATCAGCATGCCGTAATTGCGGCGGATGTAATTGACGATCGCGTCGTCGAAGCGGTCACCGCCCACGCGCACCGAACCCTTGTAGACCATCCCGCCCAGCGAGATGATGCCGACCTCGGTGGTGCCGCCGCCGATGTCCACCACCATCGAGCCGGTCGCCTCTGCCACCGGCAGGCCGGCGCCGATCGCGGCGGCCATCGGCTCTTCGATCAGGTACACCTGCGAAGCGCCCGCGCCCAGCGCCGATTCGCGGATCGCGCGGCGCTCGACTTGGGTGGAGCCGCACGGCACGCAGATGATGATGCGCGGCGACGGACGGAAGAACTTGGAGTCGTGCACCATGCGGATGAACTGCTTGAGCATCTGCTCGGTGACGGTGAAGTCGGCGATCACGCCATCCTTCATCGGACGGATCGCTTCGATATTACCAGGGACCTTGCCAAGCATCTGCTTGGCTTCCTTGCCGACTGCCTGGATCGTCTTCTTGCCATTCGGGCCGCCTTCCTGGCGGATCGCGACGACTGACGGTTCATCGAGGACAATGCCCAGCCCGCGCACATAGATCAGCGTATTGGCGGTACCCAGGTCGATTGCCAGGTCGTTCGAAAAATAGCTGCGTAAAAAACCAAACATGTGTGTCCTGATGCGCAAGGTGCTGCGCTAAACATTGATGGGGAACTAACGCCGCGGATCTTGACTCCATTGCAACGCGGTCTTGGACGCCGTCGGCGCCGGCCACTGGCCGAAAACGCATTAGCCCGCCATTCTACCTTATAATTTGACGTTTAAATGATGAATCCCAGCGGAAAAACGCACCGATTTGAACAAGCGAGATCAACGGCATTGCCAAGGTTTTACGCGCTTTAGCCCACTCTTATCGACGCACCATTATCCGCCCAACCACCTAATTTGAATGCGGCCGCGCCGCGCCAATAGCCATGTCCCTGACACTTTCAGACGTAAAACGGATCGCCAACCTGGCCCAGCTCGACCTGGACGAAGCCCACGCCGAAACCGCGCTGGGTGAGCTCAATGGCATCTTCGCCCTGGCGGAGAGAATGCAGGCGGTCGACACCAGCGGCGTTGCGCCGCTGTCACAGCCGCTGGCCGCGATCATGTCGCTGCCGCTGCGCCTGCGCGAAGACGTGGTCACCGAAGAGAACCGGCGCGACGACTACCAGGCGGTGGCGCCGAAGAACCAGGACGGCCTGTACCTGGTGCCGAAAGTTATCGAGTAATCAAGTATCTCACGGATCGAACCATGCATGACAAGACTATCAAAGAGCTGTCCGCGCTGCTGCACTCGAAACAGGTGTCCGCGCTCGAGCTGACCAGCCACTACCTGCAGCGCATCGGCGCCAGCCACCACAACGCGTTCCTGCATGTGGACCCGGAGCTGTCGCTGGCCCAGGCGCGCGCCGCCGACGCGCGCCTGGCCGAAGGCTCGGCCGGTCCGCTGACCGGCATTCCGATCGCGCACAAGGACATCTTCGTGACCCGCGACTGGCGCTCGACCGCCGGCTCCAAAATGCTGGGCAACTACGTCAGCCCGTTTGACGCGACTGTCGTCGAACGCTTCAACGCGGCCGGCATGGTCACGCTGGGCAAGGTCAATTGCGACGAGTTCGCGATGGGCTCCTCGAACGAAAACTCGGCGTTCGGCGCGGTGAAAAACCCATGGGACGCGTCGGCGGTGCCAGGCGGCTCCTCGGGCGGCTCGGCGGCCGCGGTGGC
>NZ_SPUM01000015.1 GCF_004614195.1 Massilia horti | reverse complement strand
ATCTCGCTCTCCTTGAACAAGGCGAACTCATGACAACCGATTTTAGGACGGGACAGTCCCATGAAAAAAGGCGACGCCGCAAGGCACCGCCCTTTCTCATGTGCGGCCCGCGCGGGCCGCAAACACGTCACTTACTCAGCGTGCCGCTGGCAGCTGGCTTATTTAGCCAGCGACTTCTCCAGCTTCTCCTTGGTCGCCACCAGTTCCTGCGGCAGGCGATAGGCCAGCTTGTCGAACAGCTCGGTGTGCAGCTTGAGCTCCGCGCGCCATGCGTCCTTGTCGATCGAGGTGATCTGGTTGAACTGCTGTTCGCTGAACGCCACGCCTTCCCACTTCAGGTCGGCATAGGTCGGAGTGGTGCCGAACATGTTCTCGACGCCGCCGGCCTGGCCCTTGCTGCGGTCGAGGATCCATTTCAGCACGCGCATGTTCTCGCCGTAGCCCGGCCACACGAAGTTGCCGTTCTCGTCGGTGCGGAACCAGTTCACGCAGAAGATCTTCGGCAGCGCGGCCGGGTTCTTCTCGGCCACTTTCTTGCCCAGATCGAGCCAGTGCTGGAAGTAGTCGCTCATGTTGTAGCCGATGAACGGCAGCATGGCGTACGGGTCACGGCGCACCACGCCCATCTGCCCGGCCGCGGCAGCGGTGGTCTCGGATCCCATGGTCGCGGCCATGTACACGCCTTCGGTCCAGTTGCGCGCCTCGGTCACCAGCGGCACCGTGGTCGAGCGGCGGCCACCGAAGATGAAGGCCGAGATCGGCACGCCGGCCGGGTCGTCCCATGCCGCGTCGATCACCGGGTTCTGGGTGGCGGCCACGGTGAAGCGCGCGTTCGGGTGCGCGGCCTTGGTGCCCGATGCCGGGGTCCAGTCCCTGCCCTGCCAGTCGATCAGGTGCGCCGGAGGCTGTTTGGTCATGCCTTCCCACCACACGTCGCCGTCGTCAGTCAGCGCCACGTTGGTGAAGATCACGTTCGAGCGCAGCGACTCCATGCAGTTGCGGTTGGTCTTTTCGTTGGTGCCCGGGGCCACGCCGAAGTAGCCGGCTTCCGGGTTGATCGCGTGCAGGCGGCCGTCCGCGCCCGGCTTGATCCAGGCGATGTCGTCGCCGATCGTGGTCACCTTCCAGCCCTCGAAACCGGCGGGCGGAATCAGCATGGCGAAGTTGGTCTTGCCGCAGGCCGACGGGAACGCCGCCGCCACGTAGTTCTTCTCGCCCTGGGGCGACTCCACACCCAGGATCAGCATGTGCTCGGCCAGCCAGCCGGTGCCGCCTGCCTGCGCGTCCTGGTAGCCCATGTTCGAGGCGATGCGCAGCGCGAAGCACTTCTTGCCCAGCAGCGCGTTGCCGCCGTAGCCGGAGCCGAACGACCAGATCTCGCGCGTTTCCGGATAGTGGACGATGTACTTGGTCGGGTTGCACGGCCAGCGCACGTCCTGCTGGCCTGCCTGCAGCGGCATGCCCACGCTGTGCACGCAGGGCACGAAATCGCCATGCTCGCCCAGCACGTCATACACGGCGCGGCCCATGCGGGTCATGATGCGCATGTTGACCGCGACGTAAGGCGAGTCGGACAGTTCGATGCCGATGTGGGCGATCGGCGAGCCCAGCGGGCCCATCGAGAACGGCACCACGTACAGCGTGCGGCCGGCCATGCAGCCGTCGAACAGGCCGTGCAGCGTGTTGCGCATTTCCTTCGGGTCGATCCAGTTGTTGGTCGGGCCGGCCTGCTCGCGGGTGGCCGAGCAGATGAAGGTACGGTCCTCGACGCGCGCCACGTCGGACGGGTCGGACCAGGCCAGGTAGGAGTTCGGACGCTTTTCGGGGTTCAGCTTCTTCATCGTCCCGGACTCGACCATCTGTGCGCACAGGCGGTCGTACTCCTCTTCCGAACCGTCGCACCAATAAATGGCGGCCGGCTTGGTCAGGACGGCGATCTCGGCCACCCAATTGATGAGCTTTTGATGCTTGATGTAAGCTGGAACGTTCAGTGCGGCGACGCCGCCCATCACGGGCTGATTCATGGTACCTCCAATGCCAATAAAGAATTCTTCTCTTCGACCCCGCACGGCAGGTCGTCGCCAGGCCGGGGTATGCGCAGGAATCCATACTTCATGGGTGCGGGGTACGGCGGTCTTGTCGACAACCTCAGCGTGGAGGCTGTTTGGAACGGTGCTGCTAGGGCGAATGGCCCGGCAATACGGCCGGACGCCAGTATCAAACCCTCAATTTGCGACCGATTGTACACCGCTCGAACGGCGATTCAACCGTTCAGGATCCAAAAATGTAGGAATAATTGTTGAGAAATGTAGTAGGCTATTCCTGTTTGAGGATATCCCGTTACTACCCTACGAATTCAGCCATAACTTCTGCCAACTTCCATGAAAATTGCAATTCTCGACGATTTCCAAGATGCAGTCAGGCATCTCGAATCTTTTAAATTATTGGACGGTCACGAGGTCAAAGTGTTTAACAATTCGGCGCGCGGGCTGGGCCAGCTGGCGATCCGGCTGGAACCGTTCGACGCGCTGGTCCTGATCCGGGAACGCACCGCGTTTCCGCGTGCGCTGCTGGCCAAGTTGCCAAACCTGAAACTCATTTCGCAGACCGGCAAGGTCAGCGGACATGTCGACGTGGCGGCTGCCACCGAGCACCGGATCGCGATTGCGGAAGGCGTGGGCTCGCCGGTGGCGCCAAGCGAACTGACCTGGGCCCTGATCATGGCTGCGAGCCGCAAGATCGTGCCGTACGCAACCAACCTGAAGGACGGGCTGTGGCAGACCGCATCGATCAATCCCGCGCTCAACGGGCTGGGACGGGTGCTGAACGGACGCACGCTGGCGATCTGGGGTTACGGCAAGATCGGCCGCACGGTGGCGGGCTACGGCAAGGCGTTCGGGATGCAGGTGCTGGTGTGGGGCAGCGAAGCGAGCCGCCAGGCGGCGCAGGCCGACGGCTACCGGGCCGCGGCCACGCGCGAGGAGTTTTTCGAGCAGGCCGATGTGCTGAGCCTGCATCTGCGGCTTAACGATGCCACGCGCGGGATCGTCAAGGCGGGCGATTTGGCGCGCATGAAGCCGGACGCTTTGTTCGTCAACACCAGCCGTGCGGAACTGGTGGACGACGGGGCGCTGGAACAGGCGCTCAAGAAAGGACGGCCGGGCTACGCGGCGCTGGACGTCTTCACCGACGAGCCGCTGGCGGCGGATTCGGAGATTCTCCGCATTCCTACGGTGCTGGCCACGCCGCACCTGGGGTATGTGGAGCAGGACAGCTACGAGATATATTTCCGGGCCGCGTTCGAGAACGTGGTGAGCTTCGCTGCGGGCAAGCCGACGAATATCCTCAATCCGCAGGCGCTTACTTAAGAATGATTGCGTGACGTAACGTAACGTGAAAGAAAGCACTGTACGGACGTGCAGCGTCCTGACCTGAGTAGGCC
>NZ_SPUM01000017.1 GCF_004614195.1 Massilia horti | reverse complement strand
ACCCAGCTCGCAATGCAGTAACAATCGCTGTCCAACATTTCTGGGTCACTTCACTGCGCGGGGACGACGAATTATTGGGCTAACTAATTTCGCCGTCCACGGCGGAAAAACCGTTCCCCGTTCGTCACTGCTTAATGAACTACACAAGCAATGGAGCCTTCATGACTGCAGAGATCAACCTGAAACGCCGTGCAATGCTCGGTGCCGCCACCACCACCTTGATCGGCCCCGGCATCTCCACGCTGTCGATGGCGGCGCAATCTTCCGATCCATGGCAGCGCGCGAGAGAGATCGAAGCCAAGTTCGCCAAGCCGCTGCGCTTCCGTGACGAGGATTTCCTCATCACCGCCTTCGGCGCCAAGCCTTGCGAGGTCGCACCGGTACGCGCCTGGGTGACGCCACACGCGATGGGCGAATCGCTGTCGCCGCTGCGCGGCTCGCACGACTGCTACCCGGCCATCACCGCCGCCATCAATGCATGCCACAAGGCCGGCGGCGGACGCGTGCTTATCACCAAGGGCAACTGGTACATGGCCGGCCCATTGGTGCTGCGCTCGAACGTGCATGTGCACCTCGCGGCCGGCGCCCGCCTCTACTTCAGCCCCAATCCAGCCGATTACGCCCGCTACGGCGACATCGACTGCGGTCCGAACGGGAAGCTGGTCGTTTCGCGCTGGCAGGGCAACGATGTACTGAACTATTCCCCGCTGGTGTATGCCAACGGACAGGACAACTTCGCTCTCACGGGCGAGGACTGGAGCAGCATTTTGGACGGCCAGGGCGGCGTTCCCTTCGAGGCCGGAAACGGCTGCTGGTGGGACTGGAAAGGACGCCGCAACAAGGCAGGCAAGGAAACCCAGACCGCGATCAACGAGCGCAATCCCGTATCGCTGGAGGCGGTCGCACCGCAACTCACGACGGACGAACGGGAGTTGATCCAGTCGACCCGCCAAAGCTTCCGTGCCGACGAACGCTACCTGCCGGCCCTGTCCGAAGCCGGGGTGCCGCTCGCCCGGCGCATCTTCGGCATCGGCCATTACCTGCGTCCCAGCATGATCGAATTCATCGGCTGCAGCAATATTCTGCTGCAGGGCTACATGGTGAAGGGATCCCCCTTCTGGCAGCACCATCCGGTCAACTGCCGCAACTTGCACATCAAAAAGGTCCACATGGACAGCATGGGGCCGAACAATGACGGCTTCGATCCCGAGTCCTGCGATACCGTTCTGGTCGAAGATTGCGAGTTCAACACAGGTGACGACTGCATCGCGGTCAAGGCCGGGCGCAATCGCGACACCGCCTTCGGCCCGACGCGCAACGTGCTGGTTCAGGACTGTGTCTTTAACAGTGGCCACGGGGGCATGACCCTGGGTAGTGAAATGGCAGCGGGCATCGAACATGTGTACGCACAGCGGCTCGAGTTCCGCAATGTGCATTGGCAAAAAGACCCGCTCAACACGGCCATCCGCATGAAGACCAATATGAATCGCGGCGGATTCCTGCGCCACTTCTACATCCGCGACTGCACTATCGCCAATGGTATCGCCACCGTCGGGCGCTTCTACGACCAGCTTCCCGGTTCCTCGCTCCCGCCGAATTCCGCAGCCACCACGGCCGGCGGCGTGATCACCATCGACTGCGATTACACGCCACTGGACGAAAGCGTCCGCGTTCGCCTGCCGGACGTGTCAAACGTGCACATCTCGAACCTGCGTGTCGGGAACGTCAATACCCCGACGGGAATGTACTCCTGCTACCAGGCGTTCGTGATCCTGGGACCGCTCGCCAGCAGCTATAACGGACCGGCCGGCAAACCGGTACTGCCGGTCAGGGACGTCACGATCAGCGATTGCGACTTTGGCACCCCTCGCAACAGCGAACATCCCTGGTTCGCGCACAACGTTAAGGGCGTGCAGCTCACTAACGTCAAGATTGCCGGCAAGACCTACAACGCCAGCCTGGACGCCTGATATCTCCCGCTCACAGAAGATCAATGACTAAAACATTCTTCGGCCGCCTGATCGGCTTCTTATTCTGCCTTGCCAGCACTACTACGCTGGCCAACGATTCTCCCATCGCCTCCAGCTCGGCACAGAGCGCTGTAGGTCGGCAGTCATCCGCAGACTGGGTGAGAACCGAGCGCCACCCCGGTGATTTTGTGCTGGCCGATGCCAGCGGGACCGCAACCATCGTTTTTTCGGACGAAGACGCAAAGGTTGTCCGCATCGCCGCGCGCGACCTCGCTGCGGATATCGAAAAGGTCACCGGCCGCAGGCCCCGGGTCGCCGGTAAAGCGGCATCCACGGCCGTCATCATCGGTACGCTCGGCCGCAGCGCGCTCATCGACAAGCTCGCCGGTTCCGGCAAGCTGTCAGTTGCCCAACTGCGGGGCGCTTGGGAAAGCTTCGTCATCGCTACCGTCGAACAGCCAATGCCGGGTGTACAGCGCGCACTGGTCATTGCCGGCAGCGACCCGCGCGGCACGGCCTTCGGCACCTATGAGCTGTCGCAGGCGATCGGGGTCTCGCCCTGGAACTGGTGGGCGGATGTGACGCCCGAGCGCAAGGCTGCCCTGTATCTCGCATCGGGATTGCGCCGCTTCGGTCCACCCTCCGTCAAATATCGCGGCATCTTTATCAACGACGAGGACTGGGGGCTGCACCGATGGGCCTCCAAAACCTTCGAACCGGAATTCGGCGGCATCGGTCCCAAAACGTATGAAAAGGTATTCGAACTGCTGCTGCGCTTGAAAGCGAATTCGCTCTGGCCGGGAATGCACCCTCCGACCAAAGCATTCAATGCGGATCCACGCAACGCGGCCCTGGCCAATGACTACGCCATCGTCATGGGTTCGTCCCATGCCGAGCCAATGCTGCGTAATAACGGCAAGGAATGGACAGAACCGCCCGACCATTTCAACTATGCGACCCATCCCGCGAAAGTACTGCAATACTGGCGCGACCGAATCGAGACGAATAAGCAGTACGAAAATATGTACACGATCGGCATGCGCGGAATAAACGACGCCCGCATGCAGGGGCCGAAGGAGGACCGCGAGCGCATCAAGCTGCTGGAGCAGATCTTCGCAGACCAGCGCGAGCTGTTGCCGAAAGGAGCGCAGCAGGTATTCACGCCGTACAAGGAAGTGCTCCCCCTTTACAACCAGGGCCTGAAAGTACCGGAGGATGTCACCATCATCTGGCCCGACGATAACTTCGGCTATATCCGGCGTTACGCGAACGAGGCCGAACGCCAGCGCAGTGGCGGCATGGGCGTGTATTACCATATATCGTACAGCGGCGCTCCCATGTCCTACCTCTGGCTGCACACCACGCCGCCAGCGCTGGTGTGGGAAGAGATGTCCAAGGCCTACGACCATGGAGCCAGAACGGTATGGATCGTCAACGTCGGCGACATCAAGCCCGCCGAAGCTGGCGCGGAATTCTTCCTGCAGATGGCTTGGGACATCAACCGTTGGAAACGCGAGAATTTACCGGATTATCTGCCGCAGTGGGCGGCGCGCGAATTCGGCAAGGCGCATGCAGGTGAAATCGCCTCCATCATGGATAAATATTTCCGGCTGAATTTCGATCGCAAGCCAGAACACCTGCAATGGTGGCTGCCGAAGACCACGCCGCATCCCAGCACCTTGAGCTTTGAGGAAAGCCGGCAGCGCGTCCGCGAATTCAAGGAACTGCAGGCACGGGTCGAACACTTGCAAAGCAGCATTGCGCAGGCGAAGCGGGACGCCTATTTCGAACTGGTTGCCTATCCCGTGGTGGCCGCGGCGTTGGCGAATGAACGCTATTTCGAGGCCGAGCTTGGCAACATGGAGAGAGCCAAGGCCGCGAACGCGGAACTGGTGGCGTTGACGGCCAAGTGGGACACTG
>NZ_SPUM01000060.1 GCF_004614195.1 Massilia horti | reverse complement strand
GCGTAGGGGGCGCGGGGCCGCCGAGGACCTGTGCGCACGCGGTTCGCGAACGTAGCGTGGAGAAGTGGCCGCCGCAAGTCAGCATGCCGTGACCGCGTGCGCACAGGTGCGCACCCTACGAAGACGCGCACGCGGTACGGTCTTCGGTCAATCCGAAAACAACACCGGCATTTCGTGCGAGCGCTTGCGCAGCGCCAGTCGCGCACCGTCGTAATCCGGGTACACCTCCGACACCGCGGCCCAGAACCGCGGGCTGTGGTTCATCTCGCGCAGGTGCGCCAGTTCGTGCGCCACCACGTAGTCGATCAGCGACAGCGGATAGAAAATCAGGCGCCAGTTCAGGCGGATGTTCCCGGATACCGTGCACGATCCCCAGCGTGACCCGGCCGACGACAGCGCGAACGCGCTGTAGCAGACGCCAAGGCGCGGTGCGTAGTGATCGAGCCGCGCGGCGAACAAGCGCCTGGCTTCTTCCTGGTACCACAGCTTGACCCGCTCCTTGAGCTGCCACTCCGACAACCCCGGCGCTACGCCGACCGACAGCTCGCGCGAGCCGGCATCGAACACGCAATGGCTGCGCGCAGCCGTGGCCAGGCGCAGAGTGATTTCACCACCCATGTAGGGCAGTTGCGCGCCATCGACCCATTCGAGCGGCGGCTTTTGGGCGCGCAGCATGCGGCGTTCGCCGCGCTCGTGCAGCTTGGTCAGGATCCAGCGCTGCTTGGCGCGGATCGCGTTGTCCACTTCCGCCAGGGTGACGCGTCGTGGCGCCGTCACGCGCAGGCCTTCGTCGTCGATCATGAAGCCGATCGAGCGGCGCGACGAGCGGCGCAGCGCGTAATCGACGGCATGTGAGCCAAGCAGGATGCGGCGCAGCGGAGGATCGCCAGGTCCGACCGGCGGCGCCGGTAATGCGACCCGCGGCGCCGCCGGGGGCGCCTTGAACAGGGGTTGCGGGGGAGGGGATGGTTTGTCGGAGGGCTTGAGCGCCGCGAAGAAGTCTTGTGCGAATAGTTCCAGCTGGTGCCCGTCGATCTTGGAGGAGGTCATGGTGCGCTGAGGAGAGGAGTCTCGGATCAGGGCGCCGACTTCGCTTAGCCATCTTTGTAGACATGGGGCGAAATGACGCGCATTTCTGATTCTATCCAATTTTCGACCTCTTGCATCAGGCTGTCCGGAGTGTGGTTTTCTGGCGATATCGGTTTGCCAATCGATACCGTCACGAGGCCGGGCCGCTTGATGAAGGAGTTCTTTGGCCAGCACTCTCCGGAATTATGCGCGATCGGCACGACGACAGTCTGTGTTTCCACAGCCAGGCGCGTTCCTCCGCTTTTGTATTTGCCTTTTTGCCCCACCGGGATGCGCGTCCCTTCGGGGAACATGACAATCCACTGGCCGCCCGCCAGGCGCCGCCTGCCTTGCTTGACCACCTGGGCGAACGCGTTCTTGCCTTGCTTGCGGTCGATCGGGATCATGCGCAGGAGCGCCATCGCCCAACCGAAGAACGGGATGTAGAGGATTTCCTTCTTGAAGACGAAGACCAGCGGCCGGGTCATGTTCGGCACCAGGAAGATGGTTTCCCACGCCGACTGGTGCTTGGCCAGAAGGATCGCCGGTGCGTCGGGCAGGTTTTCCATTCCCTTGACCTGGTAGCGGATACCGCAGATCACACGGGCGGCCCAGATGGCGAAGACGTTCCAGCGGGATGTGACCCAGAAGCGCTTGTTGTAGGGGAGGGGGGCGGCGAGGAAGCAGATACATGCCCAAAATACGGTGGCAACCACCATCACGAGCGTGAACAGCAGGGAGCGCAGGAACAAACCGATGTTTCGCAAAGAATGGTCTCCGGGAGATAACGTTTTTAATCCGCTAAGTATGCCTTGGCGTTGAAGACGCCGTTCCCGGGCAGACGGGAATGACGTACAGGGCCAACACCTGACGGCGACATAGCTGTTGTTTTAATTCGTGGCCGCGGCGGCGCTGGCCGGGGCCTTGAGCAGGGCGGTGACCGTCGCGGCCAGGTCCGGGAAGACCTGGGTGCCGGGTGGCAGGCCGCCGGTCTGGCGCGTCTTTTCGCCCTTGCCGGTCAAAACCAGGTAGGGAACGCAGCCGCTGATGAAGCCGGCCTGCAGGTCGCGCAGCGAGTCGCCGACCGTCGGCACGCCCTTCAGGCTCACCTTGAAGCGTTTGCTGATCTCCTCGAACATGCCGGCCTTGGGCTTTCTGCAGTCGCAGTTGTCGATGGCGGCATGCGGGCAGAAAAAGATCGCGTCGATGTCCGCCCCGACCTGCTGGGCGCAAGTGTGCATCTTCTGGTGGATCGCGTTCAGGGTCGTCATGTCGAACAGTTCGCGCGCGATGCCCGACTGGTTCGACGCGACGACCACCCGGTAGCCGGCCTGGTTCAGGCGCGCGATCGCCTCGAGCGAACCTGGGATCGGAATCCACTCGCCGGGGGACTTGATGAAGTCCGGCGAGTCGTGGTTGATGACCCCATCGCGGTCGAGGATGATCAGCTTCATGAAGTCACAGGCTCCTTACGCCGCCAGCTTGGAGATGTCGGCCACGCGGTTCATCATGCCGTGCAGCGAAGACAGCAGCGCCAGGCGGTTGTTGCGCAGCGCCAGGTCGTCGGCCATCACCATCACGTCGTTGAAGAAGGCGTCCACTTCGTCCTTCATCAGGGCCAGCATTCTCAAAGCACCGGTGAAGTCGGCTTTGGCAAAAGCCTCGTCCACGCCGGACACGAGCCCCTTCATCTTCACAGCCAGGTTTTTCTCGGCTCGTTCGACCAGCAAGTCGCTGTCGACGGAACCGGCCTGCGCCAGTGCTTCCTCGTTCTTCTTCAGGATGTTGGTGATGCGCTTGTTGGCTGCCGCCAGCGATGCCGATTCCGGCAGCGCGGCAAATGCCTGCACGGCTTGAAGGCGCTGCACCACGTCGTCCACGCGGTCCGGGTTCTGGGCCAGTACCGCTTCCACCTCGTTCGGCGTAAAGCCGCGATCGCGCAGCATGCCGCGCAGGCGGTCGAGCATGAAGGCTGCCACTTCCGTGCGCGGGTCCTTGAAGCCGCTCTGGTATTCGAACACGGCGCAAGCATCGGCCAGCAGGTCGGAGATACCCATCGGCAGGCGCTTTTCGACCAGCATGCGCATCACGCCCAGCGCGTGGCGGCGCAGCGCGAACGGGTCTTTTTCACCGGTCGGCGCAAGACCGATCGACCAGATGCCGACCAGGGTCTCGAGCTTGTCGGCCAGCGCGACCGCGGTGCCGGTGTTGGTGGAGGGCAGGGCGTCGCCCGCGAAGCGCGGCTGGTAGTGCTCGGACGCGGCCAGCGCCACCTCTTCCGGCTCGCCGTCGTGGCGTGCGTAGTAGGTGCCCATGATGCCCTGCAGCTCGGGGAACTCGCCGACCATGTCGGTCAGGAGGTCGGCCTTGGCCAGTTCGGCGCCGCGTTCGGCCAGCAGCACGTCGTAGCCCAGGCGGCGCGCGATGGCGCCGGTCAGGCGCGTCACGCGCGAGGAGCGCTCCGCCTGCGTGCCCAGCTTGTTGTGGTAGACCACGTTGGCCAGCAGTGGCAGGCGCGATTCGAGCGACTTCTTCTTGTCCTGCTCAAAGAAGAACTTGGCGTCGGCCAGGCGCGGGCGCACGACCCGCTCGTTACCGTCGACGATGTGGCGCGGGTCGTCGGTCTCAAGGTTGGAGACGATCAGGAAGCGCGAGCGCAGGCGGCCGTTGGCGTCGGTCAGCGCGAAGTACTTCTGGTTGGTCTGCATGGTCAGGATCAGGCATTCCTGCGGCACCGCCAGGAACGCGTCCTCGAAATGGCACTCGTACACCACCGGCCATTCGACCAGGGCGGTGACTTCGTCGAGCAGCGATTCGGGCATCAGCACCTGGTCGGCGCCGGCCTTGGCCAGCAACTGCTCGCGGATCGATTCCTTGCGCGCGCTAATTGCGGGGATGACCTTGCCCTGTTCGCGCAGCGCGTCGGCGTAGTCGCCGGCGTGGTTGATCGTGATCGGCTCGCCGCTGGACAGGAAGCGGTGGCCCAGGGTTTGGCGGCCGCTTGCCAGGCCGAGCAGCGACAACGGCAGCACCTGTTCGCCAAACAGCGCAAGCAGCGAGTGCACCGGACGCACGAACTGGACGGTCTCGCCGTCCGGGCG
>NZ_SPUM01000014.1 GCF_004614195.1 Massilia horti | reverse complement strand
CGAATCGTTTTGTTCGTCAGCAGCAGAGAAGCGAGATTATGCAGTGTTTCGCGATGATCGTCAACTTCTTTTTACTTCATCTGCCCCGCGGCTTGTTCTTGTTGAGCTGCATCGCTGCGGGGACCCGAACTATAGCAAACGCAGTGTTCGCTAGCAAGCTCAAACGTTGCTCGTGCGCGACTTCTACTCCTCCAGCACGCGCACGCTGTAGTGCGGATCTGCTCTGATTGTTTCCCAGTGGAACGGCAGTGTTACCCACTGCTTGCGCGAGTAAAGCGGAACCTGGTCGGCGTACCAACGCGAGGCACGGTCGGTGGACTGCCCGTAAAGCAGCATCCCCTGCGCCACCGGGCCCGCATCGTCGAAGCCGACGGTTTGCACATAGCTCGTCCCCCATTTGACATCGTGATAACCACCCACCTGCAGATCTGTGCTCATGTGTATGGAGTTGTATGATCCGTCGATGTCGCCGATCGCTCCGTGAAGAGGGACACGAATTCCATTTCGCGTCTCACCCTGGAAGTCGCCAAGCTTGCCATCCAGCGGAATCTGCAAACTGCGCAATTTGAGGGCGGCATTGCGCACGGCTGCCAGCATCGCGGACGCTGCGGCCTTGTTCACACCGCTCGGGGTGTTCACCGGGTCGGCGGCATCAAATGGCACAGCCCACTTGTTCGGAATCGTGGCCGCTTCGTTCCAGAACTCGCGAAACAGCACAGCGCCCCGACTACCGAGGTTTGCCCTGCGATCCCAGCGGGACAGCACGCGGCAAGCCGACGCCACGTCCCGATCCGTACTCCCAGCGCACAATGGCAGAAGCTGCGGCAGGACGAGCTCCGCCGCATGTACCCGATTACCATAAGCCAATTGCTGAACGTCGGGAATCGCCAATTTCCTTTTCTGTGCGATTGACTCTTCCAGCTGCTTGAAACCGATACGTGTGCGAAGTTTTTGCTCGATCCCTGTCTGGCCATACAGAGGCGAAAAACCAGCTGGCGCCGGTCCCGTCATCAGTTCGCGCGCATTCGTAAGCCAGTAACTGTCGTTCGAATTGCCGACATAGTCGGTACGGATCATCCACGGCCCGTTCGACGGCGCGAACAGGCCGGGCGGCGCACCTGCGTCGCTTCCCCAACTGCAGTCGCTGCGCGATCCATCGAAAGTCAGCAACGCCGGCGTGAGCAGGCAATCGGAGGCAAAGCGTTCAGGTCCTACCCGCGGGACGACGCTCGCGTCCGCATATAAGGTTTCGCCATACCGATCCGCGGCAATCGTATTCACCCACGGCAGCCCGACAATCCTGTCAAGCGCCGCCTTCAGTTGGTGCACGTTTGCCGACCGGCCGATTGCGATCCATTGATCGATCAAGCGGGTGTTATTGCGGTTGGGGTCTGCCAGGACGTGGACGGACGATGTTGTCCACGCCAGCCCAGCTTCCGGCTTCACCAGCACGGCACCCTGCTCACTAGAATAAAATGTCTTGCTGCGCTTCCTGAGACTTCCGTCTGGCTCCAGGCTGTCTATTGTTACCGTCCGCGCCGTCAACTTTGAAGGAACATCATCGATCAAATACGTCGTATGACTGGGATCGGCCGGATCGAGCGCCAGCTTAAAGGTCGTGAAGTGAACCGCGGTGGTCACGGTATGTGTCCAGGCGATGTCCCTGTTAAAACCAATGACGACCAGCGGAATCCCGCCCAGGATCACACCCATCGCGTCATAAGAGCCGGGGATAGTCAGGTGTACCTGGTAGAAGCGGTCTGTGCTGGTCCATGGATAATGAGGATTGCCGAGCAGGATACCCTTCCCGTTGGCCGTAATATCCCGCCCCAGCGCAAGCCCGTTACTGCCCAGTTTCTCCGAGGTCAGCCTTTCAAGCCGGGCACGTAAAAATCCGGGATCCATGATCGTGCTTGCCTGTGACACTACCGGAACAGTTCCGGCGTCGGTAGCGCCGGCGACGATCTCGGCGGCAAACACCTCGCCAGTTGCGTGCAGTGCTTTTTCGGCCAGCACGAGATACATGTCGTCGATACTGATCGGACGCACCCACTTTGCATTGGCACAGGCCGCAGGATAGCGTCCCGCATAGTCGCGCAGATAGCGGTTGTAGCCCGCAACATATCCAGCCAGGTAGTCGCGCGCTTCCTGCGATGCTGCAGCAAATCCTTGACGTAACTGCAGGATGTCGAGATAACCCTTGAAGAAGAAATCGCTGTCTTCATTCTTCAGGGTGAAAAAGTCGCTCGCGGCGCCGTATTCGCCATTGATCGCTTTCGTGGCCTGGGCCTCGGGGCCGAAAAATGCGGAACGTTCGCCGCGGACGGTCAGCAAACTGTCGGCAAACATGCACAGATTGTCCTGTGCGTACGCATAGGCGAGGCCATAACCGAGGCCGCGAAAGTCATTCGCGCGCACATGGACCAGCCCGTGGCCGGTACGCGCAAGCTCGGCCTTGAAGTGTCCCGGCGTATCGCTGGCTGCGGTGCCGGCTGCCATCACCATGCTAAACAACGCACCCCATACGCCCCATCTGGCGAAACGCCTGATCGTGAGCGATCTCCGCGATATTCGTCCCATCCCTTCCTCCATCGAGTAGAAATGTCCAGCCAGCACCATCTGGCGATGATGCGCCGCAGCCAGTGCCGATGCATTGACCTCAGTCAACTGGCGGGAAACCAAGCTGCGCGAAACCAACTCGTCAGATGCCATCGAGCGAGGTTATGTGAACCGGCGAACAGATCGGTCTGCTTGCATAGGGATAATGGCTGCAAGTGCAACATCTGGCTCATCCTATGGACGCCGGATTGAGCTCCACTCAAGGTTTTTCCGAACTGGGCAACACTGGCCACCGCGGGTGCAGGGAATCGGGGGCACAGGCGGTGGCGAGTGTCCGCCCAGCCGACTATGCAACAACGATCCAGCGCGTTAACTGAGCGCGCAGGTCGTTGTTGCTGGCGGCTGATCAGGAGCGACGCAGGGTCGAAAGGTTCCTCCTCCGTGACAGAATGAATTTATCGCGCATCGGTCAAACGTTGTTTAGCCACGTGCGTAAGGGACCGAGCATGACCACAGAGGACTCCACAACTGGAATATCGTGCGACGCGATCGCGGTCCTGACCACCGATCACGAGCGAATCAAGCTGCTGTTCAGGGAATTTGCCCGGCTCGATCCGGTCACGCCAGCGATGACCCAAATGGAACTCGTGCGAGAGATCTGGACCGAGTTGACGATCCATGCGGCGGTAGAGGAAGAACTGTTTTATCCCGCTGTCCGAAAACTGATCAATGACGACGAGTTAATCAACAAGGCGGAGATCGAGCACGGGACGATGAAATATCTGCTCGAGCAATTGCGATATGTTGACAGCGGAGACCCACACCTGCGCGCGAAGCTCAACGTGCTGCGCGAATGCACGCAGCACCACATCAATGACGAAGAGAGCGAGATGTTCCCTCGAGTCAAGCAAGCAAAAAGCGATCTGTTGATACTCGGACAGATGATCATGGACCGCAAGGAAGCTCTTTATATCCAGTTGACGGAGCAATTGCTGCCACCACCGCCCGCAGCCGCCAGGCCAGATACTGCGTCGGCCGGCGCCGGTAGACAGTAGGAGCGACTAAATGGACAAAAACCATGCAAACGACACTGCAGAGCAACCCGCCGGCGACGCGATTAGCGTGCTGTGCGACGATCACAACCGGCTGCGTGGACTGTTCAAATATTTCGGTCAGCTGAAAGGCGACGGCGCAACGACAGAGCGAATGAATGTGGCCGAAGAGATCTGTAAGGAGCTGCTCATCCACACGATCATCGAAGAAGAACTGTTTTATCCAGCCGCTCGTGAGGTCGTGACGGATGAATTGATCGACGAAGCGCAGGTCGAGCACGATGCCGCGAAACACCTCATGCAGCAGCTGATTCCGATGAGGCAGGACAACTCGCACTTCTGCGCCAAAATGGCCGTGTTGCGCGAATCGGTCAAGCACCACATGGAGGAGGAAGAGGAGTACGTCTTCCCGAAAGTGAAATCTTCCCGTCTGGATCTGGCTATGCTTGGAAAGGAACTGCTCCAGCGAAGAACCGAACTGCGTGATGAGCTCAAAACCGTCGGGAACCTGGTCGGGTTCCAGCCAGTGAAACACTTTGTCGGGAAACAAAGGGGCGGATCCGCAGCGCGAATTAATAAGTAAGACGCACCGAAAAAACAAAAAAGCCCCGTCTGCACTCAGGCAAACGGGGCTTTTTCTTTATAACT
>NZ_SPUM01000112.1 GCF_004614195.1 Massilia horti | reverse complement strand
CAGGCGCAAGGCCTCTCCGATTCGCCCATTCAAGGGGAATCGCCGCGCGGTTTCCCGTGAATGGGCGAATCGGCGCGGCCGTGCGCCTGCCCGCGCCCGGCCCCGCGGGGGCGCGCCGCGGGCGGCGCGGTGATCGGGGCCGCCGCCGGCGCCGTGATCGGCAACGTCTGGTCGCGCCACATGGAACAGCAAAAACAGGCGATGGAACAGGCCACCCGCGGCACCGGCGTGCAGGTCAGCCAGACCGCCGACAACCGGCTCAAGCTCGATATCCCGAGCGACATTTCGTTCGATACCAATCGTTCTGATATCAAGCCGAACTTCCGCCCCATCCTCGACCGTTTCGCGACCACGCTCAACGAGAACCCGAACACCACGGTCACCATCGTCGGCCACACCGACAGCACCGGCGGCCCCGCCATCAACCAGCCGCTGTCGGTCGACCGTGCCGCCAGCACCCGCAACTACCTGGCCGGCCTGGGCGTGAACCCGGCCCGCATCGCAATCGAAGGCCGCGGCGCGACCCAGCCGATTGCCACCAATGATGACCCGTCCGGCCGCGCGCGCAACCGCCGGGTCGAAATCTACGTCGCCGAGCCCGCCCGCCAGGGTTGATCGCCCGCCCGCCGCGCAGGGGCGGCGTCGCCCGTCCCTGCCCGGCATCCGTTTTTATGGGTCCATAACGCACGGACATAGCTGTTGCGGAATAGAAACGGAACACTCCAATCAAAATTGACGCTCCGTTATTTGACATGATTTCATTGCACCCCTTGGAGTGCGCCTGACTGCATTCCAAGGGATAAA
This sequence comes from Massilia horti, assembly GCF_004614195.1. GTDB lineage: Bacteria > Pseudomonadota > Gammaproteobacteria > Burkholderiales > Burkholderiaceae_D > Telluria > Telluria horti. The sequence goes on along the minus strand of NZ_SPUM01000112.1, from coordinate 4,249 downwards.
AACTGGCAATAAAAGCGCACCAGGCAAGCTGCACGCAGCCGCGCACGGTGTGCCGGAATCAAGCATTGGAGAGATTTTTGAGCAATAGAATCGTTGTAAAGCGCAGCGTCGCCGCTGTTGCTATGGCGCTGGCCTCCGTCAGCGTCGTTCACGCCCAGCAGGCCGACCAGGCCCCCGTCCAGAAAGTCTACGTCACCGGTTCGAACATCAAGCGTGCCGACAAGGAAGGCACCTCGCCGGTCACCACCATGACCGCCAAGGAAATCGCCGCCACCGGCGCCAACACCGTGGCCGAACTGCTGCATTCGATCCCGGCCTTCGGCACCGGCACCTCGAACGACATTTCCGACAACAGCGGCAGCTTCTCGAAGGGCGCTTCGACCGCATCGATGCGTAACCTGGGCTCGTCCTCGACCCTGGTGCTGCTCAACGGCCGCCGCATCGCCGCTTCGGCCTACGCCGATCCGAACAACGGCAAGTCGACCACCTACGACCTGAACAACATTCCGGTGTCCGCCATCGAGCGCGTCGAAGTGTTCAAGGATGGCGCCTCGGCCGTGTACGGCTCGGACGCGATCGCCGGCGTGATCAACTTCATCACCAAGACCGACTACCAGGGCGCGACGATCTCGGCCTCGACCAGCGCCAACGACAACGGCCAGTTCAACCGCAACAACGTCAACGGCGTGGTTGGCTTCGGCGACCTGGACAAGGATCGCTACAACGCCTTCATCAGCTTCGACCTGGGCACCCGCGGCCGTACCGGCATCAAGGATGTCAACGACATCAACAAGGCGGCCCTGGCAGACGTCAACAACCGCCTGAACCAGTACAGCAGCTACGTGTCGGGCTCGCCGTTCTTCTTCCGCGAGCGTACCCCGGGCGCGAAGAACTTCTCGACCAACTCGGCCTACAACGCCGACATCATCAACCGCACCGCCGGTTGCGATCCGTCGCAGCTGATCACGGGCGACATCGCCAAGCACAACCTGACCGCCAGCTCGATGCTGGTCGGCCGCCAGTTCTGCAACTTCGACCTGAACGACTACTACGAAGCTCAGGGCAAGGGCAACGACGCCAACGTGCTGTCCAAGCTGACCGTCAAGCTGGGCGAGAACCTCACCTCGTTCACCGAGCTGGGCTTCACCCGCAACGAGCGCAACTACACCGGCGCACCGCGCTCGCTAAACTCGGTCTCGCCGACCACGGTGTTCCGCATCAACGGCCTGCCGACCTCGTACCAGCTGATCCTGCCGGCCGGCCACCCGGACAACCCATGGAGCAACTCGAACTCGGCAGTGGCGTTCCGCATGGTGGGCACCAACTCGAACTCCACCAACGTCAACACCACCTACCGCTTCCTGACCGGCCTGAAGGGCACCGCCGGCAACTGGGACTGGGAAACCGGGCTGCTGGTCAACCGCACCGAGCGTGACGAGAAGCTGGGCGGCTTCCTGTACCGTCCGGTCATCGACCGCATCGTGACCGAAAACCGCACGATCGCCGCCACCATCGCCGATCCGAACGCGGTGCGCAACCTGGCCAACAAGAACTACTCGCAAGTGAACCAGATCGACGCCAAGGGCTCGACCACCCTGGGCACCCTGGCCGGCGGCGACATCGGCCTGGCAGTGGGCGGCGAAATCCGCCAGGAGAAGATCGGCCTGACCTCCGATCCGGAACTGGCGGCGGGCAACATCATCGGCCTGTCGAACTCGGTCATGGACGGCCGCCGCATCGTCAAGTCGGGCTTCGTCGAACTGCGCACCCCGTTCACCAAAGACTTCGAGATGGACTTCGCCGGCCGTTACGACAAGTACCCGACCGCGAAGAGCTTCGTGCCGAAGGTCGGCGCCAAGTGGACCGTCAGCGACCAGATCACGTTCCGTTCCACCTTCGCCAAAGGTTTCCGCGCTCCGGCCCTGACCCAAGTGTCGCCGGGTGGCGTGCAGACGTTTAACAACGGCTTCGTCGATACCGTGCGTTGCCCGGACGGCACCAACCCGCTGCCAGGCGCGGACAAGACCGACTGCAGCAAGAGCATTTCGTCGGTCTCGACCCCGAACCCGGAGCTGAAGAACGAAACCTCGAAGAGCTTCTCGTTCGGCGCGATCCTGAACCCGACCAAGAACCTGGACGTGCTGGTCGACTACTACAAGATCCGCAAGGAGAACGAGACCGCCCTGCTGTCGGCCTCGTACGTGGTCGCGCACCCGGAACTGTTCCCGGGCCTGGCGATTCGTGACACCAACCCGGCCAACCTGCTGCTGGACGCGAACGGCAAGCCGATTCCTGGCACCGGCCCGCTGTCGGCGATCAACCGCACCTACGTCAACCAGGGCAGCACCGAGACCTCGGGCCTGGACTTCGAAGTGGCGCACCGCCTGTCGCTGGGTGAAAACGGCCGCCTGACGACCCGCCTGAACTACAGCTACACGCTGTCCTTCAAGCGCGCCGAGCGTCCGGGTGAAACCGAAGCGAACGTGGTCGGCTACAACGGCGGCCTGTCCGACTGGGCTACCAGCGTCGGCGACATCCCGCGCCACCGCGGCACGCTGTCGACCACCTGGACCCGCGACGTGCACTCGGTGACCGGTTCGGTCGACTATGTGTCGCCGATCTCGCTGATGCTGCGCTCGAACAACAACGTGACCTACCCGGTCCCGATGTGCTACTACGGCACGCTGCCGGCGGGCTTCGTTGCTCCGAAGGGCGTCTCGTTCGGCGGTCTGCCGAAGTACAACAACTGGGTGGACAACTGCTCGGTCGCAGAATGGGTGACCTTCAACGTGGCCTATACCTACACCGGCTTCAAGAACTGGACCCTGTCGGCCAACGTCAAGAACCTGTTCGACACCCCGGCTCCGTACGATCCGCGTAACGCCACCGAAGGCTTCAACACCCAGCTGCACAACGGCATGGGTCGTTACTTCCGCCTGACCGCCAGCTACCAGTTCAAGTAATCGCGTAGCTGTGTCTCAAAGCCGCCCCGCCTGCCAAGGCCGGGCGGCTTTTTTGCGCTTCACACCGGCGCAATCGCCACCGCCCATAAGCAGGATCAACACGACGTTCGATCTGCTGGGCAATATATTCCCTGGAGCCAACATCATTTCCAAGGAGCCCGCACATGCACAGCGCTGCCGAGACCATGCCGCCGCCCGCCGCCGCCGGACACGCCATTTGGAACCCTGCGGCCGCCGCCTGCTGGAGCATCGTGTTCACGCCGGCGTTCGGCGCCTACCTGGTCATGCGCAACTGGCAGGCGCTGGGTGAGGACGCACGTGCCCGTGCCGCGCGCAAGGGATGGCTGTTCAGCCTGGGCCTGCTCTCGCTAGAGTTGCTGTCGAGCGCCCTCAACAGCCGGCTCAACAGCGAATCGAACTTCATGCCCTGGATCGGCGTCGCCTGGCTGCTGGTCTGGTCGCTCACCGCCGCCCTGCCACAGGCGCGGGCCGTGCGCGCGCGCCTCGGGCCGGACTATCCGCGCCGCCAGTGGGACCCGGTGCTGTTCGCGGCCGTGATCGCCGGCACCGGCTACGTGCTGCTGCGCGCCCTGTTCACCTTCATGTTTGTTGCGCTTACCTGACGCCTGCACGGTTTCTCTGCCAATGGTACTGGCGGTCACGGCCGAAAGGCTTGACAATGTTACAGCAGACCACTTGGGGAGAATAACAATGCAGATCCGCACCTGCGCGCTCGCCGCGCTTGTCCTTGGCAGCCTTGCGCTGCCCGCCTCGGCCCAGCACGTCAAGCCGGGCCTGTGGGAAATGACCACCAGCATCAGCTCGGCCGATGGCCAGATGCAGGCGGCGATGGCCGAGATGCAAAAACAGATGGCCACGATGTCGCCGGAACAGCGCAAGATGATGGACCAGATGCTGGCCAAGCAAGGCGTGCAGTTCGGCCCGTCCGGCGACGGCGGGATGCGCGTGAAGGTCTGCGTGACCAAGGAGATGGCCGCGCAAAACGAGCTGCCGATCCAGCGAGATGGGGACTGCACCCAGCGCCGCTCGCCGCTCGCCGGCGGGACCATGAAGGTCTCGTTCACCTGCACCAACCCGCGGGTGGAGGGCGACGGCGAGATCATGCTTGCCGGCGACAACTCCTACCGTGCACGGATGAAATGGACCTCGTACGATGGCGGCAAACCTGTCACGTCCAATGGCGACGTGGCCGGCAAATGGCTGGGGTCCGACTGCGGCAACATCAAGCCGCTTGAATCGAAGGGCAAGTAACGGCAGTTCGTAGG
>NZ_SPUM01000070.1 GCF_004614195.1 Massilia horti | reverse complement strand
GCGCGGAACCGGAGCAGTCGAGCGAGACCGCGCTGTGCGCAGGCCGTGGGGCGTCCACAGGCGGCGCGCCGTCCAGCAGCACGCGGTAGCCGTGCTCGTGCAGCGCGTCCAGCTGCCGGGCTGCGCCGGAATCAGCCAGCGCGCCGGCGTCGATCGCCAGGATCACGCGGTTGGGCGGCAGCAGTTTAAGAACGGACGGTGTCAGCGGCGCCACAGACGCCAGCTGCAGCACGCAGTCGAGCGGCGCGACCGCCGCCAGCAGGTCCGGCGAGCCGAACAACCATTGCAGCGCCGGTTCTGGATCGGATGCATCGATGTGCAGGTGTAATGCGACCCACTCGTTATGCGCATTGGCAACAAATTGCACTTCTACCAACGGGAGTAGTGTCATGTCCAACGCAGCCATCGGAAGCATTCATTTGTGATTGGTCAATAAATATTAGTTCAACATATACACGAAAGCAATCAGAAATGTTGCCACAAGGCTACATATTTGAAGTAACGCCACATATTTACACCTACGTAATTTCACGTAGCCCATTCGAAATCATGCGCTAGTTGAGAGAAAATCAGTGCAAGATACCTCCCGCCACGCTGCAAGGAATCAACCCGGCGTGGGCTGGTCTAAGAGGGTGTTTCGAAATGAGCAGGGATAGCTCGCAGCCATGCTCATTTGAAACGACCTCTCAGCAAGGTGGATAAAAGATCCTCGGAGGAGTCACAATGAAACGTTTGACAAGCCAGCTCGGATGGGCTGCGCTTTCGATCGTGGGCGCGATCGCGCTCGCGTATGTCGCGCTCAATCGCGGCGAAAGAATCAATGCGGTCTGGATCGTGGTCGCGTCGGTATGCGTCTACCTGATCGCGTACCGCTTCTACAGCCTGTACATCGCCAACAAGGTGGTCGGCCTGAACCCATTGCGCCAGACGCCGGCCTACAAGTTCAACGACGGCCTGGACTACGTGCCGACCAACCGCTACGTGCTGTTCGGCCACCACTTCGCGGCCATCGCCGGCGCCGGCCCGCTGGTGGGCCCGGTACTGGCCGCGCAGATGGGCTACCTCCCCGGCATGCTGTGGATCCTGGCCGGCGTCGTGTTCGCCGGCGCGGTGCAGGACTTCATGGTGCTGTTCCTGTCGATGCGGCGCGACGGCCGTTCGCTGGGCGACTTGATCAAGTCCGAAATGGGCGAGATTCCGGGCGTGATCGCGCTCTTGGGCACGTTCATGATCATGGTGATCATCCTGGCTGTGCTGGCGCTGATCGTGGTCAAGGCCCTGACCGGCTCGCCATGGGGGTCGTTCACCGTGATGGCGACGATCCCGATCGCGCTGTTCATGGGCATCTACACGCGCTTTGTGCGTGTCGGGCGCATCGGCGAGATCTCCGTGATCGGCTTCGTGCTGCTGATGCTGGCGATCGTCGGCGGCCAGTACGTGCACGATTCCGCCGTCTGGAACCCGGTGTTCACGTTCACCGGCGCCCAGCTGACCTGGATGCTGATCGGCTACGGCTTCGTCGCCTCGGTGATTCCGGTGTGGCTGCTGCTGGCGCCGCGCGACTACCTGTCGACCTTCCTCAAGATCGGCACCATCGTCGGCCTGGCGATCGGCATCGTGATCGTGGCACCAATGCTGCACATGCCGGCCCTGACCCGCTTCATCGACGGCACCGGCCCGGTCTGGGCAGGCAACCTGTTCCCGTTCCTGTTCATCACCATCGCCTGCGGCGCGGTGTCGGGCTTTCACGCGCTGATCTCGTCGGGCACCACGCCCAAAATGATCGAGAACGAGGAGCACGCGCGCTTCATCGGCTACGGCGCGATGCTGATGGAATCGTTCGTCGCGATCATGGCGCTGGTGGCCGCTTCGACGATCGACCCGGGCGTGTACTTTGCCATGAACGCCCCGGCCGCCGCGATCGGCACCACCGTGCACTCGGCCGCGGCTGCCGTGTCGAACTGGGGCTTCGTGGTCACGCCCGAGATGCTCGAGCAGGTCGCGCGCGACGTCGGCGAGAACTCGATCATCTCGCGCGCCGGCGGCGCCCCGACGCTGGCGGTGGGCATGGCCCAGATCCTGGCCAATGTCGTCGGCGGCAGGGAGATGATGGGCTTCTGGTACCACTTCGCGATCCTGTTCGAGGCGCTGTTCATCCTGACCGCGGTGGACGCGGGCACCCGCGCCGGCCGCTTCATGCTGCAGGACCTGCTGGGCGCGTTCGTGCCGTCGATGAAGAAGACCGATTCGCTGCCGGCCAACCTGATCGCGACCGGCCTGTGCGTGGCGGCCTGGGGCTACTTCCTGTACCAGGGCGTGGTCGACCCGCTGGGCGGCATCAACACGCTGTGGCCGCTGTTCGGCATCGCCAACCAGATGCTGGCCGGTATTGCGCTGATCCTCGCGACCGCCGTGCTGTTCAAGATGAAACGCGGCCAGTATGCGTGGGTGACCATCGTGCCGACCATCTGGCTGCTGATCTGCACGCTCACCGCCGGCTGGCAGAAGATCTTCGACCCCAATCCCAAGGTCGGCTTCGTCGCGCATGCGCAAAAATTCCAGGCCGCGCTGGACCAGGGCCAGTTGCTGGCCCCGGCCAAGTCGGTGGCGCAGATGCAGCGGGTGATCTTCAACGACTATGTGGATGCGGCGCTGGCCGGCTTCTTCATGTTCGTCGTGGTCGCCGTGCTCGTGTACGGCGTGCGCACCGTGATGCAGGCACGCGCCAGCGGTCAGCCGAGCTCGAAGGAAACGCCGTTCGTCCCGGCATCACCCAGCCCGGCCGAGGTGTCGTGATGTTCAGCACGCTCGCACAGGCGGGCCGCTACCTCGGGCAGAGCATGCGCCTGATGGTCGGCCTGCCGGAATACGACAAGTACGTGGAGCACATGGAGCGCACCCACCCGGGACAGCCCATCATGACCTACGAGGAGTTCTTCCGCGAGCGCCAGCAGGCGCGCTACGGCGCCGGCAAGCGCGGCGGATGCTGCTGATATCGAGCAAAAGGGGTGCGCACTGCACCCCTTTTTTCTTCCCGCCGCCGCCGCGGTTCTTCATCTTCCTTTGCCGTTAGTCACCATTCAAGCCGGCCGCCGGCAAGGTGCCCGCGCACGCTTGCGAATTCGCAAGATAGTTCCCAAACGCTAATCGTATATTTTTTCTGGCGGGAATTTGCATTCGCGCAAGAGAAGGCTTGCCCCGACGTTCGCAAGCCGCGATTTGAACGGAAGGCCTGCGATTTGGCGAAGACATGCTCAACTTCGAACGCTCCAGCCTCAACCACAAGCTGACGCTGATCTCCCTGCTCTCGACAGGGACGGCGCTGCTGGTCGTGTTCGTCGCCTTCGCCATCACGTCGGTCCAGGGCCATCACAAGGACGAAGAGATGCAGCTGTCCTCGTTCGCCGGCGTGGTGGGCACCAACAGCGCCGACGCCCTGCTGTTCAACGACCGCGCGCTGGCGCAAAACATCCTGGCCGCGCTGCGCGCCAAGGTCGAGATCTCCAGCGCCATCCTGTACGACAGCCACGGCAAGCCCTTCGCCAGCTATTTCGCGCCGGGCGAGACCGAGGACGCGCAGGACCGCGCCCCGCTCGAGAGCTTCGACCAGGCGGCGCTCGATGCCTTGAACCTGGCCGGCAGCCGCTTCTGGCTGCCGCACATGCGGCTGTACCGGCCGGTCCAGAACGACCGCGGGCAGATCGGCGTCGTGATGATCGAGGCCCGGCTGATGCCGATGTGGCTCGACATCGTCAAGGGCCTGCTCACGCTCGGGCTCGCGATGGGCGGCTCGCTGCTGGTGTCGACGGTGCTGGCCGGGCGCATCAAGCGCGCCGTCGCCGACCCGATTGAAAAGCTGATCGGCGCGGCGCAGCAGGTCTCGGCCACCCAGAACTACACGCTGCGCATCGAGCACAAGCGCACCGACGAACTGGGCACGCTGATCGACAGCTTCAACGACATGCTGGCCCAGATCGAGGGCCGCGGCGCGGCGCTGACCCACCACCGGGACGAACTCGAACGGCAGGTCAGCGTACGCACCGAGCAGCTGGAAAAGGCCAAGAACGCCGCCGAGGCGGCCAGCCGCGCCAAGAGCGCGTTCCTGGCCACCATGAGCCACGAGATCCGCACGCCGATGAACGGCGTGCTGGGGATGACCGAGATGCTGCTGTCGACCGGCTTGACCGAGACCCAGCGCACCTACACCAACCTGGTCAAGAGCTCGGGCGAGCACCTGCTGGTGATCATCAACGACATCCTCGACTTCTCCAAGATCGAGGCCGGCAAGCTGACCGTCGAGTACATCAACTTCAACCTGTGGGACCTGCTGGAGGACATCGACACCGTCTACACGCCGCAGGCGTCGAGCAAGGGCCTGGAAATGCGCTTCGACATCGCCAACGACATCCCGGTGGCGATCTGCGGCGATCCCAATCGCCTGCGCCAGATCATGGCCAACCTGCTCGGCAACGCGATCAAGTTCACCGAGCAGGGCTGCATCACGGCCAAGGTGCGCGTGGCCAGCGAGGACAGCCAGGCGGTGACCCTGCGCTTCGAGGTGCACGATACCGGCATCGGCATCTCGCGCGAGGCCAGGAGCCGCATCTTCGAGGCGTTCTCGCAGGCCGACGACTCCACCACCCGCAAGTTCGGCGGCACCGGCCTGGGACTGGCGATCTCCAAGCAGCTGGTCGAACTGATGGGCGGCTCGATCGGGGTCGACAACGCGCGCAACCAAGGCTCGGTATTCTGGTTCACGGTCGGCTTCGACAAGCGCCGGGTCGATCCCGACGCCCCGGGCGACCACCAGCACACGATCGAAGGCCTGCGCGTGCTGATCGTCGACGAACTGCACGGCAACCGGGTCGGGCTGGAGCGCCACCTGGCGGCGTGGAAGGTCGGCTGCGACAGCGCGGCCTCGGCCGCCGAGGCGCTCGTCCTGCTGGCCGATGCCGCCCACGCCGGCCGGCCCTACGACGCCGCGATCCTCGACATGGAGCTGCAGCACAGCGGCGCCCTGCTGCTGGCCGCCAGCATCAAGGCCGATCCCGCCACCCGCGCCATGCGCCTGTTGATCCTCACACCGGAGCGGCTCGCCGCCGATCCGGTGCAGCGGCGCCAGGCCGGCGTGGCCTACCAGCTGATCAAGCCGGCGCGCGCGGCCGACCTGTTCGCGTGCCTGGCCACGCGAACAG
>NZ_SPUM01000012.1 GCF_004614195.1 Massilia horti | reverse complement strand
CAGTGTCCCACTTGGCCGTCAACGCCACCAGTTCCGCGTTCGCGGCCTTGGCTCTTTCTGTGGCCTGGCTTGATAGCGGCTCAAGAAAATCAGTGGCCGGACAACGGTACGTGTCCGAGCTGGCATCGTATTGCCCAGGCCATGCCCCATCGCCATGCCGATGCTCTGGCCCAAACGACCGCAGCGCGCTATTGCGCTTGACTTTGATCAAGCAAGCACGACAACAGTAGAACCGAACGGGGGCACCAGAGATCACACGGATGCATCGACAAGGACTTCCCTATGCCACGCTATCAACCTCATTCGTTTACTCTAGAAAAGCTACTTGAGCTCGGCCAACAACTTCGAAATGTGCCTCGTATTGAATACACCCCGTGGAGCGGCGAGCGCCCCCTTACCCGGCTAGAGATGGTCGGGCTACTCAAAAACGACATCTCGGCCATGCGGGATAAGGGGTATCGGGTGACACAGATCGTCGAATTACTTAACGATAACGGATTTAAGATATCTGAAGCCGGTCTGTACGACGCAATGCGCGATCTGGGCTGCAGCCTTAGACGAGAGCCGGTGCCACTTGCACAGCGGCTCCGGCAGTGCTTGGCACAACCGGACGTTGATTCCTTGCTCGCAGGTGCTCTCGCCACTCCCGTTACGAAGTCAGGTTCTATAGCAGGCCGATCGCTGCATCGTGCCAGCGAAAATCTCATCGATCACCGAGGCGAAGCTACACCTGCCCGAATCGCCATCCTTCCGAAAGCCCAACGTCTGCTCAAGAAACTGAAATCATCCGAAGCAATTGTTTTTAAGGAGGCTTTAAATCAACTACGGCCCGGACAACAGTACATCGAACTTAACCCACAAACAAACGATATTGGACAGAAATTGGCTGTACTTGGGTTGTTTAATCCAGTTGAGGAGCGAGGCGACTACACATACGAGGTGCCGTACGAAATCGCTCATGTGGAAATTGCGAAACGGCGCTCAAATTCCAATTCCAGCGTTTAACCAACCGGATCTGCCATTGTCGACACAGCAAATCGAGAAATATTTGGCAAGCGATCGCGAATTGGAGAATCTGGATGCCCATAGTATCCGGCATTAACCGCAAGAGTTCACACCTCTATCGGCTAGGGTTCGAGGCCCCTTTTCGCGAATCCCGCGGCCGAGCGTTTATTCGAGCACTCAACTGGTACACCGGAGTTGGAAAGACCTATAACGCAGCCTGTTTTGCTTTGCAGCTTTTTTTGAACGAGCAGGTCGTCCCCGTGTTCCTGGCACCGCTGCACTCAATCGTTACGGGATTTGCGTCGGAGGTGCGCCGGCATCTTTGTCCGGACCGCTTCTCCGACGCGATCGAGGATGCAGTCCGCGATCATGGTGGGATAGTTCCGATCTATCGGCTTTATTCTCGCGAGTACCATTTCAATGATCGCACTTTTTTCCAAGCCGTTCTGCTCCTGGAGGAATGGCTACGCGATCAACCCCAGGTGTACGCAGCCCTCGAAAAAGACCTCACGCAGAAGCGCCGCCGCGCAGGTGCAAGCGCTGCGTCACTTGCGATGCAACTCGCGGAATGTCGAAGCAAATGCAATGTTTGCCTGAAGTCGGAATTACATTCGCTGACGCCAACAAGCGATGACTATGAAGCCGAGAAGACGCGCTACGATAAGGCGGCGGATAAAGTCCTATCGATGGCAAACCGAATCACGCGCAAGGTGATCGATCTGGAAGTCCGCTCACGCTATCATGGACTAAGGCATCGATTCATGGCAACCCCGGTAGTTTCCGACATGGTTCGGCGGCTTTACCCGTTGCAAGCATTTGCAGAGAAGCCGGGGCTTATTATTGGCACGGCTGCCAAAGCTGCTACCTCGCTTACAGCCTTGCTTTATAACGAGGCTGATGAACGCTGTAAATGGGTCTCTTACGACAGCGTTTTTGAATTCGCATACAAACTGAATATGACAGGGAACCCGATGGCCAGAGCTATCGCCCCCCAGAAGCAACGCATGCGCGTAGTCACCTTCATCGACGAAGAGGAAGACTCGTACTGGTACCTTTTCGATCAACACAAGTCCGTTGTAAATCCACAAGGCAGGAACGATCTGAACGAGGTTAATGCCGATTTTCACAAATTTTTCGACCTGACTTGGCCATTCGCATTTGAACACGGCGGCAATCGTGCTTTGGCGCGCAAGGTCTTCGACAACCTGTCGGCGTTTTCCCATGTAAGCGTCGAGTTCGAGCGGCTCTTGAACTATGAGCGAGTCTCGAAAAATACCGCGTTTATCGTGCTCGAGCGCCAAATCGATATCCTGCGCCAAATCCTTTCAGCAGATTTCCCCGACGTTTCGCAACAGTTTATCAATGAGGAATTAACGGAAGTCTATCAAAAGCTGATTGCTAAAAATGATGCGCACGCCGGCTTTCAGCGCTTCCGGCAAAAAGCACACGTACTCAACAAGGTACGTGACTTCGTACGAGGCCTTCCGAGAAATGCTCGAGAAGACGACTACACGGTTTTCCGCCGATTGCGGAACCTTCTCTTCGACAAGAAGTTCTTCCTGATGTCCCGAAGCAGTTACGGCGAGATGCTGGATCAGCCGAGCCAAACCTTCTTCAACGCATCGTCCAGCGTGATGACAAACGATTACCTGGGACGCTTGGAGCTGTTAGCTGATACTGGCGACCAAACTATTCGGCTTGAGTTCCGCGACCGAGGATTGAAAAAGAACGCCTTTACCTTGCTGCACTACGTGAGGTTCGTCTTGCTCATTGCGGAGGTGCTGGATGACAACAACCCTGACTATAAGGTTGAGTTCGAAAAAGACGACGAAAAACGTTACCCGGACCTGTATCGGTTCGCACGTGACGTGCGTGGCTTATTCAAGCTACACAATCATCAAGATGACCTGGACGACCAAGCGCTCGCAACCGACGCTGTCGGCGACGATTTCTTTTTCTCTGGCGTAAAGCGCATCATTTGCATGGAAGAAAGCCACAGACAAGCACTCGAATATAACACTGCACATGATATCGCCTTGTCTCTGTCAATCGTATCCTTACGCGACACACCTGAGGAAGACTTACGAAACTTGCTCGGAGAGTGCAACGGAATTTATCTGCTAAGCGCAACCGGCGGCTTGCAGCCGTGTTCCAGCGGGGCGTTTAACCAGCGCCGACTAAAGACAATTCTTAAGGATATCGGCGGCGCATACTTTCCCATGACGCCTGAGGAACTCGCAATTGTCGCGGCGAAGGCTGAAGAACAAAGGATCAGGCGGCGCCGCGAGGTCCACATTGTTGACGATTCCTTGCTGAACTACCAGTTCCCTGCGTCACACTCTTTTGCTGGAATGTTCTCCAAATTTGTTCAGGCACTGCCGTTCGAGGGCAAGCACCGGTACGATCGTATGTCGCGCTACAAAGAACAGGAGGTGCGAGGACTTGTTGCCTCGCTCGACCGGCTATTGTCAACTGAGCTGCGTTCCGCCATGTGCCTCTGCCTATCAATGCAGTGGGCGAGAAACTGTCTAATTGGATTGGCTCAATCCACTCCTTTCGTAAGGCAGCTCGATCACGCAGGGCATCACTTTGTGGTCGACCCCATGATGTTGCCTCAATACGGTAGTGCCAATGCCAGCGAAAAAATACACATAGTCCTCTATGCGGCCGGGCAGTTTAAGAAGCGAGACCCTTCGCAAACTGGATGGGCGCAGTCCATCGATGAGGTGGGCCAGTTCAGTGACGACCTCCTCCAAGCACTAGACGTCACGGACAAGAAAATTCTGTTATGGACTGCATATCGATCTGCGGCGCGCGGAGTTAATTTCATCACAACTCGACACGACAAGCAGTTCGACTTCGAATTGATCTATCTGGTGAATTCGCCGTTCTACAACCGACATACACGCCCTGGGACCCGCGGCTTTCACATTGAGAGCTTCCAAAGTCTTATTCAAGTACTGAACGACCGCCCCCAGGGCGCTAATACGATGAACCGCGCTCAGTTTATCTACGAGTACTCGCGTCATCGTTGGTCAATTCTAGAACGAGAACATTATATCGATCTATGCCGCACCATCTTTCAGGCGCTCGGCCGTGTTGAACGGTGTCCGGATAATTTCATCGAACGTCAGGAAATCTATGTAGACGTCGAAGTGGCAAAGATCGTGCACCTGGGAACCTGCTACGCGAACGAACTTGTTCAAAGAGCGTCCGCCACCCAGATTGCCGTTCTAAAAAAGATCACCGAATACAATCGCCACACGGGATTGTTCCTAAATGATGAAGAACGGCGTCAACACGCCTTTAACAGCCTGCGTTTGGCCGAGGAATTCAGGCGGTATACGAAAGAGTTGGCTGCCAGCTTCCGCACCAGCGCAGAAGCTCGGAGAACGTGGGAGGCAATGTTCGATGAACGTATGGTTACTGACCAAAAAGCCTATATCGCTCATCTGGGAAAAAACGGTTTCCCCCAGGGTTTTTGCGACGCTTTATATTTCCGAACGCCTTCATGGACTTCCTTGTACTCGCGCAATATGGAAGTGCATGGCAAACATCAACGCATCATCACTGACAGCGGAGATGGCACCGCTACGTACGACTGGGTGGCGTCCTTGGCGCCGGCAGGCTTACTTCGGGAGTTAAACGCGCCTTTTTCGAATCTCCACAGATTTGCAAAGGGCTTTCCGGACAAGAGCACCAACAGCCGATTCGTACTAGTACCGCAACCATGGTTTGTCACGGACATCATTAAAGGCTACCTTGCCGAACGTGAGTTCATTCACTTCACCAAGCGAGAGTTCGGCCTGGATCTCGAAGCGAACGAGGGGGCAGGGTCGTTCAAGCTTGTCAACGTAATTAATCATCCGCACGCAGCTGAAATTTATCAAAAGTTTGATTTCTATATCGAGGTTGCTGGGAAGGTCCTTCTTGCTATCGACGTCAAGAACTGGACGCGATTGACCGACCATCTGAATAAAAAGGAACTAGAACGTGATGCAAAGGCGAAGCAACGTCGATTGGCTGAACTGTTCCCTGACCATGTGGTGCACGCGCTTTATATCAATCTGTATGGTGCGCATAAGCACGCGTTAAGAAGACACCCAGTATCGGGTGCGATCTCGTTCATGTCGATGTATGTACAAGGTTCTTCGTCGCGCCGCACGCCGTGGATTCCAAACGCCAATCTCAGTGCTGCCATGTTGTGGAGCGGAGAATGACAATTCGTCGCCTGGACGGCTAGGTGGCGCAGCTACGAATGGTAGCCATGACAGGAAGGTTCAATTAGTGGAACTCTGCCTATCATGCCGAAGTATGGCGTCCTGATTTACAATGTACTGAGCCGGGGTAGCATGCGACCTATGGGGACAGGTGCGGCGCCGCCGTGCGGCGCCGGCAGCATGATCAATTTGGTGTGATGGTGATACTGTCGAGCACCACGCCCGCGTCCACACCATAGATGTGCAGCACCCGCTTGCCCGGCTTGTCGATCGTCAGGATGGTGCTGGCGATGCGCTTGGCATTGAGCACGCCTTGCGCCCACTCGGTACCGCC
>NZ_SPUM01000093.1 GCF_004614195.1 Massilia horti | reverse complement strand
GGCGCGACTGGCCTGCCCGCGCCGGCCGCCGCCGCCAGCGCCGAACCGGCGCTGGGCGCGCCGCAAATGCCGGTGGTGCCGCTGCTGGAGAACTACGACTTGCCGCCGGCCGGTTCGGCGGTGGATGTGATGGTCGACCACCTCAAGGTCCTGGCCGGCAAGGAGCCGGAGCGGGTCGCCGAGGTGGTCAAACAATGGGTGCAGAAAAAACATGGCCGAACTGAATAATTACGGCGGCATGCCGGACGAAGGCACGCTCACTCCGGTCGAGCAGGCCGCCATCGTGCTGTTGTCGATCGGCGAAGAGCCGGCCGCCGCGGTGCTGCGCTGCCTCGAACGCGAGGAGCTGCTGGAACTGACCCAGGTGATGAGCCGCATGAGCGGCATCAAGGTCGACACCGTCAAGCAGGCGCTCCAGAACTTCTTCGACGACTACCGCCAGCAAAGCGGCCTGCACGGCGCCTCGCGCAGCTACCTGAAGCGCTCGCTCGACCTGGCGCTGGGCAGCGACATCGCCAACAGTGTCCTGAACACGATCTACGGCGACGCGATCCGGCCCAAGATGGCGCGCCTGCAGTACGCCTCGCCCAAGTGGCTGGCCGACTTCGTGGCCAGCGAACACGTCCAGATGCAGGCCGTGTTCCTGGCCTTCCTGCCGCCGGCGCTGGCCGGCCAGATCATCGAGGCCCTGCCACAGGAAGGGCGCGAGCTGGTGCTGCTGCACCTGGCGCGCCTGGATGAGATCGACCGCGAACTGCTGGGCGAACTGGAGCATCTGGTCGAGCGCTGTCTGGCCGCGCTGGACACCCAGAGCGCCAGCGTCGAGGGCGTGCGCCAGGTCGCCGAGATCCTCAACCGGCTGCCGACCAACCGCGCCGGCATGGTCGAGCTGCTGCGCGCGCACGACCCCGACGTGGTCTCGCAAATCGAGCTGTCGATGTACGACTTCTTCATCCTCTCGCGCCAGACCGAGCAGACCATCACCCGCCTGCTCGACGAAATCCCGCTCGAGCAGTGGGCGGTCGCGCTCAAGGGCGCCGAGCCGGCGCTGCGCGATGCGATCCTGACCGCGATGCCGCGCCGCCAGGCGCAAAGCTTCGAGGACCTGATGCGCCGCTCCGGCCCGGTGCCGCTGTCGCGCATCGAACAGACCCGCAAGGACATCATGGCCGCCGTCAAGCAGCTGGCCGACGCCGGCGAAATCGAAGTGCAGCTGTTCGCCGAGGCGACCGCCGAATGAAATCATTCCGGCCATATCACTTCCCGCCGCTGTCACAGCTGTCGCGCGCCGGCGCCCCCGCTGCCGCCGCCGGCCGGGAAGAAGCCTGGCAAGGCGCGGTCGCCGACGGCTACCGCCAGGGCCAGCGCGACGGCTACGACTCCGGCCTCGAACAGGGCCGCGGCGAAGGCTTCCCGCTCGGCCATGCCGAGGGCGTGGTGCGCGGCCTCGAGGAAGGCCGCGCCCAGGCGCAGGCCCATTTCGGACAGTTGGCCGGGCCGGTCGACGCCATCCTGGCCAGCCTGGAAAAGCTGCAGAAGGACTTCCGCGAAGCCCAGCGCAAGGAAGTGGTCGACCTGGTCGGCAAGATCGCGCGCCAGGTGATCCGCGCCGAGCTGGCCCTGCAGCCGGTGCAGCTGCTGGCGCTGGTGGACGAGGCGCTGGCCGCGATGCCGCCCACGCGCGACACGATCGAGGTGAGCCTGAACCCCGAGGAACTCCGGCGCATCACCGAACTGGACCCGAAGCGCGCCGCCAAGTGGACCCTGCTGCCCGACCCTGGACTGGAGCCGGGCGAATGCCGCGTCAAGGCCGGCGACCTCGAGGTCGACGCCGGCTGCCAGGGGCGGCTGGCCGCGGTCATGGAGCAGGTCGGCGAACAGCTGGCTGCGTCAGGCGAGGAGCAATGATGTCCGAGCTGGTCGAAACCTTGCGTTCGCTCGAGATCGGGGAGGTGCCGGTGGCCACCCCGACCGGGCGTCTGGTCGCCGTGCAGGGCCTGCTGCTCGAATCGGCCGGCGTGCGCCTGTACACCGGCCAGCGCTGCCGCGTCGAACTGGTCGACGGCGGCTGGCTCGACGCCCAGGTGGTCGGTTTCCGCGACAAGGTCTCGTACCTGATGCCGTTCAAGAAGGCGGCGGGCCTCGCCACCGGCGCGCGCGTGCTGCCGGTGGCCGGCAACACCACGCTGCCGATCGGCCGCCAATGGCTGGGCCGCATGGTCAACGGCCTGGGCGAGCCGATCGACGGCCTCGGGCGCCTCTCCGGCGACGCCGTGCTGGCGACCACCCCGCCCCGCGTCAACCCATTGAAAAAGACCCCGGTCGAGGAGCCGCTCGACGTCGGCGTGCGCGCGATCAACGCCATGCTCACGCTCGGCCGCGGCCAGCGCGTCGGCCTGATGGCCGGCAGCGGGGTCGGCAAGTCGGTGCTGCTCGGCCTGATCACGCGCCAGACCGTGGCCGATGTGATCGTGGTCGGCCTGATCGGCGAGCGCAACCGCGAGGTGCGCGAGTTCATCGAAAAGTCGCTCGGCCCCGAGGGCCTGCGGCGCGCGGTGCTGGTGGTGGCGCCGGCCGACGAGTCGCCCCTGATGCGCATCATGGCGACCGAGTTGTGCCACGCGATCGCCGCCCACTTCCGCGACCGCGGCCAGCATGTGCTGCTGCTGGTCGACTCGCTGACCCGCTATGCCATGGCGCTGCGCGAAGTGGCGCTGGCGCTGGGCGAGCCGCCCGCCACCCGCGGCTATCCGCCGTCGGTGTTTTCGAACCTGCCGCAGCTGGTCGAGTCGGCCGGCAACGGCGAGCACCCGGATGGCAGCATGAGCGCGATCTACACCGTGCTGGCCGAAGGCGACGACCAGCAGGACCCGGTGGTCGACACCGCGCGCGCGATCCTGGACGGCCACATCGTGCTCACCCGCGAGCTGGCCGAACGCGGGCACTACCCGGCGATCGACGTCTCCGCTTCGATCAGCCGCTGCATGGCGCAGGTGGTGCCCCCCAGCCACGCCCAGGCCGCGCGCAAGCTCAAGGCGGCGCTGGCGCGCCACGCGCGCGTGCGCGACCTGATCCCGCTGGGCGCCTACCAAAGCGGCGCCGACCCCGAAACCGACCGTGCGGTGCGCCTGCATCCGCACATCGAAGCCTTTCTCTGCCAGGGCACGCGCGAAGCCGCGCCGCTGGCCGACTGCGTCCAACAACTCGAAGCGATGATGGCATGAACCAGAACGACAGCATCCACAGCCTGGGCACCCTGGTGCGCCTGCGCAGCACCGAAGTCGAGCGCATGCAGACCGAGCTGGCGCGCCAGCAGGCCACCCGCGATCGCTACCAGGCCAACCTGGACCGGCTGGCGGCGCTGGCCGAAGGCAGCGGCGCCTCGGGCGCGCTGCCGCCGGCGCTGGCCCTGAACTGCGGCCAGTACAAGCAGGCGGTCATGGCGATGGCCGATGCCCACCGGGTCGACCTCCAGCTGCACGAGGCGAACATGGCGGTCGCGCAGCGCGACCTGAACGCGGCCAGCATCCGGCGCGAACTGCTCGGCAAAGTGCTCGAGCAGCGCCAGGCCGTGCTCGGGCGCGAACAGGAACGCCGCGCCAAACGGCGCGAGGACGAAGTGGCCACCCAGTCGTGGCTGGCAGGACGGGCCGCCTGAGGCCGCATAAACCAAGGAGCAAGAGATGACGAGCATTATTTCCAGCCCAACTTATGACCCGGCCAAGACCGCGGTCGCGCTCGCGGAAAAGCAAACCGAGATGCTGCAGAAGAGCCTGACCGCCCAGACCAAGAATGCCAGCACGGTCGACGCCGCCCTGACCAGGCTGCGCAACACGATCTCTTCGTTCCAGACCAGCCTGGGCGCGCTCACCGGCCTGAACAAGTCCATCTTCGCGCAGTCGGCTACCTTGAGCGACTCCACTCTTGGCAGCGCAACCGCCAGCCCCAAAGCCCAGGCCGGGACCTATTCGTTCTTCGTCGAGCAACTGGCCACTGCCAGCCAGATGTCGTACCGCGGCCTCATGGAAACCAACGGCACCACCGGCGAACTGGTGGTAAAGGTTGGGAGCGCCGAATTTACGGTCGACCTGGCTGCCGCCGCGCGCCCCGACGGCTGGCTCCTCCCGCAGGATATCGCGGCCGCGATCAATTCGAACCCCGACAACAAGTCGCTGGTAACTGCCTCGGTCATCAGGACCGGCACCGTCTACGAGCTGGTACTGACGGCCAACGCCACCGGCAAGTCCAGCGCGATCTCGATCGACACCAGCGGGCTGACCAATTCGTCGCTGAAAAGCTCCAACGGTTACGAGTTGACGGAGGGGCAGAATGCGATCATCCGCCTCAATTCGGAGGACGGCACCAAAATCGAGCAGAGCTCCAATACCTTCAGCATCATCGAAGGCGTGAGCATGACCTTCACCCGCGCCCAGGCCAGCGGCTCGTCGCCGGTGTCGGTGACCGTCGCCACCGACAACAAGGCCACGGGCGACAACATGCAGGCCTTCGTCGACGCGTACAACAAGCTCAAGACCGCGCTGGACGCCATGCTCGACCCGGGCGATCCGTCCAAGAACATCGCCCCTTCCGTCTTCGCACAAGACGCCGGCCTGCTCGCCCTGCGCGACCGCCTGGTCACCCTGCTGCGCCCGGCCGGCAGCGCCAGCCTGGCCGGCTACGGCGTCGTGGCGCAACGCGACGGCACACTGAGCCTGGACAAGGGCCGCCTGAACAAGCAGCTGGCGGCCGACCCGTACGGCCTGGACAAGCTGATGGGCAGCGCTGAGCTCAGCAAACCGACAGGCATCGCCGGCGCCCTCGACAAGTTCCTCAACGTCTGGTCCAACAGCACCAACGGCCAGCTCGTGAAGCGCCAGGAATCCAACACAAAGCTGCAAAAGACCCTGGCCGATCGCCAGCTGAGGCTCGACAACCAGTACAACGCCGCCTACCAGCGCTACCTGATGCAGTTCACCCAGCTGCAGGTGCTGCAGAACCAGATGACGAGCAACTCGACGATGTTCGACGCCCTGTTCGGCAAAGATTCCAAATAAAGAGATTCAACCATCATGTCCTATCAGGAAGCCTACGGCAGCTACCAGGCAGTCAACCTCGACGCCCAGACCTCGCGCGCCTCGCCGGTCGAGCTGGTGCTGCTGCTTACCGACGGCCTGCTCGACGAGCTCGCCCGCGCGCGCGGCCACATCGAAGGCAAACGCTATGAGCAGAAGGCGACGAGCATTAACAAGTGCGTCGACATCATCAACGGCATGGCCAGTTCGCTCGACTTCGAGCACGGCGGCGAGGTGGTCGCCAACCTGGCCAGGCTCTACGAATTCTGCGCGGTCCACCTGCAGGGCGCGGGCATCAAGCTCGACCCGACCATGGTGGACGAGGTGGTGCGCATCATCAGCTCGATCCGCCAGGGTTGGGCCGGAGTCCAGGCGCGCAATGGATAGGCGAAGCGCCATCGACAGGCTGCGCGCCGAGCTGGCCGATGCCGCCGCCGCGCGCGACTGGGACCGCCTGGCCGTGGCCACCCGCGCGCTCGGAGCGCGGGTGGCTG
>NZ_SPUM01000010.1 GCF_004614195.1 Massilia horti | reverse complement strand
CTCCCGCGCCGGCACCCGCTGCGGCCCCGGTCGCGGTGCCGGCCATGGTGGTTGACACGCCGGTGCGCGCCGGCCAGCGCATCTACGCGCGCGGCAGCGACCTGATCATTACGGCGGTCGTCAACAACGGCGCCGAGATCATCGCCGACGGCAGCATCCACGTGTACGCCCCGCTCAACGGGCGGGCGCTGGCGGGTGCCGCGGGCGATGCCGGGGCGCGCATCTTCGCGCTGTCGATGCAGCCCGAGCTGGTGTCGATTGCCGGCGTCTACCGCATGTTCGAGGATGGCTTCCCGGAAGAGTTGTCGCGCCAGCCGGCGCAAATCCGTTTGGTGGGTGACCGGATCGACATTTCGTCGCTCAGCCCGGCAATCCGCGCTTGAACCGAAACTGACCAGATACTGAAAAGGACCTATTTGTGGCACGAATTATTGTTGTAACGTCCGGTAAGGGCGGTGTGGGCAAGACCACCACGAGCGCGAGCTTCTCGACCGGCCTGGCGATGCGCGGGCACAAGACCGTCGTGATCGACTTCGACGTCGGCCTGCGCAACCTCGACCTGATCATGGGCTGCGAACGCCGCGTCGTCTACGACCTGATCAATGTGGTCAACAAGGAAGCCACGCTGAACCAGGCCCTGATCAAGGACAAGCACTGCGACAACCTGTACATCCTGCCGGCCTCGCAGACGCGCGACAAGGAAGCGCTGTCGGAGGAAGGCGTGGAGCGCGTGCTCAAGGACCTGGCCAAGATGGACTTCGAGTACATCATCTGCGATTCGCCGGCCGGCATCGAGCACGGTGCGCTGATGGCGCTGACCTTCGCCGACGACGCGCTGATCGTCACCAATCCGGAAGTGTCGTCGGTACGCGACTCGGACCGCATCCTGGGCATCCTGCAGGCCAAGTCGCGCCGCGCGCAGGAAGGCCTCGAACCGGTCAAGGAACACCTGTTGATCACCCGCTATTCGCCCAAGCGCGTCGAGCACGACGAGATGCTGTCCTACCAGGACGTGCAGGAAATCCTGCGCATCAAGCTGCTGGGCATCATTCCGGAATCGGAATCGGTGCTGCACGCCTCCAACCAGGGCAACCCGGCGATCCATTTCAAGGGCACGGACGTGGCCGAAGCCTACCAGGACGTGATTGCGCGCTTCCTCGGCCAGGAGGTGCCGCTGCGCTTCACCAACTACGAAAAGCCCGGACTGTGGCAGCGCATCTTTGGAGCGAAGTGACATGGCGCTGCTCTCATTCCTGTTTCCCTCAAAGCCGAAGAGCGCGACCCAGGCCAAGGAGCGCTTGCAAATCATCATCGCGCGCGAGCGCACTAACCGCGCCGGCCCGGACTTCCTGCCGGCCCTGCATCGCGAGCTGATCGAGGTGATCTCGAAGTACACCAAGGTCAACCCGGACGACATCAAGATCTCGCTCGACCGCCAGGGCAACCTGGAGGTGCTCGACGTGAACGTGGTGCTGCCGGACGCCTGAGCCGGCAAATATTTCGTAGGGTGCGCACCCCGTGCGCACGCGGACGCAAACTATCCGCAACCGTACCGCGTGCGCACAGGTGCGCACCCTACGCCTCTGCCCTACTGCTTCGCCACCTCCTGCGCCACCTTCACGCACGCCGCGACGTGCTGATACCCCATCTGCCTGAATAGCGCGAACCCGATTGCCGCCGAGGCAATCTGCCCGGCCAGCGGCACCACCCTCAGCACGCTTTTTGCCGTCAGCTTCACCCCCGCCTTGCGCAGCACCTTTAGCACCAGCTCCCGCGTCACCACCTTGCCGACCAGCATACCGCCGAGCGCCGCCGCCGCCTCGTACACCGCCACCCGCATGCGCGGATGCAGGCGCTCGATCTGCGCGGGGGTCAGGCCGAACGCCTGGTTGATTTCCTCCACCAGCAAGGCAAAGGTGGCCAGGTCCGACAGCATGCCAACCCCGGGCAGCGGCACCACTGCCACCCCGGCCGCGATGGCCGCCCGTTTTTGGACCAGGCGCAGGCACCGGCTGCGCACCTGCTCGATCGCCTCGCTTGTTGACGGCAACACAATCGATTCGGCGCTTGTTTGGTTCTTCATGTCCACTCGGATGCGTTGAATTTGCGGCCAGTCGCGTTTACTTTTACATTAAATGTGTCGCGTCTTAAACACAAATGTAAATTGTTAGTTCGGTTATAGCACCACATTGTGAAAGTCTGTTATATTCAAAGCACTTTGTAGGACTGATCCTACAAGCTTTCTTTCACGCAAAAAGCCCGCCACCATGAGAATAGCCGTCTTGGACAATGACCGGAGCCAGGCAGATCTGATCTGCCAGGTGCTCACTGGCGCCGGACACAGCTGCCTATCGTTCGACAACGGCAAGGAGCTTCTGGCTCACCTGCGCAAGGAAAGTGCCGACCTGCTGATCATGGATTGGCAAGTAAACGACCTGCCAGCGGCCGAGGTGCTGCGCCGCGCCAAGGAAAAAATGGCAGCCAATGCGCCGACGATGTTCCTGGCCGGCAGTTCGGCCGAGGATGACATCGTGGCCGGCGTCACCGCCGGCGCCGACGACTACCTGATCAAGCCGGTACGCCGCGGCGAGCTGGTGGCGCGCGTGTCGGCCGTTCTGCGCCGTGCCTATCCGTCGCAAAACGGCTCCGAACAGCTGCAATTCGGCCCCTATGTGTTCGAAACCCGCCCCGGCCGGCTGCTGATGGACGGCGAAGTCATCGATGTGACGCACAAGGAGTTCTACCTGGCGCTACTGTTTTTCCGCAACATCGGCCGTCCGCTGTCGCGCGCCTATATCCATGAGTCGGTCTGGGTACGCGAAACCGCGGTGCCGTCGCGCACCATGGACACCCACGTCTCGCGGGTGCGCAACAAGTTGCAATTGCGTCCGGAAAACGGCTTCCGCCTGGTGCCTGTATACAGCTACGGCTACCGGCTGGAAAAGCTGGGAATCTGAACTAGCCCAGGAGCACCCCTGAGAACATCAGGGTATAATCGCGGCACGCGCCTTCTTTTCCCCCAGAAATGCAACTGCTTGCCGTTGGCCTTAACCACACCACCGCACCGGTCTCGCTGCGCGAGCAGCTGGCGCTCGCGCCTGACCAGCTCGGCCAAGCGGTGCAGTCGGCGCGCGCCTGGTTTTCGCGCTTTAACGAGCGCGGCCAGGACGAAGCTGCCATCCTGTCCACCTGCAACCGCACCGAGATGTATGCGGCAAGCGGCGCACCCAATCCACTCGATGCTTCGGCCCAGTTCCTGGCGCACTACCACGCGCTGAACTACGCCGAACTGCGTCCGCACCTGTATCTGCTGCCACAGCACGACGCGGTACGCCACGCGTTCCGGGTCGCGTCGGGCCTGGATTCAATGGTGCTGGGCGAGCCGCAGATCCTGGGCCAGATGAAGGATGCCGTGCGCGCCGCGGAGCAGGCCGGGGGCCTGGGCACCTACCTGCACCAGCTGTTCCAGCGCAGCTTCGCGGTGGCCAAGGAAGTGCGCAGCACCACCGAGATCGGCGCGCACAGCGTGTCCATGGCCGCGGCTGCGGTGCGCTTGTCACAGCGGATTTTCGACCGCATCGCCGACCAGAACGTGCTGTTCATCGGCGCCGGCGAAATGATCGAGCTGTGCGCCACCCATTTCGCGGCCCAGCATCCGAAGTCGATCACGATCGCCAACCGCACGCTCGAGCGCGGCGAAGCGCTGGCCGCGCGCTTTAACGGCAAGGCGATCCGCCTGGCCGAGCTGCCGGAGCGGCTGGCGCAGTTCGACATCGTGGTCACCAGCACCGCCTCGACCCTGCCGCTGATCGGCCTGGGCCTGGTCGAGCGCGCGATCAAGGCGCGCCGCCGGCGGCCGATGTTCATGGTCGACCTGGCCGTGCCGCGCGATATCGAACCCGAAGTCGCGCGCCTGGACGACGTGTTCCTGTACAGCGTCGACGACCTGTCGCAAGTGGTGCAGACCGGTATCGAGAGCCGCCAGGCCGCCGTGGCGCAGGCCGAGGCGATCATCGAGACCCGCGTGCAGTCGTTCATGCACTGGGTGGGCGACCGCGCCATGGTGCCGGTCATCCGCGACCTGCACGAGTCGAGCGAGGCGCTGCGCATGGCGGAACTGGACCGCGCACGCAAGATGCTGGCCAAAGGCGAGGACGTCGACGCCGTGCTCGAAGCGCTGTCCAAAGGCCTGACGGCCAAATTCCTGCACGGGCCGCAGCAGGCGCTGCACCGTGCCGAGGGCGACGAGCGCGCCCGCCTGGCGGCCCTGCTGCCGCAGCTGTTCCGCGGCCGCCGTTAGCGGCCCTGACCCTGTTCGCGTGCGCGCCTCCCAGGTGCGTCCATCGCCGCTTTGCGCGGCGCCACAACAAATCTATCGATCACCGTATGAAACCATCCATGCTGGCCAAGCTGGACCAACTGGCCAACCGCCTTGTCGAACTGGACGAACTCCTGATGAGCGAGGGCGCCACGTCGAACATGGACAGCTACCGCAAGATGACCCGCGAGCATGCCGAGCTGCAGCCGCTGGTCGCGCTGTACAAGCAATACCAGGACGCGAACGGCGACATCGCCGCCGCGCAGGAGATGCTGCTCGATCCGGACATGAAGGAGTTCGCGCAGGAAGAGATCGACGACGCTAGAGCCCGGCTGGCGCAGCTCGACCTGGAGCTGCAGAAGATGCTGCTGCCGAAGGACGAAAACGACGAGCGCAACATCTTCCTGGAGATCCGCGCCGGCACCGGCGGCGACGAGTCGGCGCTGTTCGCCGGCGACCTGCTGCGCATGTACACCCGCTTTGCAGAGCGCAACCGCTGGCAGGTCGAGATGGTGTCGGAATCAAGCTCGGACCTGGGCGGCTACCGCGAGGTAATCGTGCGCATCGTCGGCCAGGGCGCCTACTCGAAACTCAAGTTCGAGTCCGGCGGCCACCGCGTGCAGCGGGTGCCGGCCACCGAAACCCAGGGCCGCATCCACACCTCTGCCTGCACAGTGGCGGTAATGCCGGAAGCGGACGAAGTCGAGGACGTGGACATCAACCCGGCCGACCTGCGCATCGACACCTACCGCGCCTCGGGTGCCGGCGGACAGCACATCAACAAGACCGATTCGGCGGTGCGCATCACCCACCTGCCCACCGGGATCGTGGTCGAGTGCCAGGACGACCGCAGCCAGCACAAGAACAAGGCGCAGGCCATGAAGGTGCTGGCCGCGCGCATCAAGGACGTGCAGCTGCGCGAACAGCAGTCGAAGGAAGCTGCCACGCGCAAGAGCCTGATCGGCTCGGGCGACCGCAGCGAGCGCATCCGCACCTACAACTTCCCCCAAGGGCGGCTGACCGATCACCGCATCAACCTGACGCTCTACAAGCTCGACATGATCATGGATGGGGACCTGAACGAACTGACCAACGCGCTGATGGCGGAGCACCAGGCCGAGCAGCTGGCGGCGCTGAGCGAATAATCCGCATGCCAACGACGCGTACAGGAGGCGTAGGGTGCGCACCTGTGCGCACGCGGTGCAAAGTGTGCGGAAGTTGCCATTGCCGCGGGCCGGGAAACGGTGACCGCGTGCGCACAGGTGCGCACCCTACGTGTATATCTCCCACGCCTATGGTGCC
>NZ_SPUM01000101.1 GCF_004614195.1 Massilia horti | reverse complement strand
GGGTGAGGCGGCGCGGCTGCGCCCAGGCCGCTCGCAGCAAGGGGCGCTGCGCCACCTCGGTTGCCTGCCAGGTGGCGCTGCCGCCGGCCGCCGAACGCACCTCGACCGCCGTGACGGACGCCGGCAAGGTCAGCGACCAGCGGCCGTTCGTGACCGCTACGCTCTCCTGGTTCACCGTCACCGCCCGCACCGTGTCGCCGGCCCGGCATACCGTGCCGCCGGTATCGATGACCGTATCCGGACAGGCGGTGGCAAAGCCGCTGACGGTCACGCCGCTGGCCGCGCGCGTGACGCCGTCGATGCCGATCGTGTCCGGAAAGCGTACGCCGTCCGCCTTCTTCGCCCATGGCGCCACACGGAAGATGCCCCAGGCGCCGCCCTGGAACATGTTTGCGGTCCAGGCGCGGTACAGATAATCGCCCGGCACGCCGAAGCGGCCGCCGGCCGGCGTCGACCCGCGCGTATCGGCCAGCACGATGTCGTAGGCGCTGGTGGCGCCGTAGCCGGTCAGCGTGCCGGCGCTGGCCGACTGCGGGTTATAGCCGATGCGAGTCGATTGCTCGAGGTATGGCGATTCCTGCCACAGGTGGCCGGTCAGCTCCCACGTGACCTGATTATCGCCATCACCGCCTGGCATCAACAACCGCCAGCGCACCGGCATGCGCGCCGGCGCACGGAAGATAGGCGTCTGTGGGTCTGCGCCGACCAATTGGTTGGCGGTGGTGGCCGTTGCGTCGACGTTGTTCATGGCCAGCTCCGCAATGTTCTGCAAGTCGTCCTGGCCCAGGTTGGTCCAATCGCGTGGGCGGTGCTCACCCAGCGCGCCGTCCAGCAGCTTCCCGAAGCGCAGCCAGGCCGGCTCGGAGCGGTAATTGAAACCGGCCAGCGGATTGCCGGTCTGCCACCAGGAGTTGTTATTGGTGAGCATGTTGGCGTCGTTCTGGTACATGACGACGAATTCGCGGAACACCTGGTCGCCATGCCAGACAGTGGCTGATGTCGGCGATTGCGGATCGGCAGTCCAGCGCGCGCCGGCCGGTTCAATCACCAGCGCGCCGAACAGGCCGCGATACACCTGCATCAGCGGATCGGCCGGGAGCAGGTTGACTGCACCGAATTCGACCGGAGTAGCCTTGCCGCTGACCGGATCGATCTTGCCGGCGTACCACCAGTACTCGGTCTTGCCCCGCGGCGGCGCGGTCTGCACCGGGTTGGCGCCGATGTTGGCGCCGTCGCTATGGCTGGTGTCGTAGGCCAGCAGCTGCGCGTGCAGGCCGACGTGGGGCGACGATGCGATCCTGATGTTGTCGTACGGCGTCGCATACGTCAGGCCGAAGCGCGAGGCGGCCTCCTCATGGCCGAAGACCGGCTCATTGCCGCGCAAATCGTTGATCAGGGTGACGTGTATCCAGTCGCCCGCATTCGCCCGCAGCACCAACGGTTCGACATGCGGCTGGGGCACATGGCGCTGGCCCCTGGGCACCGCCACGTATACCAGCGCCAGCGGATCTTCCAGCGGATGCGCAGTGTCGCTGCGCCCGCCAAGCAGGTTCACGCCCCGGCGGTTGTAACGCAAGGCGCCCCCGGTTGCCTGCTGCACCGTCATCGCATGCACTTCGTATTCCCGGATACACGGCAAGTGGCGCGCGCAATCGCTGTTCATGCCTGGTGGCGGCCCGTAGGCCGGTGCGCGAGCAGCGGCCGGCGGCGTGATCGCGGCCACGCTGGCGGGACGCTGGTCCGCACGCCAGGCGCGCAGCAGGCCCCAGGCGCCATTGGCCAAGCCCTCGTACGAGGCGCTGGGGTTGTACAGGTAGTCGGTCGAGGCACGGCTGTTCAGGCGCGGCAGCGTGAACAGCATCTCGTAATGTTCGGACAGCACCATGAACTGGGTCGACCGGTAGCCGGAATCGGGCACATAAGGTTCGGCCAGCCAGTTCACACCGTGCATGGTGAAATCGTGCATCGAGGTGTGCGCCCCGACCAGCAGGCGCATCTGCACCTTGTCGCCCTCGACACCATGCAGCAGCGGCGTGTACGGATCGGTGGCGCCCATGTCCTGCGCGATCGGCTGCCGTGGGAAGGTGAGGCAGCCGGCGCCACTGCAATCCGGGTTAATGGACGCGCCTCCCACCGGCTGGCGCGAGAAGGCCGGATCGCGCCGCTCGATCGAGCGGAACGCCGAGGCCAGATCGTTCGCATCCGGCGCGGCGTTCGGGTTGATTGAGGTGACTTGCTTGTTCACGCGCAGCGGCAGCGGCTCGCCCCGGTAATTCATCGAGATGATCCCGGCGCCGAAATCGGACACCAGCAGGGGTTGCGGCGGACATGGCGCCTTGCCGTACAAATTATTCACCAGCGACTGCGCCTTCTGTTCCTCGGGCTGGGGCGGACAGTTCAGGCAGTTCAGTACGCTGCGCGCATCGGCCCAGCCGAAATAACCCGCGCCCGGCGCCGGATCGACGCAATCGAAATGCGGCTTGCCTTGCTTGACGACCTTGCCATCCGGCGCCTTGTAGCTGTAGCAGTCAGGCTTGCTGCGGCTGCGCTGGTCGTAGGCGTGCTGGGTGTCGCCCCAGGCGAGCGCGAACTCGCGGTAGTTATCGCCCTGCTTGTGCGGCGCATTGAACAGGATGTTGGCAGCATAGCCGGTCGGTCCGCCGTCGCCGCGGCGGCCGTACACGGTCTTGCCGTCCGGCGAAGTCCAGCGCGTGTCGGCCGGTTCGATCAGCAGGCCGCCATACAGGCCGGCCATCTGGTGCGTCGACGGACCAAAGTGGTCGTGGGTGAACACCGTCATGTAGGTACGGTCGTCGGGGCCCACCGCCGACGGCTTCGCCATCAACGGGTCCAGCCACCAGCGCTGCACCGTGGCCTGCGCCCCCACCCAGGCCTTGCTGCCGGGCGCCGGACCTTCTCCCAGTTCGGCGATCGCCTTCGGATGCAATATGCGCTTCTTCCCGGTCAGGTCCCGCAGCCCGCCGTTACCGTTGATCCCTTCGATCCGCTCGCGCACCTCTTCCGGGCTGAAGGTGCCGTCCTCGTAGTTGTAGCCGTTGGCGCCGCCGTCGGAAGCCATCACGTCGAACTTGACCAGGTGGATGTGCTGGCCAAGGATGTCGGTGGGCGTGCGCACCTGGAAGTCGTCCAATTCATAATAGGCCGGCACCAGATTGGTGTGCCAGTACTCGACCACGTCGTTGTTGGCGGCCCTGAAGAACAACGGCTCCGGCGGCTTGCGCCCCTCCACATAATCCTTGACGTCGCCCCACAGCGACATGATGCGCTGCTGCGGGTAATGCCAGCCGGCCTTGTTGAACACCGCATCGAGCTGCAGGTTGACGCCTTTGTAGCGCCGCACTGGATTGCCGACCGCCCGGCCGTCGACCACGGCCGGATCGGCAAACGGCGCGCCGGGCTGGGGCCCGCGCGGCAAGCCATTGACCTTGAATGGGGCGGCCACGCCATCCGGCGTATAGCTGGCGTGGCGCGGCTGGCTGAAGTAGTCCATCGCCTTGCGTTCCTCCCGCGTGCCCTGTTCCGGCAGCTGAAACGCGTCGATGGACTGCAGATCCTTGGACCAGTCCAGCGCCGTGTGCTGTTCGTTGGCGATCTTGGCGCCGACGATCAGGTGGCGCGGCAGGCCGCCATCGAGCACTTCCCTGGTGTCGGGGTCGACGGCGAAGTCCAGCGGCGGATGCGGCGCGCGGTGGCCGGCCACACCTGGCACGAAGAAGGGGAAGCCGGGGTGGCCTTCGCCCGTGACCTGGACCTGTCCCTCAACAATCTGCACCTTCGCCGGCAGTGGCGCCATCGCGTACTGCGGCAGTGGCACCACGGCCGGAATCGGCGTGCCGGCGGCGATCTCGCCGTCGGGCAAGGCGCGCGATCCCTTCTGCGGCCGGCCGGCGCCGTCGAGCACCGTGCCGCCTTCAAACACGTCGTGCACGCGGTACAGCGCCCACATGCCGGCGGCGAAGTGCGGATAGAAGTGACAATGGAAGATCGAATCGCCAGTGGTCAGGTTGCGGTTGCCCGCGCCGCCGAACACCAATTCGGCCGTGAACGAACCGCCGGGGCCGACCGCCTGGGAATCGAGATAGTTACTCTGATCGCTATTGGGCGTGCGCAGCCATTGGTGCGCATGGTGGTGGTGCAGATGGTGCACGGCCGCGCCCGCATGCAGCACGCGAAAGCGCACGTGGTCACCCAAGTAAGCGTGATAGACATTGGACGGGTCGTCCGGATAAAAAGCCTTGGTGGCCTTCTTGCCGGTCCTGGGCTGGCATGGATTGGCCGGATTGAAGTGGAGAGGATCCTGTTCCAGCGCCAGCGTGTAGCGCTGCAGTTCGGCCACGCTGCAGCCGGCATTGGCGGGCACGTCGACGATCAGCGCCGGATCGCCGATCGCCCACGAGCTGAGGAAGAATTCCTCGAATTTGCATTCGGGGCAGCCGGCAGCCGGGCCGACGCCGATGCGATTGGCCAGCACTTCCGGCGCGATGCCACCGATGCCGTAGTTAATGGCGAAACTGTCGGCGCCGGCGTCGACGCGCGGCGTCTGGCTGTTGACCGCGCTCATAAAGTACGGGAAGGCTTGCACCACATCCTGGGACTCGTGGTAGACCACGGACACTTCGCGGAACGGCAGGTCTCGCTCCGGCAGCATGGGATTGGCGCCCGGCCCGCCCGGCAGCTTGCCGCGGCCCGGACCAGTGATGTTGGCCGTCAGGTCGGTATGGACGATGTTGCCGCGCGAATCCAGCATGCGCAGGATGGGCATACCGGCACGCGCATGGCCGGATGGATAGACGGCATCGTAATCGATGCGCGGATGGCCGTCCGGCAGCAAGCCGCTCGTGGCCAGGCGCAGATCGTCCTGCGTTACCTGGCTGCGATACCACTCGGCGCCGCGCGGCTCCACATTGACCACGCCGAAGAGCCCCGTTGACACCTGCATGGGGTCGAAGTTGTTGTACTGCGCTGCCGAGCTGTACAGCAGGCTGCTGCCCTCCTCCTGCGCATATAGCAGGTAGACGATGGTCTTGCCGGGAGCGACGATGCCGCTCTTCTGTCCGGCCGGTCCGGTGGAATTCTGGCCGACCCAGTTGCCGTCACTGGCGATCACATCCACCACCTGCATGCCCGTGACGTGAATGGATGCATGGCGCGTAACCGGCTGCATCGGATCCTTCTGGCGCGGATCGAGCAGATTGGTGAAAGTGATTTCCAGACAGCTGCCGGCGTTCACGCGCAGTACCATCGGACGCGGACGTTTGTCGGGTCGCAGGGTCACGCGGCCCGGATTCAAGGCCCTGGTGTCGGGGTCAACGGATACGACGTCACTGCGCAGCGCATAGATTTCGCCGTTAGTGCGCGTGGCGCCAAGCCGATTGACCTGAAAGGCATGATCGAGCGCGACGACGTCGGCCTTGATCACGCGGTCACAGCCGGGGACCGCTGCGGCCCAAGCAGGAGTGCAAATTAACAAGCTGGCGCAAAAGGCCAGCACATCGAAGGAAAATTTAAGCTTCATGCCACTCACTCCACGGTGAATGCTGCAATTAAGCTAATTTCCACTTCATCTTAGTACGTGAACAATTGGCAATTCTATTCAATTGCCATAAATTCAATTTATTTTTGTCAACGGCAGGGCTGACAGGGGTTTTGTGTGGTAAATCAGCACACCGGCCGGAAGGGATTTATTGCACAAAACCACAAGCTCTTGCCCAGATGGATTTGTGGCGTCGCTACCGCAGGATCGGTACATCGCCGGTCGAGGTGAAGGGGCGAACGCAAAACCAAACGGGCCCCGTCAAAGGGGCCCGTTTTCGGATGAATCTGGAGGCGAGGACGGGAATCGAACCCGTCTAGACGGCTTTGCAGGCCGCTGCATAACCTCTTTGCTACCTCGCCAGAGGAAATCTTAGTGCAGGATTGATGGCCAAGTTTGTGTCGAGTCAATCATCCTACATCAATAAAAAAGAGGACAGCCTCCCCTTTTAAGCATTCTGGAGCGGGAAAAGGGTCTCGAACCCTCGACCTCAACCTTGGCAAGGTTGCGCTCTACCAACTGAG
>NZ_SPUM01000032.1 GCF_004614195.1 Massilia horti | reverse complement strand
TCGTCAGCAGCAGAGAAGCGAGATTATGCAGTGTTTCGCGATATTCGTCAACTTCTATTTCTCAGCATCATTTCGACGCTGCCTCATGAGTCCTTCGCAACCTGTTGATTTGCTGCGTGTTTCTCGTGAGGGACCGAACTATAGCAAACGAATCCTCCGGTGGCAAGGGGCGCACAAATGATCCTGTCCTGATTTCGCAACCCGTCCAGCTCAAACAGGTCGAATGTGAACTGACCCTGGCGCCGACCGCGCGCCTTTTCCAATGGAGGCGATGATGGCCTTATCCCTTACCTCGGCTGACTTTCACACTGGCGGCAGCATTCCGGCAGTCCATACGTGCGACGGAGCGGATACTTCTCCGGCCCTTAGCTGGTCTGGCGCGCCGCCAGAAACGCGCAGCCTGGTCCTGATTCTCGACGATCCAGACGCGCCCGACCCGGCTGCGCCTCAGCGCACATGGGTACACTGGGTGCTCTACAACATGCCACCGCAAGCCTCGGGACTGCCTGCTGCGGTAAGCAATACCGACCTGCCACATGGCACGCAAGTTGGCCTGAATGACTGGAAAAAAAGCAGTTATGGCGGTCCTTGTCCGCCCATCGGTCGACATCGGTACTTCCACAAGCTCTACGCATTGGATGTAGTGCTGCCCGACATGGGCCACGCCACCAAAGCCCAGGTTGAAAAAGCGATGCAAAACCACGTGCTTGCGCATACTGAGCTGGTAGGCACCTACCAGCGCAAATAGATTACGAGGCAGCCAGCCGTTCGCTGCGCTCCGTCTGGTACGCGTCCATGCCGAGATAACGCAGCATCGAACGCTGCCCGGATTCGCTGTGGACGAATCCCAGGCCGGCCACATACGGTTCGATAATGTGGATTTTCTGCAGCGGCGTCACCACCAGCAGTTGCAGGCCGAGCCGACGGAATAGTTCAAGGCCGTAGCGCGCCGAATCGTCCGACCCACGGCCGAACGCCTCGTCGATAACGGCGAAGCGGAAGGTGCGCTTCGGCTCTTCGCCACCACCCAATCCGAACTGGGCGGCCAGCGCAGCGGCCAGCACTGTGTAGGCGAGCTTTTCCTTCTGTCCGCCGGACTTGCCAGCGGAATCGGTATAGTGTTCGTATTCTTCGTCCCCCTCGCGCCAGCGCTCAGAGGCTGAGAACACAAACCAGTTACGCACATCGGTCACCTTGCGCATCCAGCGCTGGTCCATTTCGAGCGTTCCTTCCCGGCCGCGGAATCGTTCGACGATGCGCCGGACCTGCTGGAACCTAACGTCGAGCCGCTCTCCGTCCGGCATGTCCACGATACATGCTCGCAGCTCTTGCTGGAAATCGCGCAGGTCCGCGTCGAGATTCGGCGCCGCTTCCAGCTTCAGGTAGCGACCTGGGTTGTAATCGATGTTCCGCAATGACCTGTTAATGAATTCAATCCTTTCGCGCACCGTCTGGCATTCACGCTGCAGTTGTCCATCGAAGCCGGCGATGTCACGCACCATGCTATCGCCAAGCAGCTCCGTGTAACGCCGCTCGAGGCGCGGCAGTTCGCTTGATCGCAGCGCTTCCAGGATCTGGCGAAATTCGCGCGCGCCTTCGATGCTGACGTCCACTTCACGCGTATCGAGCGGCCATGCCTGCACGTAGCGCTGCGTCGCGGCGAGGATCGCGTCGCGCAGCGGCAGCAACTGCGCCTCCGACTCTTCGATGCGGACCTGCACCAGATCGCGCAGCTCGTGCTCGAACTGCGCCGCCGATTCAAGCGCCAGTGGCGAAGCGCCCAGGGTCTGCTCAAGCGCAGTCAATTCGGGAGAGCGCATTGGTTCGACGTCACATCCGGACGCCTCGCACTGCTCCAGCATGCGCTTTGCCTGTTCAAGCTGGCCAGCCAGCCTGCCCTGCTCCAGGAGCGCCGCTTCGAGGCTGACCCACGTCGCATTCTGTTCATCGGCCAGCTGATCCATCTGCTGGCGCAGCGACCCAAGGATGTCGGTCGCGGCCGACAGTTCCCGGCGCTCGCGCTCGAGCTGCTCGATCATGCTGGCCGACGCCTTCCAATCCAGCTCCTTGAAGCTGACGCAGGCCGCGAGCTGCTTCCAGTAGCCGATCAACTCGTCTTGTTCGTCCACCGCGCGCTTGAGCGCCGAGACTTGCGCCACGTGCGCCTGGATGCGCGCCGACACATCGCGCTCGCGCTTGGTCAGCGCCGCCACCTTGGCCTCGTTCGACCAGCCAAGCACCCAGTGCGCGCGCTCTCCGATCGCAAACGTGTCGTCCTTCTCGTAATGTTCGCCAAAACGCTTGACCAGCCCGCCGCGTGTGACAGCCGCCTTCTCGCGCTGCAGCTGATCGGTGCGCTCGCAGCACACGTAATCGAAGTGCTGCGCCAGCTCGGCAAGCAGCCAATTTCGTAACGGACTGTCCGGCCGCACCTCGATCTTGTGCAGCAGGGAGCGCGGCATGAACAGGCCCGGCGTCAGGCCGCTCGTCGCCTTCACCCGGCACAGTCGCAAAGACGCGCCCAGATCGCGGCCTGCTACCCAGGCTTGCGCGGCAAGATAATGCACGTCCGGGACCAGCAGCGACTGCGCGAATGCGGCAAGCACCCGCTCCGCCGCTCCTGCCCAAGCATGTTCTTCTTCGCGCACCCGCATTAATTCGCCACAGAACGGCAAAGTGTCGGGCGCTACGCCTATCGCTTCGCATAACGCTGCGCGCAGCTCCACCAACCTGCGCGGAACGTTGGTCGAGCGCTTGCGCAACGATTCCAGTTCGGCGCTCAGTTCCCCGTGCTGGCGCCCCAGTTCGCGCACCATCACACCGGCCTCGGTCAGGCGCATCGCGACATCGTCGCGCAGCGCTTTCGCCTTCGCCTGGCCTTCTTCGATCGCACGCCGATTGGAAGCGAACGTGGCGGCACCGGGTGCTTCCGGCAGGCCGAGCGCCATTGCGAGCTGCGCGTACCGGTCCGCGCGTGCGGCGCGTTCGTCCTTCACGGTCTGCAGCCGGGCGATCTCCGCGCCGAGTTGACCGATCCGGTTGCCGCCGTTGGTCGCAATCGCCTCCGTCAGCGCATCCTGCCGCTGCCGCTGCTGGCGCCACGTCTCATTCAGTGCCTCGACTGTCGCCGCCACCGTTTCGGCATCCGCCTGCAGGGTCGCGATGCGTTCCTCGACGAGGGCACGCCTGCGCTGGGCAAACCATGGGCGCAGCGCTGCACGACAGCGGCGCCACGAGGTGGCCTGCGCTTCAAGGTCCGAATAGCGGTCGAGATCAGCGACCATTGATGCCAGCATCTCGACCTGCGCCTTGGCCTTGAGTACCGACTCGTGTGCGCGGCTCAGGTCCTCGAAACCGGCAATCAGTGCCGCGACGCGCGCCTGTACCGGGAACGCCTCGAGCATATGCTCGCGCACGAAGCCGGTGAGGTCGCCGACCGACTTCATCGATACCGTCTGGTGAAACAGGTCGAGCGCTTGTTCACTCGGGATGCCGAGCCGGCGGCGCAGCTCGGCGCCGTATGGCAGGAACGTCTCGTGCAGCTGCACCGAGTCGAGCGCGCGCAGGCGCTTGCGCAGCTGCGCGATATCGCTGCCAAAGCCGGCAAAGTGCGTAGTGATCGACAGGGCGCTGGTCGCGACAACGTAAAAGCGCTCAGGCTCACCACGCGGATTCTTCATCCAGAACACCTGTGCCAGCGTGATGGTCTCATTAAGAGCTTCGTTGGCGAACACTGCGAGCAGCACTGAGTAGCTGTTGTGATCACGCAGTGCGACGGCGCGTGCCCCCATTTCGCCTCGCTCGGACTTGTAATGCCCCAGGACGTAGCTGCGCAGGCTGCGCTCGTGCGCGTCGGCGCCCGCAGCCTTGTTGTACGAGAGCTTGTGCGGCGGGACCAGCAGGGTGCCAAGGGCATCGACCAGGGTCGATTTGCCCGAGCCGATATCGCCGGTCAGGAGAATGCTTTCGCCGCCGGGCTGCAGGCGCCACGCGTGCTGGTCGAATGTGCCCCAGTTGAAGACCTCGATCTGCTGCAGTCTGAAGCCGATCGATGCTGCCGGCGTATCTGGCAACTGCTCCATGCTCACTCCTCGCCCTCAGCGGCCGCATGCGCCTGGTACTCGGCCAGCCGCTGCTCGAATTCCCCCAGCCATTGTGCATCCACGAAGGCCTTGAGAATGCGGCGCACTTCGAACTCGTGTTCTTCACCACGCAAACGGCGCAGGAAGCCGAGCTCCACGATCTTGTTCAGGTGGGCGTCGAGACGATCGAGCAGACGCGCTTCGTTACCGGTCTCCGGAAAGAACAGGCGCACCTCGTCGACGATTTGTTCGCGCGCGATGACGAGCCGCGTGTCGCCACCCGCGGCATCGAATTCGGCGAGCTTTTTGCGCAGCAGGACCAGCAGAAGGCTGACCGGATATGAGAGCGCCCGGCGCTGAACAAGCCGAGGCAGTTCCGGCTGCCCTTCGCGCGCCGGCCGCTGGCGCAGATATGCGTACCCTTCCGCCTCGTCCAGGATCAGCTCAAGTCCAATGGTCCCACAATGGTCGCGCACGCGGCCTTGGAGGTCGATCAGGGGCTGCCACAGCAGCGGCTCGGCGTCGCGGTATAGCACGCCCTGGAACAGCGTGATAACCAGTTGGCCCAAACGGCTTTCTTCGTTCATGTGCTCACAATGTATAGATCACCAGCGGCAGCGTGGCTGCCCGCTGCCTTCCGGCTGAATCGGTCCAGCGCACCACCTCGGTCCGCTCCTCATCGATTGCGCATCGAAGCTCGTCGGTTGCGAGCTTGAAGTAGGCCGCCAGCTCGGCCAGGCCGTGCTCGATCGGGTACTCCTGCGCCACAGTCGCAAGACTCACCTGAGAACGAGTGCGCAGCGCGTTGCGGATGTTGGTAATGAGCCGCAGCTCATCGATGTGCCGCTGTGCGAATAGTGCATCGGCCGGCACCGGCATGGCGGGCTGCATTTTGGCCTGCCCTGTGATGCGTGGCTTAAAGGGCGGGTTGTACAGGGTGCGATCCATCGGCAGTGCAACCGCGGGCGATGTCTCGTCGATGTGGATGAAATCAGGATCCGGAATCCGCCCGCGCAGGGCGAGCGCATTTTGTTCAATGCCGCGAATGAGCTGGATGATGCGGCGATTTTCAAGCCGCGCACGATCGTCCAGGTGCCTCCTGAGTTGCGCGGACAGGCGCGCGAGCCGGGCCTGGCTGTCCTTGGCGGCGTCGAGCCAGTCAAAAGGCATCCGGCGCAGCCGTTCGTCGGGCCCCAGCGTACGCACTGGCTCCAGTGCGGTCACCTTCTCCAACAAGGTGCCCAATTCCTCGGTGCTGCCGGGCGATGTCAACAGGTCGACGAGCGCCTGCAGACTCTGTGCTTCGTCCAAGCCGGCGAAGAGATCGCGATGCGCGTCCTTATCGACGCCTTCTTCCCCAGTAGTGATCTGTTCGCGGAACGCGCGATCAGCGGCGCGGAAGCGCCGGTCAAGCGCGCGAAAAGCTGAAAGCATCTCATCGCCGGTCCGTGCGGCGCGCAGAAAGCGCTCACGCACCTGGCCCGGTTCCATCATGTCCAGTTGGCCCTGTTCGATGCGCGCGATTTCGGCATCGATCTGTGCCTTGCGCTTGCGTAGCGCAGCCACCCGGGTACGGGGACTGAGTTCGGTGCCATCGACGATTTCCTGCAGCAGTCGGAACACTTCGCGCGCGGCGGATGCGACGCCGACCGGTGCCGTGTCGCCCAGTTGACGCATCCAGCCGAGGGCGAGCTCCGCTTCCGGCGTCAGGTCGTAATGGGGCTCGTCATCGCCATCAAGATAATATTTACGCAGCCAGCCACGGGGATTGGATGCCCAATCGTCCAGGTAAGCGGACGCGGCTTTGGGATAGCGAGTCTCGCCGGCAGCATCGTGCAGCCGGAACAGATGATCGTCGAGCAGCGAGGCAAGCTGCTGGCGCGGCATGCCGCGGGTGTTGGGCAGGACAAAGACCTGATGGAGGAAACTCGCGATCATCGGACCGTTGTCGGCCAAAAGCAGGCGCCATGCCGGATGCGACTGGCGATGCTCGAGCAACTGCTGATAGTCCATGTGACCGGAAATGGTCATCGCTTTGTCTGGTCTCCGCGGGTAAAAAAAAACCCCAGCATTTCTGCCGGGGTTTTTTTCTTATAACTAGCCTGACGATAACCTACTTTCACACTGGTTGCAGCACTATCATCGG
>NZ_SPUM01000021.1 GCF_004614195.1 Massilia horti | reverse complement strand
AGGCGGATGCTAAAATTTATGCAATTCGTAGGGTGCGCACCTGTGCGCACGCGGTCAGAGCGTGCTGGCTTGCGGCAGCCGCTTTCACCACGCAGCCTTCGCGAACCGCGTGCGCACAGGTGCGCACCCTACGCCCCCGCAAGCCGTACGACGACTCTGAAAAAGGACCCATGTACATCCTCGAGACCGACCGCCTGCGCCTGCGCACCATAACGCCAGAAGACGCGGCGTTCTACCTCGAACTGGTGAACGATCCTGCCTTCATCGAACACATTGGCGATCGCGGCATCCGCACTCTCGATGAGGCGCACGAGGCCGTGGTCGACGGGCCGATGGCCATGCATGAGGAACTCGGCCATTCGCTGTACGTGGTCGAGCGCAAGGAGGACCTGGCGTTGATGGGCATGTCCGGCCTCATCAAGCGCGAAACGCTGGAGGACGTGGACATCGGCTACGCCTTCCTGCCAGCCTACCGCGGCCATGGTTATGCGTTCGAAGCCGGCCAGGCGCTGCTGGCCTACGCGCCTACGCTCGGCATTACGCGGGTGGTGGCGATCACCTCGCCCAACAACGTCGCGTCCAATCAGCTGCTGCTCAAGCTTGGCTTGAAGTTCCAGAACTTCATCCACCTGACGCCCGAGGACGCGGGCACTAACCTTTACCTGATCGACCTCACAGTGTAGCGGCAGCAGGCACCGTTATTGCTGCCTGGTGCCACCCCAAGGGAAGAACCAGGTCAGCGGCTTGTCGAGCCGGGTCGCCCACGAGGCCTCGTTGTGGCTAGCTCCCTCAGCCTTAAAGAACATCAGGTCTTCGTTCTCGCGGTAGCCCTGGGCCAGCATCGCGTCGCGCATCAGGAGCGTGTCTTCCAGAGCGTCGTTCCTGGTGCCGGCGTCGAGGTAGAACTTGACCGGCACATGCGGTGGCTTGGCGACCAGTTGGCGCTTGTTCCACCAAAACGAGCTGGAGACGCCGCCCGCCTTCGAGAACACGCCCGGGTGGCGCTGCGCAATGTAGACCGAGGCGATTCCGCCCAGCGACGAGCCCATGATCGCCGTGTGCTCCTTGCCCGGTAGGGTGCGCAGCGTCTTGTCGATGTAGGGCTTGACCGTCTCGATGATGAACGCATCATACCGGTCGAGCTTGCCGCCGCCGTACTTCGGGTCGCAGCACGGCGTGTATTCGGAGATGCGCTCTGGCGTGTTGTCGATCCCGACCACGATCACCTCGTCCATCTGCCCCATCGCGACCAGCTGGTTTACCGTCTCGTCGACGCGCCATTCGACGCCATAGGCCGCGGTCCTGGCATCGAACAGGTTCTGCCCGTCGTGCATGTACAGCACCGGGTAGCGCTTGGCCATGTTCTCTTCATAACTGGCGGGCAGGTAGATGCGCAGTGAGCGCTTGTTCTGCAGTTGCGGCGATTCGAAATCGGGCACGATCTTCAATTTGCCGAACGGCGCACCGAAGAACGGATAGATGTCGACCGTGCTGCCGGCCGCCAGCTTGTAGACGCCGCCCACCGAGACCTTGTCGCCCAGTGCCGGCTTGATCGCGATGTCGCCCAGTTCGTCCAGCCACGAATAGGTCCAGATGTTGGTGCCTTCCAGCCGCGTGGCCGTCACGCCCTTGGACCACGACATCGGCGCCTTGTCGCCGAGGATGGCGATGCTGCCCTTGCCGGCGTCGTAGTGCACGCGCACAGTGGTCGCGCCGGCGTCGGCCAGCAGGGCCACACAGGCCGCTGCCGCGAGAGCTGTTTTCAAACGCTTCATTATCAAACTGCCTTCCTTCATTTGATGCGCACCCGCCGCACGCTCTTCAATGGATTGTAGCCGCATGGGTTGAGGCTTGCATCCACACCGGCCCAAGCACGGCGTAGGGTGCGCACCTGTGCGCACGCGGTTCGCGGACGCCAACATGGAGATTCCAGACACGCTGCGCCAGAAGATGGAACTGTTCCGCACACATGGGCGCATCCATCGCTACAACAACGAGTTGTTCACCGAGGTGGCCTGGCTGCAGGTGATGACCGGGCAGAACTGCACCCGCAGAGCCACCACCCGCTGGTCGACGTGCAGGCCGAGGCAGGGATCGAGGACTACCTGGAGAGCATCGCTCGGGTGATCGCCAAATGCGTGGAGGTGATGCCCAGCCACGCCGAGTACATCGCCCGCCACTGCGTCGCGCCACACATGTAGCAAGCGGCCAACATGGAACCGCTGGCCGCGCCCCCAGCGAGAATAATCCCGTCGCGCACGGTCGGACAGAGTAAACTGGCGGTTTAGCACCGATTTCACGAGAGTTACTCAATGTCCGACACCCCCATCCCGACGTTTGCCGACCTGAACATCCCCGCGCCGATCCTCAAGGCGCTCAAGGAGGTCGGCTACGAAACGCCGTCGCCCATCCAGGCTGCCACCATCCCGCTGCTCATGGCAGGCCGCGACGTGCTGGGGCAGGCGCAAACGGGCACCGGCAAGACCGCCGCGTTCGCGCTGCCGGTTTTGTCCCGCATCGATATCAAGCAAAGCGCCCCGCAGGCGCTGGTGCTCGCGCCTACGCGCGAGCTGGCGATCCAGGTTGCCGAGGCGTTCCAGAGCTACGCCGCGCACATCAAGAACTTCCACGTGCTGCCGATCTACGGCGGCCAGAGCTACGGCCCGCAGCTGTCGGCCCTGCGCCGCGGCGTACACGTGGTGGTCGGCACGCCTGGGCGCGTGATTGACCATATCGAAAAGGGTTCGCTCGACCTGTCGCAGCTCAAGACCATCGTCCTCGACGAAGCCGACGAGATGCTGCGCATGGGCTTTATCGACGACGTCGAACACATCCTGCAGCAGACGCCGGAAGAGCGCCAGACCGCGCTGTTCTCGGCCACCATGCCGTCGCAGATCAAGCGCATCGCCAAGACGTACCTGAACGAACCGAGCGAAGTGACGGTGGCCGCCAAGACCGGCACCGCCGAAAACATCACCCAGCGCTTCTGGCTGGTGGCCGGCATGCAAAAGCTGGACGCGCTCACCCGCATCCTCGAAGCCGAACCGTTCGACGGCATGATCATCTTCGCGCGCACCAAGCTTGGCACCGAGGAGCT
The DNA here is from genome assembly GCF_004614195.1 of Massilia horti. GTDB lineage: Bacteria > Pseudomonadota > Gammaproteobacteria > Burkholderiales > Burkholderiaceae_D > Telluria > Telluria horti. Next base: position 3,468 of record NZ_SPUM01000021.1, on the reverse strand, counting down.
GGCCAGCAAACTGCAGGCGCGCGGCTTTGCGGCCGCCGCCATCAACGGCGACATGGCGCAGCAACAGCGCGAGCGCACCATCGAGCAGCTCAAGAACGGCAAGATCGACATCCTGGTCGCGACCGACGTCGCGGCGCGCGGGCTGGACGTGGACCGCATCAGCCACGTGATCAACTTCGACGTGCCGTCCGACCCGGAGAGCTACACCCACCGTATCGGGCGTACCGGCCGCGCGGGGCGCAGCGGCGAAGCGATTTTGTTCATCACGCCGCGCGAGCGCGGGCTGCTCAAGGCCATCGAGAAGGCCACGCGCCAGCGCGTCGCGCCGCTGACGCTGCCGACCATCAAGGCCGTCAACGAAGTGCGCATCACCAGGTTCAAGGACCAGATCACGCAAACGCTCGAGGACGGCGGGCTGGAAGTGTTCCGTTCGCTGATCGAGGAATACGAACGGGAGCAAAACGTGCCGGCGGTGGACATCGCCGCGGCGCTGGCCAAGCTCGCGCGTGGCGACGAGCCGCTGCTGCTGGAAAAGCCGGATCGCGAGCCGCGCATGGAAGAGCGGCCGGTGCGCGAAGTGCGTAGCGACGCGCCTGCATACCGCAAGGAGCGCGTGAAGCACACGCCGGAAGACGGCATGGGCACGTACCGCATCGAGGTCGGCCACGCGAACGGCGTCAAGCCGGGCAACATCGTCGGCGCAATTGCGAACGAGGCCGGGATTCCGTCCAAGCTGATTGGGCGAATCGAGATCTACGACGACTACACGATGCTCGACCTGCCGGCCGACCTGACGCCGGACCTGCTCGATCACCTGAAGACAGTGTGGGTTGCCGGCCGCCAGCTCAATATTACGCGCGACGGCGAACCGCCTGCGGTAGCGAAGAACGGCTTCGCGAAAAAGGGCGCGCAGCGCCGCTTTGCCGAAAAGAGCGACGCGAAAAAGCCGCGCCGTAAAGGGGCGAGGGCGGACTGAGGTTGAGCGTTACCGCAGGTGATGCCCCGTAGGGTGCGCACCTGTGCGCACGCGGTTCGCGAAAGGAGCGTAGCCAAGCCTTAGCCGCAAGCCACCACCCCCCGTCGTTCCCGCGTAGGCGCCGCGCAGGCGCGGCCCCATAGGCAGCTTGAAATGACGCTCAGTATGGGTTCCCGCCAAGGGGGGCGCCGAGCCCGGGAACGACGATTTTTCGGCTAAGTAATTCGTGCAAGCTCGTAGGGTGCACACCTGTGCGCACGCGGGTTCGCGAACGTAGCGTAGTGGAGGAGCAGCCGCAAGCCCGCACACGTTGACCGCGTGCGCACCAAAGGTGCACACCCTACGTCGCGGCAGCAACCTGGCTGGTGACGCTTGCCTTCTTCTCCTCAACCAGCATCCACAATCCCGCGGATATGGCCAGGCAGCCGCCGCAAATCAAAAACAGCGCGCTCTTGTCACCCGCGTCGCGCAACACGAAACCGATCCTGGTCTTCGTCGTGATTCCGCAGATTTGCAGCGGCTTTTTGCTTGGCACGGTGACCCGGCCCGTCTTCAACGGCCACACGATTCGCACGCTGGTGCTGGGCGGCGCCAGCATGATCCTGGCGGCTCTGCTTACAACTTTGGTCACGGATAAATCTGACCTCTAATCTGCGCCATCATTTTCGCGCCTGTCGTATCGTAACGGATTGTCAATACATCCCGCCAGACAGGAGCGAAAGCATGACGATACACACCGTGGCGACCAACCCATTTGCCGGGCAGCGCCCGGGAACTTCGGGCCTGCGCAAAAAGGTGACGGAGTTCCAGCAGCTCGGCTATCTCGAAAATTTCGTCGAGGCGATCTTCGAGACGCTCGGCGATACCCGCGGCATTACGCTGGTGCTGGGCGGCGACGGACGTTTTTTCAACCGTAGCGCGATCCAGACCATCCTGCGCATGGCGGCCGCGCACGGGGTGGGCAAGGTGCTGGTCGGGCGCGGCGGGATCATGTCCACGCCGGCCGTGAGCTGCGTGATCCGCAAGCACGGCGCATTCGGCGGCATCGTGCTCTCGGCCAGCCATAATCCGGGCGGACCGCACGGCGACTTCGGCATCAAGTACAACGTCGAGAACGGCGGCCCGGCGCCGGAAAAGATCACCGAGGCGATCTACACCAACACCCAAACCCTGACCCGCTACCTGATCAGCGACGCGCCCCCCGTGGACCTGGAACGGCTCGGCACCACGCGCATGGAGCAGATGGAGATCGAAGTGATCGACCCGGTGGCCGACTACGCGGAGCTGATGGCGCGCCTGTTCGATTTCGACGCGATCCGTGCCCTGTTCGCGGGTGGTTTCACCATGTGCTTCGATGGCATGCATGCGGTCTGCGGCCCGTACGCCAAGGCGATCATCGAAGGCATGCTGGGTGCACCCGCCGGCACCGTGATCAATGCCGTGCCGCTGGAGGACTTCGGCGGCCACCATCCGGACCCGAACCCGGTCAACGCCGCTGAACTCATCGCCTTGATGTACAGCGCCGGCGCCCCGGATTTCGGCGCCGCCTCCGATGGCGACGGCGACCGCAACATGATCGTCGGCCGCGGAATCGCCGTCACGCCTTCCGACAGCCTGGCCATCATCGCCGCCAACGCCACGGTGGCCCCGGGCTATCGCGACGGCATCAAGGGCATCGCCCGCTCGATGCCGACATCGACCGCGGCCGACCGCGTTGCGACTGCGCTTGGCGTCAACTGCTTCGAGACGCCGACCGGCTGGAAGTACTTCGGCAACCTGATGGATGCGGGTCTCGTCACCCTGTGTGGGGAGGAGAGCTATGGCACGGGCTCGGACCATATCCGCGAAAAGGACGGCCTGTGGGCGGTGCTGTTCTGGCTGAACATCCTGGCCGCGAAGGGCAAGACGGTCGAGCAGATCGTGCGCGAACACTGGACGCGCTTCGGGCGCAACTACTATTCGCGCCATGACTACGAGGCGGTTGACGCCGGCGACGCACAAGCAATGATGGCCGCGCTTCGCGCCAGGCTCCAGGAGCTGGCGCGATGCACGCTGGCCGGCCACCGCGTTGCACTGGCAGATGACTTCATTTATCACGACCCGGTCGACAAATCGGTCGTCAGCCATCAGGGCATCCGCATCGTGATGACCGACGGCTCGCGCATCGTGTATCGGCTGTCCGGCACAGGCACCGAAGGCGCGACTGTGCGGCTTTACCTGGAGCGTTACGAGGCTGATCCGGCGCGCCATGATTTTGATACGCAGGAGGCGCTGTCTTCGCTTGCCGCCATTGCCGACGCGGTGGCCGAACTGCGGCTGCGTATCGGACGTGAGAGGCCGAGTGTGATCACCTGATTTATCGTAGGGTGCGCACCCGTGCGCACGCGGTCACCGCATGCTGACTTGCGGCGGCCGCATCATTACGCGGCGTTCGCGAACCGCGTGCGCACAGGTGCGCACCCTACGATGTGCATAGGCCGCTGGCTTTGTTT
>NZ_SPUM01000027.1 GCF_004614195.1 Massilia horti | reverse complement strand
CATGTTTCGGCGAGGCATAGTCACGCCTTCGACATGCGGTTGATTCACGTTACGTCGCGCAGCCGCTGCTGACGTAAAAAAAACCGCCGTAGCTTGCGCCCGGCGGTTTTTTAATTGAGAGGAGTGTGCGAGCCTACAGCCCGGCGATAGTATCACCCGAGCGCGAAGTGCCCTGTGCGGTGTCCGTCTTGGGGCTTGCCTTGTCGGCCAGCAGCGGCGCCGGTGCGGTCACGGTCGGCACCTTTTTGCCCCCTGCGACCAGCTTGAGCCGGTTGTACTCGGCCATCACCTTGGATCCGTAGCCCGAGTCGCTGTCGAACGCGCCAGCGCCGACATAGGTCTTCAGGCCCGCCTCGACCGAGCCAGTGCGGGTCACGTAATCCTTGAGGATCTGGGCGCCGACGCGGATGTTGGCCACCGGGTTGAGCGCGGCCTGCGCGCCGCCCAGTTCTTCGAACTTGTCGCCATGGACCTTGGCCATCACCTGCATCAGGCCCTTGGCGCCAACCGGGCTCTCGGCAAACGGGTTCAGGCCCGATTCGATCGCCATCACCGCCAGGATCAAGAGCGGATCGAGCTTGATCTCGCGCGCCGTCGAGTAGGCGGTCGAAACCAGCATGTTGGCGGCGTCGCCGGCCACGCGGTAGCGCTTGGACAGCCATTCCGTGACCAGATGCTGCTGGCGGCTGTTGCCGACGTAAGCCTTGTCCTCCGCGCTCATCGGGCGCGGCGCGGCGGGCGCTTGAACTGCCTCGGCGGCGGCGACGGTGGTCGCGGCCGGCGCCGCCTGCACGGTGGCCGATTCCGGATTGAGCAGGTCGGACACGTGCCGGGCCAGCTCAGGGCGGGTGTAGAGCAGCGCAAGCATTGCTACTGCGGAAAGACCGAAAACGGTCATCGTATGTTGTGCAGTCGTAAACAGACTGCGTGCCGCTTTGGTCACGGACATGCGCGTGATGGGCTGGCTGGCCATTTGTTGGACGAGCCTTGCGCCCGCCATGAAACGATTGAGCATCGTATCTCCTTTGTCGCGGAAAAAGGGTCCCGGCGCGGCGCGTGAACGCTGCGAGGCTCGCTAATACCGTGCATCAGAAAAATCGTCGGTCGCCGCTCGCGGTCGACTAACGCCGTCATTGCTTTGCTTCAGCTGGCGGCTGCCCAGGCAGGCGCGCACCAGTGGCTCAACAACTGTTTCGGGGGAGTAGGCAGACGCCTAAATGAAAAACACTCCTCAAAATGTCATGTGGGGCCCCGACCCCGTGAAGTTATGAGAACGGCTACAATTATGTAAAAAATTAAGCGAAAAGAGTAGCCGCCTCATCAAGTAGACAGGATTGTAGGCAGACCTTTATACCAAGTCAACCCTAGCACTGTTGCGCTTTATTACTTTTAAATCTTACTTTCCTCGCTGCAACGCAGCAAAGCTCAGCCATATCAAATACTTAGCGGAGCTAGTTAAGCTAGCTCGTATGCATGAAAAAACCAGCAAAAAATTGATGAACTATTCGGATTTGCGGGATTTTATTTCCCAACTGCAACAAATGGGCGAATTGAAGCGGGTCGCGGTGCCGGTTTCGCCGAATTTGGAGATGACCGAGGTGTGCGACCGCACCTTGCGCGCGGGCGGACCGGCGCTGCTGTTCGAGCGCCCGGCCGGCCATACGATGCCGGTGCTGGGCAACCTGTTCGGCACGCCGCGCCGGGTTGCGCTGGGTATGGGCGCCGAGGATGTGAGCGAGCTGAGGAAAATTGGCCATGTGCTGGCGCGCCTGAAAGAGCCGGAGCCGCCCAAGGGCTTCAAGGACCTGATGGGGCTGGGCTCGTTGGTCAAGGCGGTATGGGACATGGCGCCCAAGGAGGTGCGTGCGCCAGGCTGCCAGGAAATCGTGTGGGAAGGCCAGGACGTGGACCTGTCGCGCCTGCCGATCCAGCACTGCTGGCCGGGCGACGTGGCGCCGCTGATCACCTGGGGCCTGGTGATTACCAAGGGGCCGCACAAGAAGCGCCAGAACCTGGGCATCTACCGCCAGCAGGTGCTGGGGCCGAACAAGGTGATCATGCGCTGGCTCGCGCACCGCGGTGGCGCGCTCGACTTCCGCGAGCACGCGCTGGTCAATCCGGGCAAGCCCTATCCGGTGGCGGTTGCGCTGGGCGCCGACCCGGCCACCATCCTGGGTGCGGTCACGCCGGTGCCCGATTCGCTGTCCGAATACCAGTTCGCGGGCCTGCTGCGCGGGCAGCGCACCGTGCTGGCCAAGGCGCTGGGCAGTGAACTGCGGGTGCCAGCGTCAGCCGAAATCGTCCTCGAAGGGCATATCTACCCGGACCCGAATCATCCATCCGGTTTCGAACATGCGCTCGAGGGGCCGTATGGCGACCACACTGGTTACTATAATGAGCAGGACTGGTTCCCGGTGTTCACGATCGACCGCATCACCATGCGGCGCGACCCGATCTACCACTCGACCTACACCGGCAAGCCGCCCGACGAGCCGGCGGTGCTGGGCGTGGCGCTCAATGAAGTGTTCATTCCGCTGCTGCAGAAGCAGTTCTCCGAGATCACCGACTTCTACCTGCCGCCGGAAGGCTGCAGCTACCGGATGGCGGTGGTGCAGATGAAGAAGCAGTACGCCGGCCACGCCAAGCGCGTGATGTTCGGCGTGTGGAGTTTCCTGCGCCAGTTCATGTATACCAAGTTCATCGTGGTGGTCGACGAGGACGTCAACGTGCGCGACTGGAAGGAGGTGATCTGGGCGATCACCACCCGCGTCGACCCGACCCGCGACACGGTCATGGTCGATAACACGCCGATCGACTACCTCGATTTCGCTTCGCCGATCAGTGGCCTGGGTAGCAAGATGGGCATCGACGCGACCAACAAGTGGCCGGGCGAGACCAGCCGCGAATGGGGCACGCCGATCGAGATGACGCCGGCGATCAAGCAACGGGTGGACGAGATCTGGCAGCAGTTGGGGCTGTAGTGATCACCCGTGCGTGGCGCGGCGACGGACTTGGCTAGACTGCGCTAATTCCCACGCACGCACGGAGGGCGCAATGAATATCCTGATGGTGTTGACTTCGCATAATCGCCCTCTCGGCGACACGGGCAGGGTAGCCGGTTTCTGGCTGGAGGAGTTCGCCGATCCGTACTACGTGTTCAAGGATGCCGGGGCGATGATCACGATCGCATCTCCACGGGGCGGCCAGCCCCCGATTGACCCGAAAAGCGACGATCCTGAATTCCAGACCGTGGCGACGCGGCGCTTCAAGGGCGACGGGCAGGCGCAGCAGGCGCTGGCGCACTCGGCCAGGCTGTCGGAAGTGGCGCCAGGCGGATACGACGCCATGTTTTATGCCGGCGGCCATGGTCCGTTGTGGGACCTGGCGCACGACCCCGATTCGATCCGGCTGATCGAGTCCATGTATGCCGATGGCAAGCCGGTCGCCGCGGTGGGCCACGGACCGGCGGCCTTCCTGCACGCCAAGGCGCCGGACGGCAGCCCGCTGGTCCAGGGCAAGGAGGTGACCAGCTTTGCCGACACCGAGGAAGCGGAGGCCGGGCTGGCCGAGGTGGTGCCGTTCCTGGTCGAGGACATGCTGGTCCAGAACGGCGCCAGGTACAGCAAGGCTGCGGACTGGCATCCCTGCGTGCGCAGCGATGGCAACCTGATCACGGGCCAGAACCCGGCATCGTCGGAGTCGGCCGCGCACGAACTGCTGCAGCGGCTCTCGCCCAATCCGACCCGCACCTGAGGGGCGGATTGGCGGATGCGGCCACAAAACCCGCTGGCTCGGTTATAATGCGTGCTGGCGGGCCCCTGCGCATTGCGGCATGGTTTACCTGGTCAGGTCGGGAACGAAGCAGCCAAAGCCGTTTACCGCAAGTGCCGCAGATCAGGCTCGCCTCCTCCTTTGAAAAGCTGCTTCGGCAGCTTTTTTCATATCTGCTCCTTGCCGTTTTCTCTTCATCGGTCGCTCTGTCAACGTCACCTGCCGGCAGCGTAAACATTTCCCGAGTTGCAAGCTTCTTTAGTTGCTGATATTGTTCTATCGCAACTTTGGTTTACTATTTGCAATTATTGCAGAAAGCAGTTTTCTTGGGAGCCATAATGTATAAACGTCTGACCACTTTATTCGGGCTAGCTGCTGCATGCCTTATTGTTGCCGCGACGGTTGCCGGTTGCGCTGGTGCGCCGGAGGTTTTTAAGGACGCACCCATCGGCTACCCGCTCCAGGCCAATGAAGAATATCCGTTTGATGATAGCTACCAAAGATACTTTGCGGGTACCCCGGAGAGTGAACGGGCGCTGGTTTTGGTCGGATCCTTCGGGGACGAGGTATTGACGGACCTTAAGCAGATCGGTCTGCTCCCGGGTGTCGTCAAGGAAAACTGGATTATTCACCTGAGCGAGCGACGGTACAACGATGTCTACCTGCTGCCGGTTAAAGTTGACAAGGAAAAGCCATTCAAGTTTGACCGCGTCTTTGTTGCGCCCAAGCCGAACCGCAAGAGCGGAATCAAAGGCACCATGGAGTTACGTTTGTGGGATAGCCAGAGCATCCTCATTGATAAGCCTGGTATCTACTATTTCGGCACCATTGTCTCTAATGACGGAAACGCTTTCGTGAGGCAGCAAGTCGACCCGCGCGTGGTCGATCTCGCGATAAAAAAATATCCGAAAGTTTTTGAAAAAATGCCGAGGATTAACTTCTGATGACCCTTTACGAACATCGCTACCGCGCCGGGAAGTGGATTAATCGACTGGCACTCATGACAATCGCAGCGGCTTTGCTGGGCGGCTGCGTGACGTATTATCCGCTGTCACCGGCGGCAGTGAGCGCCAGCGCCACAATGACTCAAGAGGCGGCGCTCGAGATTGTTCAAAGCCAGTTCGCTTCAGCGGACAGGAAAGCAGGCTTTTGCCAGCACTTTATGTATCCGCCTGTTAACGCAGCGTCAGGCGACCTCATTTTGCAGCAGCCTGTGATAATGAAGGCCTCCGTTGTCGAGCTCAATTATGAACAGGGGAGAATCGGCCGAGGCGCGGATGACATTATTCGCAGCACGCTTGCCGCGCGCGACACGAATCGCAATGAGGTCGGGCGCTACAGTTATTCGGTCCCTTTCGACATGACCAAAGTGGCAATCGCAAGGGTCGGCGAGAAGGGTGAAATGGCCACTTGCAACGGCTGGCAAGGCGGCGTGCACGTCGAGCTGATCAACCTTGAGCCACGGGGGGTAATGCACAGGCTGGCATTCCGGCTTGCGCCGGACAATCTGGAAATGTTTCTCGCGGCAGTCAAGCGCCTGTCTCCCGGAGTCTATTTCGTCCAATAGCTGGCTGAGCTGTGTTCGCCGCCGGCACTGGCGTCGGCGGCCGGCACGGCCCGATGGTGGCCAGATTGTTCGCGGCAACGGCCAACTGGGGTAAAATCTCGGCATGTCCTATCAAGTCCTCGCCCGCAAATACCGCCCCAAGAACTTCGAAACGCTGGTCGGCCAGGAGCACGTGGTGCGCGCGCTCACGCACGCGCTGCGCACGGGCCGGCTGCATCATGCCTACCTGTTCACGGGCACACGCGGCGTCGGCAAGACGACGCTGTCTCGAATTCTGGCCAAGTCGCTCAACTGCACCGGCCCGGACGGGCAGGGCGGGATCACGGCCGAGCCGTGCGGCGCGTGTGAAGCCTGCCGCGCAATCGATGCCGGCCGCTTCGTCGACTATATCGAGATGGACGCGGCATCCAACCGCGGCGTCGACGAGATGGCGCAACTGCTCGAGCAGGCGGTGTACGCGCCCAGCAATGCGCGCTTCAAGGTCTACATGATCGACGAGGTGCACATGCTGACCAACCACGCGTTCAACGCGATGCTCAAGACGCTCGAGGAGCCGCCCGAACACGTCAAGTTCATCCTCGCGACCACCGACCCGCAAAAGATTCCGGTCACCGTGCTGTCGCGCTGCCTGCAGTTCAACCTGAAGCAGATGCCGCCGGGGCACATCGTCGGCCACCTCGAGAATATCCTGGGCCAGGAAGAAGTGCGCTACGAGCAGCCTGCGCTGCGCCTGCTGGCGCAGGGCGCGCACGGTTCGATGCGCGACGCGTTGTCGCTGACCGACCAGGCGATCGCCTACGCCGCCGGCGAGGTGAGCCTGGCGTCGGTGCAGGGCATGCTGGGCGCGCTCGACCAGTCCTACCTGGTGCGCCTGCTGGATGCGCTCGTCAACCAGGACGGCACCGACCTGATGGCGGTGGCGGACGAAATGGCCAGCCGCAGCCTGTCGTACAACGGCGCGCTGCAGGACCTGGGCACGCTGCTGCACCGGATCGCACTGGCGCAAACGGTGCCGTCGGCGGTGCCGCAAGACCTGCCGGAGCTGGCCGACATCCAGCGCCTGGCCGGCCAGTTCGATCCGCAGGAAGTGCAGTTGTATTACCAGATCGCGGTCCATGGCCGCAACGAGATCGGTCTGGCGCCGGACGAGTACGCGGGCTTCACCATGACCCTGCTGCGCATGCTGGCGTTCCGGCCGGGGCAGGGCGGCGCCGAAGCGCCGGCTCCCGCGCCGCAAGCGGCGGCCGCAGCTG
>NZ_SPUM01000089.1 GCF_004614195.1 Massilia horti | reverse complement strand
CGGCCAGCAGCAGGCGGTTCGGGATGCGGCGGGCGGCGAGGTCATTGACGGCGGCGCTGACCACCAGCAGCATCAGGGCGAGGTCAAGATAGGACTGGACAGGCATGGCTCACTCCCATAAAAGGCCGCTTGCGCAACCAGCGCCCGGCGGGCGCGGCTTATGCCCAGAGCGACTTGAATTGATCTTTGACATACGCATACGTGGCCAACAACTTGTCGCCGAGGACGATCGCGGCGGCCACCATGGCCGCGCCGACCAGGCCGGCGATCAGGCCATACTCGATGGCGGTCACCCCGTTCTCGTCAACCATGAAGGCTTGGACTGCGGATTTGATCTTGCTCATTAGAAACTCCCGTGGTGGTGAGTTGAAGGACACAACCGGCACGCTACTGCAGTGGCTTGGCGGCTCGGCTGGACTGCCGCGTCAAGGTCGCATCCACCCGGTGCCGGCCCGGGTACGCGATGCGGCGCGCGGCGAGGCCTTTGAGGCCGGCGCTGACCACCAGCAGCATCAGGGCCAGGTCAAGACAGGACTGGACAGGCATGGCTCACTCCCATAGAAAAAGCCCCCCGGGCGCGGGCGCGCTCGGAGGGCCCGGCTAACGATTAGCTCGGGGAGGCGGGGGCGGCAGGCCCGGACTTCATTTGCCCTGTGACATACTCAAACACGGCCTTGATCTTGAGGCCGAGGGCGTCGGCCGCGGTGACCATGGCCACGCCGACCAGAGAGGCGATCAGGCCATACTCGATGGCGGTCACACCGTTCTCGTCATCGATGAAGGCCTTGACTGCAGATGCGATCTTGCTCATAACAAACTCCATATGGTGAGTTAAGGGACAAACCTGACGCGCTACTGCGGTGGCTTGGCGGTATGACTGCCCCGTCACTTCTTCGCGTCAGTAGGTTCACTGTAATAGATGTTGCCCAAGGACAACTTGACTGAGGGCAAGGTTTCCATGTGGCATTATTTTGTTGCTGAAAACTTTGCGCTGGATCGAACGCCCTCGTAGTCGGCCGCGCCGGGTCCGGCTAGAATCAAGATGTTGCGAAAAAGAGCACCGCTTGACAGCAATGTAAGCAACGGTCCGATCACCTATCTGAAAGCGATATGGATTGCCTGTTGAAACACATGGTCGACATGACCGGCCACCGCGATCACCACATGCTCGACCTGTCGGTCAGCGCCGCGGTCCAGGAGCTGGCCGCGGCGGCCCGGGTACGCGTGCTGACGCTGGCCAGTAGCGGCGGCAAGCAGTTGCTGCGCCCGCGCGCCGTGATCGGCGCCGGCGGCCAGGCGCGCCTGGAAGAGCCGTATGAGGGCGCGGCCGGCGAACCCCTGGCCGCACTGCCCGAACTGCAGGCCTGCCTGGCCGCGCGCGCCGCCAGCGCCGCCAGGCCAGGCCCGGACGGCGGCGGCATCCTGTGGCTGCCGCTGTGGATCGGCGAGCGCGCCGACACCTGCCTGGAGATCACCCACCCGGCGCCGCTGCTTGACGCCACCATGCACACCATCGCCGGCGTGGTCAGCGTCTACCGCAACTTCCAGAACCTGCTCGACTACAGCGAGCGCGACTCGCTCACGGGCCTGCTCAACCGCAAGACCTTCGACGACCAGCTGGCACGCATGCTGCAGTCCACGGACGCGCCCGAGCCGTCGCTGCCGGACCGGCCGGAGCGGCGCCAGCCCCATGCCGACCAGCGCCAATGGCTGGCGGTGATCGACGTCGACCACTTCAAGCGCGTCAACGACCGCTTCGGCCACCTGTACGGGGACGAGGTGCTGATCCTGATCGCCAACCTGCTGCAGTCGTCGTTTCGCGCCCACGACCGCGTGTTCCGCTTCGGCGGCGAGGAATTCGTGGTGCTGCTGCGCTCCTCCACGCTGGAGAACGCGTGGAAGATCATCGAGCGCTTCCGTACCAGTGTCGAGGCGCACCACTTCCCCCAGGTCGGCCAGGTCACGGTCAGCGTCGGCTTCGTCGCCCTGTCCGCGAGCGAGCCGCCGGTGGCCATCCTCGGCCACGCCGACCAGGCGCTGTACTACGCCAAGGCCAACGGCCGCAACCGCGCCTGCCACTACGAGCAGCTGGTGGCCGAGGGACTGCTGCAGGCGGCCGCCTCCAACGACACCGTCGAGTTCTTCTAGCCGCGCGAGCTGCCGCCCGCGGCGCGGCCGGACTAAAATAAACGTTTTGAAACAAACGTGTCCGGCCCCCATGGAACTGCGCCAGCTCCGCTACTTCGTTGCGATCGTCGACCACGGCTCGCTCTCGCGCGCCGCGCTGGTGCTGCACGTGGCGCAGCCGGCCCTGACCCAGCAGCTGCGCGCGCTGGAGGAGGAGCTGGGCGCGAGGCTCCTGCACCGCTCTGCCCAGGGCGTGCTGAGCACCGACGCCGGCAAGGTGTTCTACGAGCACGCGCAGGCCATCCTCAAGCAGGTGGCCGATGCGCGGGCGGCGGTCACGCAATCGGCCGACCGGCCATCCGGCGGCGTCACGCTCGGACTGCCGCACAGCATTTCGGGCGCGCTCGCGCTGCCGCTGCTGCGCGCCGCGCGCGCCGCCTATCCCGAAATCACCCTGCAGCTGACCGAGGAAATCTCCGGCAACCTCACCGAGCAGCTCAAGTCGGGCCGGCTCAACCTGGCGGTGCTGTTCGACGATGCCCCGCGCGAGCATTTCGCCGCCACCGCGCTGGTCGAGGAAGACCTGATGTTCGTCTGCCGCGCCGGGTCCAGCCTGGCGCCGCCGGATGCCGGGGTCAGCCTGGCGCAGGCGCTGGACGCGCCGCTGATCCTGCCGGCCCAGCAGCAAGGGGTGCGCCCGCTGATCGAGCAGGCCGCGCGCCGCGCCGGGCTGGTCCTGGAGAACGTCATCGAAATCAACTCGATCGCGATCCTCAAGTCGGCGCTGCTGGCCGACATGGGCGCGACCCTGCTGCCGGTCGCGCCCTTGCAAGAGGAGATCGCAAGCGGCGCGCTGGCGGCCTGGCCGCTCTTGGAACCGGGGCTGGCGCGCCGCGTCACGCTGTGCTCGTCGCGTAACATCCCGTTGACCAATGCCGCGGCCGCGATCGGCAAGCTGGTGCGCCAGGTCACCGAAGAACTGTGCGCCGCCGGCACCTGGCGCGGCGCCCGGCTGATCGCCGCCTAGCCCGCCTGCGCGCGGGTGGCGCGGGCAGCCATCAGTTTTTCTTATACCCCCATCCGCAAACCCTATTTGCCGCTGCCCGGCGATGCTCCTACACTCGCACGCGAATGGCGCTGCCAACCAGCACGCCCGGTCGCCACCGCGGCCACCCGCCCCCGCCAGCCACGCGCCCACCCGGCGCCACAACCGGCGGGAGACACCCTGAATTGATCGATTTGGAGTTCGCCATGCCAGCCCCCACGACGCCGCAGCCTGCCTGCGCGCACGACGCCGCGTCACGCCTGACCACCGTCACCCTCGACGACAAGTACACCGCCACCTCCGGTAATATCTTCCTGTCGGGTATCCAGGCGCTGGTGCGCCTGCCCATGATCCAGCGCCAGCGCGACCTGGCCGCCGGCCTGAACACCGCCGGCTTCGTCTCCGGCTACCGTGGTTCGCCCTTGGGCGGCCTGGACGACAACCTGTGGCAGGCCAAGCCGCACCTGGAAGCCAACAACGTCAAGTTCGTGCCGGGCGTGAACGAAGACCTGGCCGCCACCGCCGTCTGGGGCACCCAGACCGTCGACCTGATCGGCCCCGCCAAGTACGACGGCGTGTTCGCGATGTGGTACGCCAAGGGCCCGGGCGTGGACCGCTGCGGCGACGTGTTCAAGCACATGAACCACGCCGGCACCGCGAAAAACGGCGGCGTGCTGCTGGTGGCCGGCGACGACCATGGCGCCTACTCCTCGACCCTGCCGCACCAGTCCGACCACATCTTCGCGGCCTGCATGATCCCGGTGCTCTACCCCTGCAACGTGCAGGAATACCTGGACCTGGGCGTTCACGGCTGGGCCATGTCGCGCTTTTCCGGCTGCGCGGTCGCGTTCAAGGCGCTGGCCGACACCGTCGAATCGAGCGCCTCGGTCGACGCCGACCCGCTGCGCGTTCAAGTCAAGCTGCCGCGCGACTTCACCGTCCCCGAGGGCGGCCTGAACACCCGGCTCTCGTCCGAACCGCTCGGCCTGCAGGCGCGCAAGCAGGAAGCGCTGATGCAGGACTATAAGATCTACGCGGCGCTGGCCTATGCCCGCGAAAACAAGCTCAATCGCACCACCATCGACAGCGCCAACGCCAGGCTTGGCATCATCGCCTCCGGCAAGTCCTACGTGGACGTGCTCGAGGCGCTGGAAGAACTGGGCATCGACGAGGCGATGGCGGCCAAGGTCGGCCTGCGCCTATTCAAGGTGGCGATGATCTGGCCGCTGGAACCGGAAGGCGTGCGCGAATTCGCGCAGGGCCTGGACGAAATCCTGGTGGTCGAGGAAAAGCGCCAGGTCGTCGAATACCAGCTCAAGGAACAGCTGTACAACTGGCGCGACGACGTGCGCCCGCGCGTGATCGGCAAGTTCGACGAAAAGGGCGAATGGGTTGCGCCGCGCGGCGAATGGCTGCTGCCGTCCAAGGCCGACTTCTCGGTAGCCCAGGTGGCGCGCGTGATCGCCCGCCGCCTGGCCCGGCTCGACCTGGACGCCACCACCCGCGACCAGATCAAGGCGCGCCTGGCATTCCTCGACGCCAAGGACGCGGTCCTGCAAAAGGCCGTGGCCACCCCGTTCCGCCCCGCCTTCTACTGCTCCGGCTGCCCGCACAACAGCTCGACCAAGGTGCCCGACGGCTCGTTCGCGCTGGCCGGCATCGGCTGCCACGTGATGGCCACCTCGATCTACCCGGAGATGAACAAGCTCACCACCCACATGGGCGGCGAAGGCGCGCCGTGGATCGGCCAGGCCGCGTTCTCGCAGGTGCCGCACGTGTTCCAGAACCTGGGCGACGGCACCTACTTCCACTCGGGCTACCTGGCGATCCGCGCCGCCGTCGCGGCCGGCGTCAACATCACCTACAAGATCCTGTACAACGACGCGGTCGCGATGACCGGCGGCCAGCCGGTCGACGGCACCACCTCGGTGCCGCTGATCGCCCAGCAGATGGCGGCCGAAGGCATCAAGCGCATCGCGCTGGTGACCGAAGACCTGTCGCGCTACGACGGCCGCGACGGCCTGCCGGAACTGGTGACGCTGCACGACCGCAAGCAGATGGACGACGTGCAGCGCGAGCTGCGCGAGCTGCCGGGGGTGTCGGTCCTGATCTACGACCAGACCTGCGCCGCCGAAAAGCGCCGCCGCCGCAAGAAGAAGCAGTTCCCCGATCCGGACAAGCGCATGGTCATCAACGAGGCCGTGTGCGAAGGCTGCGGCGACTGCGGCGTGCAGTCCAACTGCGTCTCGATCCTGCCGAAGGAAACCGAATTCGGGCGCAAGCGCGCCATCGACCAGTCGGCCTGCAACAAGGACTACTCGTGCGCCAAGGGCTTCTGCCCCAGCTTCGTCACGGTCGAAGGCGGCACGCTCAAGAAGAGCCGCGCCGGCACCGCCAAGGACACCATCGACGCCTGGGGCGAGCTGCCGCAGCCGGTGCTGCCCGCGTGCGACGCGCCGTACAACATCCTGATCAACGGCATCGGCGGCACCGGCGTGATCACGGTCGGCGCCCTGATGGGCATGGCCGCCCACCTCGAAGGCAAGGGCGCGTCGGTGCTGGACATGACCGGCATGAGCCAGAAGAACGGCTCGGTCACCTCGCACGTGAAGATCGCCGCCAGCCCGGCGCGCCTGCGCGCGCAGCGCATCGCCACCGGCGAAGCGGACCTGATCCTCGGCTGCGACATGCTCACCGCCGGCGCCGCCGACGCGATCTCCAAGGTTAAGCCGGGCCGCACCACGGCCATCGTCAACCTGCACGAGCAGCCGACCGGCACTTTTGCCCAGGACCGCGACTGGCAGTTCCCGGCCGCGCAGGTGCGTTCGCTGATCGTCGAGGCGGCCGGCGGCGAGCAGGCGGTCGACTTTTTTGATGCGACCAAGCTGGCCACCGCCCTGATGGGCGATTCGATCGCCGCCAACCTGTTCATGCTCGGCTACGCCTGGCAGAAGGGCCGCATTCCTTTGAGCGAAGCGGCGCTGCTGCGCGCGATCGAACTGAACGGGGTCGCGGTCGCCGCCAACAAGACCAGCTTCCTGTGGGGCCGCCGCGCGGCGCTGGACATGAAGCGCGTCGAAAAGCTGGCGCTGCCCACGCAGGCGGTGGTGGTGCAGATGCCGCAGTCGCTGGACGCCATCATCAACAAGCGCGTCGAATTCCTGACCGGCTACCAGGACCGCGCCTACGCGGCCGTCTACGAAGAGCTGGTGGCGCGCGTGCGCGCTGCGGAAAGCGCCCAGGGCCTGGGCACCAGGCTGTCGAGCGCGGTGGCCAAGTCCTACTTCAAGCTGATGGCCTACAAGGACGAGTACGAAGTGGCGCGCCTGTACACGGACGGGCGCTTCGTGGAGCAGCTCAAGACCCAGTTCGAAGGCGACTTCAAGCTCAGCTTCCACTTGGCGCCGCCGCTGTTTGCCAAGAAGGATGCGCAGGGCCGGCTGGTAAAGGCCCAGTATGGCTCGTGGATGTGGAGCGCGTTCAAGCTGCTGGCCAAGTTCAAGGGCCTGCGCGGCGGCATGTTCGACGTGTTCGGCCACACCGCCGAGCGCCGCATGGAACGCGCCCTGATCGGCGAATACCGATTGATGATCGAGTCCTTGCTGTCCACTCTTTCTGCCGAGAACCACGACACGGCGGTCGAGCTGGCCA
>NZ_SPUM01000073.1 GCF_004614195.1 Massilia horti | reverse complement strand
TGTTTCGGCGAGGCATAGTCACGCCTTCGACATGCGGTTGATTCACGTTACGAAATCAGGTGATGCTGCGCCCGAAATCCGCGCCGAACTTTTCCAGTTGCGATGCGTGGTGGGCTCCTACGATGTTGGGGTACTTGAACCCGCCCACGACGTGGTAATACATCACGTGGTATGCCTCATCGACATTGTGCAGGTTACGAATGTCGTTCGATTCCACCGCATATAGATACGGAAAAACGCTGCGCAGATAATCGAGGAAGTCAGGAACGGAAGTGCGCTGGAAAACATTCAAGCACCAATGATTCAGTTCCAGGGTAACCGTCGGCTTGTATTGCGAGATTGTTTGGCGGAGACCTTCAATCACGTCCTGCTCAAACCCTTCGACGTCAATCTTGATGAAGTCGATCTCTCCAATGCCATTTTGCCGTACGAATGAATCCCCCGGAACAACCTCGATGGCCTCGATCTGATGCCCCGCCGATGCTTGCAGCTTGTTCGAGACGAAACCGCCCGATCTGTTATTAGTGGAGAAGGTTAATTCGAATGTCCCCGCGGTCTTGCCCAGACCGACATTCTGGGGAAAAACGTTGTTCAGCTCCGCGGCCTCGATGTTCTTGGCCAGGAACTGGAAGGTGGAAGGCGACGGTTCAAAGCTGACTACTTTCTTTGCGCGGCTGCCGAACAGTATGGAAGTGCAGCCGATATTTGCCCCGATATCGAGCACCGTGTCTGTGGGCTTGATCAGCGAATCGAACAATCGAACCATGTCCGGTTCAAACGTCCCCTGAATATGGTCGAGGTAATTGTCGTCTGATTCGATACGGTACGTCTTGCCCCCGATGTTCGTGACCACATAACCTGTCGAGTGTTCGGGTTTCTCTTCGATCGCATCATGAGATTCAACGACGGCATGACTGATGGCTTCGTTGCGCGGCGCTGACAGGCGAGTTCGAAAGTGGTCCAAAATTCTCATCAAGAAACTTCTCCGTTTGAAGTTACGCCGTTGGTCAACACTGCTATTGGGAAACTAAGTCACGTCGTAGTTTAGTGTAATTTGTAATTTAAGGTAAGAGCTTCAATAGTCGGCCGCCCGATTCCGGCAAGGATATGTCGAGCGCGTTTCTTCCCGCTGCGATGGAGGGGCGAAGTCAATCTTCAAATCGATCGCAAGCAGCCGACGATTTAACAATTGAAAAAGGTCTTCTTGAAGTATCGCCCGCAGAGGAAGGCGTCCTTCATGCGGGGCCGGTGCCGCTGGTCATCTCTTTCCGAAGTGCAAAAATCTTTTTGCTTTCAAGCACTTACAGAGCGCACGCTTCAGTTCGCTTGCGCCATCTTTTTGCTGATTGCGGTATATTTTTTACACTTAATTCGAACGGAGATCATCATGGCAGACACCATTATGCAATTGCAGAAACTTTACGTTACCTATTTCAGCCGCCCGGCCGATCCCGAGGGTCTGCAGTTCTGGAACAATGCGCTCATCAATAATCCCAATATGTACCAGCGGATTTCGCAAGAGTTTTCGGAGTCGCCAGAGTACCAGAGCAAGTACGCGAACATGAACAACCAGGCGGTGATCACCACCGTGTACCACAACCTGTTCAGCCGTGAACCCGATCCCGAAGGCCTGGCTTTCTGGACCCGTGCGCTGAACTCGGGCGACATTACGATCGCAACCGCGGCGAGTGAAATCGCCGCCGGCGCCCAGACGGCCGACCGCATCGTCTTTAACGGGAAGGTTGCGGCGGCAACCTCGTTTACCGATCACGTGGACCAGCCGAATGAGATAAAGGCGTATATGGGCCAACATGCGTTCCAGCTCGCGCTGGACTACATCGCGTCGATCAAGGACCTGGCCTCGGCCGCCTACGCGATGGACCCGGGCGTGATCGATTCGGTCATCAGCACGATCGTCAGCGATGCCGGCATGTCCGCAGTTTCGCCGGGCATGGCACAGCTGGTCGGCGTGCAGGACTTCAATCCACCGCCGCTCGGCGTTTGATGCGATTGGGCCCGCGTTTCGCCCAGCCGGGCGGGCGCGTGCCCGTCAAGCCTTCAGGCGCGCCGGCAGCGCAACAGGTGTTACCGGGCAGCCGGCATGCTGGCAGGTTCGGCGTTGTTGGACGCGCTGGAGCAATGCGGGCACGACTCGCCCACCACATACTGCGGCGAGAGCTGCTGGCGCGGCGTGACCACTGCGCGGCAGGCAAAGCATTGCACGGTTTCGGTCGGCTCCAGCTTGGGATTGAGCGCGGTGCGGTAGTCGAATACGAAGCAATCACCCGTGTAGTGCTCGCCGCCGACTTCCTCGAAGTATCTCAGGATGCCGCCTTCGAGCTGGTACACGCGCTCGTAGCCGATTTCCTTCATGTGAATCGCCGCCTTTTCGCAACGGATGCCGCCGGTGCAGAAGGTCACCACCGTCTTGCCTTGCAGCTCGTCCTTGTGCTTGGCCACTTCGGCCGGAAAATCGCTGAATTTCTCGATCCGGTAGTCGAGCGTGTTGTCGAACGTGCCGACGTCCACCTCGAACGCGTTGCGCGTTTCCATCATCACGACCGGCACGCCGTCGTCATCAACACCCTGGTCAAGCCAGCGCTTGAGCGTTTTGGCTTCCACCGCCGGTGCGCGGCCCAGTTCGGGCTTAATCAGCGGCATGCGCATCGTGATGATTTCTTTCTTGATCTTCACCAGCATGCGCTTGTGTGACTGCTCGTTCGAGAAACTTTCCTTCCACTGCAGGTCGGCAAGGCGCGGATCGCTCGTCACCCAGCCCAGGTACTGGTCGATGTTCTCGCGCGTGCCCGAGACGAACATGTTGATGCCTTCCGGCGTCAGCAGCACGGTGCCCTTCAGGCCGAGCTCGTTGCACAGGGCCTGGTACTGCGGGCGCATCTCTTCCAGGTTGTCGAGAGTGACGAATTTATAAGCGGCGATGTTGACTTGAACGGACATGGCAGTGCGGTGCAAAAAGATAGGGCAGTATTATAAGGCAGCAGGCTCCGCTGGGATCGGCAAAGGCCGCTCTGGCGCGTGCAAGTGTCGCATCCGCGCTCGTCACGGCGGTTGACACATGCCTGTGGACAACCCCCTGAACCCGCGCTCCGATGTAGAATTGCCGGATGACTTCCCCGATCTTCACCCACCTGCGCGTTCATACCGAGTATTCCATCGTTGACGGCCTGGTTCGCCTGGACGACCTGGTCGCCGCGGCGCTCAAGGACAACCAGCCGGCGCTCGCCGTGACTGACCTCGCCAACATGTTCTGCATGGTCCGGTTTTACAAGGCCGCGCGGGGCAAGGGCATCAAGCCGGTGGTCGGGGTCGACGCCTGGATCACCAATGACGAGAATCGCGACAAGCCGTCGCGTGTGCTGATCCTGGCAAAGAACCGCACCGGCTACCTGCAGCTGTGCGACCTGTTGTCGAAAGCCTGGCTGACCAACCAGTACAAGGGCCGCGCCGAGATCCGCATGGAGTGGCTGGAGCAGCTTGCCACCAGCGTGTCGACGCTGGAGCCGGAGGTGCCGCAGGCGAACGCGCTGATCGTGCTGTCGGGTGCGCATTTCGGCGACATCGGCATGGCGATCGAGAACGGCGACCTGGAAAACGCCGAGCGCCTGGCCGAGCGCTGGTCGCAGATCTTCCCCGGCCACTTCTACATCGAGATCCAGCGCGCCGGCCAGCCGAACCAGGAGCAGCAGGTGCGCCAGTCGGTGGCGCTGGCGGGGCGCCTGGGGCTGCCGGTGGTGGCCACCCACCCGGTACAGTTCCTGCGCAAGGACGAATTCATCGCGCACGAGGCGCGCGTGTGCATCGCCGAAGGCGAGATGCTGGCCAACGCCAAGCGCGTGCGCCGCTTTAATGAGGACATGTGCTTCAAGTCGCAGGCCGAGATGGCCGAGCTGTTCAAGGACCTGCCCGGCGCGCTGGCCAACTCGGTCGAAATCGCCAAGCGCTGCAATGTCACGCTCACGCTGGGCAAACCGCAGCTGCCGAACTTCCCGACCCCGGGCATGACGATCGACGAGTACCTGGTGGCGGAGACCAAAAAAGGCCTCGAGGAGCGCCTCGAACAGCTGTTCCCGGACCCCGTCAAGCGCGAGGAAGCTAGGGCCCGCTACGAGGATCGCCTGCAGTTCGAGAACGACACGATCATCAAGATGAAGTTCCCGGGCTACTTCCTGATCGTGGCGGAGTTTATCCAGTGGGGCAAGAACAACGGCGTGCCGATTGGCCCGGGCCGTGGTTCGGGCGCCGGCTCGCTGGTTGCATACTGCCTGAAGATCACCGACCTCGATCCGCTGCGCTACAACCTGCTGTTCGAACGCTTCCTGAATCCTGAGCGTGTCTCGATGCCCGACTTCGACATCGACTTTTGCCAGGAAAAGCGCGAACTCGTGATCCAGCACGTCAAGGACCTGTACGGCCGCGACGCGGTCTCGCAGATCGCCACCTTCGGCACCATGGCGGCCAAGGGCGCGATCCGCGACGTGGGCCGCGTGCTCGACTTCGGCTACAACTTCTGCGACGGCATCTCCAAGCTGATCCCGTTCAAGCCCGGCAAGCAGGTCTCGATCGCGGAGGCGATCGAAGAGGAACCGCTGCTCAAGGAACGCCAGGAGAACGAGGAGGAAGTCAGCCAGCTGCTCGAGCTGGCGCAGCAGGTCGAGGGCATCACCCGCAACATCGGCATGCACGCCGGCGGCGTGCTGATCGCCCCCGGCAAGCTGACCGATTTCTGCCCGCTTTATACCCAGAGTGGCGACTCGGGCGTGGTGTCGCAGTACGACAAGGACGACGTGGAGGCCGTGGGCCTGGTCAAGTTCGACTTCCTGGGCCTGACCACGCTGACCATCCTCGACCGAGCGGTCAACTACATCAAGGCGCTCGACCCGGCCGAACAGGACTTCGACCTGGCCAGGCTGCCGCTCACCGACAAGGCCTCGTACAAGCTGCTGACCGACGCCAAGACGGTCGCGATCTTCCAGCTTGAATCGCGCGGCATGCAGGGCATGCTCAAGGACGCGCGCCCCGACCGCTTCGAGGACATCATCGCGCTGGTGGCGCTGTACCGTCCGGGACCGATGGACCTGATTCCCGACTTCTGCAAACGCAAGCACGGCGAAAAGTTCGACTACCCCGATCCGCGCACCGAGGGCATCCTGGCCGAGACCTACGGCATCATGGTCTACCAGGAGCAGGTGATGCAGATGGCGCAGATCATCGGCGGCTACTCGCTCGGCGGCGCGGACATGCTGCGCCGCGCGATGGGCAAGAAAAAGCCGGAGGAGATGGCGGAGCACCGCCTGATCTTCCGCGAAGGCGCGGCCAAGGGCGGCCTGACCCAGGAGAAGGCCGACGAGATCTTCGACCTGATGGAAAAGTTCGCGGGCTACGGCTTTAACAAGTCGCACGCCGCCGCGTACGCGCTGCTGTCGTACCACACGGCGTACCTCAAGGTGCACCACACCGCCGCGTTCATGGCAGCGAACATGTCGCTCGCGATGGAAGACACCGACAAGATCAAGATCCTGGTCGAGGACTCGATCGACGTGTGCGGACTGACCATTCTGCCGCCGGACATCAACGAGTCGCAGTTCCGCTTCACGCCCGAAGGTCCGCCGCCGTCCGTGACCGGCAAGCGCGTGACCAACATCCGCTACGGCCTGGGCGGGGTCAAGGGCTCGGGCGAAAACGCGATCAACGCGATCATCGCCGCGCGCGAATCGGGCGGCAAGTTCAAGGACCTGTTCGACTTCTGCAAACGGGTCGACAAAAAGCAGATCAACCGCCGCACCATCGAGGCCCTGATCCGCTCCGGCGCCATGGACTGCTTCGGCGTGGACCGCGCGGTGCTGCTGGCGTCGGTCAGCTTCGCGATCGAGGTCGCCGACCAGGCAGCGGCATCGGCCAACCAGGTGAGCTTGTTCGGCGGCGACGATTCCGACCTGGTGGCCCCGCCCGAGTACGTCAAGGCCACGCCGTGGACCGAACGCCAGAAGCTGGCCGAGGAGAAGATCGCGCTCGGCTACTACCTGTCGGGCCACATGTTCGACTCGTACGCCACGGAAGTACGGCGCTTCACCAAGACCAAGCTGTCGGATCTGGAACCGTCGCGCGAGCCGCGCATGCTGTGCGGCGTGATCACCGGCGTACGCACCCAGCTGACCCAGCGCGGCAAGATCCTCATTGTGGCGCTCGACGACAAGACCGGTGTGGTCGAGGTGACCGTGTACAGCGAGCTGTTCGAAGCGCACAAAAACATCTTCAAGGAAGACGATTTCCTGCTCGTGGTGGGCAAGGTGTCGGAGGACCGCTTCAACGGCGGCCTGCGCATCACGGCCGAGAAGGTGTACGACATCGCGGCTGCGCGCATCCACTACGGGCAC
Organism: Massilia horti; assembly: GCF_004614195.1. GTDB lineage: Bacteria > Pseudomonadota > Gammaproteobacteria > Burkholderiales > Burkholderiaceae_D > Telluria > Telluria horti. The sequence continues at coordinate 636 of NZ_SPUM01000073.1, read as the reverse complement.
AAGCTGGAGATGGACCTGTCGTGCGACGTGAACCCGGCCAAGCTGGCCGAGATTCTGCAGCCGTACCGCCAGCAGGACGGGCTGCCGGTCAGCCTGCGCATCAAGCCGCAGGGCGTGCCGTGCACGGTGCAGCTGGGCGACGGCTGGCGCGTGGCGCCGTCCGACGCGCTCAAGCAAGAGCTCGAGCTGGCGCTGGGCGCCAAGGACGTGGCGGTCGACTACTGATGCGTGACGCGTTTCCTGATTAAAGCCTACTAAAGTAGCACGTCGTTCCCGCGAAGGCGATGAGTGTCATTTCACGCAGCCTATGGGGGGAACAGCGCCAGTGGCGCTGTTCCCGCCTGCCCGGGAACGACGATTTTTGAGCTAACTAAATTCTGCAAGCTACACAACGCGCAGAGAACGAAGCGCCGGGTGGGCGTTTCAACCCGCAGCGCATCCCGTAGGGTGTGCAGCTCTGCTGCGCACGCGGATTGCGAACACCATCAGCGGTTCAGCCAACAGGCCCCGGGACGGTGGCGACGAAGGCTGTGCATAGTTCGCACCGCGTGCGCAGCAAAGCTGCACACCCTACGGGTTGACCCCATAGGCAGCGTGAAATGACGCTCAGCATGGGTTCCCGCCAAGGGGGGCGCC
>NZ_SPUM01000086.1 GCF_004614195.1 Massilia horti | reverse complement strand
CCTACTCAGGTCAGGACGCTGCACATCCGTACAGTGCTTTCTTTCACGTTACGATAGTTCAGCCAGCGGCAGCGCTGCCCTGTGTCCGCTAGATTCGCGCTCTGTTTGAACGCGTGGGCGGGAGACCCGCCCACCCTACGCCAGTCCTGTCCATTCACGCATCTTTTCGCGTAGACTCCTGTGCAGGCAGCCTCATCGGTTTCGCACTGACGAACCGCCGGTTTGCCGTATTTACGATTTCAAAAACAAGAACAGGATAGCGGAGATGACTCATTTAAAAGCATTAGTAAATACCACGGTGACCGCAGTGCTGCTCGCGGCCGCGCATGCGCACGCGGCGGCGCCACAGGGCTTGCGCGAATACCGCATGCTGGCCTTGAGCGCCGATGGCACGCATCTCGCAGCGATCGAGTCGCTGGACACGGGCGAGCAGGGCAAGCGCCCGCACGCCAAGATCGTCGTGCGCGATGCCGCGAGCGGCAAGATCATCAGGGACATCGATCCCTGCGGCACCTGCTCCTACGATTTCCCGTCCTGGTCTCCGGACCAGAAGTCGCTGGCATTCATCGCCTCCGACTCCAAGGCCGGCACGGCCACCGTGTACGTCTTGCGCAGCCTGTTTGAAGCGGGCAGCGGCGTGTCCGCGACCAAGCTGACGCCGGTCACCACGATCAAGGGCGTCGCAAGCACCGCGCGCTGGTCGCCGGACGGCACCCAACTGGCATTGCTGGCCACTGTCGACGCGAAGAAGCTGACCGGGGCCGTCGAGGCGGGCGCGCGCCTGGTCGGCGAGATTGGCCTGGCCGATAACGAGGACGAGCAGCGCATCGCGCTCGTTCCCGCGTCCGGTGGCGACTTGAAACTGGTGTCACCTGGCGACACCTTCGTCTACGAATACGATTGGACCCCGGACGGCAAGGGCTTCGTCGTCACCAGCGCCAAGGGCAACGGCGACAACAACTGGTGGGTCGCCACGCTCGGCCACGTGGATGCCGCGACCGGCAAGCTGCGCATCGTGGCTGCGCCCAAGATGCAGATGAATATGCCGCGCGTATCAAGCGACGGCAAGACGGTCGCCTTCATCGGCGGCCTGATGAGCGATTTCGGCTCGATCGGTGGCGATGTGTACACCGTGCCGCTGTCCGGTGGCGAGCCGGTCGACGTGACCCCCGGTTATGCCGGATCGTTCAATGGCATCGTCTGGCGCGGTAACCAGCTGCTGGCGTCGGTGCTTGCGGGCCGCGATTCGGCGGTGGTGGCGATCGACCCGGCGGCGCGAACCACGCGCACGCTGTGGTCAGGCCCGGTGACGGCTGCCGGCTCGCGCGACGGCCGTTTCGTGTTCAGTCTTGACGGCGCGGTGGCCGCCTCGGTGCACGAGGATTACGAGCACGCCCCGCGCATCGTCGCCGGCCGCCTGCCGCAGCTCGCTGCGATCACCCACGACAACGACGGCTTCGAATCGCAGGTGAGCAGCCAGAGCGTGTCCTGGACCAACGAAGGCTTCAACGTGCAGGGCTGGCTGGTTGGGCCGCGCAAGATCGAGGCCGGCAAGAAGTACCCGATGATCGTGCAGGTGCACGGTGGGCCAGCCTCTGCCGCGACTCCGCGTTTCGTGCCGGATGGCGAGCGTGGCAATCCGCTGCTGCGCGACCTGACCCGCAACGGCTATTTTGTGTTCCTGCCTAATCCGCGCGGCAGCTATGGCCAGGGCACCAAGTTCAGCAGCGCCAACAAGCGCGATTTCGGCGGCGGCGACTGGCGCGACATCCTGGCCGGCGTCGATGCCGCGATCAAGACTGCGCCTATTGACGGCGAGCGGCTCGGTCTGATGGGCCATTCGTATGGCGGCTTCATGACGATGTGGGGCGTGACGCACAGCCAGCGCTTCAAGGCGGCGGTGGCCGGAGCGGGCATTGCGAACTGGATCAGCTACTACGGCCAGAACGGTATCGATACCTGGATGATTCCGTTCTTCGGCGCTTCCGCGTACGAGGACCCGGCGATCTATCGCGCGGCCTCGCCGATCGAATCGATCAAGGCCGCGAAGACGCCGACCTTCATCTATGTCGGCGAACGTGACGTCGAATGTCCGGCGGCGCAGTCGATCGAGTTCTGGCACGGCCTGCGCGCGATGGGAGTGCCGACCTCGCTCGTCATCTACGACGGCGAGGGACATGCGATCCGCAAGCCGGAGCATCAACGCGACCAGCGCGAACGGACGCTGGCGTGGTTTGACCGCTATCTGAAGTAAGCGCGAATGAAAACGCCGCTGGAGACAGCGGCGTCTTGTCGTAGGGTGCGCACCTGTGCGCACGCGGTACGGTTGAATAACGTTGGCTCTGGTACGCATACGTACCGCGTGCGCACAGGTGCGCACCCTACGCCTCCATTAAGCACTACCTGTTATTGCGCCCCGTTCGCCTTCTCTTGCGTGCCGGTCTTCTCCGGGTACAGCACCACCTGCACGTAGTTGTCCGTATTGAAGTAGCGCTGCGCCGCCGCCTGGACGTCTTCTGCCGTGAGCGCCTCGACCTGTTTGTTGAAGTTGAGGATCGACGCCAGGTCCTTCCCCTCGGTCAGCGCGGACTGAATTTGCCCCAGCCAGTAGCCGTTCTCGCGCAGCGCCTTGCGGTGGTTCTCGAGCCAATTGCGCTTGACCTTCTCAAGCTCTTGCGGTTCCGGCCCGTTGCGCTTGATGCGCCCGATCTCCACAAACGTCGTCTCCAGCACCTTGTCGACATTCGCCGGTCCAGTGGGGAGCGTGGCGCTGATCGAGTAGTGCCCGTACGGTATCCGGCCCATCCCGCCGCTCATGCCGCCGCCATAGATCAGGGCCAGCTTTTCGCGCAGGACGTCGATGATCCGCAGGTTCATCACCTCGATCAACGCGGCCAGGCGCAGTTCTTCAGCCTCGGACACCTCGGCGTCTCCGGTAAAGGTCAGCGATATGGTGCTCTTGTCGTCGGCGCCGCTGCGTACCTCGCGCTTGACCACGCCGGTCACAGGGCGCATGCCCACGTCGCGGTAGGTGACGGGAATCTCGGGCGTGGGCAGGCTGCCCAGGTAGGTCGCCACCAGCGGCTTGATCGCCGCCGGGTCGAAGCTGCCCACCAGGACGAAGGTCAGGCCGCTCGCGCTCGAGAAGCGCTCGCGGTAGATCTCGATGCTGCGTTCGAGGCTGATCTGCGAGAACTCTTCCGGCCGCAGCGGGCGCGGCGCACGCGGATTGTTGTTGTAGAGAGTCGCGATGATGGTGTCGCCAAAGCGCGCGCCGGGTTGCGCGAGCCGGTTGCGCGCCAGTTCGACCTGCTTGCCGATGTAGGACTTGAACAGGTCGTCGTCGCGGCGTACGCCGGCGAACTTGAGCCACACCAGCTGCAGCATGGTTTCGACGTCGCTGGCGCCGGCGCTGCCGGTGACCACATCGGTGTAGTTGGCCAGGCCCATGTTGACCATGGCGGCTTTGCCGGCCAGGATCTTGCTGACGTCGAGGGGCGAGTAGTCCTTCAGCCCCATGCTGCCTACGATCGAGTTGGCGTAGCGCGCGTTGATGATGTCCTTGTCGTCGAACAGGGTCTGCCCGCCGAAGCGCGCCGCGCTCATCAACACCTGGTCATTGCGAAAATCGGTCGGCTTCAGGATCACCTTGACGCCGTTGGACAGCGTGAGCGTGGTCAGTCCAAGCGCCTTGTCCTGCGATTCGGCCACGATGCTGCCGGGGCTTGGCGGCTTGTCCATCAGCGCTGCCGCCAGCGCCTTGTCGTCGTGCGCGGTCACCTGCGTCTTGCCAGCGGCGGTGATCGCAGCGAGCAGCTCGTCCCCGCTTGGCGGCGGCATGTCCTTGCGCTCGACGCCTGTGTAGACCACCAGCTTGCCCGAGTCGGCGGGAATGGTGCGTCGCGCATAGGCGTTCATCTCTTCGAGCGTGATGCCCGGCACCAGCTCTTTGACGAAGCGGTATTCGGCTTCGACGCCGGGAATCGCCTCACCTTCGAGGAAGTTGCGCATGTATTCGGCAGCGTAGGCGCCTGAATCGGTCTTGTCGCGCTCGTTGTAAGCGATCTCGATGGCGCGCACGACGTTCTTCTTGGTTCGCTCCAGCTCAGTTGCGGTGAATCCGAACCGGCGTGCGCGCTCGTTTTCCTGCACCAGCGCTTCGATCGCTGGCACGGCGCCGCCGGTGCCGAGCAGCGCGTTCGAGTTGTACGAGCGGTAGCGCGGCGTCAGGCGGCTCAGCATGCTGCTGCCGCCGATGAAGGGCGGGTTGGGCAGCTGCGACAGTTCCTGCAGCCGCTGGCCCAGCATTCCGGCGAACAGCGACTGGACCAGCTGTTCGCGGTACGCGCCCACGGTCGACAGGTCGCGCACCGCCTGCACCGGGTAGCGGATCAGCAGGGTGTTGGTGGTGGCTTCCTTGTCGGTGACGACCACTGCCTCGGTCTCGGTGCGCAGCGGGATCGCCGCGTATTGGCGCGCTCGTTCATTGGGCGGGTTCTTGAGCTTGGAGAAGTGCGACTTGACCAGCTTTTCGGCCTCGATCGGATCGATGTCGCCGACCACCACCACCGCCATCAGGTTGGGGCGGTACCAGTCGCGGTAGAAGCGGCGCAGGGTATCGGGCTTGAAGTTGCGGATGATGTCTTCCTGGCCGATCGGCAGGCGCTGGGCGTATTTGGAGCCGTTGAAGATCTTCGGCAGCAGCACCTTGCCCATGCGGTCGGCCGCGCCCTTCCCGAGACGCAGTTCCTCGAGCACGATGTCGCGCTCCTTGTCGATGTCGGCGTCGTTGAAGGTCACGCCCTGGGCCCAGTCCTCCAGCACGGTGAAGGCTTTGTCGATGTTCTCCTTGCGGCTGGTCGGGAGCGGCAGCACGTAGACGGTCTGGTCGAAGCTGGTGTACGCGTTCAGGTCGGCGCCGAACTTTACGCCGATCGATTGCAGGTACGAGATCAGTTCGTGCTTCTTGAAGTGGGTCGAGCCGTTGAACGCCATGTGTTCGACGAAGTGGGCCAGGCCCTGCTGGTCGTCGTCCTCGAGGATCGAGCCGGCCTTGACCACCAGGCGCAGCTCGACTTTTTGTTCGGGCTTCTTGTTCTTCTGGATGTAGTAGGTCAGGCCGTTGGCGAGCTTTCCCACCTTGACCTGCGGACCGGGCACGATCTTGGCCTTCAGGTCGAGGGCTGCCTGGGCGGTGAGCGAGACGCCGAGCAGGGCGGCAAGGCAAACGGTTCTGACGATATTATTGGTCATGGGGCGCATCCAGTTGTTGTCTCGCGGACATTGTACCCCGGGCTCAGCCGTATTCGGAGATGTTCAGCGCGCCACATACCCGTCGGCCAGCAGGCGGGCCATGGCGTCGCTTGGCACCGGGCGGCTGTACAGGTAGCCCTGCATGATCGCGCACCCCAGAGCGGCCAGGTAGTCGCGTTCAGCAAAGGTTTCGACGCCTTCGGCCACCACGCCCAGCGACAGGCCGTGGGCCAGCGCGATCGTGGCCTGGGCGATGGCTGCGCTGCGCGGGTCGCTGGTGATGTTGCGCACGAAGCCCTGGTCGATCTTCAGCTTGTCCAGCGAAAAGCGCGACAGGTAGCCGAGCGAGGAGTAGCCCGTGCCGAAGTCGTCGAGCGAGACCGACACACCCATCGAGCGCAGCTCGGCGAGCTGGGCCTGGGCTACCGCGTAGTCGCCCATCATCACGCTTTCGGTCAGTTCGATGTCGAGATAGCGCGGCTCAAGGCCCGAGGCATCCAGCGCCTCACGCACCAGCGCCGGCAGGCCGCCGCCGCTGCACTGGTTGGCCGAGACGTTGACCGAGATCGGCACCTTCAGCAGCCCGGCATCCTGCCACGCCTTGTTCTGCCGGCAGGCCTTGCGCATCACCCATTCCCCGATCTGGTGGATCAGGCCCGCGTCCTCGGCCAGCGGGATGAAGTCGCCCGGCGGCACCATGCCCAGCTCCGGGCTGTGCCAGCGCAGCAGCGCCTCAATTCCGACGATGCGTCCATCGCCATGCAGCACCTGCGGCTGGTAGTGCAGGGTCAGCTCGTCGCGCGCGATCGCGCGCCGCAGGTGGGTTTCGAGCGACAGCCAGCGCAAGGCGTGGGCGTTCATTTCGCCCTTGAAGAAGCGCAAGCCATTGCGGCCTTCCTCCTTGGCGTGCGCCAGCGCCACGTCGGCGCCGCGCAGCAGGTCGCCCGGCGTGGCGCCGTCACGCGGGAAGATGCTGATGCCGACGCTGGCTGTGACCACCACGTCGTGCCCGCCGATGGTGACCGGCTGCGCGATCTCGTCGATCAGTCGGCGAGCGCGGGCAATCACGTCGTCGATTTCCGTGCACCGGGTCAGCAGCAGCACGAATTCGTCGCCCGACAGGCGGGCGAGGGTGTCGGTGGGTCCCGCCAGCGCGTTGGCGCGCCGCGCGACCTGGCGCAGCAGCAGGTCGCCGGCGGCGTGGCCCAGGCTGTCGTTGATGCGCGCGAGGCGGTCGACATTAAACAAGAGGACCGCCAGCAGGTTGCCGCCCTCGAGCGCGGCGGCGATCGCCTGGCGCAGGCGGTCGTTGAGCAGCGAGCGGTTCGGCAGGCGGGTCAGCGAGTCGTGGTTGGAGAGGAAGTCGAGCTTGTGGTGCGCGGCCTTGAGCGCCGACAGGTCGGACGAGACCGAGACATAGGCCGTCAAGCCGCCCATGTCGTCGCGGATGGCGCTGATGGACAGGCTCTCCGGGTAGATTTCGCCGCTCTTGCGCCGGTTCCAGATCTCGCCGCGCCACTGGCCGTGTTCGAGCAGGCTGTCCCACACCTTGCGGAAATAGGCGAGGTCGTGGCGGCCGGAGCGCAGCAGGCGCGGATTCTTGCCGATCACCTCGTTCTCACGGTAGCCGGTGATGCGTTCGAAAGCCGGGTTGACCGCGACGATGTTGGCGTGGGCGTCGGTCATCATGATGCTTTCGGTGGTGCTGTCGAACACCTGGCGCGCCAGCTCGAGCCGGTGTTCGCTCTCGCGCAGCGCGGCGTCGGCGCGCGCGCGTGCGGTCGCCTCCAGCTGCAGCTGGGCGGCGTGGCGCTGGACGACCTGGTACAGGTTCAGGTTCTCGTAGGCGACCGCAAGCTGGGCGCTGAGGGTCGCGGCAATGCGTTCGTCCTCCTCCGAGAACGGGACCGCATCGGGGCCGCGCACGCAGTACATCCAGCCGTGCAGGTTCTGCGGAACGCGCACTGGCAGGCCGAGGAAGGCGCCCGGCGCAGGACAGCCGGGCAGGGCGGCCAGCCGCGGGTCGCCACCGGTCAGGCGC
>NZ_SPUM01000062.1 GCF_004614195.1 Massilia horti | reverse complement strand
GGCTGCCAGCGCCGGACAGCGGGCTGGCGCGGCGCGCATTGCCCACCGGCTGGCGCGGCGTACCGCCCGTGCCAACGCGCGCCGCTGCGGCGCCGGTCACCTGCGTCCCTTTTTCGATCGTGAAGCGGGCGCCGGCGTCCTTGCCCAGCGCCTGCACCAGGTAAGGCATCACTTCACGCAGCATCGGCTCGAGCGTGTAAGGGGGATTGAGGATGAACATGCCGCTGCTGTGCAGGCCGAAGCCGTCCGGACCCGGCGTGGACACGGTCAGGGTCACGTTCAGCCATTCCTTGGCCGGCAAACGCTTGAGCTTGTCCGCGAACTGGCGCGATTCCATGCGTTGCAGCACCGGATACCAGACGGCGTAGATGCCCGTCGGAAAACGGCCGAGCGCCTCCCTGAGCGCCTCATAGACCTTGCGGTAGTCGTCCTTGACCTCGTACGGCGGGTCGATCAGCACCAGCGCGCGGCGCGAGGGCGGCGGCAACAGGGCTTTCAGGCTGCCAAAGCCATCGGCGCGATCGATCATCACGCGCCGCCCGCGTGCGCGCTCGCCCTGCTCGGCCTTGTGCGCTTCGACCTTGCGGAAATTCTCCGCCAGGATCCTGCTGTCGGACGGGTGCAGTTCGAACAGGCGCAGTCGGTCCTGCTCCCGGCTGACCTGGTCCGCCACGTAGGGGGACCCCGGGTAGTAGCGCAGCTTGCCGCTCGGGTTCATGCCGCGCACCAGCCCCATGTATTCGGCCAGTGGCGCCGGCAGGTCGGTGCGGCCCCACAACTGGCCAATGCCGGTGTCGAACTCAGCGTTCTTGGTGGCCTCCCTGCTGTCGAGCGCGTACACGCCGGCACCGGAGTGGGTGTCGATGTAGGTGTAAGCGGTGTCCTTCTGGTTCATGTACAGGTGCAGTTGCACCTGGACGAAATGCTTGAGGACGTCAGCGTGGTTACCGGCGTGAAAGGCGTGGCGGTAGCTCAACATGGGTGGAATTCCAATCTAAGAAAGTTGTGCGGCCCGCCGCGGCGAGGCGCCGGGCGAACAATCCGACATTATCCCACTGAAATACAAAAAACCGCAGCCGGCGCGGTAGCCGGCTGCGGTGCAGGACAACAGGTTGGGTTTATGCGACCTTTTTTTCGTCGAAGAACTGCTCGTCCTCGGTCGAGCCATGCAGGGCCGTGGTCGAGCTCTGGTTCTGGTGGATGGCCTGGGTCACCGCATCAAAGTAGCCGGTGCCCACCTCGCGCTGGTGCTTGACGGCCGTGAAGCCCCGCTCGGCGGCGGCAAATTCCGCTTCCTGCAGCTCGACGAAGGCAGCCATCTGGCGGCGCGCATAGCCGTGCGCCAGGTTGAACATGCTGTAGTTGAGCGCATGGAAGCCGGCCAGCGTGATGAACTGGAACTTGTAGCCCATTGCGCCCAGTTCCTTCTGGAACTTGGCGATCGTGGCGTCGTCCAGGTTCTTCTTCCAGTTGAACGACGGCGAGCAGTTGTAGGCCAGCAGCTTGCCCGGGAACTTGGCGTGGATGGCATCGGCAAACGCCTTGGCGAAGGCAAGGTCCGGCTTGCCGGTCTCGCACCAGACCAGGTCGGCATAGGGTGCGTAGGCCAGGCCGCGCGAGATCGCCTGCTCAAGGCCAGGACGGGTACGGTAGAAGCCTTCGACGGTGCGCTCACCGGTGCAGAACGACTGGTCGTTGGCGTCGACGTCGGAAGTCAACAGGTCGGCCGCCTCAGCATCGGTGCGGGCGACCAGGATAGTGGGCACGCCCATCACGTCCGCCGCCAGGCGCGCCGCCGTGAGCTTCTCGACCGCCTCGCGGGTCGGCACCAGCACCTTGCCGCCCATGTGGCCGCATTTCTTGACCGAAGCGAGCTGGTCCTCGAAGTGCACCCCGGCCGCGCCCGCTTCGATCATCGATTTCATCAGCTCGAAGGCGTTGAGCACGCCGCCGAAGCCGGCCTCGGCGTCGGCCACGATCGGCGCGAAGAAGTCAACGTCATCCTTGCCTTCAGACCACTGGATCTGGTCAGCACGCATGAAAGTATTGTTAATGCGGCGCACGACCGCCGGGACCGAGTTCGCCGGGTACAGCGACTGGTCGGGATACATTTCGCCGGCCAGGTTGGCGTCGCCAGCGACCTGCCAGCCGGACAGATAAATGGCCTTCAGTCCTGCCTTGACCTGCTGCATTGCCTGGTTGCCGGTCAGCGCGCCGAGCGCGTTGACGAAGGGCTCGTTGTGGACCAGGTCCCACAGCTTTTCCGCGCCGCGGCGCGCAAGTGTGTGCTCGATCTGCAGCGAACCGCGCAGCCGGACCACGTCGTCGGCGGTGTAGTTGCGCGTTACGCCCTGCCAGCGCGGGTTGGTTTCCCAGTCGTGCTGCAAGGCGGCGATCTGCTGTTCACGGGTTGCCATGGTCTTTCTCCTGAAAAGTAGCTGAGTTGCTGAGTTGGTGTGAAGTGAAATCCGTTGGTGAAATCATAGACCGATTGTGCGCGGCACAATCACTCTTATATAAGACACAGCACCTTTTTTTTATCGCCTAAAATCAGTCACTTAGGAGAAAACTTCCATGATGCGAGACGAAATTTCTTAAAATGGGAAGCAAGCCATGAGCCAGTTTGCTGCGCTTTTCACGTTGTGGGGGACAGGTTCCGCGATGTGGAAAAAAGGCACCTTGACGATGAAAAGCGTCATGATTAATGGTAGGATTTGTTCATTAACCGAAATTGACACGCGGCAGGTTTAAGCCATCGGCAGCCAGGTGTTTTGAGGAAGGGCAGAGACAGACGGCGTGCGGCATAAATAAAAAACAACAGGCTTGTAATTATTAGTTGCAAATTTCTTAAAAACATTTCAATATAGACACGTCTGTGATTTTTTGAACAACTTCCTACAAAACCAGGGGCCATCCGATGAAACTAGCTTTTTCGCGTAAGCTGTGCGCACTCGCGCTTGCCGCCGGCCTGGCCGGCTCTGCCAACGCAGGCGTTCTTACCTACCAAGGCGTGACGTTCACGTCGACCACCACCGGCAACATCTTTACGCTGCAAATCGACGCCGCCACCCACACCGGCGATTGGACCAACGCCGCCAGTATTGGTGGCCTGATGCTCAAGGACATGGGCAGCTTCAGCTCCTTCGCCCTGATCTCCGCGCCGGGCGGCACCGCCGGCTGGAGCCAGTCGACCAACGAATTGAACGGCATGGGCTGCGGCGGCGGCACCAGCCCGGGCAATGTGTGCCTGGTGGGCCCGCACGTTGCGCTGACCGACAATATGATTTTCCAGTTCTCGTTCACGGGAGCCACCGATCTGGCGAAATTGGACACGCCTTTCATCAAGGTCAATCTCTTCGACGGCAACAACAAGAAAGCCGGCAGCCTGATGGCGCAAAACCTGGCGCCGGCGCCAGCCGAACCCAGCCGCGACGTGCCGGAGCCGCGCAGCCTGGCGCTGATGATGGGCGGCCTGCTGGCGATGGGAGCATTCGCCCGCAACGCCAAACGCACCGCGAAGTAAAGAACGTCCAATGAAATAAAGGCCAGGCTCGCCCAATGTGGCGAGCCTGGCCTTTCCTTTTAGCCCGATGCTTACTTGGCCAGTTCGGCCTGCGCTTGCGGTTCGAACACGAGCTGGCCGTTCCTGACGTCGGCCCGGATCGTGTCCTTCGGCCCGAAGCGTCCTGACAGGATCAGCTTGGACAGCGGGTTTTCGATCTGCTGCTGGATCGCGCGCTTGAGCGGACGCGCGCCATACACCGGATCGAAGCCTGCTTCCGCGATTTTCTGCAACGCGGCCTCGCTGATGTCGAGCCGCATCTCCATCTTCTCGAGACGCTCCTCGAGATAGTGCAGCTGGATCTTGGCGATCTGGCCGATGTTCTTCTCATCGAGCGCATGGAACACCACGATCTCGTCGATCCGGTTGATGAACTCGGGACGGAAGTGCGTGCGCACCTCGGCCATCACCGCGAGGCGCACCACCGCCGGATCGTCGGTTTCCATCGACTGGATCTTGTGCGAACCCAGGTTCGATGTCATTACGATCACGGTGTTCTTGAAGTCGACCGTGCGCCCCTGGCCGTCGGTCATGCGGCCATCATCGAGCACCTGCAGCAGCACGTTGAACACGTCCGGATGCGCCTTTTCGATCTCATCCAACAGGATCACGCTGTAGGGCTTGCGCCGCACCGCCTCGGTCAGGTAGCCGCCCTCCTCGTAGCCGACGTAGCCCGGCGGCGCACCGATCAGCCGCGCCACCGAATGCTTCTCCATGAATTCACTCATGTCGATCCGGATCAGCGCGTCCTCGGTGTCGAACAGGAACGCAGCCAGCGCCTTGCACAGTTCGGTCTTGCCCACACCCGTCGGCCCGAGGAACATGAACGAGCCATACGGCCGGTTGGGATCGGCCAGTCCCGCGCGTGAACGGCGGATCGCATCGGCCACCGCGTCGATCGCCTCGTCCTGGCCCACCACGCGCCGGTGCAGCACGTCTTCGATGTGCAGCAGCTTGTCGCGCTCGCCCTGCATCATGCGCGCCACGGGAATGCCGGTCGCGCGCGAGACCACTTCGGCGATCTCCTCCGCGCCAACCTGGGTGCGCAGCAGGTGCGGCTTGCCGTCGCCCTCGGCGCGCTCGGCCGCTTCCTCGGCCGAATGGAGCTGGCGCTCGAGCTCGGGCAGGCGCCCGTACTGCAGCTCCGACACCCTGGCCCAATCGCCCTTGCGCTTGGCGTCCTCCATCTGCAGGCGCACACCCTCGATCTCTTCCTTGATGTGGGTGGTGCCCTGCACCGCCGCCTTCTCGGCCTTGAGGATCTCCTCGTAGTCGTTGTACTCGCGCTCCAGGCGCGCGATCTCCTCACCGATCAGTTCCAGGCGCCGCATCGATCCCTCGTCGGTCTCCTTCTTGACCGCTTCGCGCTCGATCTTCAGCTGGATCAGGCGGCGCTCCAGCCGGTCCATCACCTCGGGCTTGGAATCGATCTCGATCTTGATCTTGGAGGCCGCCTCGTCGATCAGGTCGATCGCCTTGTCCGGCAGGAAGCGGTCGGTGATGTAGCGGTGCGACAGCTCGGCGGCGGCGATGATCGCCGGGTCGGTGATCTCGACCTTGTGGTGCAGCTCGTACTTTTCCTGCAGGCCGCGCAGGATGGCGATGGTGGCCTCCACGCTCGGCTCGTCGACCATGATCTTCTGGAAGCGGCGCTCAAGCGCGGCATCCTTTTCGATGTACTTGCGGTATTCGTCGAGCGTGGTGGCGCCGATGCAGTGCAGTTCGCCGCGCGCCAGCGCCGGCTTGAGCATGTTCCCCGCATCCATCGCGCCCTCGGCCTTGCCGGCGCCGACCATCGTGTGCAGCTCGTCGATGAAGACGATGGTCATGCCCTCGTCCTGGGCCAGCTCTTTGAGCACGGCCTTCAGGCGCTCCTCGAACTCGCCGCGGTACTTGGCGCCGGCCAGCAGGGCCGCCAGGTCGAGCGAAAGCACGCGCTTGCCCTTGAGGCTGTCGGGCACCTCGCCGTTGACGATGCGCTGGGCCAGGCCTTCGACGATCGCGGTCTTGCCCACGCCCGGCTCGCCAATCAGCACCGGGTTGTTCTTGGTCCGCCGCTGCAGCACCTGGATCGCGCGCCGGATTTCGTCGTCGCGGCCGATCACCGGGTCGAGCTTGCCCAGGCGGGCGCGCTCGGTCAGGTCGAGCGTGTATTTCTTGAGCGCTTCGCGCTGGCCTTCCGCTTCGGCCGAGTTCACCGACTCGCCGCCGCGCACGGCATTGATCGCCGATTCGAGCGCCTTCTTCGCCAGGCCATGTTCGCGCGCCAGGCGGCCGGCATCGGACTTGTCTTCGGTAAGGGCGAGCAGCACCATCTCGGACGAGAGGAACTGGTCGCCGCGCTTTTGTGCTTCGCGGTCGGCCAGGTTCAAGAGCCCCATCAGGTCACGGCTGACCTGCACGTCGCCGCCGGTGCCGGACACCTTGGGCAGGCGCTCGAGCGCATTCTTGAGAGCATTGGTCAGCCCGCCCACGTTCACCCCGGCCCGCTGCAGCAGCGAACGTGCGCTGCCGTCGTCCTGGTTCAGAAGCGCCAGCAACAGGTGCGCCGGTTCGATGTACTGGTTTTCGTTGCCGACCGCCAGGCTCTGGGCGTCCGCCAGCGCCTCCTGGAGCTTGGTCGTCAATTTGTCTTGCCGCATGGTATTGCTCCCCTGGTGAGTTTTAACTTGAGAGCAAGATTGGGACGGCCAAAGACGTTTTCAAGAAGACCAGATCACGCGCAGGGCGAATGGGTCATGTCGTGACCGCCTTCCAGCTCGCATAGCCCATGATGCAGAAAGCGAGCGAGCCAAACAGGTGCAGTGCCCCATGCGCCAACGCCCATCCATAATGGCCACGCTGCAGCAGCGTCATCGACTCGCCGGAAAAGCTGGAGAACGTGGTCAGCCCGCCAAGAAAGCCGGTAATCGCAAACAGCCTCCATTCCGGCGACAGGCCTGGGAAAGCCGCGAAGAACCCGAGCGCCAGGCCAATCAGGTAGCCGCCGGCCAGGTTGGCCGCCACCGTGCCGAGCTGGATGTGCGAATGCAGCGGTGCCAGCCACAAGGTCAGGCCCCAGCGCAGCCAGGCGCCGATGGCGGCGCCCACCCCCACCGCGAGCCAGCTCATCGGGTTTCCCATCTGGCCTTGGCCGCGTCGTCGTGAACGCGCGCATCGACCCAGCGCGCGCCCTGCGGCGTCTGCTCCTTCTTCCAGAACGGGGCGTCCGTCTTGAGGTAATCGATGATGAATTCGCAGGCGGCGAAGGCTTCGCCACGGTGGGCGGCGGCGACCGCCACCAGCACGATCTGGTCCAGGGGCTTGAGGGGGCCGACGCGGTGGATGATCAATACGGAGAATAGCGGCCAGCGCGCGCTGGCGCGCTCCGCGATCTCTTCCAGGGCGCGCTCGGTCATGCCGGCGTAGTGTTCGAGTTCCATTGCCGCCACCGCCGCGCCGTCATTCATGTCGCGCACGGTGCCGAGAAAGCTCACCACGCCGCCCACCCGCGCATCGCCCGCGCGCAGGCGCGCCAGCTCCTGGCCGAGGTCGAAGTCCCCGGCCTGTACCCGCACTTCGATCATTTTCCCTCCTTGGCCAGACGCATCAACAGGTGTTCGATGCGCGATGCGGTGCGCGCGTCGGCCAGCGCCGGCAGCGCCACCAGCTGGCGCAGCTCGACCGCGTGGCTGGCCGGCTTTTGTCCCGACTTGAGCGAGGACTGCAGCACCTCGACCTGCAGCCGCAGGCGCTCGCGCGCGAATTCCGGGCCGCTGTCGATGCCGGCCGCGATCTCCAGGCGCAGCAGGTCATTCAGCAGCCGCGCGCGGTTCTGTTCGAGCTCGTGGGCGTAAGCCTCACGCCCGCTCGACAACGCCGCCAGCGCGGCGTCAAAACGCGCGGCCAGCGCGCGCTCGAAATCGGCGTCCACCGCCGGCAACGCGGACCAGCGCCCGGACCAGTCGTCAGAGGCCGGTTCGCCGGGCGCGGCCACGGCAGCTTCCAGCTCCTGCACCAGACGCAGCTTGTCGCGCAACATGCCCGCCTGCGCCAGGCCGGCCGCGCGGCGCGCGACATCGGCATGGTGCTGCACCTGGGCCACCGCGGCCTGGTAACGCTTCTCGACGCGCGCCTCGTGCGCGCGCGGCACCGGGC
>NZ_SPUM01000006.1 GCF_004614195.1 Massilia horti | reverse complement strand
ATAGTGCTGCAACCAGTGTGAAAGTAGGTTATCGTCAGGCTAGTTATAAGAAAAAGCCCCGTTTGCCTTAGCGCAGACGGGGCTTTTTTGCTTTTTGGTCCCGGTTAGCTGACGCCACCACAATGGGCCCCCTTCGCGGCAACGTTCGTCGCCGCTCGTTACCTCCTGTCCTACAAAAAATGCAGCCTATCGCACGGCACTGGCTGGGCCCGGCAGGCGCGCATACAGTGCAGACGAACCAAAACAACCGCCAAGGCATGACGAGAATGCCGATCGAGAAAATGACCAGGTTACTGTCCATGTGTGCCGCGCTGATGCTGATAGCCGGCCCCGCTTCTGCAAATTTTCAGGCTCACCGGCTCCAGGCGACAGAGACCGTGAAACTCGACGGCGCACTTGACGAACCCGCGTGGCAAAGGGCCCCGGTCAAGGACACCTTTTTCGAGAACGAGCCGCTCGACCGGGTTCCGTCCAAATCGAAGACGGAAGTGCGCCTGATGTATGACAGCAAATACGTCTATGTCGGCATCAAGGCATACGACCCTGAGCCATCGCAGATCCGCGCTCCTTTCTTCCGGCGCGACAAGATCAGCGGCGACCAGGACTTCATCGGCCTGTTCATCGACGCCACCGGGGCGCACCAGGCTGCGCAGATCCTCTACTTCAACGCCAGGGGGGCATTCGCTGACGGCATGCTCAACAGCTCTGGCGAGGAGGATTACGCCTTCGATTACGACGTCCAGGTGGTCACGGCGCGCTTCGACGGCGGCTGGAGCGCCGAGGTGCGCCTTCCGTTCAGCTCGGTAGCCTACGACGCGTCGCACCCGAACTGGCACCTTCTCGTGTTCCGCAACATCGTGCGCGACCAGCGCTACAAGAATTTCTCGGCCCCGGTCACCAAGTCGTCGAATTGCCTGATGTGCTTCGCCGAGCCAATCGACGGCTTTAACGACCTGCCGAGCGGACTGAACTGGACCGCGACGCCGCAGCTGGTGCTGCGCAAAGGCCGCGACCGCTGGGAAGGTACGCCGGACCGGGACTACAGCGGCCGCGATCTTTCGCTGGACCTCAAGGTGCGCCCGGACTCGGCCACCGTCATCGATGCCACCATCCACCCGGACTTCTCGCAGATCGAACTGGATGCGCCCCAGCTGTCCGGCAACACACGCTTTGCGCTGTTCGTGCCTGAGAAGCGCCCCTTCTTTCTCGACGGAAGCGACATCCTTCAGACCTCCTTCCGCGCCATCTACACCCGGGCCATCACCGACCCCAACTGGGGCGCGCGCTACACCCGGCGTGACGGGCGCACCGACGTGACGGTGCTGACCACGCGCGACGCCGGCGGCGGCCAGGTGTTGATTCCGAAGTCGTACAACACCGACTATGCAGCCCAGGATTTCTCGTCCCAGGCAACGATTGCACGGGCTGTGTACAAGGGCGACCAGCTGACCCTCGGCGGACTGCTGTCCGACCGCACCCTCGTGGACGGGCGCGGCTACAACCGGGTGCTCGGCACCGACTTCCGCTGGCAGCGCACTGATACCGAGCGCCTGACCGGCCAGCTGCTGATGTCCAGCACGACCGCCCAGCCGGACGCACATGGCTCCCTGCAGAAAGGACCGCGCACGACTGGCCACGCGGCTACAGTCATTTACCACAACGAGAGCGACCATTACGCCGTGAACGCCGCGCTGGAAGACGTGAGCGTGGGCTTTCGCGACGACAACGGCTTTATCTCGCAGGCCGGGGAGCGCATGTGGGGGACCGAGCTGACGAAAAAATTCGGCAAGACCGGCATGTGGAACGACTTCAACCTCTACATCCATGCCGAGCGCAAGTTCGACTACAACGGCAACGTGATTTACAACGACTACAGCCCGGGGCTGTTCGTGAAAGGGCCGTACGACCTGCAGCTGAACGTGCGCGTACGCCCGGCCAACGCGATCCGCATCAAGCAGGGCGGCGAGCTGTTCCGCCAGCGCACGGTGTGGGCCAAGCTGGACGCGACGCCTGGACGGCTGTTCTCTCAGGTCTCTGCAACCATGGAATTGGGGGACGAGATCGAGTACCTCAGTTCCCGGCGCGGCAAGGGCGGCGTGGTGTCCCTGTTCGGCACCTTGCGCCCGCACGACCGGATCGAGCTTGCGCCAATGTATTCTGTCAGCTGGGTGAATGGCCGCAACGGAGCGGAAGACGGAAAACGGCTGTACACCGAGCAGGCTTTCCAGCTGAACGGCATCTACCACTTCGGGCCGCGCGACAGCCTGCGCATGATCTTGCAGAAGTCGCGCACAGCGCGCAATCCCGAGTACTACCTGTTTCCCGTCGCAGCCCGCACCCGCGGCAACACAGGTTCATTCGTGTACGAGCACACGGCCGGGCTCGGTACTGCGGCCTACATTGGGATGACATTATCCGATGGAGAAACGCCGGGCTACGACCCGCGGCACCGCCAGGACGAACTATTCGTCAAGCTGTCCTGGCAGCTCTGAACACGACTTCATTTGGGCGACGTACACCCGCCACGTCGCTCAAATACCTACCAAAGGTCGGCCCCGGCCTCCCCTGTCTTCGCAACAGCGGTCACCCGCCCCAATCTCAACATCAATAGAAATTTTCTTGGCTGATGCAATCCATCGCTTGACATGCTTTCATGTGTAAGTTATTTTTTACACGTGAAAGATCAAAACGACAAAATTGAAGGCGATCAGCTGCTGGCGATCCTGGCTGCGCTGGCCAATCCGCACAGGTTGCGAATTATCGCGGCGTTGGCCTCAGGGGGACGCAACTACGTAAGCCAGCTTGCGCGGGAGATTGGCATCAGTCGTCCGCTGCTGCATTTGCATCTTCAAAAGCTTGAAAGCGCCGGCCTCGTAACTAGCCGGCATGAACTATCGGAGGATGGCAAGGCGCTCAACTACTTCGAAGTCAGTAGTTTTCACATCGAACTCACGCCGGCCGCCATCGCTGAGGCAGAGAAGTCCCTGACCACCAACCTTGAGAAGTAGAGAGATCTTCATGTCCGAAACTATGTACGTAATAACGCTCGGCCTCCCGCTTGGAACGATTTTGATCGTCTTTGGAATGAAGTACTTCTCGGCCATTCAGCAGGCAAAGGCTCGCCATGCGAGTGACGAGGCATACCGGCAAATAGCAGCAGGAGCAGTATCGGCTCAGGCTGAGGCCGCGGCGCGGTTGGCTTCCATCGATGCAACGCTGGCAGACGTCGCGACCCGCCTGGCTGCCGTCGAGAAGGTTCTTAAGGAAGTTGAGTAGGCAGAAGTTGCTTGCGAACGGCGGCGAGTCCGTAACAGGAGTTCCGTTTTATTTGCCATAGAAAGGAATAACGTCATGTCAGAAATCAGCACCCTCAGACTCTACTTGTTACGGAGCCTGTATCTGTTCATCGCGGTCGGCTTGAGCATCTACGTTTGGCCGGCAATTCTTTCGCCATCCTCAAAGGTCGTGGACAGTCATACGGTTGTGCAAGCGATGCTTGGAACCCTTTCCTTGCTTTCGTTGCTTGGGTTGCGTTACCCCCTCAAGATGCTGCCGTTGCTCATATTCGAGCTTGGCTGGAAGATTTTCTGGATCGTGGCGTTCGCTTTGCCGATGTGGCTGGGTCCAGGGTTGAATGAATATGCGCGAGATACTCTATTGGAAACTGCTGTCGGTGTTGTGCTTATTCCCTTGATCCTCCCATGGGGCTTTATCTTTCGGAATTACGTTCGGGCTCCGTCTACGCCTTGGTTTAAGACCGGTTACTCGGGTACCACTGACCATCCACAGTCAGTCTGAAAGCAGGGCATCGTCAGGCTAGTTCCAAGAGGAAGCCCGTCAGCCGCGAACTGACGGGCTTTTTTGTTTGTATGTTTTGAATCGGATGCGGCGGCTTATACTGCGGTCCTCTTATTACTCAAGGGGAAACCCGTGCGAATTCTTGTTTTGCTCATTGGCGCATTGCTTGCGCAGGGCGCATCAGCCGGTTCGACACCTGAACAAACCGTCGCCGCACTGTGGCCTTCCTTGAGCCACGCGGCAGGTGAGCCTGGAGACGCCGCCACGCTTGGCCGACTCTTTCAACCTGACGGAGTCGTTTTTGGTGGAACCCATCGAGAAAATAAGCCGGTCTTCACTCGCACCTCCGCTGCGGATTTCATCACCGCTCAAGGTCGCCCGCGGCCCAAGCCTTTTTACGAGTGCGAAGTGGCGCGTGAGGTGAAGACTTATGACCGCTTTGCCACCGTCTATAGCGTTGTCGAGTCCCGTACCGACAGAAATGCTGCCAAACCCGATTTCGTCGGCGTGAACAGTATCCAGCTCTATAAATTTGACGACGAGTGGAAGATCATTGCCCTGTATTACCACGTCGAGTCGCCGGGCCTGCGGATTTCCCTTGAAGGCGGCAAATCGGGTATTTGTCTTGGCGCCGATTGACTGCCAGCCCTGGCCCTATCAGCCCTATGGTTGCGGCGGCCGGCACCCCGGGCGCAATCGCCGCGCGCTCTCCCGTCGCTCAAACTGAGGCACAATGCGATCGACGGATGTTGCCGATTCATTAAAGACGGGAGTGAGATGAACGAGCAGGTGGCAAGAAGCGTCGTCCTGATGCGCGCGATCGAGACTGCCGACAGCAAGCACGAGGTCCTGTCGGAGGACGACCGGCTCTACGCCAGCCGCAGCGCGCGCGAGTTGGCGCAGTGGCAGGCGGCCGAGACCAGGTCCGAAGCGACGGTCGAGCATTTCCTTCAGCAGCGCGCCGAACTCATTCTCAAGCGGCTTGCCGAACGCGTTCCGGCGTTCGGCGCATTCCTCCATCGACGCACCCTGATGCCCACCTGGTCCGTCCTGCTGCCGGTGCTCGCCCTGCTGGCCGGCGCCGTCCTGGACCGGATCGGCAATCCCCACCGTGTCGACCTGCTCTCCGCGCCACTCCTCTTGATCATCGGCTGGAACCTGCTCGTGTACCTGATACTGCTGGTGTGGCTTCTGGTGCCGGGCAAGCAAACGGGTTGGGCTGGCCCCGGCCTGCTGCGGCGGCTCGCCGTCGGCAAAGCCGCGCTGCCGCGCAAGCTGCCGCCGGCCATGGTCGCGGGTGTCGCCAGTTTTATGAGCGAATGGTCGCAACTCGCGCGGCCGCTCGTGCGTGCACGCCTGAGCTGCGCGATCCACCTCGCCGCGGCGATGTTCGCCCTTGGCGCAATCGCCTCGTTGTATGCGCGTGGCCTGCTGACGCAGTACGCCGCAGGCTGGGAGAGCACCTTCCTCAATGCGCAGCAGGTACATGACATCCTCTCCGTGCTGTTCGCACCGGCCTTGTTCGTATTCCCATTGCAGGGCTTTTCGGTCGCGGACATCGAGGCGCTGCGCTTTGCCCAGACGCCTTCCCCCCTTGGCGGCGCGCGCTGGGTGCACCTGTACGCAGCCACCCTGCTGCTGGTGGTCGTGGTTCCGCGCCTTGCGCTCGCGTTGGTTGCGGCTTGGCGTGCCGGGCGCCTGGCACGCAATTTCCCGCTCGAGCTGGACCAGCCATACTTTCGCAAGCTGTCCGGGCGTTCCGGTGTGGGCACCGGCCCGACGGTACTGCGTGTGCTGCCATACAGCTTTACCGTCGACGAGGAGCGGCACAAGGGCCTGGTGGCGGTCGCGAGGATGGTGTTGGGCGAACAGGCCCAGCTCATGCTGCGGCCCACCTGTCCGTACGGAGAGGAGCCGCAGGAAGCCTTGCGCGACGCGCGGCTCGACGACCCGGCCGTGGCCATCACCGCAGCGTTGTTCAGTCTGACGGCAACCCCTGAAAAGGAAAACCACGGTGACTTTCTGGACTACCTGGTGCTTCATGCGCCGCGCGGCGTGGCCGTGCTGGTGGACGAATCGGCGCTTGTGGAGCGGGGTCTCGAGGGCCGCGTCGAAGAACGCATCGCCTTGTGGCGCCAGTTCTGCAGCTTCCACCGCACGAGCGCGACGATCGTCAACCTGCTGCATCCCGCGAAGTACCCGCTCGACCTGGGCTCGGGCCTCTCCGTATCGGCGGCGCGATGAACGGGCAGCCCGTAAAAATCCAGTTCGCACTCGTTTCGCACACCAACAACGGCAAGACGACGCTTGCACGTACGCTGGTTGGCGTGGATGTCGGCGAAGTGCGCGACGCGGCGCACGTTACCGTGTTCGCGGAGGCGCACACCCTGCAAACCACCGAAGCCGGCGATACGCTGCTGCTGTGGGATACGCCGGGTTTCGGCGATTCGGTGCGGCTGCTCAAGCGATTGGCCATGTCGGGCAATCCGATAGGCTGGTTCTTGCGCGAGGTGTTCGACCGTTACCGCGATCGTCCGTTCTGGCTCAGTCAGCAGGCGCTGCGCGCGGCAAAGGATGCGGCTGACGTGGTCCTCTACCTGGTCAATTCTTCGGAGGATCCGCGCGACGCCGGCTACCTGCCGGCCGAGATGCGGATTCTCGAATGGCTGGGTAAGCCGGTGGTGGTCCTGCTCAACCAGCTTGGGCCTCCGCGGCCCGGCGAACTGGAGCAGGCGGAGCAGCTACGCTGGCGCCGGCACCTGGACCAGTACGCAATCGTGCGCGACGTGCTGCCGCTCGATGCATTCGCGCGCTGCTGGGTGCACGAGCATGTGTTCTACGAACGCGTCGGCCAGCTGCTCGACGAAGCCAAGTGCCCCGGTTACGAGCGCTTGCTCGCGGCGTGGGAAGCGATTAACCAGCATCGCTACCAGGTGTCGTTGCACCTGATCGCCGGGCAGCTCGCGAGCGCCGCGCGTGATCGCCAGGCCGTCGATGTCGAAGGCAGCGGCCTGTTCAGGTCCGCGTTGAAGGCGGTAGGCCTGGGCAAGGGCGAGCAGCGCAGGCAGGAAGAGGCGATGGCGCTGCTGGTGGAGCGCCTCGAGCAGCAGATCGGCAGGACAACTGCCCAGCTGCTGGTGCTGCACAAGCTCGATCCCGGCGACGCGGTCAAGATCAACGCCCGGGTGCGCGAAAACTTTGCGATCCGGGCGCCGCTCGACAAGGGGCAGGCCGGTCTGCTGGGTGCGGTGGTATCGGGCGCGGCGACTGGCCTGTCGGCCGACCTGATGACCGGCGGGCTCACTGTCGGCGGCGGCGCGCTGCTCGGAGCGATCGTCGGCGCGCTGACGATGGCCGGTGCGGCGTGGGGTTTCAATGTCGGCACCGATCGCGACCAGCCTACCGTCCAATTTGCCGACGCATTCCTGCAGACCCTGCTGGTCGGTACCGTGCTGCGCTACCTGGCGGTTGCGCATTTCGGCCGCGGGCGCGGCAATTTCGTGGAAGGTGAGGCGCCGGCATTCTGGCAGGCCGAAGTCGAGCAAGCCTTGCATCAGACCGGGGACCTGGCGCGATTGTGGAAGGCGGTCCGCGAGGCGCATGACGCCACCGCTGCGGTCGCGCTGGTGGAGCCGGTGGTGGCCAAGCTCACTGGCGTTACACTCGAGCGCCTGTATCCAGGCGCGGCGGCGCAGGTTTTGTCCCGCGACGCACCTTGACGCACGCCAGACATCACGAAGTCCTTGCAATGGCTTCGAGCGTTTGCTATAGTTCGCGTCCGCTTCGGCGATGCCAGGAAAGCTTAACGAAATCAAGTAGTTAAGCTGGCAATATCACACAGGAAACTGTGTGTGACGCGAGAAGAGAGGGGTTGACGAACATCAGAAAACACCTCATAATCTCGTTCTCTGCTGCTGACGAACAAAACGATTCGCAAAGCGCAGCAAAGTAGTGCAGAACAACGGTTCTTTAACAATCAACAGTCGATAAGTGTGGGCGTTTGATGAAGGT
>NZ_SPUM01000120.1 GCF_004614195.1 Massilia horti | reverse complement strand
CGCAGGGCCTTGCCGCGCACCGCCGCGGACGGCTCGGGCGCGCCTTCGCCCAGCACCAGCTGGGCGAACACCAGGCCGGCGCGCACCACGCCGTCGTCATAGGCGCGCTCGTACCAGCGCAGCAGGACTGGCGCGCCCTGGCGGGCCAGCTCCAGTGGAATGTGGCTGCCGATCAGCTTCCAGGCGTCGGCGCAGCCCTGCTGGGCGGCGCGTTCGAGCCAGTGCAGCGCCGTCGGCAGGCTTTTCGGCAGCCCGGCGCTGCCGAACAGGTAGAGCTTGCCCAGCGCCAGCTGCGACTCGGTGCGGCCGGCACGCGCGCCACGAATGATCGCGAGTTCTTCACGATTAGCCATCGTTGTCGTCGTTAGTCAGGTGAGTCGGAGAAGGGCGTACAGCGAGGGCGGGGGTGTGGATACAGCTCCGGCCAGCATGGGCCAAAGTTGCGAATATACAAGAAATCCCCGAAACGCGTCGCCGTGGTCGTCAGTTCGGGCAAAGTCTAAGTCAGCAGGGAGGCCGATTCGTTTGGAACCGGCCGATTCTTGATGTCGCACAAACAATCAAGCGCCAGCGACATTGCTGGAAATAACCACAACGTTGTCGTTTTGACCATAGCGTCGCGTTTCGAAAATACAACAGCACGAATCGAATTATTGGCCTTCCACCAAGTGACAGCCTCATAATTGACTAATCCGGCAATCTTGACGCTTTAAGCATTTAAGGTTCAAGCATCCGAGATTCGGCAACATCGTCCTGGAACATGACCGAATTTCCGAGATTCACTTTATAAGGACTCTAATACATGAAAAAATCTCTCATGGCACTGGCAATGTTTGGTGCTTTCGCCGGCATGGCGCACGCACAAACTGCCGTCCAGATTTACGGTAACGTCGACGTTGGCCTGATCAAGAAAAGCGGCTCGACCCTGCAGATTGGCAAGCGCGCCGCCAACACCCTGGGCTTCAAGGGCACCGAAGACCTGGGCAACGGCCTGAAAGCACTGTTCCAGCTGGAAATCCGCTACGAGCCGGACACCGGTACCGTCGAAGCCACCAACCGTCCGCTGTTCCAGGGCGAAAGCCGCGTCGGCCTGGCCGGCGACTTCGGCATGGTCCGCATCGGCCGTGGCCGCCCTGCGTACCAGGAAACCGTGGCAGCGTTCGACCCGTGGCACGGCCTGCCGACCCCGGTTGGTTTCTACACCGACCTGACCGTCGCCGGCTACACCTCGCAGCCGCTCGATCCGGCAGGCAGCTCGAACAACCGCTGGGCCAACGCGATCTGGTATAACTCGAACGTCATCAACGGCTTCCAGTTCAACAGCACCGTCGCCACCAAGGAAGCCAACGGCGGCCAGGCTGTGGTCGGCAACGGCACCCCGACCAACCCGCAGTTCCCGGCCAACTCGGAAGCGTCGGCCAACCCGTTCTCGATCAGCGGCACCTACAACAACGGTCCGGCTGGCGCGATGATCGGCTACGAGCGTAATGCGGTCGAAAGCAAGGTCTGGACCCTGGGCGGCTCGATCGCTCCGGTGACCGACCTGCGCCTGATGCTGACCTACACCCGTCAGGACCAGGGCCACACCCGCCCGACCAACTCGAAGACCAAGGCATGGGTGCTGGGTGCGAACTACGCGATGGGCCCGGGCAAGATCCTGGCAGGCTACGGCCAGAAGCACCCGGATGGTGCCGCCAAGACCAAGCAGCTGTCGCTGGGTTACGAGTACAGCCTGTCCAAGCGCACCTATGTGTACCTGGATGCGTCGCGCAAGAAGGACATCACCACCGCCTCCGGCGCACTGGCGATTCCTTCGGCAGTGAACCAATACGACATCGGCATGAACCACTCGTTCTAAGCTGATGCGGGGCTAAGCCCCGTTTAGCAGGAAACCGCGAAGGGCGGACCCGGGAAACCGGGTCCGCCCTTCGTGCATCTGGGGCCTGTAGTTTTTGCACAACCGCGTCACCGCGTGCAGTGCAGTTGCTGGAACACGGTGACGCACTTGATCAACCAAGTAGTCGAGTTCTGTGTGTCCGTTTAACGACTGAATGGAGATGCGATGAAAAAGAGCTTACTTGCCGCACTGATCGGCACCTGTTTTGCAACCCCGGTACTTGCCCAGTCCAGCGTCCAGATCTATGGCATCGCCGACGCCGGCATCATGTGGCAGCGCGGCGGCCCGTGGAAGATCATCAGCGGCGGCGCCGACGGCTCGCGCCTCGGCTTCAAGGGCGTCGAGGAGATCATGCCCGGCTACAAGGCGGTGTTCAACCTTGAGGCGCGGGTCGATGTCACCACCGGCCGCCAGCAGGCGACCATACTGAACGACAACCAGGGCTTCTGGCTGACGAACAACATGGGGGCCACCTTGCCGCCGGCGGTCCTGTCCGCGGTGCAAACCACGCTGCAGCCGAAAGGCGCGCCCGTGGTCAACATCGAAAACGCGCTGTTCGACCGCACCGCGCTGGTCGGCATGTACACCCCCTACGGGGCCCTGCTGGCGGGACGCATGTACACGCCCGACTACGAGGTGCTGGCCGGCGCCGACACCTTCGAATTCGGCACCGCCGGCAGCTGGGGCAACCTCCTCTCCGGCACCGCCGGCTTCACCGCGCTGGGCGTGGACGTGCGCTCGCAGCGCGCGCTCCAGTACCGGCTGGTGCTGCCCCAGTACGGTATCTCCGGTTCACTGATGGCGGCCGCCAAGGGCTCCGGCTACTTTGGGCTCTATAACAAGTTCTGGGGGGCGAACCTGATCTACCGGGCCATGGGCTTTGACGTGGGCATCGGCTACAACCGAGGCTATGACCAGAACGACACCCCGAGCCTCTCCTCGACCACGATCGGCGGCTCCTACACCTGGGAGGACTTCAAGTTCTTCGCCGGCTACCACCGCCAGTCGAACTTCCACTCGGTGCTGCTGCCGATGTACATCAACGGCTTTGACACCCTGATCGCGCCGACCCTGCTGTCGACGGTCGGCCCGGTCACGGCCAGCACCTTCCGCAACGCGTTCATCAACAACGTCATCCCCAATTCGCAGGTGTGGGGCTGGAGCACGCAACTGGGCGCGCAATACCGCTGGGGCCCCTTCCGGTTCCTGGGCTCGGTCGCCTACCTGAAGGACCAGCAAGCCGGGAACAACGCGCTCCAGTTCGCGCTCGGCGCCAACTACTTCCTGTCCAAGCGTACCGACCTGTACGGGGCGGTGGCCTGGATCGACAACCGCCGCCATGCGCAGTTTTCGCCGGGCAGCGCCGGCTCGCCGGGCGGCTTCACGTCCAGTCCAGGCGAAGACGGCGGCGCGGCGCAGTTCGGGATACGCCACAAGTTCTAAGGCGCGTAGGGTGCAAGAGGCCGCAAGGCCTCTTTTTGCGCCTGCGGTCGGGTAGAATTGCCGGATTGACTGTTCCGACATTTTTTCGATGACCGCACCCCTGGACTCCGCCGCCGTCGCCCGCTACCTGGCCGACCACCCGCATTTTTTTGAAGAGTACGCCGGCCTCCTGGGCGAACTGAAACTGGCCAGCCCGGTGACCGGCAAGGCCGTGTCGCTGCAGGAGCGCCAGCTGGAAGTCATGCGCGACAAGTACCGTGCGCTGGAGCTGCGCATGGCCGAGCTGCTGCGCACGGCCGAGGCGAATGCGGCGATCGCCGACCGCTTTCACGGCTGGCACCAGGACCTGCTGCGCGCCGGCGATGTTGCCAACATGCCGCACGTGGTGGCGGACGGGCTGGTCAAGCGCTTCGGGGTGCCGCAGGCGACATTGCGCCTGTGGGACCTGGCTCCCGGGCATGAAGACAACTGGTACACCACCGGGGTGTCGGAAGACGCGCGCCTGTTCGCCGCCAGCCTGCGCACCCCCTACTGCGGCAGCAACCGCGACTTTGAAGCGGTGCGCTGGCTCGACGACTTTGAGGCCGTGCGCTCGACCGTGATGGTGGCGCTGCGCGCCAAGGGCGAGACCTTCGGCCTGCTGGTGCTCGGCTCGCCCGATCCGGAACGTTTCACCGACCGCATGGCGACCGACTTCCTGGTGCACATCGGCGAGACCGCCAGCACCGCGCTCGCGCCGCTGCGCGCCTGAATCGATGAGCGCCGGCGACGACTGGGCCACGCGCTACCTTGCCGAGCTTCAGACCCAGCGCAGGCTGTCGCCGCACACCCTGGCCGCCTACCGGCGTGACCTGGCCGAGCTGGCGCAGCTGGCCGGGCATAACGACTGGGCTACGCTGACCCACGCCGACATCCGACGCTTTGCCGCCAGACTGCACGCTTGCGGCCAGGAACCGCGCTCGATCGCGCGCAAGCTGTCCGGCTGGCGCGGCTTTTATCACTGGCTGGGCCAGCACAGCGCGCTGCCGGCCAACCCGGTCGATGGCGTGCGCGCGCCGCGCCGCGCCAAAGGCCTGCCCAAGGCCCTGTCGGTCGACGACGCGGTGCAGCTGATGGAAGGCAACCGGCGCGCGCACGCCGAACCGTTCGAACTGTGCAACCGCGCCATGTTCGAGCTGCTGTATTCGAGCGGGCTGCGGGTGTCCGAGCTGGCCGGGCTGGACCTGGCTGCCGGCAAGGACGCGCTTGGCTGGCTGGATGCCGAGGCGCAGGAAGTGGTGGTCACCGGCAAGGGCAACAAGATGCGCCGGGTGCCGGTCGGCGCCCCGGCGCGCGCCGCGCTCGCCGCGTGGCTGGCGGTGCGCCCGCCCGCGCGCGACGGCAGCAACGCGCTGTTCCTCTCAAAGCGCGGCACGCGGATCAGCCCGCGCGTGGTGCAGTCGCGCCTGAAGCAGCACGCGATCAACAGCGGAATGCCGGTGCACGTGCACCCGCACGTGCTGCGCCACTCGTTCGCCTCGCACCTGCTGCAGTCGTCGGGCGACCTGCGCGCGGTGCAGGAACTGCTCGGCCACGCCAGCATCACCTCGACCCAGATCTACACCTCGCTCGACTTCCAGCACCTGGCGGCCGTCTACGACAAGGCCCATCCGCGCGCAAAGTCAAAATGAGCAAAATAAGCAAGCGCCCAAGCATGAGCTGAATCAAGCCCGTGCATGGTTGATGGCCACGCTTTACAAATTGGGGCATAATCCCCCGATTACCCAAGCCAAGATCGGCTTTACTGACCAGATAGCGAAACATGGCCCTGATTCCCAGCACGATCCTGACCGGCTTCCTCGGTGCCGGCAAGACCACCCTGCTCAACCGCATTCTGCGGGAAGAGCATGGCATGCGCATTGCCGTGATCGAGAATGAATTTGGGCAGGAAAACATCGACAACGAGATCCTGGTGCAGGATACCGGCGAGCAAATCGTCGAGATGAACAACGGCTGCATCTGCTGCACCGTGCGCGGCGACCTGGTGCAGGCCTTGAGCAACCTGGCCAGCAAGCGCGCGGCGGGCGAGATCGCGTTTGACCGCGTGGTGATCGAAACCACGGGCCTGGCCAATCCCGGCCCGGTGGCGCAAACCTTTTTCATGGACGAGGAAGTGGGCGCCCACTACCTGCTCGACGCCGTGGTGACGGTGGTCGACGCGCGCCATGCGATGGACCAGCTGGACCGGCACGAAGAAGCCCAGCGCCAGGTCGGCTTTGCCGACAAGATCCTGCTCTCCAAAACCGACCTGGTCGACGCCGCCGCGCTCGACGAGCTCAAGGCGCGCCTGCTGCGCATCAACCCGCGCGCGCCGATCGCCACCAGCCAGTTCGGGCAAGCCCCGGTCGCCGACGTGCTCGACCTGCGCGGCTTTAACCTGAACGACAAGCTCGAACTCGACCCGCATTTCCTGACGACTGACGAGCACGAGCACGAACATGAGCACGCGCACTGCGGCCATGACCACGAGCACACCGAGGCCTGCGGCATTGATCATCACCACAGCCACCACAGCGACGACATCGCCGCGTTCGTGTTCAAGAGCGAACGGGCATTCGATCCGGAACGGCTCGACCAGTTCCTGGGCAGCATGGTCCAGGTCTTCGGCCCGAACATGCTGCGCTACAAGGGCGTGCTGCTGATGGAGGGCGCCGACCGCAAGGTCGTGTTCCAAGGTGTGCATCAAATAATGGGCAGCGACCTCGGTGCAAAGTGGGCGGATGGCGAACCGCGCGGCAGCAAAATGGTGTTTATTGGCAAAAATTTACCAAAAGATGTATTTGTCCGCGGCTTGGAACAATGTTTGGTATAAACTATTCCGGTTTGACGCGGCCTGCGCCCCGCGCGGCCTGTTCGTAACCGGATTGCCGACTCGCCGGCTGGGCGAGGGAAAACGGGGGTGCCATGATGAAGCAAACCGTAAGCAAGATCCCAAGAAAACCCAGCAGTTCAACCGGCGCCGCGCACCAGGCGGCACCGGCCCCCGGACTGGCCGAGGAACCGGCCGCCGCGAGCAAGCCGGCCGCACGACCGGCCGCGCGCAGACCAGCCCAGTCGGCCACCACCTCCAGGACGGCTGCGGCCCGGGCCAGCACCAAGGACCTGCCTACCCGGACGCCAGCGGCCGGGGGCAATGAAGAGACGGCAGCCGGTTCACCCGTCCCCCACCCTGCGGACCAGGGGACGGTTGAGTTAGCTGATAAAATGAAAACCTCTGTCGTATCGAAGGCAAGTGAAGTCATGACCAAAACAACGAAACCGAATACCGCCGCACAGCCCGAAGAGCGCATCCTCACGGACGAAGAAATTCTGGCGATGAGCGACGAGGACTACATGAACCCGGCACAGCTCGCGTTTTTCAAGCGCAAGCTGCAGGAACTCGAAAAAGAGCTGCTGAAAAACGCCGGCGAGACCACCGAGCATCTGCGCGAGACCGTGCTCGTGCCTGATCCGGCCGACCGCGCCACCATCGAGGAAGAGCACGCGCTCGAGCTGCGCACCCGCGACCGCGAGCGCAAGCTGCTCAAGAAGGTCCAGCAATCGCTGGCCGCGATCGAGGGTGGCGACTATGGCTGGTGCGAGGAAACCGGCGAGCCGATCGGCATTCCGCGCCTGATCGCGCGCCCGACCGCGACCCTGTCGCTGGAAGCGCAGCAGCGCCGCGAGCTCAAGCAAAAGCTGTACGGCGACTGATCCGCCTTGCGCGGGCAGGAAAAAAGCATGCGGCCATCCGCATGCTTTTTTTGTTTGGGACCCCCGCCCGCGCGCGGCGAAAACCCTTGCCGTCGGATACACTAGCCGGCGCCGCACAGCCTTTGATCGTGCTCATGCGTGCGCGCCCCCCGGGGCGCCCGGCCGTGCTACCGTCTGGCCGGGCAATGGGCCGAAGCGCCGGCCGCTGGGATTCCCGGCATCGGCTGGAACACAAGACAGGAAAACGACGTGGGGCTGTTCTCCTTCCTCAAGAAACACCAGGGGCCGCCGGCCGAGGCGCCGTCCCCGGACACCCGGATGCGGGCCGGCGTGCCGTCGCGGCCGCTGATTGAAGCCGAGCGTGCGCGCCAGCGCGAGATCGCGCGCGCCACCGCCGCCAAGATCGACGCCATCGAACTGCAGATGGCTTCCGACTTCTTCCCCGACGAAGCCGCATGGGCGCCGCCGCCGGCGCCGGCGATTCCCCTGCTGGAAGAGGAACTGCCTGAGCTGGAAGAGGAACTGCCCGATCCGGCCGTGCTGCCCTCCAGCGCACCGGTGGTCGAGGAAAGCGCCATCCTGTATGCCAACGGCCAGGCGGGTGCGGCCGAGCAATTGCTGCTGGCCGCGCTGCCCGGCCTCTCCCCTGACGAGCGCCAACCCTGGTGGATGCTGTTCGACCTGTACCAGGCTTGCGGCCGCGAGCACGAATTCGAAAGCATCGCGATCGACTACGCCAGCCGGTTCGACACCTCGCCGCCGGCCTACAGCCCGCTTACACCGCCCGGCCCGCTTGATCGCTCCTACGCGGGGGTCGCCCCGGCGCAGGCGTTTTCCGGCGTGCTCGACGGGCAGATCGCCCCGAACCTGCAGCGCCTGCGGCAAGCGGCAACCCAGAGCCCGCTCGTGCGGCTCGACTTCGGCGCCGTGCGCGCCGCCACCCCCGAAGGCTGCGCGGAACTGCTGGCGGCGCTGCAGGGGCTGCGCGCGGC
>NZ_SPUM01000082.1 GCF_004614195.1 Massilia horti | reverse complement strand
GGTCGCCACCGGTCAGGCGCAGCGGCGCGCGCGCGGCGAGCAGGGCGCCGGGCAGGCCAGTGCGGTCGAGCGCATGCGAGAGCAGCAGCGCGCCGTCGATGCCGTGCCCTTCCAGGTGGCGCACCCGCGATTCGTCGCTTTCGAGCAGGCACAGGGCCAACTGGTCGGCGCCGATGATGTCGTTCACCGCCTGCAGGAACACCGCCGCCAGCGCATCGGGCCGGCGCTCGCCGATCAGGCGCAGGCACAGTTGCTCGAGGGCGCCCAGGCGCGCCGCCAGCCGGTCGCCGGGCGCGACTGCGACCAGCGGGGCAATGGCGTTGTTCGCGGCGGGCGGCGCGCTCGCCATGTCCAGCCCGAGTTCGGCGTTGACTGCGTCGAAGATCGCCTGGGCGTCGCACGGCTTGGGCAGCACGGTGCGCACGCCGCAGCTGTGCGCCATCTCGGACATTTCGCGCTCGGCGAATACGGCCGAGTAGAAGATCACGCGGGTGGCGGCCAGTTCGGGGTCGGCGCGCAGGCGCTGGACGAACTCGTAGCCGTCCATGGTCGGCATCAGGAGATCGGTGATGATCAGGTCGGGCCGTTCGGCGCGCACCAGGGTGAGCGCCTCGGCGCCGTCACGGGCCTGTAGCAGGTGGTGCCCGGTGAAGCCGAGGAGGGTGAGCAAAAATTCGCGGTTACTGGGACGGTCATCGACGACTAGAATGGTGGCCATCAGTTCTGCTCCACAGCTGCGGTGGAGCGGTTTCGAACGCAAGATACCGGCATGAATAACTCCGAATGGGGCCCCGGCAGCCTGGGGCGTGCGTGTTGGCGTGGATCAAATGATAATGCAGGCTGGCTGCGCGGCAAGTCCAAACGTTGCATGAAAAATCACACTTTTTTACAATTAACGATTTGAAAAGGCCTTTTCGTTGTGATTTCGCCACGGGAACCCGGGGCAGCCGGGCCCGGTTCGCCGGCGTGGGCGATGGTCGGTGGAAACGCGGCAAATCCTTTAAAATAGCGGATTACGCAAACTGGCCAGTACCAAGGAACACAGCATGTCTATCTCCAGCACCCAGGAAATCGTTGACGAATTGCGCGCCGGCCGCATGGTCATTCTGGTCGACGAGGAGGACCGCGAAAACGAAGGCGACCTCGTGCTTGCCGCCGACTTCGTGACCCCCGAGGCGATCAATTTCATGATCCGCCACGCGCGCGGCCTGGTGTGCCTGACGCTGTCTGAAGACATCTGCGACCGGCTCGAGCTGCCGATGATGACCAGCAAGAACGGCACCTCGTTCGGCACCAATTTCACCGTCTCGATCGAGGCGGCCGAGGGCGTCACGACCGGCATCTCGGCGGCCGACCGCGCCCGCACGATCCAGGTCGCGGTGGCCAGGAACGCGAAGCCGGGCGACCTGGTCCAGCCCGGCCACATCTTCCCGCTGCGCGCGGTCAACGGCGGCGTGCTGATGCGCGCCGGCCATACCGAAGCGGGCTGCGACCTGACCGAGATGGCCGGCCTGACCCCGGCCTCGGTGATCTGCGAGATCATCAAGGAAGACGGCACCATGGCGCGCCTGCCGGACCTGATCGAGTTCGCCAAGGAGCACCAGCTCAAGATCGGCACCATCGCCGACCTGATCCACTACCGCAGCCAGAAGGAAAAGCTGGTCGAGCGCGTGGCCGAGCGCTCGCTGTCGACCGCGTACGGCGACTTCAAGCTGATCGCGTTTCGCGACAAGCCGAGCGGCGCGGCGCACCTGGCGCTGGTGCACGGCGAGATTGCCGGCGATCGCGAAGCGCTGGTGCGGGTGCACCAGCCGGTGTCGATCCTGGACGTGCTGGAGGACCGGGCGACCACCCACTCGTGGAACATGGCCAGCGCGATGAAGGCCATCCAGCACGCCGACAACGGGGTGCTGGTGCTGCTCAACTGCGGCGAGACCGCGGAACAGCTGTTCGCGCAGTTCGCCACGCTCGACGCCCAGGGCGCGCGCCCGGTCGGCCGCGCCGCCACGATGGACCTGCGCACCTACGGCATCGGCGCGCAAATCCTCAAGGACATTGGGGTGCGCAAGATGCAGCTCCTGGCCAATCCGCGCAAGATGCCATCGATGGCCGGCTTCGACCTCGAAGTGACGGGCTACATGGCCGATCCGGGCGCCTGACGGACTGGCAGACGCGGTAGCATTCACCATTCATCATTCAAACAAAACAGAACAAGAGGGCAGCCATGACGGTACCAACTTATGAAAGCAACCTGGCGGGTGAAGGCATCCGCATCGGCATCGTGCAGGCGCGCTTTAACGCAGACGTCGGCCACGGCCTGCTGTCGGCCTGCCTGGCCGAGCTCAAGCACATGAACGTGGCCGAGGAAGACATCCTGCACGTGACCGTGCCGGGCGCGCTCGAGATTGGGCTGGCGCTGCAGAAGATGGCCGAGACCCAGCAGTTCGACGCGCTGATCGCGCTGGGCGCGGTGATCCGCGGCGAGACCTACCATTTCGAGCTGGTCTCGAACGAGTCGGGCGCGGGCATCACCCGGGTCGGCCTGGACTACGGCATCCCGATCGCCAACGCGGTGCTGACCACCGAGAACGACGAGCAGGCCGAGGCGCGCATGGCCGAGAAGGGCCGCGACGCGGCGCGCGTGGCAGTGGAGATGGCCAACCTGCTGATCGCGCTCGAAGAGCTGCAGGCAGAGGAAGACTGAGGGAAGGTGGCAAGATGAGTGAAAAGAGCATACACGCCAATCCGAACAAGAACCGCACCCCGCGACATCGCGCGCGCGAGTTCGCATTGCAGGGCCTGTACCAATGGCTGCTGAACAATGAGCCGGCATCGGCGGTGGTGAACAACATCCGCGCCGCGCACGGCTTCGACAAGGCCGACGCCGAGTTCTTCACGTCGCTGGTCAACGGCGCGATCGCGCAGTCGGTCGAGCTGCGCGAGGCGGTGGCGCCGGTGATCGACCGGCCGTTTACGGAACTGTCGCCGATCGAGCACGCGGTGCTGCTGCTGGGCGCTTTCGAACTGAAGAACCACCCGGAGGTTCCGTACCGCGTCGTGATCAACGAGGCGGTCGAGCTGACCAAATCGTTCGGCGGCATCGACGGGCACAAGTACGTGAACGGCGTGCTGGACCGGCTGGCCGGCAAGCTGCGCCCGGAGCAAGTGGCGGCGGACGGGCGTCACTGACGCGCGCGGCGCCCGAACGAAAAAGCCACCCGCGGTTCGCCGCCGGTGGCTTTTTTATCGCCCGTAGAATCCCGGCGTAGGGTGCGCACCTGTGCGCACGCGGTCACCGCATGCCGACTTGCGGCTGCCGCTTCGTTACGCCGCGTTTGCGAACCGCGTGCGCACAGGTGCGCACCCTACGCCTAGCGCTCATGGCATCGACATGAACTGCGCCGGCGACAGTGCCGCATGGGTAAAGCGTGCGGCGCGGATCGCGCCCTTGAAGTAGTTCACCCGATTCATCCGCACGCCCACCGACGCCTTGCCCGGCCCCTGCGGCTTGAACGGCACCTCCGCTTCGCCCTGCAACTGCCCGTTGACGTACGCGCGATACATACGCCCGTCGAACGTCTGGGCGACGTGGTACCACTGCCCAAGCGGATAGCGCCGGTCCGGGAATATCAGCGTCTGGCCATAGCCCGCGCCGTGCGTGTACGTGTCCAGGTACCACGTGTCGTCCACCACCCGGATCTCGAACAGGAAGCGGGTCCCGCTGGGCGGAGAAGCTGGCGGCTGGCCGGGCGCTGGCGCCGGCTCATCCGAGGCCAGATGGAACCAGCGCTGCTCGAACGCTCCACCGTCGGGGCGGAAAAACGCTTCGAACGTAAACGTCGCGGCGCCGGCCAGCGGATGCTGGTCGATGAACAGCGCGTCGTGCACGCCGTCGAACTGCACCGCCGTTCCCAGCGGTGTATCGATCAGCTGCGGCGCGCCTTCGACCTTGACCGGCAGTCCCCCGACGCGCTCGAGGTTGTCGAAAACCCACAGGCTCCACTGGTGATGGACGGGCGTGACGGCCAGCGCCAGGCCGGGCGGAAGCGCGAGGCCCGAGAGCGATACGCCGGCGCGCAGCAGGCGGCGGCGGGGTTCCGAATGGGGTGGCTTCATGTGTTGTCCTCAATCGTACAAATGTTGCACGTAATTAAGACCTGCGGCACACTGTGCTGACTGGTCAGTCCAGTCACACGATTGTCCTGACCAGTTTTATAACATAGAAACCGGATCGGAGGAGAGGGCGCAATGCAGGCGAGGTCGAGGATGGTGGGGACGGGTTATCGCGGATTGTTCGGGCCAGGCTGGCGAATGCGGCCGCTGGCTCGGGCCGTGGCACTGGGCGCGTTGATGAGCGCCGGCGCCGCGCAGGCAGGCGATCCCGGCCTGCTGTTTTCCGTGACCGGCGAGCAGGGCGCGCTGGCCAGCTTTGCCGCCGGCCGGGCCGATCCGATCTTCGCTACCGGCGTCGGACGTGCCGGCGATGGGGCCAAGGGGGCTGCGCTGGCGATGGCGGACAACGTGGTGCTGGCCTGGGCGGCACCTGGCAACATCTACGCGCAGCGCGGCACGATGTCGTTCTTCTTCCGGCCGCGCCAGCCGCTCGGCGCCACCCCGTTCCCGATCATGCGCGCCGGCTCTGCCGATGGCAGCGACTGGGACATGGCCTGGCTGCGCATCGACTGGAACGGCCATGGCTTTGACGCCTTCGTCACCGATACGGGCCTTGCGCGTTCGCGCGTGTCGTTCAAAGTGGAGCGGCTGCCACGGCCTACCGACTGGATCCACCTGGCTTTCGCCTGGGACGAGACCAGCGGCGTGCGGCTGTGGGTGAACGGCAAGCCTGCCGCGCGCAAGGACATCAAGGCGGTGTACGACAGCGGCTTGTACGGCATCGGTCCGTTCCAGCGCATCGTCGGGCCGTGGCAGGTGCAGTCGCGCTACAACTTCATGCGCGGGGGCGACATCGACGAGCTGCGCGTGTACGACCGCATGCTGACCGACGGCGCGGTGGCCGCGCTGGCTGCGCACCGGCAGCCGGTGCTGCCGCCGGCGCCATCGCTGGACGACCCGGCGCTGCGCGAGGCATGGTGGCTGCGCCACGGCTGGAACCGGGAGGGCGACGTGCCGGCCTACCTGGCGGACCCGGTCACGCGCATCCGCAAGGTGGAGTTCACCGATGCGCGCGACATCAAGGCCAAAATGTTCAAGGGGATCGACGGGATTCGCGAGACCACCTGGCCGGGCGTGTACAACCGCTCGCGCCTGCCGGGCCGTAACGATTACTTCCAGCTGCCGGACTGGAATACCTACTCGGAGGGCGGCAAGCAGTACACCTTGACGCTGCCGGACGAACCCTGGAACCGGATCGAGATCAACGGGCCGGCGCATGGCCAGCTGGTGCGCACCCTTGGGGACGGGCAGGGCGTGCTGATGCAGCGCGCGCCCGGGCAGGAGCGTACTTCGACCCAGTTCGCGACCACCCACCAGGGCGGCGAAATCCGCTTCGACAACAAGGCGCAGGAAACGCCAATCGAGGAAATCGCCGCTTACCACGTGGGCCCCGGCCGCGTGCCGGAAGGCGTGGCCACGCTGAGCTACACGGTGGATGTCGGCGCCGCGCTCGACCTGTACCCCAACCTGGCGCCGCTGCGCAGCTTCATCGATGGGCGTTTCGTGGCGGGCGAACGCAGCGCGGTGGCGGCGCTGCCCGCGGGCGCACCGCGCCGCGAAGGTCCCGCGCGGCCGAAGGGCATGCCGGTCGTGCACGTGCTGGTGCCGGGCGATTTCCGCAGCCCGCTGGCGGGCGAAGGGCCGACCCGCTTTTCGTACGGATGGCAGAACATGGACGCCGGCCTGGACGGCGTCGCGCTCGAACTGCCGGCTCTGAAGGTCAGTGCCACGCACCAGGGCCTGCTGCCGCTGAACATCCGGGTGCGCGATCCGTTGTGGCCGGAACGCGACCTGCTGGACGTGAACGTGTCGGTCAAGCCGAACGAGGCGCGCACGCTGTGGCTCGATACGCGCGACCTCATGCTGCCCCCGACCGGCAACCTGATGCTGACCATCTCCGCCGCCGGCGGCGGTTTCGATGCCGCCAGCCTGGATGGCATGCGGGTGCGGCTGGTGTTCAAGCCTGCCGAGGAAGCGAAGAAGGAGCACATCGCCGACCGCCTGGAGCAGGCGCGCGACAACCTGGCCTTCCTGGTCGAGGAGAACCCCAACATCCGGCCGTACACGATGTGGCACCGTTTCGAACTGGACGTGTCCGACGTGCTGCGGATCGACCCGTCCAACGAGTTTGCGCGGGCGCTGTGGAACGAGAAGAATCCGGAGCAGCCATTCGGTCCATTCGTGCAGCCGGCGCCGCCGGCCGGCGTGCCGCTGTGGGCGTTCCGGCAGGTGGAAATGCTCAAGCTGTACCGCAAGTTCGTAAACTGGTGGATCGACGAGCGCCAGGTGGAGAACGGCGAATTCGGCGGCGGCCTGTCGGACGACACGGACCTGGTTAACAGCTGGGTGCCGCTGGCGCTGATGGGCGTGCAGCCGGAGCGGGTGACGCTCTCGCAGCGCAAGGTGCTCGATGCCACGTACGAAAACGGCATGTGGGCCAATGGCCTGGGGCGCATCCAGGCCGACGAGCTGCACTCGTACGAGGAAGGCATCAACTCCGTCGGCCAGTTCATGCAGATGAGCTGGGGCGATCCGACCGCGATCGAGCGTGGGATGGAGGTGGCGCGCAATTATCCGCGCCTGTTCACTTCCAATCCGGCCGGGCATACGCATATCAATAGCTCCTACTTCAGCGGCACCACGATTTCGCACGAGCAGGCGTGGGCCGAGCAGCGCACCTATGGCTTTTTGCTCAGCCATCCGGGGCTGCTGCTGGTCGACTACAACGGCGCGCCTGCCACACGCGCGCTGATCCTGCGCCTGCTGGACGGCTATCTGGCGCACGGCAAGCAGGACGAGCGCGGCCTGTGGTCGTACCCCGCGACCATCGCGTTTGACAGCGACAAGGGGAGTGGCAATGGCATGGGCGAGTCGATCCACGTGTTCTGGGCCGCCTACCAGTGGACCGGCGATGCGAAATACCTGCGGCCGATCCAGGCCCTGGCGGGGCGCGGCAACCTCGGCGCGCTGCGCCTGCTGAACGCCGACCTGCTCGCCCGCCTGCCGGGTGGACCGGCCCTGGCGGACAAAATGCTGCGCGCAGGCGATCCCGGCGAGGGCAAGGTCGACCGCAATTACGGCAGCAGCAACGACAGCGACGTGGTGCGCCTGCTGCGCTGGCAGACCACTGGCGACAAGCGCGAGATCGCCGACATCTTCGGTCGCGAGCTGCAGTTCAACATGAAGCGCTTCCCGGTGATGACGGATGCGCACCTGTGGACCGACCGGGTGAACGTGTCGAACGAGATGCTGCAGCGTACCCGGATGGGCGGCGTGGCCCATCGCCGCAATTCGTTCTATCCGGGGAACCTGGTCACCTGGCGCTTCGCCAATGGCGCATCGGGCGAAGACGTGGCGCTCCTGATCCCGCAGGGCGATCCGAAGCACTTCAAGGTCATCGCCTACAACCTGAGCGATAAGCCGGTCACCGCTTTCATCACCGGGGCCCAGCTGGCAGCGGGAACGTGGAGCGTGACCTCCGGCGTCGATACCAATGACGACGACCGTGCCGACAACCCGTCCGCCCCACGCAGCGTGCGGCTGGAGCGGGGCAGGAGCGTGGAGCTCAATTTTGCGCCGCACCAGACCGTGGTCTACGAGTTCAAGCTGGAGCAGCCGGGCAGCGACCCCGCGACCCGGGCGGACATCGGCCTGTCGCCGGACGACCTGGTGCTCAAGGACCGTGTGCTCGGCATCCGGGTGCACAGCCTGGGCGCCAAGCCGACGCCGGCGGGATTGGTGCTCGTGGAAGACGCAGCCGGGAAAGCAATCGCATCGGTGCGCTTCCCTGAGCTGGCGGCGCCGCTTGACCTGCTGCCCAAGACGGCGGACGTGCAGGTGACGCTGCCGGAACGGGGCGATCCGGCCCAGTTGCGGGTTCGCCTGACGCTGGACGGCGCGCCGGATGAGGTGACCGATGCGAACAACGTCGCGCCACTGGTTCGGCCGACGCTGGAGACGGATCGGATCCGCTAGCGAGTAGGGTGGGCGGGATGAGGCTGGCCAGTGGCCGGCCGAACGAACGCCCACGCGTTCAAACTAAGCGTGAATACCGAATTCGTGGCTACTCTGCCTGTGGTTGAACGCGTGGGGTGAGTCGGGCTAAATGCCCGACGAACGAGCCGCCACCCTACAACTGTGTTCGGGCAAGTCGTAGGGTGCGCACCCGTGCGCACGCGGTACGTATGCGTACCAGAGCCAACGAAATTCAACCGTACCGCGTGCGCACAGGTGCGCACCCTAACGGGCATTGCAAAGCGACGTGCCGCCC
>NZ_SPUM01000099.1 GCF_004614195.1 Massilia horti | reverse complement strand
TTTGAACGCGTGGGCGTTCGGCCGGCCACTGGCCAGCCTCACCCTGCCCACCCTACGAGCCCCGCTAACGGTCGACTCAAGTTCGCCAGGCACGCATGCTCCCGATCAGCCCTCGATCATCCCGCGCAGGCCGCTGGTGCGGTGCGTCCGCCGCAGAATCGCCTCGCCCAGCGCCGCACTGGTCGGCGAGAACAGCGTGAATTCAGCGCTGGCGCGGGTGATTCCGGTGTAGACCAGCTCGCGCGTCAGGATTGAGCCTCGGTCCTGCGGCAGCACCAGCACCGTGTGCCGGAACTCCGAGCCCTGCGACTTGTGGACCGTCATCGCGAACGCAGTCTCCACGTGGCGCAGGCGCGTGGCCAGCACGCTGCGCACTTCCTCGCCCTGCAGGAAGTACACCCGCAGCGATCCCGGCCGATCCGGGTCGGCCAGCGTCAACCCGATGTCGCCGTTGAACACGCCCGTTCCGTAGTCGTTGCGGGTCACCATTACCGGCCGCCCCACGTACCATTCGCCACCGCGCCGCAGCAGGCCCGCCGCGTCGAGCCGCTGTCCGATCGCATCGTTCAGTCCCTCCACGCCCCACTCCCCTTCGCGCACCGCGCACAGGATGCGGAACGCCTCGAAGCGCTGCAAGACCGTACGTACCCAGGCGTCGTGTTCGCCCGTCGCGCCCTCGGCCAGCAGTTCCAGATACGGCTGGTAGCCGTCAACCGCGAGCTGGACCACGTGATGCTGGTGTGCGTGGTCGAACCAGCGCAGGGCCGGGTCGCCGCTGCGCAGCACTTCCCCGGCGCGAGTTACGTCGCCCGCGTTGACCGCCAGCGCCAACTGGCCGATCGGCCCGCCGAAGCGACGGCTGTGGCGCAGCATGACGGTTTGCTGGGCCAGTGCACTGCCGCTACCCGCATACTGCTCGGGAATCTGCTCGCCGCTGGCTTCAAACGCAAACCTGAGCGTGGCGTCCGAGTAGCCCCCCGCCTGCGCGTCGTGGCACAGGTCGCCCAGCACGGCGCCTGCCTCCACCGACGCCAGCTGGTCCTTGTCGCCCAGCAGGATCAGGGTCGCGGATGGCGGCAGCGCGTCGAGCAGGCTGGCCATCATCTCCAGGTGCACCATCGACGCCTCGTCCACGATCAGCACATCGACATCGAGCGGATTGCCGCGGTGGTGCGCGAAGGCGCGGGTGTCGGGGCGCGCGCCCAACAGGCTGTGCAGGGTGCGCGCCGCGCCCATGCGCGCGGTCAGTTCGCGCAGCGGCAGCGCCGCACCGACGCGGTCGGCCAGTTCAGACAGCGCCTTGTCGATCGACTGCTTCAGGCGCGCGGCCGCCTTGCCGGTTGGCGCGGCCAGCGCAATGCGCTGCCGGCCGGCCTCTTCGCCTGCGATTGCGAACAGCAGCGCGAGCAGGCGCGCTACCGTATAGGTCTTGCCGGTGCCGGGGCCGCCGGTGATGATCGCCACCGATCCACGCAGCGCGATCGCGCACGCCAGCTTTTGCCAGTCCGGCACTTCGGCCTTGCGCGCCGACGTGAACAGGATGTCGAGCCAGCGCCGTGCCGCCTGCGCGTCCACCTCGCGAGCCGCGCCGGCTCGCTCACGAATCGCCTGCGCCACCAGCCGCTCGTCACGCCAGTAGCGGCGCAAATAAAGACGCTCGCCGTCGAGCACCAGTGGCTGGTCGTAATCGAACTCGCCCACCTGCCACACCTGCTCGCATGCGCAAAGGCGAGCGATCCACCCTTTCGCGTTCTTCGGCAAGGGCGCGCAAGTGCCGGCCAGTGCCTGCCAGTCTTCCTCGCTCCAACCCAGGAGCGCGGCGGGTCCGGCCGCCAGGTCGGTCAGCAGCAGGCAGCTGTGGCCGCGTCCTTCGAGCTCGGACAGCACGCTTGATGCGAGCAGCAGCTCGGGCGTAGTCGTGCCGAGCGACGCGATGAAACCGGCGAATGCGCCCGACAGGCGGCGCAGCATGCCCGCCTCGGTCAGCCGCCTGGTTTCAAGCCAAAATCCGGCAAGGGAGTCGTCAGGTTTCATTCGTATCGCGTCAGTTGGCCAGCAACCGGTTCAGGCCCCCGAGCAGCTCGATGTCCGGTTCAAGCAGGCAGCAGCCATGGGTGGACGGGTTGGCGATCCCGCGCAGGAACAGGAAGATCGCACCGCCCAACTGGGTGGCCGGATCGTAGTCGTCGCCAAGCCGGCTTTCCAGCAGCCGGTGCAGCGCCAGCATGTAGATCGCGCCCTGGATGTCGTAGCGATGCGCGGCCATCCCGGCCGTCATGGCGGCCTTGGTGTAAGCGGCGTCGCCCGGCCCGAGCGCGTTCGATTTGTAGTCCAGTACCCAGTAGCGCCCGTCGTGCTCGAACACCAGGTCGGCAAAGCCCTTGAGCATGCCGTGCAGCTGGCGCTGCGGCAGGTGCGGCCGTGCCAGAGCGCCCAGCAGCCGCTGGCGGCACAGCTGGTCGAGCTTGGCCACGTCAAGCCGCTCGCTGGGGAACCAGAACTCCATCTCCGGCAGCGGCGCACGAATCTCGGACAACGCCGCGCCCAGCGGCGGCAGGCGCGTCGCGGCCACCGTGCGCAGCCACGCCACCGCGTCCTCTTGCCGGTTGCCCCAGCCGGCACGTTCGATGCGCTGCGTCAGCCGCGCCTCGAAGTGCGGATCATCGATGCAGTCGAATCCTTCCTGCGCCATCCATTCAAGCTGCTCGTGCAAAAAATTGCCTGGGACGGAGCCGCGCGGGAAGCGGTGCCATGGCGCGTCCTCGGTCGCGGCCGTCAAGCCGCCCGGCGCTTCTTCCAGCAGCGTCTCCTCCTGCGCGCGCTGGGGAGCAGGGGCGGCGGCATGGCGCACCAGCGACGTGAACGAGCCGACCGTCCAGTCGCGCTCGAACTCGCCCGCGAACGCCGTGGCGTCCACCAGCTCCGGCCGCGCCTCCTCCCGGTCGAGCTGCGTGCAGCCATCTGCCGCCGGCAGCGCGTGCAGTTCGATCGCATCCAGTTCGCCGCGCACCTGCTCCCAGCGCTCGCGCAGCGCGCTTGCCGCAATCGGCTCGCCGCCGGTCAACAGGTAGCCCAACGCCGACTCGTGCATCCGGTTCTTGCCAACCGCAGCGGTCACTCCCAGCCACAGGAAGTGGCGGGCGCGGGTCAACGCCACGTACAGCAGGCGCAGGTCTTCCTCCAGCCGCGCCTGGTCGACCGCGGCCAGCGCCTCGTCCGACAGCGCCAGGTCGATCCGGCGCGCGCCCGCCTCGTCCACGTACTCGAAGAAGGCACGGTTGTTGCGGGAGGTCTTGCGCGCCGTGACCGCGAACGGCAGGTACACCAGCGGGTACTCCAGGCCCTTCGATTTGTGCACCGTGACCACCTTGACCAGCTCGGCGTCGCTTTCCAGGCGCAGCACCCGTTCGTCGCCGCCCTCGCCCACACCTTCGAGCTGCTCGGCGAACCAGCGGATCAGCGCCTGTTCGCCCTCCAGCTGGCTGCTCGCCTCCTGCAGCAGTTCGGCCAGGTGCAGCAGGTTGGTCAAGGTGCGCTCGCCGCCCGGCTCGGCCAAAAGGCGTGCGGGAAGCTTGAGCTCGTGGATGAAGCGGCGCAGCATCGCCAGCACGCCCTGCCGCTGCCAGGCCACGTGCAAAGCCTTGAGCTGCTCGACCCGCGCTTCCCACTCGGCCTCGTTTGACGCCAGGCGCGCGAGTTCAGCCAGCGGCAGGCCCGCCGTCCGGGTCGCAAACGCGGCGCGAGCCAGCGCGCCGTCCAGCGGGTTGGCCACCGCGTACAGCCAGCGCAGCACGTCCGCGGCTTCCTCGCTGTCGAGAACCGAGTCCTTGTCCGACAGGTAGACACTGGGCACGTTGCGCATTGCCAGCGCACGCCGCACGGCGCTCGCCTCGTGCCGGTCGCGCACCAGGATCGCGATATCGGCCGGCATCAGGCGCGTGAACGCCGCACCGTCCCGGAATCCGGCACGCTCGTCGTTCAGCAGCGCCACGATATGCTCGGCGCAGTGGTGCGCGAAAAAGTCGCGGTAATCGTCCGCCTTCATATCGTCGCGATCCGTGCAGCAGATCGCCAGCGCCTGGTATGGCCCCTCGACCCCGACCAACTGCGGTTTGTGGCCGGCCGCTTTCACCGGCTCGAACGGCAGCGGGTTGACGTCCCCGTTTCGGAACCGGAATGCGCCGGCCGCGTAGCCGGTCCGCTCGTCCTCCGCATAGCTGAACAGCCGGTTGACCGCCCCGACCAGCGCAGCGGTGGAACGGTAGTTGGTGCCCAGTTGGTAGTGCCGCCCTTCGGTGGCACGCCGCGCCGACAGGTAGCTGTGGATATCCGCGCCG
Organism: Massilia horti; assembly: GCF_004614195.1. Taxonomy (GTDB): domain Bacteria; phylum Pseudomonadota; class Gammaproteobacteria; order Burkholderiales; family Burkholderiaceae_D; genus Telluria; species Telluria horti. Next base: position 4,153 of record NZ_SPUM01000099.1, on the reverse strand, counting down.
CGAAAGCCGTAGATCGACTGCTTCGGGTCACCGATCAGGAACAGGCCGTGCGCGCTGTCGTTGTCCGCCACCCGGTACAGCAGGTCAAAGATGCGGTACTGATCGGGCGAGGTGTCCTGGAATTCGTCGATCAGTGCGACTGGGTACTGCTCGTTGATGCGGCCGCGCAGCGCCGCACCGTTCGGCCCCAGCAAGGCATCCTTCAGCCGCGCCAGCATGTCGGCAAAGCCGAACTGGCGGTTCTTGCGCTTCAGTTCCGCCATCCGGCGCGCGATATGGCTGGCGGCGTGACGCACCAGCGCGTGCGACAGCGGCTCGATCGCCTGCAAGGCCTGGCACAGGGCGGACGTGCCGTCGAAGCAGTCCGGCACCTCGGCCTGGAAATCCTTGGAAAAGGCATCCACTATGCCGTCGGGAGTGAGGCGCCACCAGGTTTTCTCGTTCAGGTCCGGCATCACCATGACCGGGTCGAGCGCCCAGGCGCGCAGCGCGTCGAACCACTTGACCAGCGAATCGGGACGCATCTTGTTCCCGTTAAAGCACTTGGCATTGCGCTCGCGATGAAACGCGATCCACTGTTCCATTGCGTTCGCGCGGTCCAGCCAGCCCTCCTTCAGGCGCGCGAGCTCGGCCTGCTGTGCCCGTTCGGTGCGGGCGATCAGCGCCGCCAGCGGCTCGCTGCGCACCTCGCCGAATGCGTCGGCGCGACCCACCAGAGCGCGCATCGCGCCCTTGAGCACCCCCACGTCGCCCCAGCACGACAGCACCGCACCCAGGGCATCGCGATTCAAAGGATAGACGTGCTGGCGCCAGTAGTCATGGGCCGCGTCTTCGAACAGCGCGGCCTCGTCGCTGACCAGCTCTTCGTCGAACAGGCTGCCGCTGTCGAACGCGTGCTCGCGCAGCATGCGCTGGCACCAGGCGTCGATGGTGAAGATCGCGGCTTCGTCCATCGTCTCCGCCGCCAGCATCAGCCGGTGCGCGGCGACGTTACGTTCACTCTCGGTGAGGTACTGCGCGACCAGGCTCGCAAGGTAAGGGTCGTCGAGATCGAGTTCGCCGCGGAAGTAGCTCGCTGCCTGCACCAGCCGCTCCCGTACCCGGTTCGACAATTCGCGCGTGGCGGCGCGGGTGAAGGTCATGACCAGAATCTCGGAGGGCAGCAACGGCCGGGCAAAGCCATTCTCCCCGCCGTGGCCGAGCACCAGTCGCAGGTAGAGCGCGGCAATCGTCCAGGTCTTGCCGGTGCCGGCGCTGGCCTCGATCAGGCGCGAGCCATGCAGCGGAAACGTGAGCGCATCCAGGAGTTGACTCATTGTTCGTCTCCTCCCAAGCGCGCAACGGCGATCCCGTCCGCGATCCAGGCTGCCAGCCCACCGTACACATCCTCGGCCACGCCGGGCCACTCGCCGCTTGACGTCAAGTCCGCGAATTCGGGCCACAGGCGCGCCAGGCACAAGTCCTCGACCTCGCCCCCGCGATTGAAGCTGCCTTCGTAGGCGGCGCGCGCATCGCCATCCTGCAGTTGCGCGAGCGCGGTGACGCAGGCCACCGGCAGCGGCCGAGCCAGATTGCGGCGCCACTGGGCGACAATGTTCGCAAGTTCGGCGCGCGCCTGCTCCTGCTCCACCGGCGCCACCGTCAACACCGCGTCGCGCGCGACAAGGATGCCGGTCACGTGCGCGCCGGCCGCGGCGGCGGCAAGCTGGCGCAGCCAGGGGCCGATCAACCGGTCGCCGCGCACCACGCCCTCGCTGTCGAGCACCTTGGATACCGTCTGCATCAGCCACGCGGTGCCGGCTTCACCCACGCGCAACTGGTCGAGCCAGTCGTCAAGATGGATGCCGTCAAACTCCAGGCTGACCGCCTGTTTCGGTGCAGGGTCCGGAAAGCGCGCACGCCAGGTCAGCCACGCCGTGCGCACCGGCACCAGGGCGCCGACCAGTTCCTCCTGCCACTGGCGGCCGACCAGTCCGATCGGCAGCACGCCCTCGCGCGCCAGCCGCTGCGCGCGCGCCTCCAGGGCCTGGCGCACTTCATCCAGCGGCTCCGGTGGGGCGCTGTCGTCGAGCAGGCTTTTCTCCAGAGCGTAGCGGTCCAGGCCGTCGAGCGCAAACGGCTCCTCGTCCTCCCCCACCAGGTCGGGCGCGGCGAAGCTCACGCCAAGCCGGCGGCGGAAAAAATAGCGGGCGGGCTGGCGCAGGAAACTCTCCAGCTCCGCGAGCTTGAGGCGAAAGTCCGGCTCCAGTTCGTACGGCGGCAGCTCGTCGGATTCAGGCGTGGCCTGCCCGGCGTGCGCCGCGCGCCATTCACCGGCATAGGTCGGCAGGCCGCCCCGTTCGAAATAGCGGCGGCTGAACGGTTGCAGGGCGTGTTCGACGGTGATCAATTCCAGGTCCAGCTGCCAGCCGGCCTTGAGGTAATCGCGCAGCTGCGACACCAGCACCGATGCCGGCTGTTCGCTATTGTCGCGCACGTTGCGCCCGACCCAGCTCACGTACAGCTTGTCGCGCGCGGCCAGCACCGCCTCGAGCATCAGGTAGCGGTCGTCGTCGCGGCGCGAACGGTCGCCCGGCCGCGCCATGCCCGGCATGGCCAGCAGGTCGAAGTCGGCCTGGCGCGCGCGGCGCGGAAAATCGCCGTCATTCATCCCCAGCAGGCACACCACCCGGAACGGCACCGCGCGCATCGGCATCAGGGTGCAGAAGGTGACGCCGCCGGAGACGAACTGGTGGTTCAGCGTCGGCTCGTCCAACTGGCCAAGCCAGGCCTCGCGCAGCACGGCCAGCGGCACCGGTTCGTTAAAGCCAGCCTGTTCGCAAGTCTCGAGCCAGGACTGCAGCGCCTCGTTCAGGCGCGACAGCGTCAACCGGTCGGATTCGCTGCCCGCATCGAAAAACGCCGCGAGCAGCGCCCGCGCCCGGACGCCCCATTCGGCAGGTACGCACGCCTCTTCCAGCAGCGCGCGCCATTCGAGCAGCGCTTCGATCAGCTGCGCCAGCGAACCGGCAATCGCCGCGTCAAGGCCACCCACTTCCGGATACGGCTCGATGTCGCGGTAGTTGGCGCCCGCCCCGCTCGCGTAACCGAGCAGCATGCGCCGCACGCCGAAAATCCAGGCGTTCTGTTCGCCCGCCGAGCCCAGTCCCAGGCCTGCGCGATGGTCGATGTCCAGCCCCCAGCGCACACCGGCGCCCTCGATCCAGTGCCCAAGGGTCGCCAGCTCGTCCTCTTCCAGTCCAAAGCGCTGCGCCACTGCCGGCACGTCCAGCAGGTCGCGCACTTCGCTCTGGCGGCAGCGCTGCTGCGGAAGTCGCAGCAGCCATTCGAGCGCGACCAGCAGCGGGTCGACGCTGCGGTCGCGCACGTCGCCGATCTCGAACGGAATGCGGCGCGGATCCCCTTGCCGGTGCTGGTCGAACACGGCGTGGATCGCCGCCGAGAAGGTGTCGATGTCCGGCACCATCACCACCACGTCGCGCGGGCGCAGGCTGGGGTCTTGTTCGAACCATGACAGCAGTTGGTCGTGCAACACCTCCACTTCGCGCTGCACGCTGTGCGTGACGTGGAACTCGATCGAGCGGTCCGATGCCGGCGGCGGCACGTGCGGATGCTCCGACGGCGGCAGCAGGTCGCGCACCGCCGCCTGCAGTTGCGCGAGCAGGGTTTCGCCCTCGCCTTCGGAGAACAGGTCCACACGCAGGTTCTCGAACTTGCCGGCCGAGTCGCCGTCGAATTCGTCGAGCATGCGCACGAAGTCGCGCCCCTGGCGCCCCCAGCTCGCCAGCAGCGGATGGCTGTGCGCGTGCAGCTCCTCGAGCGGGATGTTCGACAAGTCGGTTCCGCCGCGCGGCTGCTGGCGGCGGCGAGCGGCCTTGAGCAGTTCGCGGCCTTCGATGATGTCGCCCCAGTAGAACTGGCACGGATTGGGCACGGCCAGCAGCACCTGGGTGTGGCGCGACAGCGCGGCGACCGCCTGCAGCGTCTGGTATGGCAGGGCCGACATCCCGAACAGCACGACGCGGCGCGGCAGCCGGCCCGCCGGCGGTTCGCCCGCCAGGCAGGCGTTGACGAACATTTCATGGACGGTCGCGCGGCCCGAGGCGCGCTGCGCCGGCGGCAGGCTGGCGTGCACCGCGCGCCAGAGCTGGGC
>NZ_SPUM01000116.1 GCF_004614195.1 Massilia horti | reverse complement strand
GCGCCGGCAGCAGGTCGAGGAACCGCTGCGTCACGAGATCACGCCGAAGAACATCCTGATGATCGGCCCGACCGGGGTCGGCAAGACCGAGATCGCGCGCCGCCTGGCCAAGCTGGCCGACGCCCCCTTCATCAAGATCGAAGCCACCAAGTTCACCGAGGTCGGCTATGTCGGGCGCGACGTGGACACTATCATCCGCGACCTGGTCGACATCGGCGTCAAGCAGACCCGCGCCAGCGAGCTCAAGAAAGTGCGCCAGCGCGCCGAGGACGCGGCCGAAGACCGCGTGATCGACATCCTGGTGCCGCCGCCGCGCGACTTCGGCTTTAACGTGTCCAGCGAAAGCAAGGAAGGCGACGCCACCCGCCAGACGTTCCGCAAACGCCTGCGCGAAGGCGCGCTGGACGATCGCGACATCGAGATCGAGGTGGCCGATTCGGCTCCGCAGATGGAAATCATGGCGCCGCCCGGCATGGAAGAGATGACCGAGCAGATCAAGACGATGTTCGCCGGCGTGGGCGCCTCGCGCAAGAAGCCGCGCAAGGTCAAGGTCAAGGACGCGCTCAAGCTGCTGATCGACGAGGAAGCCGCCAAACTCATCAACGAAGACGAGATGAAGCAGAAGGCGATCGCCAACGTCGAGCAGAACGGCATCGTGTTCCTCGACGAGATCGACAAGATCGCGTCGCGCTCGGAAACGGGCGGGGCCGACGTCTCGCGCGCCGGCGTGCAGCGCGACCTGCTGCCGCTGGTCGAGGGCACCACGGTCAACACCAAGTACGGGATGATCAAGACCGACCACATCCTGTTCATCGCCTCGGGGGCGTTTCACCTGTCCAAGCCGAGCGACCTGATCCCCGAACTGCAGGGCCGGTTCCCGATCCGGGTCGAGCTGGAGTCGCTGTCGATCGCCGATTTCGAAAGCATCCTGACCAGCACCGACGCCAGCCTGACCAAGCAGTACGAGGCGCTGCTGGGCACCGAGGGCGTGCGCATCGAGTTCGTCCACGACGGCATCCACCGCCTGGCCGAAATCGCGTACTCGGTCAACGAGCGCACCGAAAACATCGGCGCGCGCCGGCTGTACACGGTGATGGAAAAGCTGCTCGAGGAAATCTCGTTCTCGGCCAGCGACGCCGGTGGCCAGGTGGTGTCCATCGACGCCGGCTATGTCAACGCGCGGCTGGACAAGCTGGCGGTCAACGAAGACCTGTCGCGCTACGTACTGTGACCGCTTGCGGGTCGGGCCAAAGCTCGACCCGCAACGTTTAAAAAGGAGAAGGCCATGGCGAACAAGGCCCTGGCGACGCGCCAGAAAATGCGCTTGCGCGTAGAGCCTACCCCACCCATCAAGCCGCGCAACCCGTTCGCGGCGCTGGCCAAGAACCGTTCGGCCGGGGCCCACGCCAAACCACTCTCAAGCGAGCGGCAGGAGGCCAAGCGCGCGCTCAAAAAGATCAAGCTGACGCCCGAGAGCGACGAGTAACTGATCCACGACCAGCGTTGTCCCACCGCTTGCTCCGTCGGCGGCAGCCCGGCGGGAACAGCGCCACTGGCGCTGTTCCCCCCATAGGCCGCGTGCTACACCGGCTCAGTATGGGCCCCCGCCTTCGCGGTGGCGACGGCGACATAGCCTTAATTTTGACCAAGCGCTACTCTAAATGGCGTTGCTGTCCAGTTGTGTAAAACGAGCCGGGCTTTTGCCCGGCTTTTTCTTTTCCGGTCCCGTATGCGCCGCTTTCATTTGCAAATGACGAGCGACCAGCGATAAACATATTGTACAAAATGTCGATTTCTTTTTCGACTCCGGTAATTATTTACGCGCGTCATCGCGATATTCTCCAAGGTTATTTCAACGATATGCGGCGCTGATAACTCGCGCAAAATTGAACTGTCTCTGCAGGTTATTTATTCGAGCTGTATAATTTTGAATTAGCAATCCTCCAAATTCATTTATTTCGCGGGTTGTGATAAGAAATTTTTAATATTGATCGGAAATAACATGTTCAAGAAAATCGCTGCCGCTGCAGCCCTGACTCTGCTGGCCTCCTCCTCGTTTGCTGCTCCCACCTCCTTCTATGGCGGCGTGGACGTTGGCAGCACCAAGTCCGATGTTCTGGACAACAACAGCAACAAGGTCAGCTACGGCGCCTTCCTGGGTTACGACGTGAACGAAAACGTGGCTGTTGAACTCGGCTACCGTCGCCTGGGTCAATGGGACAACGTCCGCGGCTCGGGCTACGATGCGACCGTCAACCAGACCCACCTGTCGGTGGTCGGCTCGGTGCCGCTGAAGGATCAGTTCAGCGTGTTCGCTCGCGTGGGCTACAGCAAGCTCAACGGCGACGACGTCAACAACAGCGGCGCCCTGTACGGCGTTGGTCTGGGCTACAACTTTGCTCCTAACGTCTTTGGCCGTGTGGAAGTGCAAAAGCCGACCAACTTGACCACCAACGTCGGTGTGAGCGTCGGCTACAAGTTCTGATTTGCCGATTTGCGATAGCCAGAAACACTAGTTGACCGGCACTCGCAATATGGGGCGCGCCTTGTACCGGCAAGGCGCGCCCATTTTGTTTTTAGCAGCTCCGGGCAGGTCAAGGCGAGCCATTTGATTGTCGTTACAGATCCGATGCGTATCGGATGCACATTTAAATCCTGTTTTTGAGAATTTAGAGTATTAACTCAAATATTTGCTGGTTCACTGTTCAGTTTCTCCAGCGCACATTACCAGCAAATCTCGCAACGCATTTCCGTTGCGAGACTATTTTCGAAAAGTCATTTAAAGCTCTGGCTTTTTTGTGGACGAACTCGATCTTGCCGGTCTGGCGTCGAGTTTTTATACAGGGAGGGCCGCCAGCGGGCACCCGCGATGGGCGCCCGCTATCTCAGGCCAGTTGAGATGCGCCGCAGGCGTGCTCGCCAGCATGCCTGCGCCCGCAAAATCTGACATCGCTGCAACATGCCGGACTGCTGTCCGGGACTCCTGGCGGGCGCGCGATGCTCGCGCCGCCGACAAGCCTAGTCTCCCTCCTTTGCGGCCGAGCTTCCAGCGTCTTGTGCGAAGTACCGGATACCTGTACATTCGGTACTGCAATCTTGTACTTACCCCATTGGACAGGAGCAGCATGAGTTCCCCCGAACTGGTACTGGATGTGCTGCGCGCCGAGCTGCGCGCGGCCAACATCACCTACAAAGCGCTGGCCGAGCGCATCGGCATGAGCGAATCGAGCGTCAAGCGCATGTTCGGGCAAAAGGACATGCCGCTATCGCGCCTGGCGCAGATCTGCCAGGCCTCCGGCGTTGCGCTGGAAGACGTGCTGCGGCGCGCGGCCGACGCCCGGCCGCATGCCGACACCCTGACCCTGCCGCAGGAAAAATCGCTGGTCGCCAATCCCAAGCTGCTGCTGGTGGCGATCTGCTGCCTTGGCCACTGGAGCCTGGAGCAGGTGATCGAAACCTACCGGCTGACGGAAGCGGAATGCATTCGCTGCATGGCCGAGCTCGACCGGTTGGGGCTGATCGAACTCAAGCCGCTTAACCGCTACAGCCTGCGCGTGTCGAACGCGTTCCGCTGGCTGGCCGACGGGCCGGTGCAACAGTACTTCCGCGAGAACGTGGTGGCCGACTATTTCGCCGGCCGCTTCGACGGCCCCGGCGAAACTTTGATGTGCCTGCCGGCGCGGCTGTCGATGGCCAGCGCGCACGAGCTGACGCAGAAGATCCAGCAATTGGCTGGCGAGCTGGCGCGGCTGCACCGCAACGACCGCAAGCTGGCGACCGAGGAGCGCGACGGCTTTACGCTGCTGCTGGGGTTCAGGTCGTGGGAATTCGCCGCGTTCACGAAATTGCGGCGTTAGGCGACGGCGGCGCAATGCGCGCCAGGATTACTGGGTGACGGGATTGGCGTGCGCCGGGGCGCTTTGCGTGCGCATCGGTGGCGGCATCTGCACTTGCGGCGGAGGCGCTGCCGCGGTCTGGCCGGGATTTGCGTTGGGATTTGCACCGGGATTTGCGCCGGGATTGGGTGCCGGTGGCGCCGCCTGTTGCTGCGCCGGCTGCAAGGCTGATTCCTGGCCCGATGCCGGCATCGGATTGCCGTTCGGGGCCACCGCCGGTTGCAGCGGTTGCTGCGGCGGCGCTTCCGGCACCGGCTGCTGCACCGGGCCGGCCGAAACAGGCGGCACGCCGCCCGGCGGCGCGCTGCCGGCCGGCTGGACCACTCCCATCGAGGCGGCAGGCTTGGTTTCCGGTGCCAGCTCGATGCGCTTCTTGACGCCGCCGTCCGACAGCATCACGTAGCGCGCATGCACTTCGCTCACCACCACGCCCGGCGCGACTTCCTTGCCGAGCGAAACCGCTTTCGGCGGCGAGCCCTCGGCCACGATGATCGCAACGCTGTCGCGCCCGTCCGCCACTATTCCCGTCAGGGTGTAGTTGGTGGCCGTCGAGGCTACCTGGCCGCCGAACAGCGTGGCGGCGGACTCGATCGGCGGCGGCGGCGCCGCAGCCATGGGGGCGGCGGCGAGCGGGCGCTGCGGCGGCTGGACCAGCTGCAGCACCCAGTACGCCACCGAGGCCGCCACCACGATCAGGGCAAGCAGGCTTAAAAGAATGGGCAGACGCTTCATCGGGCTCCTTGGTCAGTGCACCAGCTGGTTAATTTCAATGATCGGCATGAGGACCGCGAGCACGATCAGCAGCACCACCAAGCCCATCGCCAGGATCAGCACCGGCTCGAGCAGGCCGGCGATGGTCAGCGTGCGGCGCTCGAGGTCGGCCTGCTGGGCGTTGGCCGCGCGTTCCAGCATGGCCGGCAGCTCGCCGGTGATTTCGCCGGCACGGATCATATGCACCAGCATCGGCGGAAAATACTTCTGCGCCGACAGCGCGCGCGCCAGGCTCACGCCTTCGCGCACGCTGGCGGTGGCCTGCTCGACCAGCGAGCGCATCGCCACGTTCGACAGCGTGTCGCGGCTGGTGTCGAGCGCGCGCAGGATCGGCACGCCCGAGCCGGTGGTGATCGCCAGCGTGCTGGCAAAGCGCGCGGTGTTCAGGCTGCGCTCGAACTTGCCGTACACCGGCGCGTCCAGCAGCCAGGCGTGCCAGCGGCGTTTGAGGTCCTGGTTCTGCAGCGCGCGGCGCCACAGGAACCCTGCGGCGATCAGCGCCAGCGCCATGTAGATGCCGTAGGCGCGCACGAAGTTCGACACGCCCAGCATCACCACCGTCAGGACCGGCAGCTTCTGCTTGGTGTTGGCGAACACCGAGACGATCTGCGGCACCACGTAGGTGAGCAGGAAGATCACGATCGCGAACGCGACCACGGTCACGATCGCCGGATAGGTGAACGCCAGCCGCACCTTCTGCACCAGCGCGTTGCGGCGCTCGACGTAGTCCGCCAGCCGTGACAGCACGCGCGAGAGCTGGCCGATCTGTTCGCCCGAGGAGACCAGGCCGCGGTAGATGTCGCCGAAGTCGCGCGGGTGGCGCGTCAGCGCCGCCGAGAACGAGGCGCCGCCCATCACTTCCGAACGGATCGACGCGATCAGGTCGCGCACGTAGGGGCGCTCGGCCTGCTCGAGCAGCGCGGTGAACGCCTGCTCCAGCGGCAGGCCCGCTTCCAGCAGGCTCGCCAGCTGGCGGGTGAACAGCGCCAGCTCGACCTGCGACAGGCGCTCGCCAAAGCCGCGGGTTTTGGTGGCGCCGGTCTCGTCGACCTGGGCCGCGATGGTCTCGACGGAGAGCGGGGTCAGGCCCTGGCCGCGCAGGTCGGCCCTGGCCGAGCGGGCGCTGTCGGCATTGACCACGCCCTTTTTGGTGACGCCGGCGCCATCGACGGCTTCGTAACGGAATGCCGGCATCTCAGTCCGCCTTGGTCACGCGCAGCAGTTCGGGCAGCGTGGTGGTGCCGTCCTGGAGCCAGCGCTCGCCGTCCTCGCGCATGGTCTTCATGCCGGCGGCCATGGCGGTGTCGCGAATCTGAGCTTCCGGCGCGCGGTTGTGGATCTGGGCGCGGATCTCTTCGTTGGTCTCCAGCAGTTCGTACACGCCGACCCGGCCGTGGTAGCCGGTGTGGCCGCAGCGCTCGCATCCCACCGCGTGCCAGTGGGTGCCGTCGAAGCGCTTGCAGTGCGGGCACAGCTTGCGCACCAGGCGCTGCGCCATCACGCCCAGCAGCGACGACGACAGCAGGAACGGCTCGATGCCCATGTCCAGCAAGCGCGTGACCGCCGACGCGGCGTCGTTGGTGTGCAGGGTCGCCAGCACCAGGTGGCCGGTGAGCGAGGCCTGCACCGCGATCTGCGCGGTTTCCAAATCGCGGATCTCGCCGATCATGATCACGTCCGGGTCCTGGCGCAGGATCGCGCGCAGCGCCTTGGCGAAGGTCATGTCGATGCGCGCGTTGACCTGGGTCTGGCCGACGCCGTTCAGGTCGTACTCGATCGGGTCCTCCACCGTCATGATGTTGGTGGTGGCCGCGTTCAGGCGCGACAGCGCCGCGTACAGCGTGGTGGTCTTGCCGGAACCGGTCGGGCCGGTGACCAGCACGATGCCGTGCGGCTGGTTGATCAGCTTGTCGAACTGCGGCAGCAGGTCCGCGCTCATGCCCAGGTGGCCCAGGTCGAGCCGGCCCGCTTCCTTGTCCAGCAAACGCAGCACGGCGCGCTCGCCGTGGCCGGTGGGCAGGGTCGAGACACGCACGTCGACCGGCTTGCCGCCCACCCGCAGCGTGATGCGGCCGTCCTGCGGCAGGCGCTTTTCGGCGATGTCGAGCTGGCTCATGATCTTGATACGCGAAATCAGCGACGCGTGGATCGCCTTCTTCGGGCGCACGATGTCGCGCAGCGTGCCGTCGATCCGAAAGCGCACCACCGAGGTCTGCTCGAACGGTTCGATGTGGATATCGGACGCGCCTTCGCGCAGCGACTGCGTCAGCAGCGCGTTGATCATGCGGATCACCGGCGCGTCGTCGGACGATTCGAGCAGGTCCTCGATCGCCGGCACGTCGTTGAGCAGCTTGGTCAGGTCCAGGTCGGCGTCGAATTCGTCCGCCACCTGCGAAGCGTCGCCGCTGGCGGCGGCATAGGCGCTGGCGATCGCGTCGTCCAGCTCGGAGCGCTCGATGCGGCGCAGCGCGATGCGGCCGAAGCGGCGCGACACCTCGGCGATCGCGGCCGGCGCGGTGGCGGTTGAAACCAGCACCTCCACGCTCTGGGTCGGGTCGCCGTTCGAACGCGCCAGCACGCCGTGATCGCGCGCGAAAGCGTATGGCAACAGGTTATTCATCTCGTATATCTTATCTCTGGTTCGTCGCACCCGGGCGCACTTCCTGCACCGGCTGCACTTGCACCGGCTGCGCCTGCTGCGCCGGATTCAACTCGTGCACCGGCTGCGCTTGGTGCACCGGGTGCAGGCCCTGCATGGCCGGCGCCAGCTGGGATGGTTGCTCAGCTGGTTTTTCCGGCATCCTGGCTAGCACGTTGCTCCCGATCGGTTGGCCGTTGGCATCAAGCGCCGGCGGCACCGGCCCGCCCAGGTTCTCCAGCAGCACGGAAGGTGGCGGCAGCGCGGCATTGCCGGCGGCCCGCAGGTAGTCGTAACGGTCGAGCGAAATCTGGTTCGAATCGTCCCTGCCTTTCAACACTATCGGGCGCAGGAACACCATCAGGTTGGTCTTGGTGCGCCCGCGCGAGCGGAACTTGAACAGGTTGCCGATGACCGGAATCGAGGCCAGCCCGTGCACCCGCTCCTCGTTCTCGTTGCTGCTATCCTCGATCAGGCCGCCCAGCACGATGATCTGGCCGTCGTCGGCGATCACATTGCTCTCGAAGGCGCGGATGTTGGTGATCACGCCCTGGGACGAGTTAATGCTCGACTGCACCACGCTCGAATTCTCGTGATAGATCGCCAGCTTGATCGTGCCGCCCTCCGAGATTTGCGGACGCACCTTGAGCACCAGGCCGACGTCCTTGCGGTCGATGGTCTGGAACGGATTGTTGGCGCCACTGGACGAGGTGGTGAACGAGCCGGTGACGATCGGAACGTTCTGGCCGACCTTGATGGTGGCCAGCTCGTTATCGAGCGTGATCAAGTTCGGCGTCGACAGGATGTTGGCGCTGGTATCGCTTTGAAGGGCGCGCACCACCGCCCCCAACCCCAGTTGGCCGGCAACCTGGTGGAACAGGCCGATCGACAGCCCGGTCGGCGCCAGCGGGGCGAGCGCCCCGATGCCGGCCGCCTTGGCCGCCGCCAGGTTGACGATGTTATTGCCGCCGGTGGAGAACGACTGCAGGCCGCCGATCCGGTAATTGCTGGTCGAGTCGCCGGTCAGGCCCACCCACTGCACGCCGAAGTTGGCGTCCTTGGTCGTGTCGACCTCGACCACCAGGGCCTCGATGTAGACCTGGGCACGGCGCACGTCGAGCTGGTCGATCACCGCGCGCAGGTTGCGGTAGATCGCGTCCGGCGCGGTGATGATCAGGCTGTTGGTGGTGGCGTCGGCCTGGATGAAGCCGGAGCCCGTGGCGCCGCCGCCGGTCGCGCCCGGCTGCTGGCCGAACGCGCCGCCACCGCCGGGG
>NZ_SPUM01000127.1 GCF_004614195.1 Massilia horti | reverse complement strand
CCGCTGTCACAGCTGTCGCGCGCCGGCGCCCCCGCTGCCGCCGCCGGCCGGGAAGTTCAGGCTGGAGACAGTCAGCACGTCGCCACGGGCCTCGTCGATGCCCAGGCCGCCGCGCAGCAGCTTGTCGATGTTGGCCAGCTCGGCCGCGGTCCAGCCGGTCTTGGCCGAGGCGGCGCTGGCGTTGTTGAGCACCACCGCCACCGACAGCTTGCGCAGGCGGCCGCGGGCGCGCTTGATCTGGGTGATCGCGCGGTCATACGCGTACTGGCGGCTGGTGGCGTTCTTCTTGGCGGTGCCGTCGTCGGCCGGCTTGGCGGCCGGATCGGCGGCCTGGGCCGGGTCGGCTGGCACCGGCGGACGGTTCGACAGCGTGCCCGGCACCCCCATCGCGATGCGGTTCTTTTCCAGCTCTTCGCGCATCGCCTCGCTGGTGATCTTGGGATCGGTGCCGTACTTTTCCTGGGTTTCCTCGATCTTGTCGTTGTCGATGTCGGCGGTGACGCTGACCTTGTAGTTGTTCGCGCCCAGCACCGGGCCGAGCAGCTCGCCCACGTTGGCGCGCACCTCGTCCTGGACGCGCTTGGCGGCGCCGTCCGGCTGCGCCGCGCCCTCGAAGCCGCCTTCCAGATCGACCCGCGAGGACAGGAAGTTGCCGGCCTGGTCGACCAGCGACACGCGCTTGGGCGCCAGGTTCGGCACGCTGCCGGCCACCAGGTTGACGATCGCGGCGATCTGCTCGTTGGAGAGCGTGCGGCCGGGCTTGACCGCGACCACCACCGACGCCGAGGACTTTTCGCCGTCGCTGGCGATGAACGAGGTCGACCTGGCGATCGCCAGGTGCACGCGCGCGGACGCGATGGCGTCCATGGTCAGGATCGACTGTGCCAGCTCGCCTTCCAGGCCACGGCGGAAGCGCACGTCCTGCACGAATTGCGACACGCCCAGCGGGTCGTTCTTGTCCATCAGTTCAAGGCCGGCCGGCAGCTGCGCGGTCACGCCCTTGGCGGCCAACAGCATGCGCGCCTTGCCCAGATCGCCGGCCGGGACCAGCACCTGGCCGCTGTCCGGGTGCACGCGGTAAGGGATGCGCTCGGCTTCGAGCACGTTCATCATGTCGCTGGCGACGATCTTTTCCTGGGCGCCGAACACCGGCTTGTAGCGCGACTGGTCGCGCCATTGGTACAGCATGACGGCGGCCGTGATGCCGATCGCCAGCACCAGCATCGGGGTCAGGTTGTTGCGCAGCGCCGGGGGCAGGGCGGGCAGGCTAGCCTTGCCGGCAAGAGACTTCAGGTTGGCAATCACTTTGGTTCTTTCGCTGGAAAATCAGACTGGCAGCTTGAGCAGTTCGTCGACCGCGCCCATCACCTTGTTGCGCACCTGCAGCAACATCGAGAACGACAGGTTGGCCTGCTGCGACGACAGCATCGCGCCGACCAGGTCGTCGCTCTTGCCGCTGTCGACCGCGCTCATCTTGTCGGTGGCGATGCGCTGGTCGTTGTCGACGCTCGCCAGCGCGTCTTTCATGCTCTGGGCAAACGAAAAACCGCCGGACGCGGCGCCGTGGGCGGGGGCGTTAAAGGCCGGGGTGATTGCCAGCCGGGCGGCATCGTTGGTCAGCGCAGCCAGGTCGGCCTGGATCAGGCCAGCAAGTTCAGTTGCCATCGTTTTTCCCAATTACATCGAATGAAGTGTTGTTTTTTGTCGACAATCTGCGTCTGCGGTTCATGATCAACATGGCATCAGTCAAGTCATTTATGACAACTTAATTACATAAATTGCCACACGGATACTTAGTATTCTTGACTGTAAGGAAATATTTTTGGCCTTTTTTTCATGAACGGCCCACAGTATTGCCGACGGTAAACATGATATTACCGTATGGAAATGATCTTCTCAAAGAGGAATATCAAAGTTTGAGGAACAATTTCCCTAGTATAATAGTTGCCTTGTGGAATGAGAAAAAAGCGCCCCTGCTTACTTTTTTGCTACCGTTTTCATGCCGACAGTTAATCAAAACCCAAGCGGTCACCAAGTGCTCGACCCCCGCCTGTTAGGGCGGCCGGTCCACTTGCTGCCGCAATTTGCCGCGCGCCTGCGCGACGACCTGGCCGTCGCCATGCAGACGCCGGGCTGGCGCCGCAGCTGGGGCGCGTTCCGTCTGGAAAGCGTCGAGTTCGGCAAGGCGCCGATTGATCCCGGCATGCGCTGGCTCGGCGCCGCCACCCCGCAGGGCGTGGCCGCGGTCGCCTTTGAGCGCCGCCTGCTGCTCGGCCTGTTGGGCAGCCGCTACGGCCGCCTGGGTGCGCCTGTGCTGCCGGCGCACGACCTGGAAGGCGAGCGCGTGACCGCGACCGAGGAACGGCTGGCCGGGCAGTTGACCCGGCAGCTGGCCGAGGCCCTGTATGCCCGCATCAGTGGCACCCGCGCGGCGCCGGTCGCGCAGGGCCTGGTCACGCCGATGGGCGCGCCGGGCAAGGCTGCGTGGGCGATCCGGGTCGGCCTGCGCGCGGCGCAATCGGGCGACACGGCGCAGTTCTGGATCGCGCCCGACCAGTCGCTGATGGCCGCGATCCTGCAGGGGCTGGCGCCGGACGCAGGGCGCGTGCGCCCCACGCAAGCGGCCGAGCCGCTGGCAGGGACCCTGCAGGTCAGGCTCCAGGGCCGGCTGGTCACCAAGGAGATCATGCTCGCCGCCCTGTTCGACCTGAAGGTGGGCGATGTGATCCCGGTCGCGGTGGGCCGCGCCGACGTCCTGCTCGAGGAATCGCGCCTGTTTACCGCCGCGGTGGCCGAGCACAAGGGCAAGCTGTGTTTAACCTCTTTTGAAGATGCCGAATAATGGACATGAACCTGAACGACCAAGCGCTTGACGGCGACCTGATCATCGAAGACGCGCCCGCCGAGGCGGCTCCGGCCACGCTCACGGCGCGTTCGCTGCCGCAAATGATGCGCCGCATCCCGGTGACGCTGACGCTGGAAGTGGGGTCGGCCCGCATCTCGCTGCAGGAACTGATGTCGATCGGGCCGGCCTCGGTGCTGCCGCTCGATTCGCTGGCCGGCGAGCCGCTGGTCATCAAGGTCAATGGCGCGCCGATCGGCCGCGCCGAGGTGGTGGTGGCGGGCGAGCAGTACGGCCTGAAAGTGATCGACCTCGACGGCCTGAACCTGGACCTGCTCGCATCATGACCTGGTTCAAAGGCGCGGCGACGCGCCGCGTCCTGTGGCCGGCCGCCGCCGGCGCCGCGCTGCTGCTGCTCGCAGCCGCTCCGGCGTCGGCCGCCGACGTGCTGGCCGGGGTGATCCCCGGCGCCGACAGCGGGCTGACCGTCAAGTCGCAAATCCTGGTCCTGATGACCATCCTCGGGCTGCTCCCGGCGATGATCATGATGACGACCAGCTTTACCCGTTTCGTGATCGTGCTGTCGCTGCTGCGCCAGGCGCTTGGCCTGCAGCAGGGCCTGCCGAACCGGATCATCACCGGCGTCGCGCTGATCCTCACGCTGCTGGTGATGCGCCCGGTGGGCGAAGAGGTCTGGCGCGATGCCTTCGTCCCGTACGACAAGGACAAGATCGGCCTGGAGCAGGCCCTGAAGATCGCCGAAGTGCCGCTGTCGAAGTTCATGCTGGCCCAGACCAACAAGGCGGCGCTGGCCCAGGTGGCGCGCCTGGCCGGCGAGCCTGAAGCCATGGAGCCGATGGCGCGCGGGTTCACCGTCAAGCTGGCCGCGTTCGTGCTCTCCGAGCTGAAAAACGCGTTCCAGATCGGCTGCATGCTGTTCATTCCGTTCCTGATCATCGACCTGGTGGTGGCCTCGGTGCTGATGGCGATGGGCATGATGATGCTCTCGCCGCTGGTCATTTCGCTGCCGTTCAAACTGCTCCTGTTCGTGCTGGTCGACGGCTGGACCCTGACCGTCAGCACGCTGGTGGGCAGCATCCACGGTTACTGAAGGAGGCCGAGCATGACTCCCGATATCGCCGTCGACCTGGTGGTGGAGGCGCTGCGCATCGTGATGCTGCTGGTGGCCGTGGTGATCATACCGGGCCTGTTGATCGGCGTGCTGGTGGCGCTGTTCCAGGCCGCGACCCAGATCAACGAGCAGACCATGAGCTTTTTGCCGCGCCTCCTGGTGACGCTGCTGGTGCTGATCCTGGCCGGACGCTGGATGACCACCACCCTGATGGACTACTGCGTGTCGGTGTTCCAGCGCGCCGCCCAACTGGTTGGATAAACGATGGAACAGCTGGTCAGCTACCTGCTGCCCCTGATCGGCGCCCTGTGGTGGCCGTTCTGCCGGATCATGGCGCTGCTGTCCACGGCGCCGGCGATCGGCGACGGCCCGGTGCCGCTCGCGGTGCGCGCGCTGCTGTCGCTGGTACTGTCATTCCTGATGCTGCCGTTGACCCAGGGCGCGGTCATGCCCGAGCCGTTCTCGCTGCACGGCGTGGTGGTGATGATCGAGCAGGCCGTGATCGGCGGCGTGATCGGCCTGGCGCTGCAATTCGCGATGACGGTGATGTCGATGCTGGGCTTTTTGGTGTCGAGCCAGGTCGGCTTCGCGATGGCGCAGATGAACGACCCGATGAACGGCCAGCCTTCGGACGTGATGTCGACCCTGCTGCAGCTGGCGGCGATCCTGGTGTTCTTCGCGATCGACGGGCACCTGGTGCTGGCCGCCGTGCTGGGCCAGAGCTTTCGCGCCTGGCCGGTTGGTTCCGGCTACGGGCCGCTGCTGCTGCATACCGTGGCGCTGAACCTGGGCTGGGTGTTCTCGGCGGCGATGCTGCTGGCGGTGCCGGTCGTGTTCTCGACGCTGGTGGTGCAGATCGGCTTTGGACTACTCAGCCGGGTGGCGCCGAGCCTGAACCTGTTCGCGCTCGGCTTTTCGCTGGTGACGCTGTTTGGCCTGACGATGCTCGCGCAGGTCGTGCGCTTCATCCCCGAGCACTACCTGGCGATGACCAACCAGATCCTGGAAATGCTGCAGCTGCAGATGAGGGCGGCCCATGGCTGAGAACGGCACCGGCGGCGATAAAACAGAAAAGGCCTCGCAGCAGAAGCTCAAGAAGGCGCGCGAGGAAGGCCAGGTCGTACGTTCGCGCGATTTGGCGACCGCCGTCGGCATCCTGGTCGGCCTGAAGGTGTTCGTGCTGCTGCTGCCCGGCTATCTCGAATCGTTCCGCGCACTGTTCGCGATGGTGTTCGTGCCGCTGGGCGAGCTTGGCGCGATCGAGAACGCCATGTCGGTCGTGTTCCAGAGCGGCCTGGTGCTGCTGGTGAAGATGGTGCTGCCGCTCTTGGCGGTGCCGCTGGCGATCATCGCCGCCAGCCTGGTGCCCGGCGGCTGGATGGTCTCGTCCAAAAACATGATGCCGCGCCTGGACCGCCTGAACCCGGTCAACAACCTGGGCAAGCTGTTCACGCAAAAGCACGCGATCGGCGTGGGCACGTCGATCGGCAAGGCGCTGGTGCTGGCGCTGGTGCTGTGGCACGTTTCGCGCTCCGGCGTGTCGGCCTGGGTCGACCTGCAGCGCCTGCCGCTGCCGGACGCGCTGGCGCGCGGCGCCGGCATGCTGCTCGACGGCCTGATGGCGATGATCGCCGTGTTCGTGGTATTTGCGCTGATTGACGTGCCGGTGCAGGCCTTCCTGTTCGCCAAGGGCCAGCGCATGAGCAAGCAGGAAGTCAAGGAAGAACACAAGAGCAGCGAGGGCCGGCCCGAGGTGCGCCAGCGGATTCGCCAGCTGCAGCAGCAACTGGCCCGGCGCAGCGTGCGAAAGACCGTGCCGACCGCCGATGTGGTGATCGTCAACCCGGAGCACTATGCGGTCGCGCTCAAGTACGACACCAAGCGCGCCGAGGCGCCGTTCGTGGTGGCCAAGGGCGTGGACGAGATGGCGCTGTATATCCGCAGCGTGGCCAGGGAACACAAGATCGAGACGTTGTCGCTGCCGCCGCTGGCGCGCGCGATCTACAACACCAGCCAGGTGCAGCAGCAGATTCCGGCGCAGCTGTACCAGGCGGTGTCGCAAGTGCTGAACTACGTGCTGCAACTGAATGCTTTCCGTGCCGGGCAGCGCCAAGCGCCCCCACGGTTTCCCAACGAGGTGGTCGTTCCACCACACCTTAGCGAGCTGTCATGAACCTGTTCAATAGCCTGGTGGCCGAACTGCGCCGCCAAAAATACGCCACCCCGGCATTCCTGCTGATGATCCTGGCGATGATCATGCTGCCGCTGCCGCCGGTGCTGCTGGACGTCCTGTTCACCTTCAATATCGTGCTGGCGTTGATCGTGATCCTGGTCTCGGTGTCCGCCAAACGGCCGCTCGACTTCTCGGTGTTCCCGACCGTGATCCTGGGCACCACGCTGCTGCGCCTGACGCTGAACGTGGCCTCCACCCGGGTGGTGCTGCTGCACGGGCACGAGGGCACCAGCGCCGCCGGCCACGTGATCGAGGCCTTCGGCAACGTCGTCATCGGCGGTAACTTCGTGGTCGGCCTGGTGGTGTTCGTGATCCTCATGATCATCAACTTCGTGGTCGTGACCAAGGGCGCCGAGCGCATTTCGGAAGTGTCCGCGCGCTTCACGCTGGACGCGCTGCCGGGCAAGCAGATGGCGATCGACGCCGACCTGAACGCGGGCCTGATCAACCAGGAAAAGGCGCAGCTGCGGCGGCGCGAAGTGGCGGCCGAAGCCGACTTCTACGGCGCCATGGACGGCGCCTCCAAGTTCGTGCGCGGCGACGCGATCGCCAGCATCCTGATCCTCCTGATTAACATGATCGGCGGCGTCGCGATCGGCGCGCTGATGCACGACCTGTCGCTCGGCGACGCGTTCCGCCAGTACGCGCTGCTCACCATCGGCGACGGCCTGGTGGCGCAGATTCCGGCGCTGCTGCTGTCGGCCGCGGCCGCGATCCTGGTCACCCGCATCGGCGAATCGGGCGACTTCGAGCAGCAGGTCAGCGGTCAGTTGCTGGCCCAGCCGCCGGTGCTGTTCTCGGCCGCCGGGGTGATGGTGATCCTGGCGCTGGTGCCGGGTATGCCGTCGTTTTACTTCCTGGTGTTCGCGGCAGCGGTGGCCTATGTCGGCTGGCGCTTAGCAAGCCGGGTCAAGGCGCCGGACGACGCCGGCGTGGCGGCGATCGAGGCGGCACTGCGCGACGAGCGGGTGCCGGAGCTGGACTGGCAGCAGCTGCCGGTGGTGCAGCCGGTCGCGCTGGCGGTGGGCTACAAGCTGGTGCACCTGGTCGACAAGGCCCAGGGCGAGCCGCTCTCCAAGCGCGTCAAGGGCCTGCGCCAGAGCCTGTCGGAGCAGATGGGCATGCTGATGCCCGCCATCGGCGTGCGCGACGACCTGGCGCTGCGCCCGGCCCAGTATTCGATCAGCCTGTCGGGCACCGTGGTGGCCGAGGGCGAGGTGATGCCCGACCACCTGATGGCGATCCCGTCGCCGTCGGTGTACGGCCAGCTCGACGGCATTCCCGGCATCGAGCCGGCCTATGGCATGGCGGTGACCTGGATCGAGCCGTCGCAGAAGGCGCACGCGCTGGGCCTGGGCTACCAGGTGGTCGAGGTGGCGGGCACGATCGCGACCCACTGTTCCAAGGTGATGCGCGAGTACCTGCACGAGCTGTTCCGGCACGAGGACGTGCCGGCGCTGATGGAGCGCCTCACCGCGCTTTCGCCCAAGCTGGCCGGCGCGCTGGACAAGGCGCTGACCCATACCCAGCTGCTGCGCGTGTTCCGGGTGCTGCTGGCGGAGGGCGTGTCGCTCAAGGACATCGTGGTGATCGCGACCACGCTGGTGGACGCTTCGGAAACCACCAAGGACCCGATCCTGCTGGCGGCCGAGGTGCGCTGCGCGCTGCGGCGCCAGATCGTGTCGGCGGTGTGGGGCAAGAAGAAGGACATGCCGGCCTTTAACCTGTCGGCCGAGCTGGAGAACATGCTGCTCGGTTCCCTGAACCAGGCGCGCCAGGCCAACAACGGCAAGGTCGCGCTGGACAACTACCCGATCGATCCGCAACTGCTGGCGCAACTGCAGGTGAACATGCCGGTCGCGCGCGAGCAGATGAAGCAGCAGCATACCCCGCCGCTCTTGCTGGTGCTGCCGCAGATCCGCCCGCTCTTGGCCCGCTACGCGCGCCTGTTCGCGCCGGGGCTGCACGTGCTGTCATATAACGAGATCCCGGAAACCCGGGAAGTGTCGATCGTCGGAACGGTCGGCTAAGCGCCGCTTTTCACGCCCGGGCCAGCGGCAGCGCCAGCGCCAGCTCGGCCAGCGCGTGAAACACCGGGATGTTCAGCGTGCCGGCGACCTCGCCGGCGGGCAGGCTCACGTGGATCGGGCCGGCCGGCAGGCTCTCGTTCCAGCGCCACTTTAGTACGCGCAGGCCGGCGCGCGTGACCGCCGCTTCGAGCTCGGGCGCCAGCGCGCGCAGCCGCTGTAGCTGAAAGGCGTCGGCGGCGGACAATTGCAACGCCACGCCGCCGGGCAGCGGTTCGATCTGCACGCTCACCAGCGTGCCGTCGGCCAGTTCCAGTTCAAGACGCAGGCCGACCCGTTGGCGCCGGCGCCGGCCCGGTGGCCGGTCTTCCTCGTCGCCGATCACCCGCAAATGCTGGGCCTGGGCGCCGCCGGGGTGAATCGTGAAACGCCATGCGTCCGCCGTCCCCGCCAGTTCCTGCTGGCGCAGCGCCCGGCCGTCCTGAGCCGCCGCCAGTACCGCCGCCGGCAGCTGGCCGGCGCGCGCCTGCTGGT
>NZ_SPUM01000065.1 GCF_004614195.1 Massilia horti | reverse complement strand
CGTAGGGTGCGCACCTGTGCGCACGCGGTCACCGTATGCTGGCTCGCGGCTGCCGTTTCGTTACGCAGCGTTCGCGAACCGCGTGCGCACTGGTGCGCACCCTACGACTGTTCATCGTCTAGCTGCCCCACGAAATCATCGCAGCACCAGTTCCAGCGCCGGCGGCTCGCCGTAATCCTCGTAGCGCTCGTTGATGCCGCCGATGCAAAAGGTCATCTCTTCCAGCAGGTCGGGCACGTTGGCGCGCATCTTGTCGGCCTCTAACAGCACGATCTCAAGCACCTCGTCCGATTTCAGGCGGAACTTGGTCATGTTCTCTTCGTCGCGCAAATAGCTGAGCGAGTCGACCCACGAGTCGATCGTCTCCGGGTAGCTGTCCGGGAAGCCGAATGCGCGCCGGCTCTCGGCGTGGAACGAGGCCTCGTCGACGATCGCGGCGCCGTTCAATTCTGCTGTGGCCATGCCTAAACTCCGCTCAATCCTTCAGGCCCAGCACGTCCTGCATGTCGTACAGGCCATTCGCCTGATGAGCGAGGAAGCGCGCCGCGCGCAGCGAGCCGTGCGCGTAGCTCACCCGGCTGCTGGACTTGTGGCTGATCTCGATCCGCTCGCCGGTGCCGGCAAACAGCACCGTGTGGTCGCCCACGATGTCGCCGCCACGCACCGTGGCAAAGCCGATGGTCGACGGGTCGCGCTCGCCGGTCACGCCTTCGCGGCCGTAGACGGCGCAGTCCTTCAGGTCGCGCCCCAGCGCATGGGCGATCACCTCGCCCATTTTCAACGCCGTGCCGGACGGCGCGTCCACCTTGTGGCGGTGGTGCGCTTCGATGATCTCGATGTCGTAGCCTTCCGAGAAGCTCTTGGCCGCCATTTCGAGCAGCTTGAAGGTCACGTTCACGCCCACGCTCATGTTCGGGGCGAACACAATGCCGATCTGGCCGGCCGCCTGGCGGATCGCGGCCTTGCCGGCTTCGTCGAAGCCGGTGGTGCCGATCACCATCTTGATCCCGTGCGCGGCGCAGTACTGGAGGTGGTGCAGCGTGCCTTCCGGACGGGTGAAGTCGATCAGGCAGTCGGCACCCGCCAGGCCCTTGTCGAGGTCGGACTGGATCATCACCCCGGTGCGCTGGCCAAGGGCCGCGCCGGCATCGACGCCAATCGCCGGCGAACCGGGCACGTCGAGCGCGCCCGACAGTTCAACGTCCGGCGCCGTAAGGATTGCCTCGATCAGCATGCGTCCCATACGGCCGCTGGCGCCCGCTACTGCAATTTTCAAAGTCATGATGCTGTCCTGCTTAATGTTATTGCTTCTTCTTCTTCTCGTCCTCGATCATTTCGTCTTCCGGTGGCGGCGGCTTCGGGGTCGAACCGGCGATGCGCGCGATGTATTCGCGCTCGGTCGGCAGGTTGCCGCCGTCAAAGCGTTCGACCTTGTCGTCCTTGAAGTAGATCGACACCCTTGCCGTGGTCAGCTCGCCGTTGCCGCGCTGCAGAGAGAACGGGTAGTCCCAGCGGTCGGCGTGGAAGACGTCGGTCAGCATCGGCGTGCCGAGCAGGAACTTGACCTGGTCGCGGGTCTGGCCCACCTTCAGTTGCGCCAGCATTTCCTCGGACACGAAATTGCCCTGCTGAATGGTCGGCCGGTACGGCGAGAAGAACCACATGAACTTCTGCAGCTTGGTAACGGTCGTGGTCTGCGCGCCGGCGTTTGCGACCTGTGCCGACTTTTCGGCGTCGGCCGCCACCTTGGCCGGCGTCGGCGCCGCCACTTCCTGGCCGCGCCAAGAGGCGCAGCCGGACAGCATCAGCGTACAGGCGAGTCCCGCCGCGAGCGAAGCCCGGGCGTGGAAACGATTAAAAACGGCATTCTTGACGCGCATAAGTGACCTCAAAACGTTTGAGCGGGAACTCCAAAACGCTATATCATAAAGCACTCCGCCAATATACGAGTAACAAACATGAGTAACAATCCAACCGACCTGAAGGCAAGCGGCCTCAAAGCGACGCTGCCGCGACTCAAAATCCTGGAAATTTTCCAGAACAGCGAAGTCCGGCACCTGACGGCGGAAGATGTTTACAAAATCCTGCTGGCGGAAAACATGGATGTGGGCCTGGCGACGGTGTACCGGGTGTTGACGCAATTCGAGCAGGCGGGCCTGATCAACCGCAACCATTTCGAAACCGGCAAGGCCATTTACGAGCTCAACGCAGGCTCGCACCACGACCACCTCGTATGCCTGGACTGCGGGCACGTCGAAGAGTTCTACGACGAAGAGATCGAGTCGCGCCAGACCAAGATTGCGAGCGAGCGCGGCTTCAAGATTGCCGAGCACGCGCTGGCCATCTACGGCAACTGCACCAAGACGGCCTGCCCGCACCGCCACCGATAAAGAGTGGCCCTGCTGCGCTTACAGCGATTTGAGGTATTGAGCCAAATCCGCGATTTCTTGCGGGTTCAACCCGAGCGCCTTGCGATCGTTGTACGTGTTCACCACGTCCTCCAGCGTGGCTGCCTCCCCGCTGTGGAAATACGGCGCATGCTGCCACACACCAATCAGCGACGAGGTCCGGTACTGCTTGGTCGCGCTGCGCGAGGCGTAGCTGGCCTCGCTCACCACGTCCAGCACCGAATGCAAGGCTTCATCGGTGAACTGGGGCCCACTGTGACAGCTCACGCACTGGCCCTTGCCGATGAACAGCGCCCGGCCCCGTGCGGCCGCCCCCATGTCATAGCTCCCGGCCGGCGGAGGCGGCGCCACCAGCGATAGCTGGTAGGCGCGCAGCGCCGGCAATACCGGGCCGACCAGATCCACGTCGCCATTGGTCACATCCACGCCGATGCGCGCATCGTCGAAATGCCCCATCCCGCCCATCTGGGTTACCGCAACATAACGGTTCCAGTACGCGACGTCGTCGCCGTCGCCGGTGTACGTGATGCTGCGCAGGCCCTTCAGGCCGTAGATTGGCGGAATCATTACCGGGCCATTCTTGCCGTCCAGGTTGTAGCGCGGGTCGTACCGTCCCGGCCCCCAGGACTCGAAGACCTTCTTGTCCTTGGCGCTCACGGTCGACGACAGGGCGAGGATCGCGCCGATGTTCAGCGAGCGGTTCGGCAAGCCGTCCAGACGCTTGCCAATGCCGGACGCGAGCGAGTCGTCGACGGTCGAGTGGCACAGCGCGCAGGTCACGCCGACCCGCGTCACCATATCCCGCCCGTAGCCGGCCTCGACCTTGCCGACCAGGCCCACCACCGCGCCCAGCTTGATCAGCTTGACCGTGGTCTGCGGGTCGCCCAGGTCGACCGATCCGTTCTTGATACCCTGCTGTAACTCCGGCGGCAGTGCGTCGACGTCCACCTTCAGGCCCAAGGACAGCGCCGTGTTCGGATCGACGCACGAGTCGAGCACCTCGTGCAATCGCAGCGTATCGCTCCATTTTGCTTCGTCGCCGAAGGTGTTGTTACGGAACACCTCGAGGCCTTGCTTGACCAGCACAGGGTCGGGATCAGGGTCAGGAACGGGAATGGGGGGCGGCGGCGGGGGCGGATGGTAGTCGCCACCACCACCACCGCAGGCGGCAAGTAGAACCAGGCTGGCGAGCATTGCCGGCCTGCACAAAGGCATCTTGAACATGGGTTACCTCCTTCACTACGCATGAGTGCGCTTGATAGGACGGTACGCCTTGCGTGCGACGACGCTTTCGCCAAGCTCAAGATTGGTGCGGCTGGAGGTGTGCCTTTGCGGAAGGGGAATATTTCTCTAGCCACCGCAAGTGGATGTCGTAGGGTGCGCACCTGTGCGCACGCTGTACGGTTGAGCCGAGTTTGCATCCGCGTGCGCACGGGGTGCGCACCCTACGGCGCCTTTGGCCAGCGATTGCGCTCAGCCCACGAACGGGCCCGGCACCGGCGGCTCGCCCAGTGCATGGCGCAACACGGCCCAGTGCATCGCCTCATCGGCGAGGATGCTACCCGCCGAACCCGACAATTGGCGGTCCGAAAACTTCGGGATGGCCCCGAGGTAGGCCTTGACGGCGCCGTGTTCCAGGTCCGCCGCGAAGCGCAGCACGTCCGTCTGGCTCTTGAGCTTTGCTTCTGGGAAGGTGTAGTGCGCTTTGGGCTGGACCGGTTTGCCGCCGAACTTGGTAACCGTGGCCGCCAGCAGGTCGGCATGCGCCTTGTGGTGGCCCTGGAAGGTCAGCGCGATCTGCTTCACGTCCGGCTTTAACAGGCCGCTGTCGGCCCCGAACTGGTAGGCGGCGATCGCCTCCTGCTCGGCCCCCAGCGCGCTGTTCAGGATGCCCGCATCGCTGGCCGGGGAATCGGCGGCGGACGCGGCCAGTGCGTCGCGCCCGGCCAGCAGCGCAACCGCGCTCGCGGACAGCAGCAGGCCCGATCGGCTCATAAACAGGCGGCGGCCCGCCCGCAAGTCACTTGCTTGCATCAGGAACGACATGATCTCCTCCTTTTTGCTGGTGATTGCGGCTCAGGCCTGGCCTGGCCGCGACTGGTCAAGCCGCGCAAGCACGGCGGCGACGATGCGATCACAGCGCTCACCGGCAAAGCCGAATGCTTCCTCGAGCGCGTAGTCGAATTCACGGGCCAGCGCCGCGCGCAGCATGGCGCGGGCGCGAAAGAATCGGGAGCGCACGGTCGCTTCCGGGATGCCGAGGCAGGCGGCGACCTCCTCGCCGTTCATTTCCTCGACCGCGCGCAGCATGAATACGGTGCGAAACGCCTCGGGCAGCACGTCCAGCGCCTGCTCCAGCAGGGCGCGCGCTTCCTGGCGCATGGCGCCGCGCTCCGGCGTATCGGGTTCGCCTGTGTCCATCCCTGCCTCCGTGTTCTCCGGCAGCGGCAGGTCTTCCCCGTACAGGGGCGTGACCTGCGCCCGGCGGCTGCTCTTGCGCTCACGCGCGATCGCTTCGTTGACGACGATGCGCGTGAGCCAGGTCGAGAGACTGGCCTCACCGCGGTACTGGGCGATCGCGCGCCACGCATGCAGCCACGCGTCCTGCACCGCGTCCTGGCTTTCCGCGTCGTCGTGCAGGATGCTGCGCGCGGTGCGGAACAGGCGCTGGTTATGGCGCCGCATCAGCAGCACGAAGGCCTGCTGGTCGGCGCAGGCGATGCGCTGCGCCAGTTCGGCGTCGCTGGGGTCGTTTCCGTAGTTGGAAATTGCGTGGCGCACCGCATCCTCCCGTCTGTTCAGTTAATTTCGCAACATTAGATGACGTATCCCGGCGGCGCGTTCCCGGCGCCGGGGTCAATGCCGCGAGGACGGCGGAACTGCCTTAATTGTGGCTGAGCGCGCTCGAGAGCAGCTTGGCGGTGATGTCGACGATCGGGATCACGCGCTCGTAGGCCATGCGGGTGGGGCCGATCACGCCCAGGGTGCCGACGATCTTGCCGTTCACCTCATACGGGGCGGTGACCACGCTCACTTCGTCCAGCGGCACCAGGCTGGACTCGCCGCCGATGAAGATCTGCACCCCGCCGGCCCGGCTCGACGTATCGAGCAGCTGCATCAGCCCGGTCTTCTGCTCGAACATCTCGAACATCTGGCGCAAGGAGCTCATGTTGGACGACAGGTCGGTCACGGACAGCAGGTTGCGCTCGCCCGCGATCACCATCTCGTCGGCCTGCTCGGCCATTGCCTCGCTGCCCGCTTCCACCGCCGCCTGCATCAGGCACGCGATGTCGTCGCGCAGCTGGCGCAGCTCGCCGGTCAGGCGCGCGCGCACCTCGTCGAACGACAGGCCGGCGTAGTTCTGGTTCAGGTAGTTGGCCGATTGCGTGAGCTGGGCCGGGGTGTAGTCGACCTCGGTGAGCAGCAGGCGGTTTTGCACGTCGCCGCGCGGGTCGACGATCACCAGCAGGATGCGCTTTTCGGACAGGCGCAAAAATTCGATCTGCTGGAACACCGATTCGCGGCGCGGAGTTTGCACCACGCCGGCGAACTGCGACAGCTGCGACAGCATTTGCGCGGCGTTGGCGATGAGCTTTTGCGGCTGCTGCAGCGGCAGGCGCATGCGCTCGGCCTCGACCACGGCCTCGTCCAGGTGCTGCACGGTGAGCAGCGTGTCGACAAACAGGCGGTAGCCGCGCGGCGTGGGCACCCGGCCGGCCGAGGTGTGGGGACTGGCGACGTAGCCCATGTCCTCCAGGTCGGCCATGATGTTGCGGATCGTGGCCGGCGACACGTCCAGGCCCGAGATTTTCGATAGCGCGCGCGAGCCCACCGGCTGGCCGTCGGCGATGTACCGCTCGACCAGGGCTTTCAGCAAAGTTTGGGCACGAGTATCGAGTTGCATGGTCCTGGAAATGATGCGTTTCGTCCGCTGATATTATGCACTGTCGGAACGGCCCTGTGCAGTCATCCGTGTGCGCGCTTGAGCCAGTCGAGCAAGCCGTCGAAATCGGCCACGATCGCGTCCGGCACCACCCCGTGGTCGAGGTGCACGTTACTGCCGTTGCGATTCATCCATACCGCGCTCAGGCCGGCGCCCTGCGCGCCCTGCACGTCGAGCAAAATATCATCGCCGACATAGACCGCGTCCTGCGGCTCGACCCCAAGCGCACGGCAGGCTTCCAGGAAAATGGCCGCGTCCGGCTTGCAGCAGCCGAGCTGGTGCGCCGCGACCGAGACCTGGAAATGGTGCGACAAGCCGATTACTTGCAGGTCGGCATTGCCGTTCGAAATTGAACCGAGCAACACCCTGCCCTTCAGGCGCAGCAGGCCCGGCAGCACGTCGTCGTACGGCACCACCGAATTGCGCGCGGCAAAGAACTCGGTCATCGCCAGTTCGACCTTGGCCACGTTCTCGCCGGCCTGCTCGAATGCCGCCAGCAGGCCCGCGCGACGCAGCGCGCCCAGGTCGAGCTGGAACTCGGGGCGCTGCGCCAGCAATTGCAGGCGCGCCTGGCGCAAGGTCTCGATGGTGAACCGCTGCGCGACCAGCGGCGCGTGCTCGCGCAGCCACTGGAACATCGCTTCCTCGGCCTGCACGATCACAGGCGCGATCGGCCAGAGCGTGTCGTCGAGATCGAACAGGATGGCCTTCGGCCAAGCCCGGCGGTTACTTGTCATGGCTAAGGGAAAGAAAGGGGGATGCCCCAAGAATAGCGACGCCTACCGCGGAAATCAATGGCGTGGTTACAAGGTGATACATGAGAATGACGCCTGAGCCTGGCAAATGCTCTAAAATGGCGAGCATTTGTCTACTCATCAGCGGAACGCGTAAGTTGCACCGCGCGCCGCACCAGTTTGGCGTATTTGGAGAATTTATGAAGATTTCGAACCTGCGCGCCGGCGTCGCGCTGGCTTGTGCGCTGGGCTTGTCCGCGTGCGGAGGCAGTGGCAGCGGCCAGTTGGTGCTCGGCGGCTCGCTATATGGCGTGACCAAGGATGGCCTGAAGTTGCAGAACAATGGCGGCTCGGACCTGGACGTCCCGGCCGGCACCTACTTCCAGTTCCCGGACCTGATTCCCATCGACGCCTCCTACAACGTGACCGTCAAGGCCATTCCGTCGAACGCGGAAAAGTGCGAGGTTTCCAACGGCATCGGGCGCGCTGTCTATGACGTCATGACGATCGGCATCACCTGCACCCTGAAGAAGCACACGGTGAGCGGCACCGTCGCCGGACTGGGCAACGCCAGCGGCTTGGTGCTCGTGAATGGTTCGGTGCGGCTCCCAATCGATCCGGGCAAGACCACGTTCGCGATGACCGATGTCGGAGAGGATACGCCGTACGGCATCACGGTACTGACCAGCCCTGCCGGCCTGGTCTGCACGGTGACCAACGGCGTGGGCACCATGCTGACCGCCGACATCAATAACGTTGCGATCAACTGCGCCAAAGGCCACGCGCTGGGCGGCACCATCACCGGGCTGGGTGACGCCACCGGGCTGGAGCTCATCAACGGTACCGACAAGATCACGGTCGACAAGGGCGCGACCACGTTCGCGATGCCCATGGTTGGCGAGAATTCGCCATACAACGTCCGGGTGCGGACCAACCCGACCGGACTGTCCTGCACTGTGACCAACGGCGTGGGCACCATGCAGACCAATGACATCAGTAACGTTTCGATCAGCTGCGTTGCCGTTCCCGCCGCCTAATTGACTGGAGAATGAATTGAAGAAGTCTTCCTTGACCCGGCCGGCGCTGGCCTTGGCCCTGGCCCTGGGACTGTCCGCTTGCGGCGGCAAAGCCAGCTTCCCGATCACCGTCACCGTGTTCGGCCTGCAATACGGTAACCTGGTAGTGGGCACCAACGGCCAGGAGTTGACCTTCACCCCGAAGGCCAACCCCACCGCGGACGACATCGCCACCGGCACCTTTGCCAAGTCCATCGAATACGGCGAGCAGTACAGCGTCGAGCCCAAGAAGCAGCCGCCGCACCAGCGCTGCGTGCCGCCGGGCTACGACACCGCCACCGATAACTCGATCAAGACCTGGGCGGACACGGCAGGCCATCTGGCAACCATCAACGTCCAATACTACTGCTCGGTAGTCGCCTCCACCATCGGCGGCAAGATCAGCGGCCTGACTGCCGATGGCCTGGTGCTGATCAATGGCACTTTCGGCGGCGGCCTCGTCGTTGCCAAGGATGCCACTTCGTTCACCATGCCCCAGCCGGTACCCTACAACCAAAGCTACGGCGTGACGGTGCTGACCAACCCGAAAGGCCTGATCTGCACCGTGCAGAACGGTACCGGCGTCATGGGACAAGGGAAAGATATCGACGAGGCGGTCACCAACATCAGCGTCACCTGCGACCCCGATCCGAACGCGCCGCCACCCTGAGGATTTCGGGGGAGATATTTCCGAAAATGATGACCTGTATTCCGAACGGAAATTGGACGAATATGCTGTAGTGCAGCATACTAGCACCTGTCTCCTCCAACTCTCCTCAGAAAAGAATTGGATTTAAGCCCGCCGCAAAGCGGGCTTTTTTTTGCCTTGTGTCCCGTCCTAAAATCGGTTGTCATGAGTTCGCCTTGTCCAAGGAGAGCGAGA
>NZ_SPUM01000119.1 GCF_004614195.1 Massilia horti | reverse complement strand
GCCACACCGGACCTGGTTCCATGGCGATCTTCCCGACGACCGTGCCTTCGTACAAGCAAGACCGCCTGGCCACGGATGCGCCGAGGCTCGATTATGACGTCACACTCGACAAGCCTGGTCAGTATCGCGTGGACGTGGCGCTGCTTCCCACCCATGCCTTGTCGGGCGGTGAACTGCGTTTTGCTGTAGGACTCGACGGTGGCGCTCCGCAGATCGTGTCGATGGCGGTCAAGGATGGCGGTACCGAGTGGGCGCAAGGCGTGCTCAATGCCAAGCGCATCGCCAGCACCATCCTGACGATCGACAAGCCGGGCAAGCGGGTGCTGCACATCTACGCTGTGGATGCCGGCGTGGTGCTCGATAGAATCTCCATCACGCCAAACTGATCATGCTGCCGGCGCCGCAGCTACGCCGGCTCAGTCTGGGCCCCCGCCTTCGCGGGGCGACGTGGTGCAGCGAAGCCCGCATGTCAGTATGCCGTGCCTACGAAAACCAGCAAGCGTTCGCTTGCACAACTCGGCCGAGGCAGGCCGTA
The DNA here is from genome assembly GCF_004614195.1 of Massilia horti. Taxonomy (GTDB): domain Bacteria; phylum Pseudomonadota; class Gammaproteobacteria; order Burkholderiales; family Burkholderiaceae_D; genus Telluria; species Telluria horti. The sequence goes on along the minus strand of NZ_SPUM01000119.1, from coordinate 8,909 downwards.
GGGTGCGCACCAGTGCGCACGCGGTTCGCGAACGTTGCGTAATGAAGCAGCGGCCGCAAGTCAGCATGCCGTGACCGCGTGCGCACAGGTGCGCACCCTACGCCTCTGCTCCGTCGTTCCCGCCATAGGCCGCATGCTACGCGCGCACGGTATGGGCTCCCGCCTTCTTCGCGGGGGCGACGTGGTATTACTGGTCGTAACTGTGGTAGAACGGACGGAACACGTCCTTGGCCGTCCCCAACTTTCCGAACCACCGCGTGAGCGCACCCGGCCATGCCGAATCGAGCGGCAACAAGGTGAACTTACCCGCGATCCGCAGCTCGCCGTTCAGCGCAATCGTGGTTTCGGGGCGCGTTCCCTTATTGCCCAGCCCGCCGATCAGCGCATTGTGGGACAAGAGCGTCTGCTCGCCGGCGCGCTCGACGGCCACGTCCCCGGCCGGCATGGCAAGCAGCAGTCCATTGCCCGCCGCGCTCGTTAATAGCGCCAGTTCGGTCTCCCGCCGGTTCCCCTGGAAACGCAGGTCATCACGGTTCAGATGGAACAGGCCGAACTCGTTCAATTTGTCCTTGCCCGGATAGCCCGCGTAAGGCCCCTGCCCGATCCAGCGGAACTCCGTCAGCCCCGCAGGCGCAACGACGGACAATCCCGCCTCCGACAGCGCGCCCTTGGCGTCGGTCGCCGTGAAATCGTAGCTGATGGCGAGCGCCCCGCCTGGTTCCAGCTCGACCTGGTAGCCGCCGACGAACGCCTGTTCCGGCGCGTCCGGACGCGGATAGCGTCCCGATACGGACAGGCGCACCTTGCCACCCTCCTGCTCCACCTTGACGCTTGGTGTCTCCAGGGTCGTCAATGTGGACATGTTCCAGAGGCCGGTGGTCTTCGTGCCCAGCGCCTCGGCCTCGGTAGGCCTGCGGCCGCTGTGGGGATAGATCCCGGCGACGACAACCCGTCCCGCGTGATCGCGGATCGACAGGGCACCCGAAGCGCGCGCCACCGTGAGCACCCAGCGCTCCGACGCGATGCGCACCTCGTTCGCATCCTCCGACACACTCGCCTGCCCCGCCGCCGGCAGCTTGGCGAGCCAGCCCGTGCGGTCGGCGTCCTGCAGGTCCAGCCGCACCACCCGGTCAATAATCTCCTCGCCTTTTTCGTCGACACAGCGTAACTTCAAAGCGAGGACATCAGCGCCGGCATCAAGCGGAACATTCACCGGAATGCGCACAGTCTCCCGCTCGCGCGAAGCGGCGCTCAAGGCTAGCTTGCCCTTCTGAAGATCGGCGCCATTGCGCTGCACCGCCCACTCCAGGTGCATTCCGGCCAGCGCGCGAAAGTCGTAGCGGTTTTCCACCGTCAGCGTGACCTGCCCTGCGCCCGGCTTCACGCTGACATTACGCTCTGCGATCTGCAACGGTGAATAAACCTTGCGGACCTCCCAGTAATCGGCTTGCGGCGTACGGTCGGAGTAGACGATTCCGTCCATGCCATCCAGCCCATTCATGTCGTAATAGCGCACCGGGTCGAGCCACACTGCACGGGTGGGCTTGGTACGGTCCACCGGTTCGCTACTTGTGCGCAGCAGGCCCTGGTCCTGGAAATGCCAGATCGATCCCCCGGCGAATCCGGGATGCGCCTGGATCAACTCCCACTGCTCCTGGATGCGGTCCGCTGCGAGCCCGAGGGCGTGGGCATACTCGGTGAAGATCACTGGGCGATCGAGCTTTTTGGCATAGTCCCGGACGGTGGAATTGGTCGGGTAGTGTGGCGCATAAATATCCACGTACTCGGGAATGCGCTGGTAGTTTTTGGCGAAATAGCTGCCGACCTTGGGAATGGTGATCGGGCGCGACGGATCGAGTTGCTTGGCCAGGCGGCCGGCCTCCAGTTCGGCCTCGGTGATCGGATTCTCGTTGCCGATGCTCCAGATGATGACGGATGGATGATTCTTGTCGCGAATGATGGTGGGCTCGACGCGCGCCAGGATCGTGTCGCGGTAGTCGCGCTTCGCCTGATGTTCTTCGCCCTTTCCGATCGCGACCTCGTCCACCACGTAAAAGCCGAGTTCATCGCAAAGTTCGATGAAGCGCTCGCTTGGGGGGTAGTGCGAGGTGCGCACGTAGTTGATGTTGGCCTTTTTCATCAGCGCCAGATCCTGACGCACCTGGGCCTCAGTGACGACGCGCCCGGTTCCCGGCGCAAGATCGTGATGGTTCACGCCGCGCAGCTTGATCGGCCGGCCGTTGAGTTGGAGCACACCGCCGACGATGCGCACTTCGCGCAGGCCAATGCGCTGGTCGATGCTCTGCAGTTCACGTCCGTTGGCTGACAGCGTGAGCTGCAGGCGATACAGCGCAGGGGTTTCCGCCGTCCACAGTTTCGGATGCGCGACCCGAACCACGGCCGCATGTGCGCCGCTGTCACCCGGGCGCAGAGCGAATTCATTAACCACGCGACCGTCCGGCGCCAGCAGTTTGCCGTGCACCTCCGCACCCATTCCGCTCACCTTCATGGCGACCGACAGTTCGGCGCTGCCGTCGTCCTTCAGCGTGGTGCTGGTGGTCAGGTCTTGCACATGCGTGACCGGCACCGAGAACAGCGTCACGTCGCGGAAGATGCCCGACAGCGACCAGTCGTCATTAACGTCGAATTCATACCCCTTCGGCTTGGTCGTGACCTTCACCGCGAGCATATTGTCGCCGTTCGCACGCAGCAGGTCGGTAACATCGAAGGTGTGCGCATTGAACGCGCTGGCGGATGATGCGCCGGCCTTCTGACCATTGATCCAGAAATCGAAACCAAACGCCACGCCGTCGAAGCGCAGGTAGATCTTACGTCCCTGCCAGTTCCCCGGAATGCGGAACGGGCGACGGTATAGTCCCAGGCCATCCTGCAGCGCGAGGTCGTACTTGGGCTCGGCGAAACCTTGCAATTCCCAGTTCGCGGGCACGGGTATGCTCTTCCAGGCTGACACGTCATACTGCGGCGAGTAGAAGCCTTCGTCGGCGCCGGCCTGCAGCGCCGGGATGTACTTGAACGACCACTTCCCGTTCAACGATTGGGTGAACCCTTTCGCCCGCACCGGGTACATTTCCGCCGGCGCAGACAAGGCGGTGCTGGAAAGGAAGGCGGACGACAACAGGGCCGCCAGGGGAAGCAAGGCAAAACGTTTCATTTTCTTATCTTCTTGAGCATGGTTGGAACATGATACTGCTTGGCCGCCGGCAAGGGCCGGCGGCCTGGCGGCGCTTACAGCATATCGAGCGCGTCGAACGAGTAGGACGGACTGAGGAATGCGGTGCCGGACGATCCGGACGAGACGTAGATGGTCATGGTATTGGTGCCCGCGACAAACGCACTTGCCGGTACCGAGTAGGTGAACATCTTGTTGTTGCCACGATAGGTGCCGACAGTCAGCGTGCGCGAGCTCGGCTGCGAAGATGCCGCCGGGATGGACGAGGTCCAGCCATTGACGACGATCTTCGGCCTGCCGCCGGCGTTAGCGGTCGTGATACCGATGCGGACCGTGTGGCTGGCGACCTGCGCTGCGGTCAAGTTGAACGTCACGGTCAGCGGGTTATTGCCGACCGTGTTCTGCCACAGGGCGGCCGGGAACGTATTGACCGGATCCCCAACGTTAAAGCCCGTTACAGCCCACGAGGCGTTGCGCACGTCAGAGGGGTGGCGTACGTTGAAGCTCGTGCCGTTCAGGAACTCGAGTGGCGTCCCGTCCCAGTCGCCGATGCGCCACAGGGCACTTGCGGTGGAAGGATCGCCGGTAATGCTCCGGTTATTCATTGTCGTCGTCGCCCCGGCGTCGACGGTCACCTGCTCGGTGTAGACGGCGAGCTCGTTCTTGTAGACAGTCATCGAATAGGTGCCGGCTTTCATCCCGGCCGCGCTAAAGCCGCCAGTGGGAGAAACATCGGCCCAGTACTGCGCGGTCGTGTTGGCAAAGCCCACGGTGTAGCTGTAGTTGGGGTCCATGCCAGACAGGCCGGTGCCGGACACCTGGCCTCTGCCGGAGGCGCCGACCCAGCCGGACAGACAGTAGTCGCCCATCCAGCTCATGTCGGGAATCGCCGGCGCGGTGCTGCCATCATTGAAGATCAGCGCATACGGCCCGAAGAAGCCGGTGCGCCAGGCTTCGGTCTGGGCGTGGCCGGAGTTCATGTAGTTGTAGACCTCGACGCCGCCGCCGCTCTGGTTCTGGATGTCCCGATAGAACGGTCCGCCGGAGCTGGTCTCGCGGTTACCGTAGACCATGAACGCGCCTACGCCAGAACCCGTCACGCCGCGGATCGTCAGGTCCTTCGCGCGCTGATTGCCGTAATACTTGGAGGTGGTGGTGCCGTCCGCATGCCCCTTCACATCGGAGCTTTCGATGTCGCCGGTGCTGCCGGCGTTATTCGATTCCACCGGGACGCTGGTGAACTCGGTGCCTTTCAAGCGCGTGATCCAGCGCAGCTCTCCAACCGTGGGCTCGGCGGTGACGTAGGTGCCCATGTAGATCGTATTGTCGTTCTGCTTGACCAACAGGTAGTGGACCAGCGACGCCGTCGTCAAGGTGATCTTGATGACCGAGCCGTCGTTGGTGTAGGAGACGGCCGCGCCAATGCCGGAGTTGATGTGCGAGCCTTTGGTCTGGTCTTGCAGCTCGGGCCCGCCGTTATAGGTGATCGAGGTGATCGAGCCGCCCGCACCCACCTTGAACACCAGGCCGGCCCCACTGGACACGGTCAGGATGCCGCCCGAATCGGTCACGCCGAACGCCGGCGTGGCGGCCACGGCGGTGGTGCTCGCCAACAGTTTCGTTGACTGTGCCTCGTTCGTCGTTTCGCCTCCACAGGCGACCAGTCCCAGCAGAATTGCTGAGCTACCTGCAACACTTCTCCAAGTCATCCGCAACATTGACTCCTCCTTATGTAAGTGGACAGCAGTCGGTGACGTCATCGCCCCCTGAATGAATGACGAGCTAAGGGAGTTTTTCCGCTAAAAAAAAGACGACCCGTTTCCAGATCGTCTCAAAATGGAGACAAGCTAATTCGCATCGCATTTGTAGGGTGGGCGGGAAACCCGCCCACGCTACTCGACAGCGCGATTACAGGTTGCGGTAGCTCATACCGATCGTGATGCGGCGGCCAGCGTAAGCGTAGTTCTGGAGGTTGGGCGTCCCGTCGGCATACGGCGCGGAACCGATGGAGTCCGTCTGCGTGGTGTTGGTCAGGTTGCGTCCCTCGATGAAGAAATCAACGTTCCGGTTCCACTTGTACGAGATCTTGCCGTCGATGAAGCTGCGCCTGTCCCTCCAGTTCGGCGAACCCGGATTCCAAGGCAGGGTGCTGCTGTTGGCGAAGCCGAAGATCGGATAGGTATTCAGGCCGGTGCCGCTGTCGCCCTGGGGCGCGAGGCCGCGGAAGATCGGGCCCACGGTTTGCACGGCAACCCGTGCATTCAGCTTGCCGTCGTCATACCAGAGCGCCCAGTTGAACGAATACCTGGGCTCACCGACCGGCGGCATCGCCTGGCCGCTGATCGGATCCATGATCGGATGCTCGAGCCGCGAGCGCTGCCTGGTCAGGTTGGCATCGAAGCCGGTGTTGCGCAGCTTCCACGGCAGGAAGGTGAATGCCGTCTTGGTGGCCAGCTCGATGCCCGTGCGGTCCGCTACCGGGCCGTTGACATAGGTGTTGTAGTCGAACAGCACATCGGCCAGCGAGTTGCCGGTGATCGGATCGACTTCATTCGTACCGGCGAAGACCGGCACGCCGAACAGCTTTTCGGTCTTGTACCCACCAACCTTGCCCTCTTGCTTGTAGACGGCGGCCGAGAACATCGTGTCCTTGTTCGGATACCACTCCACGCTCAGGTTCTGGTTGAAATTGCTCTGCCCCTTGAGGTTGGGATTGCCGACCGTGCTGCAGGTCATGTTCTCCTCCTCCTCGCCCGTGACCGAGTTCAGGTCACGTTCGTCATAGGTACAGGATCCGGCCGCCAGCAGCCTCGTTACCGGCGGACGGGATGCGCTCTTCGCCGCGCTGTAGCGCATCACGACCTGGTCGGGCACGACCCACAGCGCCAGGTTATAGCTCGGCAAGAAGACGTGGTTGACCGCGGTAAGATCGGTGTTCTTGGTGGTCTGGTTGGTGACCGTGCCCCCGGCCGCATCCGGCTTGTTCGGATCGTACGAAGCCGTCTTCCTGATCGTCTTGAAGGTCATGTTGCCCGTTCCGCGCACGGTGGTACGCGAGTAGCGGTAGCCCAGGTTGCCCTCGAGCTCCCAGCCGAACGGGAGCGCGCGATCGGTGAACGGGATGCGATCCAGGCCGAAGTCGGCCATCACATAGAGCGCCTCGTTACGCTCGCGGACCCGGGTGATGGGTTGCTGGTAGATTTTGCCGTCGCTGCCTTTGCATTCCTTGGTGCAGTCATAGTTATAGTTGGGCAGCCCAAACGCATTGACCAGCTGGAGCACATCGATCTGCCTGAAGTTGTCGATCATGTTGTCCGGACGGCCTGAGGCACCCTGGAACAGCCTGGTCGCGGTTGCCGGCTGGGTCAGCACCGCGGCAAGCGCGTCCTGGAATTGCTGCATCGGCACAACATAGGTTCCCGCCAGCGACGGGCTGGCGTTGGGAATGAAGCCATACTGGCAGGCAGTGCTGGTGCCAGCGGAAGCGGCAGTGTCCTGGCAGCCGCGGATCGTATCCTTGATGGCGGTGCCCGGCACCGTGATTGCCGGGATATAGCCCGGCGTGCCGGCGGTACCCACTGCGTCGCTGACCGTGTAGCCGCCGTCGCCCCAGGACGCTACACCTTTGCGGTTCAGGTTGAAACCGCTCTTTAAGCGCTTGAAGAACGGAATCTTGTCCTTCAGGGCGTAGGTCAGGTCGACCTTGGCCATGCGTTCCGAGGTTTCGCTCATTTTCGGGGACTGCCACGAGATGGTGCGGTCCCTGGAAACCGTCGGGTTCTTGCCGGTACCCTGGGTAGGCTGGACATAAAGTGCCGCGTTGTCGAGGACAGGCGGATTGGCGAAGGTATAGCCCCAGGTGCCGTTCGGGCCCAGGGACACAGTCGCCGGGCCGTAATCGTAGCTCAAGGACATGCGCATATTGGAGCGGCGGAAGTCCGATGCGGAATCACCAACCTGGAATTCCGTTGTCAGCCCATCCGCCTTGTACTTGCCGCCCAGCTGCAGGTACTTGGTGTTGGTCTCCATCAGATTGCGGATAACGTCCGTGCCTGCCGTGCCCGTGGTCGGCGAAAACTGGATCAGGTGGTGGGTCGAGTCCACCACCGCCGTGGCCGGGTCGAAGTTCACGGTTGAGCCTTTGACCGCGCCAGTGCTCGCCGCCACATACGTATTCGGCAAGGTGTACCAGCCGGAATTGGGCTTCGCGGTGCGCACGTTGTTTACGTCGGTATAGCTGTTGCTGCCATCGGCGAGCGTGCCATTGATGCCAACCTGGCCGAGGTTGAAGGTCGAGTAGTTGTCGTCGACCTTGCGCCGGCTGATCGCGCCCTTCGCATAGACGCTCAGCTCTCGGTTCACCTTGAAATCGGTGCGCAAATCGAGGTTCTTGCGCTCATCGATCTGGCGCTTGACGAAGTACCGGAGCAGGCCCGGCGAATAGTCGTTCCACTGGTTCAGGCACGTGAGCAGTTCGCCCCGGCGCGAATTGACCGCGTTGGTCTTGTTGGTGCTGCTCAATCCGGACAGGGACGACGAGCTGGTGGTCAGCTGCGGGAAAGCATCAAAGCAATCCTGCTTGGTCTGCGCGTTGGCCGACTTGGTGAGCAGCTCGAGGGGTGTCGGGCCAACGTAAATATCCTTGCCGTTCGCGCTGTAGGTATTGACCGGCGTGGTCGACGCCGGGTTGGTCATGTCCAGCGTCCCTGGCTGGTAAATGAATGTCTTTTCCGGCGAGCCGTCGATGTCGATGAACCGCGCGTAGCCGTCCTTGCCGTTGGCGGCAGTCTGGAACTGATGCGACTCATTGTCCAGTTTCTGAGAACCCGCATTGAGCAGGACGCCCAGCCGATCATCGAGGAACTTCTTCGACAAGATGATATTGAGGTCAGGTGTCCAATTCTTGTTCAGGCTACTCTGGGTACCGGATGCGCGCACCGAGACGAACGGTTTCTTGAAGTCCAGGCCGTTGCGGGTCTCGATGCGAATTCCGCCGCCGAGCGAGCCTTCGCTCATGTCGGCTGTCTGGCCTTTGATCACATCGACGCTCTTGATCAGGTCAGCCGACAGCTGACGAAATTCGGTGGCGCGGCCGTCACCGCCGCCATTCATGTCGCTGCCGCCGGCCGATTGCACGGACTGGCCGTCCAGCTCCACACGCGTCAGCTCTGGGCCGTTGCCGCGCACACTGACGTTGATGCCCTCACCGTAGTCGCCGCGATCGAGCGCGATGCCGGCCATTCGTGAAATCGCCTCGCCGATGTTGCGGTCCGGGAGCGAGCCGACATCCTCGGCCACGATCGAGTCGATCGCGGTAGCCGCATTCTTCTTGCGCTCGATGGATGACTGCTGGGAAAGCCGCGTGCCGACGATCTCGACCTTGACGACGTCACCCTTCCCGTCGGTTGCCTCGGTCGTTGCTGGATTTTGTGGTGGCTGGCTTTCCTGGGCCAGCACAGCGTTGCTGGCCATCAGCGACGCCAGCGCAAGCGATACGGCGCGGCTCGTGATTTTAAGCTGAGGAATGGCCGAATTTGATTTCACTATTGTCTCCGACTGAAATTGTGGTGATCCCTACCGACATGCTTTTATGCGGTTCTGCGATTGCCGCATAAGGAGAGACGGCCAAGAGAAAATTTTCCGCCGACGACAGCAAAATTTTTTGGTTCTTCACGGATTAGCGGGGAGAAAGGCGTAGGGTGTGCAGCTTTGCTGCGCA
>NZ_SPUM01000151.1 GCF_004614195.1 Massilia horti | reverse complement strand
CCGTCGCTCCGTCCGCGGCGCCGCCGTGGGAGGGCGGCCAGCCGCAGGCGGCTGCGCGCCAGCAGCCCCAGGCCCAGGCACGGGCACCGAGGCAAGAACAGGACGGCACGCAGGATGACGAGCCGCCGTCCTGGGTCACCGAATTTTCAGACGACACCGCCGTCGCCACGCCCGCGGTGCAGGCGGCGCCGGTAGCCGCACCCGTGCGCGCGCCAGCCGCGCCACCGTATCCGTACGTGATCACGCCGGTGCCGCAAATCGGCTGGGACGGCAACTGGCCGGGCCTGGCCGCGGCCTTGCCGCTGCGCGGCGTGGCCCAGCAGCTGGCGCTGCAGACTGAACTTATCGAATGCGTCGCAAACGAGAGCGCCGCCACGTTCCGGCTGCGGGTGCCGGTCGATACGCTGCGCGTGTCCGGCAACAGCGAAAAGCTGCAGGCCGCGCTGCAGGAACGCTTTCCTGCGATCCGGGTGAACATCGATACCGAGATCGCACCGGTCTGGTACACCGCCAGCGCTGAAGCCAAGGCGCACCGCGAAGAGATGCAGCGCCAGGCCGAGGCGACGGTCGATGCCGACCCGTTCGTGCAGTCGCTGGTGCGCACCTTCGGCGCGTTCGTCGTACCCGGCTCGGTGAAGCCGGCGGCGGCCTGAAACCAGATATCCATCCCCCCATTTTTTGTCTATTGCAGACTTTTCGGAGAATACGACCATGATGAAAAACCAGCTCGCAGGCTTGATGAAACAGGCACAGGCCATGCAGGACAACATGAAGAAGGCGCAGGAGCAGCTGGCCCAGATCGAGGTCGAGGGCCAGTCCGGCGCCGGCCTGGTCAAGGTCGTCATGACCTGCAAGAACGACGTCAAGCGCGTCTCGATCGATCCGTCGCTGCTGGGCGACGACCGCGACATGCTGGAAGACCTGGTCGCGGCTGCGTTCAACGACGCGGTGCGCAAGGCCGAATCGACCGCTGCCGAGAAGATGAGCGGCCTGACCGCCGGCCTGCCGCTGCCGCCGGGCTTCAAGATGCCGTTCTGATGCAGCGGACCCCGGTCATCGATACCGTGCTGCCTGCGAGCTTGGCCTGATGTCGCGCGCGCTCGATTTTTTGACCGAGGCGCTGCGGCGCCTGCCCGGCGTCGGCCCCAAGTCGGCCCAGCGCATGGCGTTCCACCTGCTGCAGCATGACCGCGAAGGGGCGGCGCAGTTGTCGCGCGCGCTGTACGAGGCGGTCGACAGGGTGCATCACTGCGCGCTGTGCAATACCTTTTCCGACACCGAAGTGTGCGAACTGTGCGCCGATCCGGAGCGCGACCGCACGCTGCTGTGCGTGGTGGAAACGCCGGCCGACCAGATGATGATCGAGCAGACCCTGACCTGGCGCGGGCTGTATTTCGTGCTGATGGGGCGGCTCTCGCCGCTCGACGGTATCGGTCCGCGCGACCTGGCGCTGGACAAGCTGGTGACGCGCGCGACCGATGGCGTGGTCGCGGAGGTCGTGCTGGCGACCAATTTCACCAACGAGGGCGAGGCCACCGCCCACTACATATCCGAAATGCTCAAGGCGCGCGGCCTGCAGGTCACGCGGCTGGCCCGCGGGGTGCCCGTGGGTGGCGAGCTGGAGTACGTCGATCCCGGCACGATAGCGCGCGCCATGCTCGACCGGCGCGGGGCATAATCGGAACACGGCCCCCAGCGGCCAGCCGCCGGTGCTGTTTGAGTGTGCGCAATCCGCGCCTGCGGTCCGCTGCTATCGTGGGCACTTCCGAGCGGACCCCAGCATGCATCTTGTCGACATCACCATGTTCTATGCCGCCGAAGGGGGCGGTGTCAGCACCTACCTGAATGCCAAGGCACGCTGGCTGGCGCGTCGCAGCCGCATCCGGCACTCCATCCTGAGTTCGAACGTGCAGTCAGGCGGCAAGGCCCCGGCCCTGGTGCGGATTCCCGCCTTTTCCATGCCGGGGATTAACGGCTACCGGATGCCGCTGACGGTGGCGGGAGCGGCACGCCTGCTGAAGGCGGCCGAGCCCGACCTGATCGAGGCCGGCGACGCCGGGCATTGCGCCTGGGCCGCGCTGCGCCTGCGCGAGCGGCTCGGCATTCCGGCGATCGCCTTCTACCATTCCGACACGCCGCGCCTGGCGGAACATCGCTTCGGCGGCATGATCGCGCGCGGCACGCGGCGCTACCTGGCCAATCTGTATCGCCAGTTCGACCTGGTGCTGGCGCCAAGCCGGTTGATGGTGGGGCAACTGGCCGACATGGGCGTGGACGGCGCGCTGCACCAGCCACTGGGCATCGACAGCAGCGTGTTTCGACCCCAGCGGCGGGTCGAGACGCTGCGCGAGCACCTGTGGCTGCCGCCGGCAACGCGGCTATTGGTCTATGCCGGCCGGTTTACGCCGGAAAAAAAGCTGATGGTGCTGATTGACGCCGTGCGCAAGCTGGGCCGGCCCTATCATTTGGTGCTGATCGGCGGCGGCGAACAGTTGCCACGTTATCCGCAGCTCACCTTCATCCCGTTCAAGCGCGACCAGCGCCAGCTGGCGCGGCTGCTCGCCAGTTGCGACGTGCTGGTCCATCCGGGCGACTGCGAAACCTTCGGCCTGATCGTGCTCGAAGCCATGGCCTGCGGCCTGCCGGTGGTCGCCACGCGCGGCGGCGGTGTGGCCGAGCTGGTGTGCGAGCAGACCGGCGTCCTGGCCGAGCCCAACAGCGCCGACAGCCTGGCCGAAGCGATCGCCGCGGTCTACGAGCGCGACATGGCCCAGATGGGCATCAATGCGCGCCGCAAGGCCGAGGAGCAGTACGACTGGAACCAGATCCTGCCGCAGCTGCTGCAGCGCTATGGCGGACTGCTGGCCGGCGGCGCCCGCGCCGCGCTGGAAATGGAGGGCATCTGTGCCACCGACTGAGCCGATGCTGTGCGTGTCGATCCACGACGTCGCGCCCGCCACATGGACCGAGTGTCTGCTCCTTGAGCGGGCGCTGCGGCAGGTCGCCGACATTCCGCTGACCTGGCTGGTGGTGCCGCGCTTTCACGAAAGCATGGACGAGTCGATACCGATGGAGGAACATCTGGACGCGGCGCTGGCGCGCGGCGACGAGCTGGCGCTGCACGGCTACACGCACCTGGACCCGGAACCTCCGGCGGGCCTGGCCAGCCGCTTCTGGCGCGGGGTCTACACCCAGCGCGAGGGCGAATTTTCGGCGGTGCCTGAAGCCGAGGCACGGCGCCGCATCGCGCTGGGGCTGGACTGGTTTGCCGCGCGCGGCTGGCGGCCTGGCGGCTTCGTGCCGCCGGCCTGGCTGCTGGGAGAAGGCGCCTGGGCCGCCTTGCGCGGTTTCGATTTTGCGTACACGACCACCTTCCGCCGCTTCCACCTGCTGCGGGACGGGGCGTTGGGACCATCGCTCTGGTCGCCGTCGCTGGTCTACACGGCGCGCAACCGGGCCGGGCGCCTGTTCTCGCCGCGCGCGGCCGATGCCGGCGCGCTGCTGCTGGCGCGCGCGCCGCTCGTCAGGTTGAGCCTGCACCCGCGCGACGCGCGCTATCCCGCTTTGCTGCGCCATGCGCAGCGGCTGCTCGAACGCCTGCTGGCAACGCGCGCGGCCGTGACCAAGGTCGATTGTGCCCGGCGGCTTACCACCCGTAACCGCGCCAGCCAGGACCCCAGCCGTAGTACCCCGGAGGAGGATAGGAGTAGTAATAGCGCTGGATGTCGTCCCTCTCACTGAGGTTCAGGATGCAGTTGCGCCACTGGTCGGAGTCGGTCGGGTAACCGAGCCTGCTGCAGGCCGGGCCGTAGATCACCATCCTTTGTGCCATTTCAGCCTGCTTCTGCTGCGCCTGTTCTTGCGGCGTGGCGCAGGCCGCCAGCAGCAGCGCCGGGAGCAACAAGGTCAAGCCGCGCATGATCAGCCTCCGTTTCGATTGGCGCTGTCCGTAGGGTGCGCACCCGTGCGCACGCGGTACGGTTGAATGCCGTTGGCCCCGGTACGCAAACGTACCGTGTGCGCACAGGTGCTCGGCGGTCCCGCGCCTCCTCCAGCATAGTGGCGGCGTCGGCCCCACGTCTGACCTGCCTCAATTCTGCACAAAAGGCTGCGGCGGCCCCGGCGCCAGCGGGCGGTACCCGCGCGGCCTGACAGGTCCGGTTTTTGCTGGCAAGATAGCGCGACCGACAGGGAAAGGATTCCGATGCGACCGAATCGATGGACAGTGTGGACCATGCGTGCGGCCGGGACGCTCGTGCTGCTCGTATTGCTGGTGTTCCTGGGAGGCTGGCTGTTCCTGCGCGCCAGCCTGGCGCAGCTCGACGGCAAGCGCACTGCGCCCGGATTGCGCGCACCGGTGACGGTCGAGCGCGACGCGCGCGGCGTGCCCCTGATCAGCGGCAGCGACCGGCTCGACATGGCCTACGCCACCGGCTTCGTGCATGCGCAGGAGCGCTTCTTCCAGATGGACCTGCTGCGCCGCTCGGCGGCGGGCGAACTGGCCGAACTCTTCGGCCCGCGCGCCTTGCCGGTGGACCGGGCGCACCGGCTGCATCGCTTCCGTGCCCGGGCGCAGGCGCTGCTGGCCGGGCTGAACGACGAGGACCGCGCCTTCATCGATCGCTATGTCGCCGGAGTCAACGACGGCCTGGCGGCGCTATCGGCGCGCCCGTTCGAATACGCGCTCTTGCAAGCCGCGCCGCGTCCCTGGTCGGCGGACGATTCGCTGCTGGTGGTGTGGGCGATGTTCTTCGACCTGCAGGGCAACCAGGAACCGCGCAAGTTGGCGCGCGGCTGGCTGCGCGAGCACGCGAGCCCGGCCCAGCTGGCATTCCTGCTGCCCGAGGCGACCGAGTGGGACGCGCCGCTCGACGCGAACCGGGTGGCGCCGCCATCGGTTCCTATTCCCGCAGACGCGCCAAGCTGGTGGGGTGAGCCACGCCCGCAGGACAAACAACTGGCGGCCTTTGAATTCACCGATTCGGTCGGCAGCAACAACTACGCGCTGGACGGCAGCCGCACCGACACCGGCGCGGCGATCGTCTCGGACGACATGCACCTTGGCCTGCAACTGCCGAACACCTGGTACCGGCTGGCGCTGCGCATCAATGATGGCGGCAGCGCGCGGCGCCTGGTCGGCGTCACGCTGCCCGGCGCGCCGCCCTCGGTCATCGTCGGCAGCAATGGCCACGTGGCGTGGAGCTTCACCAACAGCTACGGCGACTTCCTCGACCTGATCGCGCTCGGCACCAACGCCCAGCACCCGGGCCAGGTGCGTACCCCGGCCGGATGGGAGACCCCGGCCGTGCACCAGGAGCGGATCCTGGTCAAGGGCGCGCCAGCGGAGGAGATGGCTGTGCGCGACACCTCGCTGGGGCCGATACGCGAAGCGGGCGGCACCCTGTACGCGCTGCACTGGGTCGCGCACGATCCGCATGCATTGAACCTGAATCACCTCAAACTCGAACATGCCGCCACCGTGGATGAGGCGCTGGCAATCGCGGCGACCGATGGCATCCCCGCGCAGAACTTCGTGGCCGGCGATGATCGGGGCAACATCGGCTGGACGATCGCCGGCATCCTGCCGCGGCGCGATGCCGCTGGCGGCAACCCGGGTTTCCCGCTCGCGTTCGACAACGCCGCGCCATCTTGGCAGGGATTGCTGGACCCAAGCGAGTACCCGCGGGTGGTGAATCCGCCTGGCGGCCAGCTCTCGACCGCCAACAACCGCCAGTTGCTGGGTGAGGGCGCGCAGCGCATCGGCGATGGCGGCTTCGACCTGGGGGCGCGCAACAGCCAGTTGCGCGACGCTTTGCAGGCGCTGGGGCCGAAAGCCGGAGTGGCGGACGCGTTTCGCGTTGCGCTTGACGATCGCGCACTATTCATCGGTGCCTGGCGCGAGCGTGCGCTGGGCGTGCTCGACGTCGGCGCACTGGACGGCCATGCGCAGCGCGCCGAGTTCCGGCGGCTGCTCGCGACCAGCTGGAACGGCCGCGCGAGCACGGCGTCGGTCGGCTACCGGCTGGCGCGCGACTACATGTGGGCGCTGTACGAGCTGGTGTTCGGAGCCGCGAACAAGGAGATGGCGATGCTCGACCCGAAGGCCACGTTCGCCGCGGCGAGCTCGCGCTGGCCGGCTGTGCTGGCGCGCCTGCTCGATGCGCAGCCGGCGGCGTGGCTGCCGCCCGGGTACCGCGACTGGCGGCAACTGCAGCTGGCCGCGATCGACCGTGTGATTGCGAACCTGACCGAGGACGGGAAGCCGCTAGCGTCGAACAGCTGGGGCGCGCGCAACGAGGCCAATATCGCGCATCCGATCAGCATGGCCGTGCCGCAGTTGCGCGCATGGCTGGCCGCGCCCGCCGATCAACTGCCGGGTGACGCCAACATGCCGCGCGTGGCGGGGCCGAAATTCGGGCAGTCGGAGCGCATGACGGTATCGCCCGGCCACGAAGAGCAGGGGCTGTTCGACATGCCGGGCGGGCAGAGCGGGCATCCGCTTTCGCCGTTTTTCCTGGCGGGGCACGAGGATTGGGTGCAGGGCAGGGGCACGCCGCTGTTGCCGGGGAAGGCAAAGTACACGTTGACGCTGGTGCCGTAACGCGTAGGGCGCGCACCTTTGCGCACGCGGAAGTTAGCACAGTGCATACGTCCGCGTGCGCACAGGTGCGCACCCTACCACCGCAAGCTTCATTCCTGCGGCAGCGCCGCCGTTCCGGCCTTTTGCAGCATGCCGGCGATGACGTCGGGCGACGCCGGATGCCCGAGGTAGTAGCCTTGCACCAGGTCGCAGCCGAACTGCTCGAGCAGCACCAGCTGCTCGCCGGTCTCCACGCCTTCGGCCACCACCACCATCTTCAGCCCGTGCGCCATGGCGATGATCGCGCGCGTGATGGCAGCGTTTTCCGAATCCTGCGGCAGTCCGCAGATGAAGCTGCGGTCGATCTTGAGCGAGCGTACGTCGAAGCGCTTGAGGTAGTTCATCGACGAGTAGCCGGTGCCGAAGTCGTCGATCGACAGGTACACGCCGATCCCGCGCAGCTGCTCGAGCGTGACCAGGGTTGCCTTGGCGTCGTCCATCAGCGTGCCTTCGGTCAGCTCCAGTTCCAGCAGCCTGGGGTCGAGCCCGGTGTCGTCCAGTGCCGAGACCACGATCTGCGACAGGTTCTCGTCCTTGAACTGCTTGGCCGACAGGTTCACCGCCATGCGCACCGAGCGCCGCGTCTGGCGCTGCCATGACTTGGCCTGGTTGCACGCGGTGCGCAGCACCCATTCGCCGATCGGCACGATCAGGCCGGTCTCTTCGGCCAGCGGAATGAACTCGGTGGGCGAGATGATGCCCCGTTCCGGATGGCGCCAGCGCACCAGCGCCTCGACGCCGACAATCTCCGTGCTGCGCACGTCGATCTGCGGCTGGTAGAGCAGGTACAGCTCGTGGTTCTGCAGCGCCTTGCGCAGGCCGACTTCGAGCTTCACGTGGCTCATGATCTGCATCGTCAGCGAGGAGCTGTACAGCTTGGCGTTGTTCTTGCCGCAGTTCTTCGCGTGGTACATCGCGGTGTCGGCAAACTTGAGCAGCGAGTCGCAGTCGTCGCCGTCCTCGGGGAACAGCGAGATGCCGATGCTGGCCGTGACGAAGATTTCGTTGCCCTCGATGAGGAAGGGGCGGCGCATCGCTTCCTTGACCCGGTGCGCGACATTGAGCGCGTGCTCGACCCGCTCCAGGTCCGGGATCAGGATCGTGAACTCGTCGCCGCCCAGGCGCGCCAGGTTGGAAGCCTGGTCGCCGCGCGAGACCATGTCGCTGGGGCGGATCGTTTCGCGCAGGCGCTCGGAGACGATCATGAGCAGGTGGTCGCCGACGTTGTGGCCGAGGGTGTCGTTGATGCGCTTGAACGCGTCGAGGTCCATGAACAGCACCGCGAACTTCTTGTTGCCGATGCGCGAGCGCTGCAGCTCGCGCTCGAGCGTCTCGAGGAAGGCCTGGCGGTTCGGGATGCCGGTCAGGCTGTCGCAGTAGGCCAGGCGCCGGATCTGCTCCTCGGTGCGCTTGCGCTCGCTGATGTCGCGCACCAGGCCGAGCACTTCGCCCGGGCCGGTGGCGACCAGGCGCGCTTCGAAGTGCTGCGCCACGCCGGCGCGCACCAGTTCGTACTCGACCGAGCGGATGTCTTGCCTGGCCAGCACCGCCGCCACGTTTTCCAGCATGCGCTCGGCGATCTCCTTGGGCAGCACGTCGGTGATGTGCTTGCCGATGCAGTCGCTCTGCTGGAACACGGGCGCGCCATGGCGGCCATGGCGCTCGTTGCCGGGTTCGTAGTCGAGGTAGACGCCGTCCTTGTTAAGCCTGAAGAACGTGTCGGGAATCGCCGCCAGCACCGCGCGGTTCTGGGCGTCGGCGATGCGCAGGCGCGCGATCGCGTCGCTGGCGCGCAGCACGTACAGCACCCGGTGCCCGAGGATCGGCCAGTTGATCGGCTTGGACACGAAATCGGTCGCGCCGACTTCATAGGCGCAGGTGACGGCCTCGATGTCGTCGCCGCCGGTGACCATGATGATCGGGACGCTGCCATGGGGGCCTTCCAGGCGCCGGATCTCGTTGCACGCGGTGAAACCGTCCATGTTGGGCATCTCGACATCCATCAGGATCAGGTCCGGCGCCATCGTGCGCGCGCAGGCGAGGGCCTCTACGCCGTCTTCGGCTTCGATGGCGTCCAGTCCGACGCCAGCGAGCATCTCGAGCATCAACATGCGCATCACCGGATCGTCGTCGGCGACCAGCACGACCCCGCGTTTTGTGGAGTGGGAAGCGGCCATCTCACATTTCCTTTTCTAGGATCTCGCTGAGCGAGTGCCGAACTGCCTGGAATTCCTGCTCCATGTCGGTAAGGATGACATTGGCGCCTTCGGTGGTGTCGGCGCGGCCAAGGTGCTCCATCTCCTTGCACAGCTGGGCGAGCTTTTGGGCGCCGACGTTGGCGCTGGCGGACTTGAGCGTGTGCGCGACCTTGCGCACGCTGCCGCTGTCGTCGCCGGCGATGGCCTCGCGCAGCGAGCGCAATTGCTGCGGCGTGTCGTCGACGTAGGCCGCGATCACCTGCTGCACCAGCGCGTCGCCGCGCTCGCGCGAGAGCGCCCGGATGTTTTCGAGCGCGACGTGGTTGATCACGTCGCGCTGGATCACCTCCACCGACTCCGGCGGCAGGCGCGGCGGCTGGTCGTCGTGGTGCACGGTGGCAGCCAGCGGCAGCGGGATCCAGCGCCCGATCACGGCCGCCAGTTGCTGCTGGGTGAAGGGCTTGGACAGGTAGTCGTCCATGCCGGCGGCAAGGCAGGCTTCGCGGTCGCCCTGCAGCGCATTGGCGGTGATCGCGATGATCGGCAAGCAGCGCTCGCGCCCGGCCTCGCGCTCGTCGCGCCGGATGGCGGCGGTGGCGGCAAAGCCGTCCATCACCGGCATCTGGCAGTCCATCAGCACCGCCGCGTACTCGCCCGACCTGACCGCCCGCAGCGCGTCCTCGCCGTTCCTGGCGCCGTGCGCTTCCAGTCCCAGGCTCTCGAGCATGGCCTTGGCGACCTCGATGTTGACCACGTTGTCCTCGGCCAGCAGCACGCGCCGGCTGCGGGCGCGCGCGGCGGGGCGCCTGATCGGTTCGGGCGGCACGAACTGCGGGGCAGGCACGGTGGCGCCG
>NZ_SPUM01000059.1 GCF_004614195.1 Massilia horti | reverse complement strand
GGGCTGCCTTGCTGCGTTCTGCGAATCGTTGTGTTCGTCAGCAGCAGAGAAGCGAGATTATGCAGTGTTTCGCGATATTCGTCAACTTCATTTTTTGCTTCGCTTCAGTTTCCTGAAGGCATCATTAACAACTTAACTACTTGATTTCGCTAAGCTTTTCGGTCGCAACCGAAGCAGGACGCGCACTATAGCAAACGGCGACGCGGCTGACAAGGGCCGCGAAGAAACGAGTAGGGATTCTCATTCAGGGAAAGACGAAGGATTTGATGAGGGTGAGTTCTCCCGCTGCCCGCATCGGCACGCGGAACGTCTGCTGCTTTTCACGGGGCGTGTTCTCGTTGGTGATGATGGACACCTGCGCCACGGTCAGCGCGGACCGGTTCCGGCCGCTGCCGTAGTAATTCACCCACACGTGGTAGTTCCCGCTGATCGGCGCCGCACTGGAGAATATCTCCGGCCCGTAGCCGGTAGTTACGTCCACGTCCAGCGCCCCGCCGTTCGGCATCACCCGGTTGCCATACCAAGCATGCGCTCCGTCGGGGCCCACCACATGCAGGTCCAGATCCGTGCCCGGTGTGTCCCACGTCAGCACCACGCGCAGCCGCGGCTGCGTTTTCCCCTCATAGGCGTCGTAGAACTGGACACGCGCACGCGCCTGGCCGTCCGGCGAACGCACTTCCACTCCGTTCGCGCCGCGACCGAAACTGTAGGGGCGCACGAAACTGCCGTCTTCATGCACCTCGATCGGCATGGCCACGCCGTTGACCACGAGCGTCGCGGGTTTATCCTTTGGGGCGCGGGCAATGCGTCCGCGAATCTGCGCGGTTTCGCCCTGCCCGGCCTGGAGGTTGACGGACGAAGCCGGGTAGTTGACCACCTGGCTGTACTCTTCGCGCGCGCCGGCCGAATTGCGCCAGCCGCCTTTCGGTGAATCGATGCTGACCTGGCCGTAGGCGCAAGGCGCCAGCACGCACAGGATCATCCAGGGCGACTTCATGGCGCTAGTAGATAAAAGATTTAACAAGTGTAAGCTCCGTAATGCACAACGCGGCGTCATTGTCACAACCTCTCCAGGTTCAAGTCAGCCAGCCGGCGCGCCAGCTGTTCCACATAGGCTTCGTCATGGCCGCGCGGATGACGGCGCAAGCCGATGTGCACGTATTCGTGCGCCAGCGTGATGCGGTCTTCCCGCGTTGCGAGCGGCCGCATGAAGATCCGGTTGCGGGACTGCTCGGAATAAGGAGCCCCGGCGGCAAGAGCGCACACCAGCGGCAGCTGCGCGGGACGCTCGTAGCCTGGCTGCGTACCCAGGACACGCTCCCAGCGCGGCAGCATGCGCGACAGCCATTCTTCGTTATCGTGCAGGCGCTGGCAGCGCTGGCCGCCCACTGCCGACGTGCCCAGCACGCCATTCGGATAGGCCTGCGCA
Source organism: Massilia horti (assembly GCF_004614195.1). Classification (GTDB taxonomy): domain Bacteria; phylum Pseudomonadota; class Gammaproteobacteria; order Burkholderiales; family Burkholderiaceae_D; genus Telluria; species Telluria horti. The sequence continues at coordinate 8,335 of NZ_SPUM01000059.1, read as the reverse complement.
AGGATCGCGTCGAACCAGCGCCCTGCCCTTGCCTCTTCGACGGCCTGGGTCCACGCCAGCCTCCCAGGAGCGGGCGAGTCGCGATGATAGGTGACTGGCGTGCCCTCGATGACCAGCCGGTCGGTCCAGCGTGCTATCGACAGCGCGCCAGCTGACGCGGGATTGGGGCTGACGCGCTGGGTTGCGCTGCTGTCGTTGATCTGCTGGCACGACGCGGCCAGCCTCGCGTTCTGCTGCAGGTAGGTGCGCGCGGCCACGGCCAGCGCCTTCGCCGCTTCGGGTTGCGCGGCATTGCCTTCCCGGTCAAGCACCCGGCCCACATATTCATTCACGCCGAACCTGCCCTGCACGCGCGGGCGGCCGCCGCTATCCACCGCGAGCGTCATCTCCCCCGTGCTCCGAAACGCGAGGCGTTTTCCATTTTCGAACTCGACGACATAACGGCCATTGAGCGGGCCGGGCGCGGCTGGACCATTCGGGCCGCGCACGCCGCGCACCGGATACCGGGTGAAGAAGTCGACGACCACGCAGCCGCTGTCTGCCGCATCGCCCACGGGCGGCAGGGCCGCGGCCAGGTGCGGGGCCCATCTCTGGAAAATGCCGCTGCTGGTGTCGCTGCCCGCGAACCAGATCGGCGTGCCGTCCGCGAGCCACCCTGCTGCCCCGCCCAGCCGCTCTTTCGGGCGGGCCGGCTGGTGCCACGAGAAGGTCTTCACGCGAAGCCGGCTGCCGAACCAGCGCACCGTGTCCGCGCCGCGCCCGTCCAGCACCACGCGCAGCAGCGCTGCTTCGGCCTCCGCACGGCTGGCGGGCGAAACGGCATCGAGGACGCGCAACAGGCTTCCCAATCGCACAATCCGGCCAGGTGAAAGCTGCGCCGGGTCGGCCATCCACGCAAACTCGCCGGCCAATGCGGCCCTGAGGCGACCTGTCCAGTAGCGCTGCCACGGCGCGCGCGACAGCATGAGCCGGTCCGGCGCGAAAAACAGGCCGCAGGACTGGGCCAGCGCGGCATTCCGGTCCACGCTGCCGCCCGCTTCACAGCAATACGATTCGTCGGGGAGCCTGCCGGTGCAGTGATAGTCGGGCATAGGCAAACCGGTATCGACCGCGTACAAATAAACGAACAACTTCCACAGGCTGCCCAAGGGGACTTCGGTGTCCGCGTCGACCATGGACATTGCAGTTCCACCCTGATGCAGCTGCGTGGAAGCGAACTTCCCATCCCTGAGCCAGGCGACATCCAGCGTCGCCGCGGTCAGCGGAGCGCATGCGGCCAGCAGCAGGACGGGAAGCAGCCTTCGCATGTTTATTCCACCTGGACCGTGCGAACAAGCTTACCCTCGCCCTCGATTGCCTTCTGCTCAGGCTGGTACATGCGATAGAAGCGCGCCGGCGGCAGCACATACCGTCCCTTCTGCGCAAAGCGTAGCAGGTGGCGCACTTTGGTTTCGCCGGCCAGCGGCTCGATCGGCACGGCATAGCCGTCGCGCCGTTCGACGCGGCGCGCGCGCTCCAGGGGCACCGGTTCAGGGCCGCCAAGCATTCTGATGCCCCAGGTGCTGGCTTCCACCGCCGCGCCCGGCGGCAGCGCCACCTCCAGCAGGCCATAGCGATGGCGTGCCCCCGGCGCAGGCTTAAGGGTGATCTCGTCCATGTACAACTCGTCGGTCCGCAGGGCCTCGCCCGGTTCGACGGCTTCGGTGCGATAGCCGGCGCCTTCCTGCTTCATGCGCAAGATGCGCCGCTCGACCACGACCGGCAACGCGTGTGCTTCGGCGGCGCGGCTTTCGTACTGGACGATCGCGACCGTGCCCGCGGGCGCAGCCTGGGCCAGGCGCAGCCGGTCAGGCAGGGCGGCACCTCCAGTCCAGCGCCACGAAGGATTCACTGCCTGGCTGTCCACTGCCTGCCACTGCCCCTCCAGCGCAACGGCTGGTGGCCTTGGCGGCTGCGGGCCGCCGAGCTTCTTCTGTATCCAGACCAGCGCCAGTGCCCGGTCCATGGTCGGCATATCCGAGCGTACAGCGGCCAGGACAGCGTCGGCCTGCGCCGGTGGGAGCTGGCCGCCCAGCATCAGCAAGGCCTGGGCCACCGGCGCCGGATTCGCTTGTAAGGACTTCCAGGCCGCAGCCACCTGCTGGCTCAACGCGGGTGGGAGTGCAACGCCATTTTCGGATGCGACCACCGCCAGCAGCGCGAGCCCCATGGCCTCGTCAGGGGCAGCGCCCAGCAGCAGCGAGCTGGTCATGGGCAGCTGGCGCCCGGCGGGGAGCGCAGCGTTGGCACTGTCTTCGACCAGGCCCGCAGCGAGCGTCTGGGTCGGCAGGTCCATTTGGTGCGCGAACCACAGAACCAGTGCGCGATCCATCAGCGGCATCTTCAATCCATGTTGCTGGTACACCGCAATCAGGTTATTCCAGTGCTCTGGCGGCAAGCTGATGCGAAGCGCGCGGGCTGCCTGCCAGTCGGCATAGTAGGCATACGCCGTCATCAGGGCATTGCCCTCGGTTCCGTTACCCCACCATCCGAAGACCGCCTGCGGTCCGGCCATCGCGACCAGCCGCAGGCGCTGGGCCTGGAGCGTCGCCATCAGCCGCTCGCGCACACCGGCCGCGTCCGGACCAAGACTTTGCACGGCCATGGTCAGCGGGATCAGGCGGCTCGAGGTCTGTTCCACGCACCCGTACGGATACTCGATCAGGTCGTCGGCCACGCGGGCGAAATGACTGGCCGCGTTGGACGCGATTGATACGCGGACGTTGCGCGCGTCCGCCGGCAGTTTCAGGAGCGCTTCCTTGCCCGACAGCGGGACGGCGAGCGTACGCGCGCTGCTCCAGGCTGCGGGCAAGGCCTGCATTGTCGCGTCAAGCGCGTCCACCACCTTGCCGTCCTGCCGGACTTCGAGGCGGAGCGGTCCTCCGCCCGGCGGCACCGGGAATTCGACGTAATTGACGCCCGGCTTCGCGGCCAGCTTGGAGGCTTGGCCCTTCCCACCCGCCGCGAGGGAGACGTCCAATGCCTGTTCCTTGCCGGTCTGGTTAAACACGGCCACGGATGCGCGCGGTGCGTCACCCAGGCGCAGCCAGTCGGGAGCCGTCCACTTGGTGTAGAAGGCTTTGTCGGAGCGCAGGTACGCGGTGCGTTGGCCAACCCGTCCCTGCGCGTCCATTGCCCGCGCCGTGATACGCCAGCGGGTCAGCGCATCAGGCATGGTGAACGTGACGCGCGCGTGACCATTCTCGTCGGTCTTGAGCGATGGCGCCCAGAACGCGGTGTCCACGTCGTCGCGGCGCGGCCGCTCGAGCACTTTCACGCCGCGCTCGTTGTAGTTATGCCGTACCGGGGCGTCGCCGCCGCGGCCCTGCGCCATATCGTAGCTGATGAACGACAGGCTGGCGGTCGTGCGGACGTTGTTGCGGCGCGGGTGGTAGAAGAAATCGCCGATGTCCGGCGCGATCTCCGGCTGCAGCACGTAGATCATCTCGTCCACCACGCCAAGCGCCACCAGCGTGGACACCGGCTTGCCGTCCAGCTGGGCGGTGAGGTCCAGCGTCACCTTTTCGCCGGGCTGGTACACATCCTTGTCGGCCTTGAACTGCAATGCGATGCGCGGCTCGATCACCTGCAGTCCGGCGTTCTCGAACATGAAGTCGCCGTGGCGGGTGACCGCCACCGAAAAAGTCATGTTGGGGCCGTATTCGTCCTTCACCGGAATGCGTACCCGCCACTGCCGCGGTGCCACGCGCCGGGCGCTGAACCAGTCGGAGCGGCCCGTCATGAGTCCATAGTGCTCGACTTTGTCGCGCTCGAGCGTGACCAGCGCCTGGTCCACCGGTTCGGAGAAGGTAATCAACGCTTCGGCGGTGTCGCCCGGCGCATAGCGGGCGCGATCGAGCACGATCTCGATGCTGCCCGGTGTAGTCTGCAGGCCATCGCCGCTGACCCAATGGCTGGCGGCGGCCAGCAGGTTGCCGCGCTGGTCGCGCAAGCTGAGCTGGTACGATCCGGCGGCCGGGAACGACACATCCCAGCCGCGAGCGGCGGGGTCGAAAGCGCCGCTGGTCTTCGTCTGGGTTTCGAGCCGCACGAGCTCCCAGCGCACCGGACGCACGGTAGCCGCGCCGTCGGGCACCAGGTCGAAGTGCACGGTCTGGCCAGGGTCCGAGAACTGGCGCGCCGCCTTGAGCTGGTAGCTGCTCGCTGAACGCTCGATCATCAATTCGCGCGTGGTCTTCACGCGATAGGCCGCGCCGTCGGTCGCCAGCACAGTAAGGATGTAGCGCGACGGATCGGCCGCAGCGGGCAAGCTGAAGTCCGCATTGCCGCTGCCGCTGCTCTCCAGCTCCTGCGTCTTGAGTTCGACCGGGAACAACCCGCTGTAGCGCAACTCGCCCTCGACCATGGTGTTCTGCTGGCTGCGCAGCGACAGCGTCAGCTTCGCGTTCTTCACAGGCTTGCCGTCCGGGTAGCGCAGCGCGATCGTGCCTGTGACCGCCTCGCCGGTCTTGAACTCCGACTTGGACGGTTGCACGTTAATCTCGAAATGCGGCTTGACGTATTCCGCAACGCGGAACGCCGCGCCGTACACCCCGTCCTGGAAACTGAAGCGCAGGTCGTAGCCTCCCGCAGTGGCGCCTGGCGGCAGGCGGAACCGCGTTTCGGTGCCCGTCTCGGCGCCAAGCTGCAATGCCTGCGTCAGCACCGGGGTGCCGTTGGGGTCATATACGGTCAGGCCAACCGCGCCCGCGGCGGCTGGCTGCGAGACGCGTGCGGACTTGAAATCGCGCGCGAAGAACTTGACGTTCACTTCGTCGCCGGGCCGGTACAGCGGCCGGTCGGTGACCGCATAGATCTTGGTATTGTAGATCTCGCTGTCGTAGTAGAAGTTCTCGGAAACGAAAACGCCGCCGCTCTTGTCTTCGCCCAGAACGTAGGTATGCTCGGGACTCGTGCGCTCGAGCGAGGCAACGCCATCGGCGCCGGTGCGTCCCGACTGCAGGATGCCGGCGCCGTCGCTCCACGCCACGCTCGCACCCGGCACCGCGGCGCCATTGTCGCGGCGCGCCGTCCACACCAGCATCTGCCCCGACGAGACCTTGGTCACCGCCATCGTATCGGACACGAACACCAGCGTGGTTGCGCGGTGTTCGCCGATCATCGCCTCGACTAGGTACAGGCCCGGCTTGCGCTTACCGATCGGGATCATCAAGTTTCCGCCGCCCGACGGCATCCACTGGCTGCTCGAACCAGCGAGCTTGACGCCCTTGGGCGGCTCGATCGGCTTTGCGTGCCAGATCGGATAGCGGAAGCTGTCGACCATGTCGAAGCCCTTCAGGGGCTTGTACTGGGGATGGTTGGCGAAAACGGTTGGCCGGCGGATGGCGTCGCTGGTCGCCAGCCCGGGCTGTACCTGGGTCACGGCCAGCCGTGCGTGCGACGAAAACATCTTGCGCCATGCGAGGCGCGACTGCTTCCACCAGCTGTCCCACAAATACTTCAGCGTGTTGGCCAGGCCCTCGCCCTGGTAATTGCCGGCCACCTCGATACGGTGCAGGTTGCGCTGCTTCTTCAGGAACTCCAGCGGCTCGGGCACGCGGTAGACCACGATGTCGGCGCCCGAGTACTGCTCCAGGCTGGCGCGCGCGTAATCGCGGCCCGGTACCTCGAGGCGCACGCGGGCGACGTCGGCGCTGCCGTAGCTCGCGTCCGACAGCAGGAAGAACGGCTGGCCCTTGAAGGTTGTGTAGTTGCTCCGCTCGCGGTTGCTCGCGGCGGCGCTTCCCAGCAGCGCGAGCGCCAGCACGCAGGCGAGCGAGCGCATCAGGAGAGAAACATGAGCCGGTACACGCCGGCGAAGTTGGGATTGTTGGCCGCTGGTTGCCACCGCGTGTCCTTCCAGTTCATGAGTTGTCGGATCCCCACCATCCGCAGACCGTTATCGTCGGTGGTGACGGTGCCGGTGTGGTAGGCGATGCTGGTTCCCATCCAGACCATCAGGTGCTGCATGTCGCCCTGGTCGTAAAACAGCAGGTCGCCGGGCAGCGCCTGGCTGACTTCGCGCGCGACGAACCGGCTGTTGTTCTGCACGAGCGCGATAGCAGTGACGAAATGCCCGACCGTGCCGCCGGTCTGCACCCAGCGGTTACGCAGGTTCGCCTGCCCGGCGGTGAGCTCGAGCTCGGGAGGCAACCGGGCATCGCTGCGGATGCCGTTTGCGCGCATCCATTTGGCATCGTGCACCGCCAGCGCCTCGTTGACGGCAAAGCGCACGAGGCCCGCGCAATCGCGGTGGTGCCAGCGTGGAGAAGGTCCGCGGTTGACCTGCTCGCTGACGATGCGGATCATCCAGGCCTGGAATGCGCGGCTCTGTGCCTGGGTCAGGCGCGGCTGCGGGCGCAGCGCATGCGTCAACGCGCCGGCCGGCGCGGCGGCACTGGCTGCGAACGATACTGCCGCCAACCGCAGCAGGCCACGCCGTTTGTTCATTGCGCTGCCTGCCATTCCAGCGGTGTCCACGCCAGGCCTGACGACGGCAGGCTCTTGACGACCATGCGGTAGGCGGGGTACTTGCGCAGTGCCGCGAGACGCGGGATGAGGTGGGCATCGGCGGCTTCGCGCAGCACCGGCTCGCTGGACGCGGGCAGTGCGTCGAAGGCTTCTTTTTCCACCAGCTGTGACAAGGCGGCGGGATCGATCAGCCCTACCGTGCGGCCCGCGTCCGGCAGACGGTCCGAGGCGGCGGGAGCCTGTTTGCGCTGGACTGCCAGCACCTGGTCGACCAGGGCAGGGTCGGCCGAGAAGACGATCAGGTCGCCGCTGGCTGCAAGTGTCGGAGTCAGCTCGCCCGCAGGCGTGCCCAGCGTGCGCGTCCAGCGCTGCACGCCCTTGTCCATGCTGTGCTCGGCCTGGCCGCCAACCAGCGCGCCGAACAGGCCGGCGAGAGACGCATCTGTGCCGGCATTGGCCGTGGCGGCAGCGGGCGCGGCTTGACGCCGCCGGGCAATGAACACCGGCGTATGCAGGCGCGAGGTGCCATACCAGCATGCGGCTGCCGGGCCGTTAAATTGTGTGGCGAGCGGCTGCAATGCTGCGCCTCCCTTTGCGCCCAGGCGCTGCAGGACCGGCTCGATCGAAGCCCAGTCGGCCGGCACGCTGAAGCATCCACTCGGGTTGTACGGCAGCGCCGCCCACAGTGCGCTGCTGTCGTAGCCGCCTTTGTGCAGCTTTGCGCCGTCGATCAGCACCTGCGACTGCCAACGCCCCCTGCTGAAATCGAAGCGCAGCGCCTCCAGCGCGCCGAAGAAAGGCTGGTAGCCGAACGAGAGAAAGTCGGCTTTGACCGCCACACTGTGCCCAGCCGGGATACCCGGGCCAAGCCGGAACTGGTCGTGGAACACCTGCTGGTGCTTCGCGTCCGCCATCAAGAGGCTGCCGATGACCTGTTCCGCTTTCGCGTCCGCGCGCTTGCCTTCCGGCCCGCCGAAGAGCATGCCAGGATGCGACAGGATGACCATGCGCTCGCCGTGCGCGGCGACCAGCAGTGTGCGCTGGTAGGCATACTCGAACGCGTACACCGCGACTTTGTCGCTGCCCACCTTCACATCGCCGGCCAGGCGCAATTGCGAGTCCTTCAGGGCGACCTTGCCTGCTTCCTCGAGCAGGCGCGCCAGTTTGCCGCGCGAGACGGCGATGGCGAAATGCTTGAGCGTGCCGTCGCCATCGCGCCACAATGCCACTTCGGCGGGTTCGTCCAGCACCATGCGGATCAGCTGGTCGCCCCAGGTCAGTTCGTGTTCGTACGCGATGCGGCGCAGGCTCCCTTTCAGGCCGAGGCGGTCTTCGTTCTGCTCGTAATAGAACAGGAAGTCCTCGCGCAGTACGTCACGTGCGAGCGGAATTGAGAGCAGGTCACGCGGAAGCGTGGAGAGGCTTTCGGTGAGCACCAGCGCATCTGGCTTGGCGAGATCGAGATGGAGGCTGTTGACCGGCGCCATGTAACCCCAGCCAAAGGTACGCCACGCGAAAAGCGCCGTGGTGCAGATCGCTCCAGCAGCCAAAAACTTGGCCAACGTGGTTTTTTTCATCGGTAGAGTGACTGGCAAGATTGCTGTCTTGGTGACCAGAGAGCAAATTTAGCACAACGCTCTTCCCTTTGGGAAATATTGCGGGGAGTGGCGAAACAACGAAAAGCCCCATCGACGCCTTGCGGTGTTCATCGCAAACGCCAATGGGGCTTTTCCAAAACAAAAAACCCGACCGGGTTAGCGGTCGGGTTTCTCTTATAACTAGCCTGACGATAACCTACTTTCACACTGGTTGCAGCACTATCATC
>NZ_SPUM01000056.1 GCF_004614195.1 Massilia horti | reverse complement strand
GCGCGGCGGTCAGCGCCAACACGGCGGCACCAAGGCAGGCGGCGCCAAGCAGGCGTGCGGCCGGCGCGCTGCCCGCATGCACCGGCGGCGGGCGTTCGCTCACGGTAAGAAAGGCCGTCATTCGCTCTTCCCTGGCAGGATGCCGGAGAGGACCTGGCGCACGGTCCCGACCAGCATGTTCTTCTCGTCCGGGTCGCCCTTGAAGGTGGTGGCCGCGAACTTGCGCGCCTGGTCGAACGTGATGTGCGAAGGCAGCGGCGGCACTTCGGGATCGGTCTTGAATTCGAGCACGCACGGGCGCTCGCTGGCCAGCGCCTGCTCCCACGCGAGCGCGACCTGGTCGGGGTCGTTGCAGAAGATGCCCTTCAGGCCGATCAGCGCGGCGAATTGGTGATACGGCACGTCGGGGATGCGCTGGGTCGCCTCGAACTTGGGGTCGCCCTGCATGATGCGCTGCTCCCAGGTGACCTGGTTCAGGTCTTCATTGTTGAAGACGCACACCACGCAGGTGGGGTTGGCCCAGCGCCGCCAGTATTTGGCGATGGTGATCAGTTCGGCCATGTTATTCATCTGCATGGCGCCGTCGCCGACCATGGCGATGACCGGGCGCTCGGGATGGGCGAACTTGGCCCCAATCGCGTACGGCACCGCAGCGCCCATCGAGGCCAGGCTGCCCGACAGCGAGCAGTCCATGCCGCGCCGGATGCGCAGGTCGCGCGCGTACCAGTTGGCGCACGAACCGGAGTCGCTGGTGATGATCGCCCGTTCCGGCAGGCGCGGCGACAGTTCCCATGCCACGCGCTGGGGGTTGATCGGGTTGGCCTTCATCATGGCCCGGTCCTCGTTTTTCTTCCACCAGTCGCGCACGTTGCTTTCGATGCGGTCGCGCCAGGCGCCGTGGGTCTTTTGCTGCAGCAGCGGCAGCAGCGCGCGCAGCGTGGCGCCGGCGTCGCCGTGCAGGTTGACTTCGCACGGGAAGCGGATGCTGAGCATGGCCGGGTCGACGTCGATCTGCACCCCGCGCGCCTTGCCCTGCTTCGGCAGGAATTCACTGTACGGAAAGCCGGTGCCGACCATGAGCAGGGTATCGCACTCCATCATCAAGTCGTAGCTTGCCTCGGTGCCCAGGTAGCCGATCGAGCCGGTCACCCATGGCAGGTCGTCCGGCAGCGCCGCCTTGCCAAGCAGCGCCTTGGCCACGCCCGCGCCGAGCTTCTGCGCCACTTCCATCACCTCGTCGGGGGCGTGCAGCGCGCCGGCGCCGATCAGCATGGCGACCTTGTCGCCGCTGTTGAGCACCTCGGCGGCGCGGCGCAGGTCGGCCTCGTGCGGTATCACGGTCGGGCGCACGTAGCCGATGCCGGAGGTGACTGTGCCGTGGTGGCGCTCCGGGTCGTGGTAATCCATGTCCTGCAGGTCGCCCGGCAGCACCAGCACCGACACGCCGTTGCGCGCGATCGCGATGCGCATGCAGGAATCGACCAGGTGCCGCACCTGGGCCGGCGCTTCCCCTTCCTGCACGTATTCGGCCACGTCGGCGAACACGCGGTCCAGGTTCAGCTCCTGCTGGTAGTGCGCGCCGCGCGCGGTGCGCGGGGCCTGGCCGGTGATGGCCAGCACCGGCATGTGGTCGAGCTTGGCGTCGTACAGGCCGGTCAGCAGGTGGGTCGCGCCCGGGCCGCCGGTGGACAGGCACACGCCCAGCTCGCCCGAGAACTTGGCGTAGGCGCAGGCCATGAAGGCGGCCATTTCCTCGTGGCGCACCTGGACGAAGGCGATGCGGTCTTCGCCGAAGCGGTTCAGCGCTCCCAGCACGCCGTTGATGCCGTCCCCGGGGTAGCCGAAGATGCGGCGCACGCCCCAGTGGTACAGGCGTTCTACAATGAAATCACCGACGTTCCTGGCCATCGTCGACCTCCCCTTGCGGTTCAATTAAATTGGTATGCACCAGTCTTCTGTCTTCAGGTGAAACGGCGACAGCAGCTCGCAGCCGTCGCCGGTCACCGCCACCATGTTGCAGTCGCGTACGCCGCCCCAGCCGTCGATGTAGACGCCGGGCTCGACGTTGAACACCATGCCTGCTTCCAGCACGTCATCGGAAGCCGGGTGCAGGCGCGGCGGCTCGCCGTGGTCGATGGCGGAAAAGCCCACGCCGTGTCCGAGTCCGTGCGGGAAGTACTTGCCGTAGCCGGCATTGGTCAGCACCACGCGCGCGGCGGCGTCAACGTCACGCCCGCGCACGCCGGGCCGGATCGCGGCACGGGCCGCTTCGCTGGCGTGTTGCACGGCGTGGAAGATCGCGGCCAGGCGCGGGTCGGGCTTGCCCAGCACGTAGGTGCGGGTCAGGTCGGTCCAGTAGCCGTCGGCGTAGGAATTGCAGTGCATCAGGATCGGCACGTGCCGGTGCACGGGCGCGGGCCGCGACTGCTGGAATGAGGCCCAGGCGCGCGCCGCGTGGGGGCCGGACATGCAGTAGAAATAGCTGTCGGCGCGGCACACGCCTTCGTGCGCGGTGGCGTGCGCCACGAACGCCTCGCGAAACGGCAGCACCGCTTCGGTTTCCGCGACCTTTTCGCGCAGCTGCTGCGCCCCTTCGCGAAAGGCGGCGGCGGCCAGCTCGCATGAGACGCCGATGCGCGCGCGCTCCCAGGCGGTCGGAACCATGCGCTGGTGCGCGAGCAGGTCGTCGGCTGGGGCCTGGGTGGCGTGCGGGAAGCTGGCGCCGAGCCAAGCGCGCAGGGTGTCGCCGTAAACCTGCAGCGAGGCGTAGCTTGCTGGCAGGGAGCCGGTCCCCGCCTCGACCCCGATAATGCCGCCGCGGCCCACCAGCGGCTCCAGCAGCTTGCCGAGCACGGCGAAGAGGCCTGCGGGCGCGGCGCCGATGCGCTCCAGCGTGCCGGCTTGGTAAGGACAGACCAGGTCGGCCCAGCCGGCGCGGGCCAGTTCGCCCACGTCCTCCGGCACGGCCAGCAGCACCCGCGGCTCCGGCGTGACGATCGCGACCACGGCCCCAAGGACGGGCCAGAAGCCGCTGGCCAGCAGCACGTTCAGGTTGCGGGTGCACACCAGGGCGGACATGCCGCGTTCACCCATGGCAGTCTGCAAGTGTTGCAAGCGTTCGTTGCGTCCGGCTCGTGCGTCCATCCAGTGGCCTGCTCCTTTCTTTTTTTTGACCGGCGCCACCGCGTTCCGTTCGCGTCGCCTAGTGTCGCTGACGCGCTGGCCATGCCCAGGCCAGCGCGCAGCAGCCGGCCAGCGCCAGCGCCAGCCCGACCGGCCGCCGATGCAGCGAGGCCCACAATTGCAGGCTGCGGGAACAGGCGCGGGCATCGAAGCTGCCCCGTGCGCGGTAGGGCGACGACACGGGGTGGAACAGGTTGTCCGGGCGGTCCGGGCCAATCGGCTGGGCGGTGAATTGCTGTTCGTAGGCATGGTGCGCCAGCAGCCGGTCGAGCAGGCCCGGGGCCAGCTTGTTGGCGACGATGGTCAACGCAGAGGGCATGCCGACGTACAGTTCGCGCCTAGCGTGGGTGGCGGCCCAGACGATGGCGCGCGCGGCGACCTCGGGCTGGTAGACCGTGCCCACCGGCTGCGGGTGGTGGCGAAAGCTGGTGCGGGCCCATTCGAACTGCGTGGTGTTCAAGCCCGGCAGCTGGACCATGGAAATGCGCACCGCGCTGTTGTCGTGGATCAGCTCACAGCGCACCGAATCGGTGAAGCCGCGGATCGCATGCTTGGCGCCGCAATAGGCCGACTGCAGGGGGATCGAACGGTAGGCCAGCGCCGAGCCGACCTGGACAATGGTGCCGGCATTGCGCGCACGCATGCGCTTGAGGGCGCTCATCGTGCCGTGCACGGTGCCCAGGTAAGTTACGGTGGTCACGCGCGCGAACTCTTCCGGGGAGATGGCCGAGAGGGGCGCGAAGATGGTCGCCATCGCATTGTTGACCCAGACGGCGATCGGCCCGGCTTCGCGCTCGATGCGCTCGGCGGCTTCTTCGACCTGAACGGGATCGGCAACGTCGAGCGCGATCGGCAAGGCGCGGGCGCCGCGCGCGACCACCTCGTCGGCCGTGTCGGCCAGGCGCTCGGCGTTGCGCGACAGCAGTGCCACGCAGCCGGCGCCCGCTTCGGCGAAGGCGCGCGCGGCGGCCCTGCCCACCCCGGCGCCGGCGCCGGTAACGACTACGACCTGTCCACGCATGTTGCCTCCTTTTCTTTTTAAGGTCGGTTCAAAAGGCTATGTCACCGCTAAGTGTGGAACCGAAGGCGTAGGGTGCGCACCTGTGCGCACGCGGTACGTGTGCGTACCGGAGCCAACGGCATTCAACGGTACCGCGTGCGCACTGGTCCTCGGCGGCCCCGCGCCCTACGATTAAGCCCACCTGCGTTGCGGCTCCTTGCCCTGCTCATTTTGAAACGACCTCTCAGAACCGGATGTCGGTGTTGGCCAGCGCCGAGCTCCACTCGCTCACGATGCGCTTAAATTCCTCGCCCGCTGGACGGATCTTGCGGTCCAGAGTGAACAGGCCGTTGCTGTTGACATGGCCGAGCTTCTCGCGCAGCCCGATGTCCCAGTCGATCTGGTCGGTCAGGCTGTACCAGGTGAAGCCGATGATCGGGTTGCCTTCCTGGCGCAGCCGCAGCACGTTGGCCCACTGCCGTTCGAGCCAGTGGCGCGCGCGCTGTTCCTGCATCTGGTTGGTCTCGGTGTGCATGATGGGCAGCCGGAACCGGCTGTAGTACTGGCGCGTCAGGCCGTAGTAGCCGAGCACGTTGCAGATATCGGAACTGCCGTCCGGATAGACGATCAGCTCGTTGTTTTCGTAGTAGTCGGTCCCCATGATGCAGGACGGCCAGATGTTGCGGTCCATGAAATAGTTGAACTTTTCGCGCGTCATCCCGTTCTGGCGCAGGTACTCGTACATGCGCGCCGACGGCGCGTGGCTGTAGTTCAGGTCGAGCGTGAGGAAGCGGCGCTCGTTCAGGTGCAGCGTGTGCTTGACGGCGTCCGGGTTGTACGGATGGAAGTAGCGGGTCGACTCGCTCTGCACGAACCACGGGTCGCATGCCTCGCGCAGCGCCTCGCTGGCGCGGATGTTGGCTTCGACCACGTTGGTCAGCGCGGTCACGAACGAGCGGTCGTCGGCGCGCTGCTCGTTCCAGAAGCCGATCAGGGCCGAGAATTCGGCGGTGACGAGCATCTCGTTGACCGGCGTGTACAGGCGCACCCAGGGAAAGCGCTGGGCAAACGCCTTCGCGTATTCGGCGAAGTAGCGCGGAAACTCGGTGTTCTGGAAGTTGCCCAGCCAGTCCGGCACCCCGAAATGGCACAGGTCGGCAATCGGCACGATGCCCAGGCGCTTGAGCTCGTTGAAGGTCTCGTCCGCAAACGACCAGTCGTAATGGCCGGGGCCCACATGGGTGCGGTAGTACGGCGGGCCGTAGCGCAGGCAGCGCAGGCCCAGGTCATGCACCAGCTTGAAATCCTCGCGCCAGTGCTGGTAGTGGCCGCAGCTTTCCATCTCGTCGACGCGCTGCTTGCGCCCGTCCGGCCCGGTGATGGTGGGCGAACTGTTCTCGATGCCCGTGCAAAAGATGAACGAGCGGGCCATGCTCGCCGGTCCGAGGGCGCGCGGGATATCGCTGGTGGTCTGGGCAGCCATTATCGGTTCTCGCGGCGGGTCTCACGACGGTCCATTTCAGACCGCGCCAGCGCGGGCGAGTTCGCGGCCGGGGCGCGCGAGGAGCGGGTCTGGCCGGGCGGCGGCGTGTCCCACGGGGTGCGGAACATGTGCCGGGTGGCGTAATCGGCGCCGGACAGGGCGAACAGCAGCGCCAGCGTGCCCAGGCCGGTGAGCGCGACCATGCGCGGCAGCGGGCCGGCGCGCGCCAGGCGCATGTACACCAGCGCCACCAGCAGCGCCTTGATGCAGGCGATCACCAGGTTGATGACGCCATTCCACACGCCCAGCGGCACGAAGGAGCTCGCCGCGGTCAAGGTCAGCAGCGCCAGCAGCGCCAGCCAGGTCAGCACCAGTGGGGCCGCGCGCTGCATCTTAGCCCCCCGCGCTGCTGCGCCCGACCAGGTACAGGATCGGGTACAGGAAGATCCAGATCAGGTCGACGAAGTGCCAGTACAGGCCCAGCAGCTCGAGGCGCACCGGCGGGCGCATCGGCGCGGCCGCGAGCCGCAGCCCGAGCGCGAACCCCAGGCTGATGAGCACCCCGATCGTCAGGTGCAGCGCGTGCAGCCCGGTCAGCGCGAAGTACAGGAAGTAGAACAGCTCGGCGCCGCCGGCGTAGCGGGGCGCGAACCGGAACCGCGGGCCGGGGAACCAGTGGTGCTGCCAGTCGTGCCCGTATTCGGTGCCCTTGATGACCAGGAACGCGATGCCGAGCAGCGCCGCCAGCACCAGCCAGCGCGCCGCCGTGCGCGCCGCGCTGGGCCCCGCGCGCTCGTGCGCGGCCAGCGCCAGCGCCATCGCCATGCTGCTGGTGAGCAGCACGCCGGTGTTGATGGTGCCGAGCCAGAAATCGGTGTGGCGGCTGGCTGCGGCAAAGGCGGCCGGGAAATGGGTGCGGGCGTAGACGTAGCCGAGAAACAGCGGGCCAAACAGCATCAGCTCGGTGGCCAGGAACACCCACATGCCGAACCGGGCGGCGGCGCGGCGCCGCCGTTCGTCGACCTTGACGTCGCCGGCGCGGGCCTGGCCCTGGGCCATCATGGCTTGCCTCCCGGCTCTGGCGCATAGGCGTAGGCCTCCTCGGTGACCACCGGCTGGCGCGCGAAGTTGTGCACCGGCGGCGGCGAGGTGGTCTGCCATTCGAGGCCGGTGGCGCGCCACGGGTTGGCCGGGGCGCGCCGGCCGTAATACAGCGACCAGGCGAAATAGCCGAGCGGCAGCAGGTAGCCGGCCGCCAGCAGCACCGCGCCGCTCGAGGACAGCAGGTGCAGCACCTGGAATTCGGGCGGGTAGGTGTGGTAGCGGCGCGGCATGCCGGCGTAGCCCAGCAGATACTGCGGGAAAAAGGTGAGGTTAAAGCCGAAGAAGATCATCACCGCCGCCGCCCTGCCCCACATTTCCGGATACATGCGCCCGCTGATCTTGGGCCACCAGAAGTGCAGCGCGCCGAGGTAGGCCATGACGCTGCCGCCGACCATGATGTAGTGGAAGTGCGCGATCACGAAGTAGGTGTCGGTCAGGTGCACGTCGAGCGCGAGCGAGGCGACGAACAGGCCGGTCAGGCCGCCGATCGTGAACAGGCCGACGAAGCCGAGCGCGTAGAGCATCGGCGCGCCAAAGCTGATCGAGCCCTTGTACAGGGTGGCGGTCCAGTTGAACACCTTGATCGCGGACGGGATCGCGACCAGGAACGACAGCAGCGAAAACACCATCCCGGCGTAGGCCGACTGGCCGCTGACGAACATGTGGTGGCCCCAGACCAGAAAGCCGATCGAGGCGATCGCCAGCAGGCAATAGGCCATGAAGCGGTAGCCGAAGATGCGCTTCCTGGCAAAGCACGGGAAGATCTCGCTGACCACGCCCATGGCCGGCAGCACCATGATGTACACCGCCGGGTGCGAATAGAACCAGAAGATGTGCTGGAACAGCACCGGGTCGCCACCCAGCGCCGGGTCGAAGATGCCGACCCGCAGCAAGCGCTCGGCCGCCACCAGCAGCAGGGTCATCGCCAAGACCGGGGTGGCCAGCACCAGCATGATGGCGGTGGCGTAGTTGGCCCAGATGAACAACGGCAGGCGGAACCAGGTCAGGCCGGGCGCGCGCAGGGTGTGCACGGTGACGATGAAATTCAGGCCGGTGAAGATCGAGGAGAAGCCGACGATCACCACGCCGGTGAGCACCAGCAGCACGTGGGTGCGCACGAACATGGTCGACAGCGGGGTGTAGAAGGTCCAGCCGGTGTCGACGCCGCCGGCGGCCAGCGCGGCCACGATCACCGCGCCGCCCAGCACGTACAGGTACCAGCTGGCCAGGTTCAGGCGCGGGAACGCCAGCTCGCGCGCGCCCACCATCAGCGGCACCAGGAAGTTGCCCAGCACGGCGGGGATGGACGGGATCAGGAACAGCCACACCATCACCACCCCGTGCGCGGTGAACAGCTTGTTGTAGGTGTCGTGGCTGACCAGGTCGGCCTCGGGGGTGGCCAGCTCCAGCCGAATCAGAGTGGCGGCCGCGCCGCCGACGAAAAAGAACAGGGTCACCGTGGCCAGGTACAAGAGCGCGATGCGCTTGTGGTCGGTGCTGGTGAACCAGGACCCGAGCGAGTAGCCGGCGGCCAGGTAGCCTTCCGGCGCCCGCCGTTCGTCCACGTGCGCCGTCATGGCTGCTGCTCCCGCAGGTAGGCGATGATCGCCATGATGTCCTCCTCGCTGATCTGGCCGGCAAACGACGGCATGATGGGCTTGAAGCCGGCCACGATGTCCTTGTCCGGCAGCAGGATCGAGTCGCGCACATAGTTTTCGTCGGCAATGAGGGTGCGCCCGTCCTGCAGGTGCACGGTGCGCCCCAAGAGGCCGTGCAGGTCGGGCGCATGCACGCTGGAGCCGGGCTCGTGGCAGCCGCTGCAGCCGTAGCGCCGGTACAGCTCGAAGCCGCGCGCGGCGATGCCGGGGGTGGCGGCGCCCTGCGCCAGCCACTCGGCGAACTGGGCCGGCGGCAGCACGATGATCTCGCCGCGCATGAGCGAATGCTCGGTGCCGCAGTATTCGGCGCAGAACAGGTGGAAGCGCCCGGCCTGGGTGGGGGTGAACGACAGCATCGTGTAGCGCCCGGGCAGCACGTCCTGCTTGATGCGGAAGGCCGGCACGAAGAAGCTGTGGATCACGTCCTGCGAGGTCATGACCAGCCGCACCGGCTTGCCCAGCGGCACATGCAGCTGTGCGATCTCGCGCCGGCCGTTCTGGTGCTCCAGCTTCCACATCCACTGCTTGGCCACCACGAACACCGGCATCGCCTCCGGCGCCACCCGGAACAGCTGGGCATAGTCGTAGGCGGCCCAGGCGTAGATGCACATGAACAGCGCCAGCGGCACCAGGGTCCAGGTGTACTCGAGCGCGCGGTGCTGGCGGTTGGCGCCGCTGCGGTCGGCGGGCGAGCCGGCGCGGTAGCGGATCGAGAACACCAGCACCAGCAGCGCCAGCGCCATCAGGCCGCACAGGACCAGCAGCGCCAGCAGCAGCAGGTCGAAGCGCCCGGCCGCGCTCGACGCCGCGGGCAGCATGAGTGCGCCGCTCATGCGCGCCGCCTTTCCCGGCGCCGCAGCCGCCACACCACGGCCGCCAGCAGCGTGGCCACCAGCAGCGCGAAGCCGCGCGCCAGGTTCCAGGCCAGCCCGGTGTAGCGGCCGGTGGCCGGGTCGAAGTGCGAACACAGCAGCGCGATGCGGTCGGCCACACTGCCGATCTGGCCGCGCGAGGCCTGGACCAGGGCCAGGCGCAGGTCGCGCTTGTCAAAACCGGCGCCGGGGAAGTAGTGGGTGATGACGCCGTCCGCGGACGCCACCAGGAACCCGGCCGGGTGCAGGTAGCGCTGGTGGGCCGCGTCGTAGGCGTAATGAAAGCCGGTGGCCGCGGCCAGCCGCTGCAGCGCGGGCCGCGCGCCGGTCAGCAGGTCGAGCTGGATGGCGCCGTCGCCCAGCAGGGGCGCGTACGCCTGCCTCTTGCGCGCCGCGCCGGCGGCGTCGTCCTGCGGGTCGATGCTCACCGCGACCACGCGCACGCCGCCCGCGGGCAGGCCGAGCATGGCCAGATTGTGCAGCACCCCGTCCATCACCGTGCTGCACAGGTCGGCACAGCGGTAGTAGCCCAGCACCAGCAGCACCGGCGCCGCGCCGAAATAGCGCCCGAGGCGCACGGCGCGTCCGGCGTCGTCGACGAAGCGCGCGTCCAGCGGCAGGCGCGCGCCGGGCCGCTGCTCCAGCG
>NZ_SPUM01000054.1 GCF_004614195.1 Massilia horti | reverse complement strand
GTGCATGGGCATCACCCAGCACCACGTCGGCACCGCCAACGTGCGCGCGCTGTCGATCCTGCAGCTTGCTCTGGGCAACATCGGGGTGCCGGGCGGTGGCGCCAACATCTACCGCGGCCACGACAACGTGCAGGGCGCCACCGACATTGGCCCGAACGCCGACTCGCTGCCTGGCTACTACGGGCTGGCGGAAGGCGCCTGGAAGCACTTCGCCGCAGCCTGGGGAGTGGACTACGACTGGCTGCTGTCGCGCTACGGCTCCAAGGAGCTGATGGAAAAGCCGGGTATCACGGTGTCGCGCTGGTATGACGGCGTCAACGAACTAAACCAGTACATCGACCAGCCGAGCAACCTGCGCGCCGTGTTCTACTGGGGCCACGCGCCCAACAGCCAGACCCGCCTGCCGGACATGAAGGCGGCCATGCAAAAGCTTGACATGCTGGTCGTGATCGATCCTTATCCCAGCATGACCGCCGCCATGCACGGGCGCGAGAACGGCGTCTACCTGCTGCCTGCCGCGTCGCAGTTCGAGACCCACGGCTCGGTGACCGCATCGAACCGCAGCCTGCAATGGCGCGAACGCGTGATCCAGCCTCTGTTCGAGTGCAAGACCGACCACGAGATCATGTACCTGCTGGCCAAAAAGCTCGGCTTCGGCGACGAACTGGTCAGGAACATCCAGGTGGTCGAGAACGAGCCTGTCGTCGAGGACATCCTGCGCGAGATTAACCGGTCCTGCTGGACCATCGGTTACACCGGCTGTTCGCCCGAGCGGCTCAAGCTGCACATGCTCAACAAGCACACTTTCGACCCGACCACGATGCGCGCCGACTACGGTCCGTGCAAGGGCGACTACTACGGCTTGCCGTGGCCGTGCTGGGGCACGCCGGAACAGAATCACCCCGGCACGCCGATTCTTTACGACCTGTCCAAGCCGGTGGCCAAGGGTGGCCTGCCGTTCCGCGCCAACTGGGGCGTCGAGCACAATGGCCAGAGCCTGCTGGCCGCGGACGGCTCGACCAACGCCGATAGCCAGATCGACACCGGCTACCCGGAATTCGACCATGTGTTCCTCAAGAAGCTGGGCTGGTGGAACGAGCTGACACCGGACGAGCAGGCCAAGGCCGAAGGCAAGAACTGGAAGACCGACCCGTCCGGCGGCATCATCCGGGTCGTCATCGCCCACGGCTGCGCGCCGTACGGCAACGCGCGGGCCCGCGCCAACGTCTGGAACTTCCCGGACCCGGTGCCTGTGCACCGCGAGCCGCTGGTCACGCCGCGGCGCGACCTGGTGGCCAAGTATCCGACCTACGACGACAAGGCCAACTTCTGGCGCCTGCCGACCCTGTACAAGTCGGTGCAGCAGGTGGACTTCTCGAAAGAATTCCCTTTGATTATGACCTCGGGCCGGCTGGTCGAATACGAGGGCGGCGGCGACGAAACCCGCTCCAATCCCTGGCTGGCCGAGCTGCAGCAGCACATGTTCTGCGAGGTCAATCCGCACGACGCGGCCCAGATCGGCGCCCGGCGGGGCGACTACATCTGGGTCGAGACGCCGACCGGGGCGCAGATCAAGGTGATGGCCCTGGTCACGCAGCGCGTGCCGATCGGCATCGTGTGGATGCCGTTCCACTTCGGCGGCTGGTGGATGGGAGACGACCTCAAGAACCGCTACCCGGAGGGCGCTGCCCCCATCGTGCGCGGCGAGGCGGTCAACACCGCGTGGACCTACGGCTATGACGCCGTGACGATGATGCAGGAAACCAAGGTATCGCTGTGCCGCCTGCGGCGCGCGTGACGGCGAAGACAGGAGGGCGACATGGCGGCAAGGATGAAATTCATATGCGACACGGAGCGCTGCATCGACTGCAATGGTTGCGTGACGGCCTGCAAGAACGAGCACGAGCTACCCTGGGGCATCAACCGCCGCCGCGTGGTCACGATCAATGATGGCGTGCCGGGCGAGCGCTCGGTGTCGGTCGCCTGCATGCACTGCACCGATGCGCCTTGCCTGGCGGTGTGCCCGGTCAACTGCATCTACCACACGCAGGACGGCATCGTCCTGCACAGCAAGGACATGTGCATCGGCTGCGGCTACTGCTACTACGCGTGCCCGTTCGGCGCGCCGCAGTTTCCGTCGAGCGGCTTGTTCAACCATCGCGGCAAGATGGACAAGTGCACGTTCTGCAACGGCGGCCCGGAAGAGGACCTGTCTGAGGCCGAATTCAAGAAGTACGGCCGCAACCGCATCGCCGAGGGCAAGCTGCCGGCCTGCGCCGGGCAGTGCGCCACCAAGGCGCTCTTGGGCGGCGACGCCGACGTGGTGGCCGACATCTACCGCCAGCGGGTGGAAACGCGCGGCTATGGTCCTGAGCTGTGGGGCTGGAAGATCGCCTACGGCAAGCCCAAGCGCGGCGGCGAGGTCCAGGCCAAGGGCGATGTTCCCCGTGTGGACCAGGACCTGAATGATTTCCAGAACAATCCGCGGAGGTTCCCGTGATGAGGCCGTTCAAACTGGGCGCGGCGTTGTTGCTGCCGCTGTTGTTGTGCGGCTGCCTGGAGGTCGAGCAGGAAGTGCCCTGGCTGCACGGCAAGTACGCGGGCAAGCCGGACAACCTGCCGCAGCACACGCTGTTCCACAACGACCGGCTGGCCTGGATGGCGGCGATCCATAACCGCAACAACTTCCAGAACGAGTACAACCGCGCCAACCCGTAGGAGGAACGCCATGCACGCCAACCTGAACGCCATCCGCGCCATGCTGGCCCTGCTGCTGGCGCTGTCGGTGACGGCAAGCTGGGCCGGAGTGCCGAACAAGCGTGCCGTGCCGGCCTATGCGGACGAGCAGACCATGATGCAGGTCGAGGCCGATTCGCACGTACCGGAACCTCGCCTGATGGATTCGGCGTCGGGGCGGACCCACTTCGACCGCCATTTCCTGGGCCAGTACGGCGCAAATGAGGGGGACGTGATCCTCCAGCGCGGCGGCAGCACCTGGCGCGTGTGGCGCAATGGTCCCCTCGCCACTATCGCGGGTACGATCATGGTGCTGGCGCTGATCGTCATTGCCGTGTTCCACGGCGCGGTCGGGCCGGCGCGCATCGATGCGCCCGAATCCGGGCGGCGCATGCGGCGCTTTTCCGACTGGGAACGCTTCATACACTGGGCGAACGCGATCAGTTTCGTGCTGCTGGCGATCACCGGCCTCATCATCTTGTTCGGCAAGAATCTCCTGTTGCCCCTGCTCGGACATAACGCCTTTTCGACACTGGCCCTTTTGTCCAAGTACGTGCACAACTTTTTCGGTCCGCTGTTCATCGTGTGTTCGGTGCTAATGTTCATCACCTTCGTCCGCCGCAATTTTTTTGATCGTTGGGACTGGCAGTGGATCAAGCAGGGTGGCGGCCTGGTATCGCACAAGCATGTTCCCGCCGGCTTTTTCAACGCTGGCGAAAAGGCCTGGTTCTGGCTCGGTCTTGGGCTGCTGGGCATCGTGATGTCAATCACCGGCCTGATCCTGGATTTCGTGACCTTTGGCCAGACGCGCTACGTCCTGCAAGTGGCCAACTACCTGCACATCGCCGGCGCCACCCTCTACATCGCCGCGGCGCTGGGCCACATCTATATCGGCACCCTGGGCACCCCGGGGGCGTACGAGGCGATGCGCCATGGCACCGTCGACGAGGAATGGGCCAAGGCCCACCACCGGATCTGGTACGAGCGCGTCAAGGCCAACCAGGCACCAAGCGGCCCGTACCCCGACGGCGTGCCGCCTGCGTCGCCGCCACAGCGCTCCCCGTTGGGGGGAACGCGATGAACTCGACGAGCATTGTGATGCGCATCGCGGCGGCCGCGCTGCTGCTGGCGGCGGCTGGTTGCCAGAAGCATGCCGAATCCGTGAGCGGCGTAATCCAAACCAAGTTCCCCGGCCAGGTATCGGCTGGCGGTGGCACTAGCGGCCAAGTGCTGGCGCGCAATGCCAAGCCCACGGTCGAGGGCACCTATGCCGGCGGCACGCCGGGCATCGCGGGCGGTGCGGGCGGCAATACCGCCGGCGCCGCGACGGCCGGCAATGTGCAGGAGTCCGGCCAGGGTCCCTCGCAGGGAACGACCCAGCCGGCCAGCGTGGGACAAGCGGGCGCCCAACTGCCGCCCGGCGAACATGCCACCCCCGCCGCGCCGCCGCCGAACCTGACGGGAGGCGCGGCCTCGCACCAGGGACCAGCTTCGCCGGCTGCGCCCGGCACATTGAAAGGGAAATGATGAAGTACACCAGACGACTGCGCCTCGCGGGTGTCGCGCTCGCCGCCGCCTGCTGGAGCGCCATGGCCGGCGCTGCGCTGCCGCCGCCCACGCCCGAACAGGCGCAAGCGGCCGCCGAGAAAAAGGCCAAGGCCGACGCCCAGGCGCAGCAGGAAAAGCAGGAGCTGCTGGCGACGATGGACACCATTGCCGCCCGCTGGCGTTCACGCGCCGCCGTCCAGGGCTATACCGTGCATCCGCCGGTCCAGTTGGCGGCCCAGTCTGCGCCCGCTCCGGTGCGCAGCGAAAAGCTTGGCACCGCGCCGCCCAGCGCGGACGTCAAACAGGCGGCGACTCCGTCCCTGCCGGCCGGCACGCGGCCGGCGTCGGGCAAACCCATGAGGCCAGTGCGATGAAGACGGGAAGCATGCCGATCGCGGTGCTGATGCAGCGCCGCTCGCTCAAGCACCCCTGGGCCGACGAGGCATGGGCCGCAGTGGGCGTGGTGCCCGACCGAGGCAACCTGCCGCCCCTGCAAGTGCTGAGCGTGAGCGCGGAACGCGACTACTACCTGGTCTCGGGCCTGGAACTCGAACTGTACCCGGACGAACATGAAGGCTACTTTGAAAACTGCGTGGCGCCCGAATCAAAGGTGTTCGTGTTGTGGCGCATGCAGGACGGCCGCGCGATGCCGGTGCGCGCCTCGGTCAGTTATGTCGAAGGCACGCGCATGTTCGATTCGGGCGAACAGGCCGACGGCGTGACGATGCCGGCCGAAATCTACGCATGGCTTGCCGACTACCTGCGCGAGCATTACCAGCCCAAGCCGCGCCGCGGACGGCAACACGGATGACAGGAGCGCTCATGGCTGAAGAAGGATTCCTGCGCCGCTGGTCGCGCATGAAGGCGCAAGGCGGCGCGCCAACCGAGGCGGACGAGGTCGAGCGCCTCGACCTGTCTCCGCTCGCGCAGACCACGCCGCATCCGCCGGTCGCGCCAAACTCGCAGGCACCCGCTGGGGGCCAACCGTCGCCCACGCTGGAGGACGTCGCCACGCTCACCGCCGACGCCGATTTCTCAGACTTTGTCAGCCAGGGCGTGGACAAGGCGGTGCAGCGGCTGGCGATGAAAAAGCTTTTCTCGGACCCGCACTTTCACGTGATGGACGGACTGGACGTCTACATCGACGACTACACCAAATCGGAGCAAATCCCGGCCGCCATGCTTGCGCAGCTGGCGCACGCGCGATCGGTTTTCGGACCGGTGGCCGAGCACGAGCAGCCCGGGCACGATTCGGTCGAGCAGATTCCTGAAGGCCCGGACAGGGACGAAGGCGCCACCGACCAGCCGCCGCCAGAGGCGCAGCCCGAGCACGAATCGATCGAACAGGACCAGGAGTCCCCGGAACCGGACGAGGGCGCGACGGACCAGCCGCCACGCGAAAACCTTACCGTCGTTCCCGCGCAGGCGGGAATCCATGCTGAGGTTCGGAATACGCTCAGCATGGGTTCCCGCCTGCGCGGGAACGACGACTCTGGCACATTGCCATCCCCTTAGAAACCACGCATGAACATACGATTTGACGAAGGGCAGGGCAGCGACCCGCTGCAGGACCAGCGCGACGCGCTTGCCCGCGCCGCGGCGCTCGATGCCGCGCAGGCGCTGTCCGACCCGGAAGTCCTCGATTCGGTCAGCTACCGATCGCAGGGCAACACACTGGTTGCCGGCTTCGCCGCCGATGCCTTGCCGCTGGCCGACCGGCTGGCCCAGGCGCTGCCGGTCACCGTGCTGCTGCTCGATGGCGACGTCGCCAACGTCACGCGCGCCTACCCGGTCCACACCGCACGCGCGATCGCGCTCACCGGCTGGCTGGGCGCGTTCGAAGCGCGCTGGCAGGCGTCGGGCCAGGACGCGCAAGAAGCCCGTTTCGACCTCGTTCTCGACCTGTGCCCCGCGCGCCTGCTCGCAAGCCACCAGCGCCCGCACGGCTACTTCGCGCCGGGCGCGAGTGACACTGGACGCAACGCGGCCGTGGCCGATATGCTGGAGATGGTGGGCGAGTTCGAAAAGCCCAAATACTTCGCGTACAAAGAAAGACTGTGCGCGCACAGCCGCAACACGCGCAGCGGCTGCAATGCCTGCATCGACATCTGTTCGGCCAAGGCGATCCAGGGCGCGGGCGAGAAAATCCAGGTCAACCCCTACCTGTGCGCCGGCTGCGGCGCCTGCACCACCGTCTGCCCGAGCGGCGCCCTCGGCTACGCCTACCCGCCGGCCACGCACACCGGCCGGCGCCTCAAGGCCGCGCTGCGTGCCTACCTGGACGCTGGCGGCAGCGACCCGGTGATCCTGTTCCACGACACCGGGGACGGCGCCGCGCTGGCACTTCAGGCGCAGGACGCACCGCAGGCGATCCCCGGCCGCGTGATCCCGCTGCCGCTGTACCACACCGCTTCCACCGGCATCGATGTCTGGCTCGCGGCGCTGGCGTACGGCGCGCGCGGCATCACCGTTCTGATGACGGGAACCGAGGCCCCGCAATACGCGCAGGCGCTCGGCCAGCAGATGACCATCGCCCAGACCGTGCTGGCCGGCCTTGGCTACGCCGGCCCGCACTTCCAGCTGCTGCGCGCGTCCTCGCCCGAGGAACTGGTCGTCGCACTGCGCCACGCCCCGCGCGGCCAGGTCCCGCAGCAGACCGCGACCTTCAACCTGGCGCAGGACAAGCGCAACACCCTCGACTACGCACTCGACCACTTGCACCGCCACGCACCGGGGCAGCCGCAGCACGTGGCGCTGCCGGCCGGCGCGCCGTTCGGCTTTGTTGCGATCGACAAGGACAAATGCAGCCTGTGCATGGCCTGTGTCGGCGCCTGCCCGGCCGGCGCACTGCAGGACGGCCAGGGCCTGCCGCAACTGCGCTTCATCGAAAAGAACTGCGTGCAGTGCTCCCTGTGCGTGACCACCTGCCCGGAACACGCGCTCGCGCTCGAGCCGCGCATGTCGTTTGCCGACACGCGCAACCAGGCGGTCGTGCTCAACGAGACAAGGCCTTTCCACTGCATCAGATGCGACAAACCGTTCGGCACGCTGCAGATGATCGAGAACATGCTGTCCCGGCTGTCCGGGCACGCCGCCTTTGCCGACAACCTGGATCGCATCCGCATGTGCGGCGACTGCCGGGTGGTCGACATGCTGCAGGACCAGCAGGAAGCCAAAGTGACCCAGTTGCGCCGAACGTAGGTTCGCGCGCACGGCTCCCGCGCGCCGTGGCACAATGGATGGCAGAGTCATCCGGCCGAAGAAGCCGGAGCCCATCCGCACAGCGACAGGAGACAGACATGACGCCATACCAGCGCTTCATCGAGGCGCGCGACTTCCTGCAACGACACCGCACGGATTACGAGACCGCCTGCCGCGACTACCAGCCGCCCCAACTCGAGCAGTTCAACTGGGCGCTCGACTTCTTCGACGAACAGGCCAAGGGCAATGACGCCATCGCCCTGTGGGTGGTCGGCGAGGACGGGAGCGAAGAAAAGATCACGTTCGCGCACATGGCCGCGCGCTCGACGCAAGTGGCCGAATACCTGCGCGAATGCGGCGTGGAGCGCGGCGACCGGGTGCTCGTGATGCTGCCCAACCGAACCGAGCTGTGGGAGATCATGCTGGCCGGGATCAAGCTTGGCGCGGTGCTGGTGCCCACCACCATGCTGGTCTCGCCCAGCGACCTGGCCGACCGCCTCGAACGCGGCCGCATCAGGCACGTGATCGCGCAGGTGTCCGAGGCGCACAAGTTCGCCGGCCTCGCGGGCAACTACACTCGCATTGCCGTGGGCGGCAAGCCTGAAGGCTGGCGTGACTTTGCCGACAGCCGTCAGGTGCTGACCGTCTTCACCCCTAACGGCGAAACGCGCGCCACCGATCCGATGCTGCTGTACTTCACGTCCGGCACCACCGCCCAGCCCAAGCTGGTCCTGCACAGCCACCAGAGCTACCCAGTCGGCCATCTGTCGACGATGTACTGGATTGGCCTGCAGCGCGGCGACGTTCACTGGAACATCAGCTCGCCGGGCTGGGCCAAGCACGCGTGGAGCTGCTTCTTCGCCCCGTGGAACGCCGGCGCCACCGTCTTCGTCTACAACTACGAACGCTTCTCGGCGCGCGCATGCCTGGACACCATCGTGCGCTGCGGCGTGACTTCGCTGTGCGCTCCGCCGACGGTATGGCGGATGATGATCCAGGAAGACCTGACCCAATGGAAGCCGCCGCTGCGCGAACTGGTGGGCGCGGGCGAGCCGCTCAACCCGGAAGTGATCGACCAGGTACGCCGCGCCTGGGGCATCACCATTCGAGACGGCTACGGCCAGTCCGAGACCACCTGCCAGATCGGCAACAGCCCCGGCCAGCCGGTCAAGTCCGGTTCGATGGGCCGGCCGCTGCCCGGCTACCAGGTCAAGCTGCTCGACATCGACGACCAGCCAGCGAGCGAGGGCGAGATCTCGCTCGCGCTCGACCCGTGTCCGCTCGGCCTGATGCTCTGCTACGAAGGCGACGGCGAAAAAACGGCCGACGTCATGCGCGGCGGCCACTACCATACCGGCGACACTGCCAGCGTCGACGCCGACGGCTACTATTTCTACGTCGGCCGCAACGACGACGTGTTCAAGTCGTCCGACTATCGCATCAGCCCCTTCGAGCTGGAAAGTGTGCTGGTCGAGCACGAGGACGTGCTGGAAGCGGCAGTCGTGCCCAGTCCCGACCCGCTGCGCCTGTCGGTGCCCAAGGCTTTCGTCACGCTGCGTCAGGGCGTGGAGCCGGGCCGCGAGGTGGCCCGGAACTTGTTCGCGTTCACGCGCGAGCGGCTCGCGCCGTACAAGCGCATTCGCCGCATCGAATTTACGGAACTGCCCAAGACCATCTCCGGCAAGATCCGCCGCGTCGAACTGCGCCGGCAGGAGGCCGCAAAGGGCGGCGGGGTCGAGTACCGCGAGGAAGAATTCGGCAGCAATTGAAGGACCGGGCCACAAGCCCGGCAGGCGCAGCAGATCGACCGTCAACCTAGCATTCCCATGGAGAAGACTATGCAACGCATTGCCAAGATTACCCCATGCTTGTGGTTTCATCGGGACGCGGAAGAGGCGGCCCAGTTCTATGTCGGCGTGTTTCCCGAATCCCGCATCACGGCGATCAGCCGCTACGGCGAAGCCGGCCGCGAATTCCACGGCAAGGAGCCGGGCGAGGTGTTGACGGTCGCATTCGAACTGTGCGGCCAATCGTTCACGATCCTCAATGGGAGCCAGGCTTTCCCGTTCACTGCCGCGATCTCGTTCCAGGTCAGCTGCGAGACCCAGGACGAAATCGACTACTACTGGGATCGGCTGGGCGAGGGCGGTGACGAGGCCGCACGCCAGTGTGGCTGGCTGGCGGACAAGTACGGCATGTCATGGCAGATCGTGCCCAGCATGATCGCCGAACTGCTGGATTCCTCGCAGCCCGAGCGTGTGAACCGCGTGATGGCTGCGCTGATGCCGATGAAAAAGCTCGATATCGCCGCGTTGCGGCAGGCGTGGGCTGGTTGAACTAGTCGTACGGCTTACAACAATAGTTAGCCCAAAAAAATCGTCGTCCCTCCCATGGGTCGGCACGACTCCCCGCGCAGGCGGGGACCCATGCTGAGCCTGATTTCACGCTGCCTATGGCGGGAACAGCGCCAGTGGCGCTGTTCCCGCCAAGGGGGGCGCCGAGCCCGGGAACG
>NZ_SPUM01000088.1 GCF_004614195.1 Massilia horti | reverse complement strand
TGCGCACCTGTGCGCACGCGGTTCGCGAACGTAGCGTAGGGAAGCAGCAGCCGCAAGTCAGTATGCCGTGACCGCGTGCGCACTTCGTGCACACCCTACGGAGGCTTTGCGGCCGCTGGGCGGACCTCCCGGACATGGCCGCTCGGTCAAGTAGCACGTCGTTCCCGGCAGTGCCGGGAACGACGAGGCCGTTCAGATTTCCTCGTACAACGGCAGAGTGAGGAATTCCGCGAAGCTATCGGACGTGGACATCTGCGCAAAGATCTGCGCCGCACGTTCGTAGCTCGGATTGTCGCCGTCCGGTGCAACCTGCTTCACCTTGGCCAGTTCTTCCGGAATCATGGCCCGCACCATTTCGGCCGTGACCTTGCGCCCATCTTCCAGCACGCCCTTGGGCGAGCGAATCCATTGCCACACCTGCGAACGGCTGATTTCCGCCGTGGCCGCGTCTTCCATCAGGTTATGGATCGGCACGCAACCGTTGCCCGCCAACCAGGCGCCCAGGTAATGGATGCCGACGTTGATGTTGTAGCGCAGCCCGTCTTCGGTGATCGGTTTTTCGGGACGAAAATCGAGCAGGTCGGCCGGGGTCACCTGCACGTCAGGCCGCTGCTTGTCGATCTGGTTCGGCTTGTCGCCCAGTACCTTCCTGAACTCTTCCATCGCCACATCGACCAGCCCGGGGTGCGCTACCCAGCCGCCGTCGTAGCCATCGGTCGCATCACGCGCCTTGTCCGCGCGCACGCCGGCCACGGCCGTTTCGTTCTTGACCGGATCGCTCTTGATCGGGATGAGTGCCGACATGCCGCCGATCGCCGGCGCGCCGCGCTTGTGGCAGGTTTTAAGCAGCAGCAGTGCGTAGGCGCGCATGAACGGCGACGTCATCGTTACCTTGGCGCGGTCGGCCAGGCAGAAATCCTTGTCCAGCTTGAACTTCTTGATGCACGAGAAGATGTAGTCCCAGCGCCCCGCATTCAGGCCGGCGCTGTGCTCGCGCAGTTCGTACAGGATTTCGTCCATTTCGAACGCGGCCAGGATGGTTTCGATCAGGACGGTCGCCTTGATCGTGCCCTGCGGCAGGCCAAGTTCCTCCTGGGTGGTGACGAAAATGTCGTTCCACAGCCGCGCCTCGAGGTGCGACTCCATCTTGGGCAGGTAAAAATAAGGACCGGCGCCGCGCGCGAGCTGTTCCTTGGCGTTGTGGTACATGAACAGCGCAAAGTCGAAGATGCCGCCCGAAACACGCTTGCCGTCCACCAGCACATGCTTTTCGTCCAGATGCCAGCCGCGCGGGCGCACCACCAGGGTCGCGGTCTTGTCGTTCAGCTTGTACTGCTTGCCGCCCTGCTCCAGAGAAATCGTGCGGCGCACGGCATCACGCAGGTTGATCTGTCCGGTGATCTGGTTGTCCCAGTTCGGGCTGTTGGAGTCCTCGAAGTCGGTCATGTAGCTGTCCGCTCCCGAGTTCAGGGCATTGATCACCATCTTGCGCTCGACCGGTCCCGTGATCTCCACGCGGCGGCATTCGAGTGCCTGCGGGATCGGCGCGATCTGCCAGTCGCCGGCGCGAATGTGGGCAGTGCTGGGAAGAAAATCCGGACGCTCGCCTGCATCGATCCGCTGCGCACGCTCGGCGCGGGCGGCCAGCAGCTGCTGGCGGCGCGGCTCGAATTCGCGCGAAAGTTTCGCAACCAGCGCCAGGGCCTCCGGCGTCAGGATCTGGTCGTAGCCGGGCTTGATCTCCGCCCTGATTTCCATTCCGGCTGGGGTGGCGATAGTCATTGGGTTGCTCCTGTTGAATAAAATTGAATTGCGTCCGCACCATGCGGGCACCGCGTCCCCGCGTGCCCCGCGAACCTTGGACCAGCCAAGTGCAGTATATGCCAGCTTGGCGTCTGCCACCTCATCAAGTATATTCAACGAGAAGTATCGAGACGATACAATTATTCATTTCATTTGTGCGTTTTTGTCACAGATCAGGAGCCATCCAGATGGGAAAATTCCGTCAGATTTCCACCTTCGTCGAGGTCGTCGCACGCGGCAGCCTGTCGGCCGCGGCGCGCGCGGAAGGCATCGCCCCGGCCATGATCGGGCGCCGGCTGGACGCGCTGGAAGCGCGCCTGGGCGTCAAGCTGTTGCAGCGCACGACGCGCAAACTGGCGCTCACCGATGAGGGCACTGCCTTCCTGGAGGACTGCCAGCGCATCCTGGGCGAACTGGAGGAAGCGGAAAGCGCGGTGTCCGCACGCAGCGCGCACGCCACCGGGCACCTGCAGGTTTCAGCCCCGGCCGGTTTCGGCCGCCAGCACGTGGCGCCGCTGCTGCCCTCGTTTTTGGCGGAACAGCGCGAGGTGACGGTCGACCTGAACCTGAGCGACCGCGTGGTCGACGTGATCGGCGAAGGCGTGGACGTGGCAATCCGCATCGCCAGCCTCTCCGATTCAAACCTCGTCGGCGTCAAACTGGCCGACAACCAGCGGGTGGTGGTGGCGTCGCCTGGCTACCTGAAGCGCCACGGCACGCCGCGCACGCTGGCGGACCTGTCCCGTCACATGTGCCTGGCGATCAGCAGCGAAGGCAGCCAGCGCGGCTGGACCTTCCGTGACGGCGCCAGGACCGTGACGCTGAAAGTCGGCGGCAACATGGTTTGCAATGACGGCGCGGTGCTGCACGCCTGGGCACTGGCGGGAAAGGGGCTGGCATGGCGTTCGATGTGGGAGGTCGGCGCCGACATCGAATCCGGCCGCCTGTGCACGGTGCTGGATCAATATGCCGCGCCCGGCAATGATATCTACGCCGTGTTCGCGCAGCGCCGTCACTTGCCGCTACGGATTCGCGCGTTCGTCGATTTCCTGCGCCGCGCCTATGCCGAGCCGGACTATTGGCGCGCCGCCTATCGCGGGGAGTGAATTGGACAGGCGAAAAAAATCCCCGGTCGGGCCGAGGATTTTTGTCGAAAAACTCAGTCGCTTACAGCGGTTGAATGTTCGAAGCTTGTTTGCCTTTTGGACCAGAGGTCACATCGAAAGAGACGCGCTGGTTCTCTTGCAGCGACTTGAAGCCTTGGGTCTGAATCGCCGAGAAGTGCGCGAACAGGTCTTCACCGCCCTCATCCGGGGTGATGAAGCCAAAGCCTTTCGAGTCATTGAACCATTTAACGATGCCAGTTGCCATTACAATTTCCTATTTCGGTTAAGTTGGGCGTACGCCCGTTTTCGATCGTTTGAAGAAGCAAGAAAGAAATGACAGACAGACTGCACTACTACCTCGAATCCAACGATCCCGCATTATACCGAATAAAACATGCTGTACACGTTTTTCGCAACCAAAAAACCGGTTTCGTCGTTAATTCCCAAATCTAACTTTTGAGAAACCGCGTTGCGTTCGGCAGTAACGAAAATATAGGCCATCGATGCAGCGCAAGTTTGTGATGGATCAAACGATTCAACTCGCGATTTTGCCTGAATCCTATTGCTCCGACTCGTCAATATAGTACGTGGCCTTGGGATCGATGAGCCCCCAGGCGACCAGGCAATCGAGATCGGCGAACCAGGCGTTCCAGTGTGCTTCCTGGACCTCGTCGAAGGCCATCAGGACGCGCAGGCGCTGTTCGAGCAGGCGCGCCTGATGACCGAGCACGCGAAAGCCGAACGTGGCAGCCGAGCCGGCCATCGTGTGCAGCAAGGTCTGCACCTCCTCGGCCAGCGCCAGGTCAGGCGCGGCGGTGTCGAATGCGGCACTGGCGCTGGCAAGCCGCTCCAGCAGCGCCGGGACCTCGGCGGCGAAACGCTCGCTCAGTTCCGCCAAGCGCGAGAAGAAGTCCTGGTCGATCGGCCTGCCCATCGCGCCGTCCTTACTTGGTGCCGAAGATGCGGTCGCCCGCGTCGCCCAGCCCCGGCACGATGTAAGCGTGGTCGTTCAGGTGGCTGTCGAGCGACGCGACGTACAGCTTCACGTGCGGGTGCGCCTTCTGGAACACGGTCACGCCTTCCGGCGCCGCCACCAGCGCGAGGAAGATGATCTGGTCGTCCGGCACCCCGCGCTTCTTGAGCACGTCGACCGCATGCACGGCCGAATTACCGGTCGCGACCATCGGGTCGCACAGGATGAAGGTGCGGTCCGTGGTGTCCGGCAGGCGCACCAGGTACTCCACCGGTTCGTGGGTGTCCGGGTCGCGGAACACGCCGATGTGGCCGACACGGGCCGACGGCACCAGCTCGAGCAGGCCGTCGCTCATGCCTACGCCGGCACGCAGGATCGGCACCACCGCCAGCTTTTTGCCGGCGATGACCGGGGCGTCGATGATCTCCAGCGGGGTCTGGATCTTGCGCGTGGTGAGCGGCAGGTCGCGGGTGATCTCGTAGCCCATCAACAGCGTGATTTCGCGCAGCAGTTCCCGGAAGGTGCGGGTGGAGGTGTCATGCTCGCGCATGTGCGACAGCTTGTGCTGGATGAGCGGGTGGTTCAGGATGTAAAGGTTCGGGAAGCGCGGGTCTTGTTTCATGGTCAGCGTGGACGATACTTGTATTGTTGAGACTTGTAATCCGCCATTATCCCAGTCGGACGCGTGTTTGTCCCTACTTTGTGGAAGAAATAATCACGAAATCAGGCTGGCAGGGCCCGTTCGAGGATCGCGGCGCAGTCCGTTCCCGGGCCGAGCCGGCCATAGGCGCCGCCCGCCGCTTCATGCAGCCGCGAGGCCACGAACGCGTCGGCCACGAATCCGGGCGCATGGCGCAGCAGCAGTGCCGCCTGCACCGCGACCACGATGCGCTCGGCCAGGCGCCGCGCGCCGAATTCGTCGCTGCAGGCCTGCGGCAGGTCCTGCAGCAGCTGCCCGGCGAATTGGGCGAAGCGCGGATCGAGCGGCAGCGCCGGCGCCAGCTCGTCGGCCAGCGCATCGCGCGCCGCCTCCGGCGCCTTGGCCGTGGCGCGCAGCACGTCCAGGCACATCACGTTGCCGGAACCTTCCCAGATCGAATTGACCGGTAACTCCCGGTACAGCCGCGCCAGCGGACCGTCCTCGACATAGCCGTTGCCGCCCATGACCTCCATCGCCTCGGCGCCGAATCCCGGTCCGCGCTTGCATATCCAGTACTTGCCGGCCGGGGTCAGGAGCCGGGCCAGCAGCGCCTGCCGCGGGTCATCCAGCTGGTCGAAGCAGCGCGCCAGGCGCAGTCCAAAGGAAGTGGCCGCTTCCGATTCGAGCGCCAGGTCGGCCAGCACATTGCGCATCAGCGGCTGCTCGGCCAGCTTGCGGCCGAACGCCGCACGTTCGCGCGCATGGTGCAGCGCCTGGCACAACGCCGCGCGCATGATGCCGGCGCTGCCCAGCACGCAGTCGAGCCGGGTGTGGCTGCCCATCTCCAGGATAGTCGGAATTCCGCGCCCGGGACTGCCCACCATCCAGCCCACCGCGCCCGCGAACTCGACTTCCGAGGAGGCGTTCGAACGGTTGCCGAGTTTGTCCTTCAGGCGCTGGACGCGAATCGCATTGCGGCTGCCGTCGGGCAGGAAGCGTGGCACGAAAAAGCACGACAGCCCGCCGGCGTTTTCATCAAGCTGGGCCAGGACCAGGTGCGCGTCGGACTGCGGCGCCG
This sequence comes from Massilia horti, assembly GCF_004614195.1. Taxonomy (GTDB): domain Bacteria; phylum Pseudomonadota; class Gammaproteobacteria; order Burkholderiales; family Burkholderiaceae_D; genus Telluria; species Telluria horti. Next base: position 4,501 of record NZ_SPUM01000088.1, on the reverse strand, counting down.
AGAAGAACCACTTGTGGCCAACGATTCGAAAGGCGCCCTCGCCCTCGGGCCCAAACTGCGCACGCGCCTCGCTTGGCAGCATCGTTTCGGCGCGCGTGGTGTTGGACCGCACGTCGCTGCCGCCCTGCTTTTCGGTCATGCCCATGCCGATCAGCGCGCCGTGCTTTTGTTCGATCGGCAGCGAACGCGGATCGTACTGGCGCGACAGGATCTTGGGCAGCCATTTGGCGGCGATCGGCCCGGCCTGCCGAATCGCCGGCACGGAGGCATAGGTCATCGTCACCGGGCATTGGGCACCGTTCTCGACCTGGCCGAACAGCAGGTACTGCGCGGCGCGCGCCACCTGGGCACCGGGATGAAACGCGGGCGCACCGCTCGCGCTCCATGGCGCGGAATGGGCTCCGGCGCCAATCATCATCTCCATCAGGCGATGCCACGCCGGATGGAACTCCACTTCGTCCACACGCCGGCCGTTGCGGTCGAAATTGACCAGCCGCGGCGGGTTGATATTGGCGACGCGCGCCAGGTCCAGCACTTCGGTACTGCCCAAGGTGCCTCCGAGTGCGCCCAAGGCGCCAGCGGCCCAGGCCGCGCCTTCGCGCGCCACCGCTTCCTGTAGCGCCGGATCGCAGGCGTACAGGTTGACGTCGCCGAACGGGCTGGCCTGGTTGAATACCTCATGGGTGTCGAAGCGGTTCATGTGGCTCCCTTCGCCGGCGCCGGGCCGGCCCCAAGAATGTTGCCATACGGAATCAATGCATATAAAATTGATATTGCCAGGTTGGCGCAGAGCAGTGACAATGTCACAAGCGGCCCTCAAGGCGCTCAACGTTAACAAATCATCAAGCAAGGCTAACGCAAAGCGCGCTGGCAGGCAAGGCGGCCTGCAGCCTGCAATCGACATGTGGCAACTCAATATTTGCGCAAATAGTCGATCATCTTGCATTTTTTAATGCCTCTTGGAATCTTTCAGTGATACATTCAGTACTGGTGCGACAAAGTTGTACGCGATAACAGGCACGGCGGGCACGTGCCAGCAATAAGAAAGCATAAATTCATGCGCTCCAGTTCAACGGCTGTGCCGAAGCAGGTAGCTGGCCCCAAAGTGGCGGGCGGCGCGCTGCCGGCCGCCGGACTGGACAGCCTGCTGGAGGTGGCGGGCGACGTCGTACTGCGCCTGACCCCATCGGGCCTGATCCGCTTTGCCAGCCAGCGCACCCTGGGCCTGCTCGGCCCCGGCCAGCGCCCCGGATCGCTGCTCGCGCTGGTCAATGACACCGACCAGCCAGCCGTACGCAATGCACTGATCGACGCGCATGGCGGCACCGGGCCGGTGCTGGTCGAGGCGCGCATCAAGCTATCCCCACGCGAGATCTGGTTCGAACTGCGCGTCGCGCGCTGGGACAGCGCCGGCGACGACGGCACGCTGCTCGTGATCGGGCGCGACATGTCGGCCCAGCATGCAACCGAAGAACGCCTGCGCCACATGGCCACCCATGACGGCCTGACCGAGCTTCCCAACCGGGTGCTGCTGTCGGACCGCATCCGCATGGTGATCGCCAACGCACGCCGTTCCGGCCAGGACTTCGCGGTCGCGACCATTGGCCTGGACGGGTTCAAGAAAGTCAATGACGGCCTGGGCCATCCTGCGGGCGACGAAGTGCTGCGCATGGCCGCCGCGCGCCTGCGCAAGACCCTGCGCGACAGCGACACGCTGGCGCGCGCGGGCGGCGACGAGTTCGTCGCGGTCCTGCCGGGCACCTATACCGAAGCCCAGATCAAGCTGGTCACCGGGCGCCTTATCGCGGCGCTGCAGCCGCCATTCGAGGTCGGGCAGAACACGGTCTACCTGGGCGCCTCGATCGGCGTCGCGGTCTACCCCCAGCACGCCGAAGACGAAGTGCGGCTGGTCGCGCTGGCCGATGCCGCGCTCTCGCGCGCCAAGGAAACCGGCAAGGGCCGCACCGCGATCTACAGCGGCCGCGATCAGGGTCCGCCGGTGCACGACATCTCGCTCGAGGCGGCGATGTTCCAGGCGATCCGCGAGGGCGAATTCCTGCTGTACTACCAGCCGATCGTCAACGCGCGCACCCGCATCATCGAAGGCTTCGAGACGCTGATGCGCTGGAAGCACCCGACCCTGGGCATGGTGCCGCCGGCGCGCTTCGTGCCGATCGCCGAGACCAACGGACTGATCAACATGCTCGGCGCGTGGGCGCTGAAGGCGGCCTGCATGCAGATCCGCCAGTTCTCCGAGGTGGCCAAGCGCGAGCTCTACATCTCGGTCAACATCAGCCCGCGCCAGTTCCGCAGCGACCGCTTCCTGGCGGTGCTCGACGACGCACTGGCGTTCTCCGGCACCCCGGGCCGGCAGCTGGTGCTCGAGATCACCGAGGGCACGCTGATGGTCGACCCGGCCCACGCCGAGACAATCCTGGTCAAGATGGCCGAGCGCGAGGCGCGCATCGCGATCGACGACTTCGGCACCGGCTACTCGTCGCTGGCTTACCTCTCCCGGTTCCCGATCTCGGTGCTCAAGATCGACCGCGCCTTCATCCGCGACCTGCCGCAATCGGAAAAGGACGCGGCGATCTGCAACGCCGTGCTCGGCCTGGCCAAGCACCTGGACCTGTCCGTGGTGGCGGAAGGCGTCGAAACCGAACAGCAGCTGGAATGGCTGGACCAGCGCGGCTGCCAGTACGTACAGGGCTACCTGACCGGCAAGCCGATGTCGGCCCACGTCGCCGTCGCGGCGCTTAACGAGAACCTCTACACGGCCCTGCTGCCGATTGACCCCCGGGCGGGCAACGAATGAAACAGACTGTATCCATCCCGCGTTCGCCGAAGGCAGACGCCACGCTCCAACTGCTGTGGGAGCGTATCCGGCGCCAGGGCGACATGCCCGGCTTTACCAAGGCGATCAACGCCATCCTGGCCTCGATGCGTGGCGAGGACGAGCGCGAATTTTCGATGACCCAAACCGTGCTGTCGGACCCGGTGCTCACGCAAAAGGTGCTGCGCCTTGCCAACAGCGGCATGTATTCGGCCTTCGGCCAACGCGTCGACACCGTGTCCAAGGCCATACTGGTGCTCGGCACCGAAGCCATCGGGCACCTGGCGCTGGGCCTTAAACTGATCGAGGAACTGGCAAGGTCCTCGCCCGATTCGGCGCTCGCCCAGGTGGAGATGGAAAAGGCGGTCCTGGCCGGGATGGTCGCGCAACAGGTCGCGGCCAGCGCGGCGACGCGCGACCCCGAGGAAGCCGTGGTGTGCTCGATCCTGCATTCGCTCGGGCGCATGATGGTCACGTTCTACCTGCCCGAGCGCTGGGCCTTGCTGCAGGCGCAGGGCGCCGCCATCGATGCGGCCTGCCTTGAACAGCTTGGCCTCACGCTGGAAGAGATCGGCCGCGCCACTGCCGAGCACTGGGGTCTGCCGCGTAACCTGATTGGCGCCATGCGCAGCATCGAACCATCCGCGCGCGACGACCATTTCGGCCACGAGGACTGGCTGGCTGCGCTGGGCACCATGTCGACCCGCTGTGCCGACTCGCTCTGGCACGACGACGACGACGGCAACCAGAAGGTCAACGAACTGGCCGCCAGCTTCGCGCCGATGCTGGGGGTGGAGCCGGACCGGATCATGGGCGCGATCGAAAAAGCCAAAGTCGAGGCCGCGAGCGACCTGACCATCGCGCCGCTCGCCAAGCCCGCCGAAAAGCGCGCCAAGGCTGCGGCCGAAAACCGCAAGCGCGCGGCCAGCAACCAGATCCTGATGAGCGGCGTGGCCGAGATGCGCGAGATCGCGGGCAGCGCATCACCGAGCCAGATGGCGTCGATGGCGCTGGAGACCGTCTACCGCGGCCTGGCGTTCACGCGTGCTTTCGCCTTCCTGCGCAACCGGCGCGAAGGCAAATACCTGGCCAAGCTGGCGCTCGGCGCGGGCGCCACGCAATTGCTGGGCAAGCTCTCGTTCGACGACATCTACGAACCGAACGTGTTCCATGCCGCGCTCACCAGCGACCGCGTGATCTTCATCGAGAACGCGCACGACCCGAAATTCGCGAGCAAGCTGCCGGGCTGGTGGAAGGAACAGCTGTCCAGCGCACACTGCTTCGTAATCATCCCGTTGTGCAGCGGCGGCCAGCCGGCCGGGTTCATTTACGGCGACTGGGACACCACGTATCCGTCGATCTACCTCAGCCAGATCGAATTCTCGCTGCTCAACGACATGCGCGCCGAAGTGGTGCGCACGATCGAGCGGCGTGCACAGATGGAAGTGGTGGCGGGCCGCACGTAATTTACGGTTGTCGCTTCTCTACGCTGCATTCGCGAACCGCGTGCGCACAGGTGCGCACCCTACGATGCTAAAGATAGCCGTCGTTCCCGCATAGGCGGGAACAGCGCCACTGGCGCTGTTCCCCCCATAGACCGCGTGATATGACGCTCAGCATGGGTCCCCGCCTGCTGAAGTGACCCAGAAATGTTGGACAGCGATTGTT
>NZ_SPUM01000125.1 GCF_004614195.1 Massilia horti | reverse complement strand
CGTACCGCGTGCGCACAGGTGCGCACCCTACGATCCTATTACCGGGGAAGATTGTCCAAGGCCAGTACGTATGCGTACCCGAGCCAACGATATTCAACCGTACCGCGTGCGCACAGGTGCGCACCCTACGATCCTATTACCGGGGAAGATTGTCCAAGGCCAGTACGTATGCGTACCCGAGCCAACGATATTCAACCGTACCGCGTGCGCACAGGTGCGCACCCTACGATCCTATTACCGGGGAAGATTGTCCAACGCCAGTACGTTTGCGTACCCGAGCCAACGATATTCAACCGTACCGCGTGCGCACAGGTCCTCGGCGACCCCGCGCCCCCTACGATCCTATTACCGAGGTAGGTTGGCCAGCGCCAGATACTGTTCGAGACTCACCGCCTCCGGCCGCGCGCCGGGATCGATCCCGGCCTCGACCAGCTGCTGTTCGGTGAACATGCCGGCCACGCAGTTGCGGATCACCTTGCGGCGCTGCGAAAACGCCTTCTGCACCACCGCCTCCAGGCGCGCCGCGTCGGCGGCCGGCTGGTCGCGGCGGGGGATCATGCGCACGATCGCCGAATCGACCTGCGGCGGCGGGTCGAAGGCCGATGGCGGCACCACGAACAGCATGTCCATGTGATAGCGCCACTGCAGCATCACCGACAGCCGCCCGTACGCACGACTGCCCGGCTCGGCCACCATCCGCTCGACCACTTCTTTCTGCAGCATGAAGTGCTGGTCCTCGACCATGCCAGCGTACTGGGCAAGGTGGAACAGCAGCGGGCTGGAGATGTTGTATGGCAGGTTGCCGACTACGCGCAGCTTCTGCCCCGGCGGCACCGCGATGCTGCCGAAGTCGAACTTGAGCGCGTCGCCGGCGTGCACCGTGAGGCGCTCGCGCGGATACGCCTTCTCCAGGCGCGCGACCAGGTCGCGGTCCAGTTCAACCACGTGCATGTGGTCGAGCTCCTTGAGCAGCAGCGATGTCATCGCGGCCAGGCCCGGCCCGATCTCGACCATGACTTGCCCGCGGCGCGGCGCGATCGCATCGATGATGTTGTGAAGGACGTGGTCATCGGTCAGGAAGTTCTGGCCGAAGCGCTTGCGTGCTACGTGTTTCATGGTTGTTGTCGTTAATGTGGTGAGGCACTTCGCCGCGCCGCGACCATGTGCATGGCGACGCGGATCGCCTCTTCCATGCTGCCGCTGTCCGCCAGGCCCAGTCCGCGTGCGGCGATGTCGAGCGCGGTGCCGTGGTCGACCGAGGTACGGATCAGCGGCAGGCCGAGTGTGATATTGACGCCGCGGCCGAACGTCGCGTGCTTGAGGACCGGCAGCCCCTGGTCGTGGTACATCGCCAGCACGCAGTCGGCGTCGCGCAAGTACTTCGGCTGGAACAGGGTGTCGGCCGGATACGGGCCGCGCGCATCGATGCCGCGTTCGCGCGCCGCATGCAGCGCCGGCTCGATCACGTCGATCTCTTCGCGTCCGAGGTAGCCGTTCTCGCCCGCGTGCGGGTTCAGGCCGGCGACCAGGATGCGCGGCGCGGCGATGCCAAATTTGCTGCGCAGGTCGGCCTGCAGGATGTCCAGCACCTGGCCCAGGCTCTCCCGCGTGATCGCGGCCGGCACGTCCTTGAGCGGCAGGTGGGTGGTCGCGAGCGCCACCCGCAAGCTGGGCTGGAGCGCGCCGGGCTCCCCGGCCAGCATCATCACCACTTTCGGGGTGCCGGTCTTTTCGGCCAGGTATTCGGTGTGCCCGGAAAAAGCGACGCCGGCATCGTTGATCGTGCTTTTCTGGAGCGGCGCGGTGACGATGGCGTCGAACCAGCCGGAGCGCACGCCTTCGAGCGCGAGGTCGAGGGTGGCCAGCACCGCGCGCCCGTTCTCGGCATTGAGCACGCCGGGCACGACATGGGCGGCGAGCGGCACGTCCACCACGGCGATGCGGTCGCGCCCGAAATCGGGCAGGCCGCCGTTCCGCAGGGCCTGGATCGAGATGGCCGACAGCCGGATCGCCGGATCGAGGCTGCTGGCGGTGAGCGCGAGGAAGGCGGCGTCGCCGACCAGCACGCAATTGGCGACCTCGCGCAGCGCCCAGGCCGCGCGGATCGATATCTCCGGCCCGATGCCCGCCGGCTCGCCGGTGGTCACCGCCAGCACCGGACGGACAGGCGATGGCATGGCCCTATTTGTCCTCGCGGAACTCGACGTAGGCGCGGTCGCGCACTTCGCGCGCCCAGTCTTCGTACGCTTCCTGGGTCTTGCGCTCGCGCAGGATGTTGCGCGCCAGGTTGCGCTCTTTTTCCTTGGTCACGTCTTCGCTCTTGCGCTCGATGACCTGGAGCAGGTGGAAGCCGAACGGCGTCTGGATGATGTCCGACACCTCGCCCGGCTTGAGCTCCTTCATCGCGATCTCGAGTTCCGGCGCGCTGTCCATGTCGCCCGGGTACAGCCAGCCCAGGTCGCCGCCCTTGAGGGCCGAGCCGTCCTGCGAGTACTGCTTGGCCAGCTCCTCGAAGGTGGCCGCCTTGTGCGCCATCTTTTCCTTCAGCTCGAGCAGCTTGCGCTTGACCTCGGCTTCGGTCATGGTCGGGGTGACCTTCATCAGGATGTGGCGCGCGTGGGTCTGTTCGACCACCGTCTTGGCCTCTTCACCATTGGCCAGGTTGCGTTTGTCGACCAGCTTGAGGATGTGGAAGCCCGTGTTCGACTTGAGCACCGGCGTCACCTGGCCCGGCTTGAGCTTGTGCAGCTCGCTTGAAAACAGCGGCGGCAGGCGGTCCGGATCGCGCCAGCCGATTTCACCGCCCTTGAGCGCATCGGGCGCTTCGGAATAGGTCGCGGCCATCTTGGCGAAATCGGCGCCGGTGCGCAGCTGGCGCGCCACTTCGTCGGCACGTGCCTTGCGCGCGGCGATTTGCTCGGGCGAGGCATTGGCCGGGATGCTGACCAGGATTTGCGAAATGTTCATCTCGACCCGCTCGGCGGCTGCGGCCTTCTCGGCGGCGAGATAGGTGTCGACCTCGGCGTCGGAGACCTGGATCTTGCTGTCGACCTCATGCTCGCGCAGGCGCTGCATCATGATCTCGCTGCGGATCTCTTCGCGGAACTGGGAGAACGGCAGTCCTTCCTTCTCCATCTGGTTGCGCATCTCCTGCACCGACAACTTCTGTCCCTCGGCGATGCGCGAAATCGTACGGTCGAGCGTGATGTCGTCGACCTTGACCCCGTATTCCTTGGCCAGCTGGATCTGCGCGCGCTCGACGATCATCGATTCGACCACCTGGCGCTTCAGGTCAGCCTCGTCCGGCAACTGCGCGTTCTGGGCGCGCATGCGCTGCACGATCTGGGCTACCCGGCTCTTCACTTCGTTGGTCGTGATGACCTCGTCGTTGACGACCACATAAATCGAGTCGAGGACCTTGGCGTTGCTGGACGCGGGCGGCAAAAAGCCGCTACCTGGTTTGGCCTGGGTCGCAGGCGCGGTGGCGGGCTTGGCCTGGGCCGCCGCCTGGCCGGCCGCGAGCGCGCACAGCAGCGCCGCTGCTAGCTTAATTTGATGCAAACGGGTAGTACGCATAATCTGGGAAGCACTCATTTCAGGATCGTTGTTCAGCGCCCGCCAGCCCGCGTCACGGGCGGCCGACATTCGTGTTCAGGCGAGTATAGCCGGGAATGCTCCGTGTAAACGACTCGAGCGGATTGCCAATGCCCAGGCGCGACAAGCCGTTCAGTTCGAGCTGGAAGAACACCGGGGTCGACGTCGTCTGGGCCGCGGTCACGAAGCGCGACGCCCCGAACCGGAACACCCAGCAATCGGCCTTGTACTCGAGCCCGACCAGGCTCTCGAGCAGCTTCTTGTCTTGCATCGAGTAGCTGACCCGGCCCACGCCATACCAGCGCCTGGTCAGCGGCCACTGCCCCGACAAATCGACGTTGCGGAAGCTGCTGCGCTGATAACGGTATTCGGCGTTCAGCACTTTCATCGGAGCCGGCTGCCATTGCACGCCTGCGTTCGAACTGTACAGGCTGTTGCCCTGCGCGTCGTATTGTACCCCGGTATCAAAGCTCCAGGTATCGGAAATGTGGCCGGAGGCGGCAAACAGGGCATCCGAGCGGCTCACGTTGCGCGGCTCGTTGGTCAGCTGCACGCGGGGGTTGCTGAAATACAGACGGCTGCCGAGCGCCACGCGCAGGCGTTCGGCGCCGGTGGGCTCGAGCAGGCGCGAGACCACCGCCGCGGTCAGCTGGTTGGCGTCCGAGACGCGGTCAGGACCGACGAAACGGTTTTCGGTGAACAGCTGGGCATAGTTAAAGCCGGCGATGCCGGTGTCGAACACCGGAATGGCGGTCTGGTCCCTGAACGGCGTGCGCACATAGAACAGGCGCGGCTCGAGCGTCTGCGTCATCGCGCGCCCGAACAGGTTCGCGTCGCGTTCGAAAATCAGGCCGCTGTCGAGCGAAAAGGTCGGCACGAAGCGGCTGATGTCGTTCGGCGCGGGAGTGCCGTCCGCGAATTTGTTATTGGTCAGGGAGTAACGGGTCTCGTGCACGATCGCCTTCGGGGTGACGAAGTAGCCGGGACGTACGAACGGATAGGAGAGCTGCGCGACCAGATCGCCGCGGTTGCCTTGCACTATATTGTCAGGATGCGAAAAGCGCGTCGCTTCGGCATCGACCGACCAGTCGAACCCGCCGAGCACGTCGAAGCGGCCGGCGTGGAAATTCAGCTGCGGCAGGCGGTCGTACGGGCGCGGCACGAACAAATCCTTGTTTTGGGCCGAGGCCGGGTCCTGCAACACCTGGTAGCTCTGCACCCGCGCCGACATGCTCCAGTACTGGGCGCCGTAGTCGGTGCGCAGTTCACGCAGCAGCTGGCGCACCGCGCTGGCGGCGACCGTGCGCGAGAAGTCGCCCGGGTAGTTGTCGTCGGACGCGGCATGCGCGTTCCACGCATACGACCAGCCTTGCGCCAGCACCTGGTGGTGCAAGGTGTCGACCCACCAGCGGTCGCGGTGCGCCAGCCGGTCGTTCGGCAGGTACTCGATGTGGGTCTCGCCGCTGTACGGCCCGCGGGTGGTCTCGCCCAGGTAGCGGAAGGTGCCGCCCATCTGCAGGCCGCGGTCGAAGAACAGGCGCGGGAACACCGTCAGGTCGCGGTTCGGCGCGATGTTGAAGTAGTACGGGAACATGATTTCGCCCGCCCCCTTGGAACCGAGGCCGATGGTCGGCGGCAGCCAGCCGGAGCGGCGCGCGCCCGACAGCGAGAACGACAGCGCCGGGGCGGGGATGATCGGCACCCCTTTGAAGTAAATGACGGTGTTGGTGGCGTGACCGAGGTCGCGTCCGGAGTCCAGGCTCAGCTTGCTCGACTTGAGGTACCAGTCCGGGTCCGGCCCTTCGCAGGTGCTGTAGGTGCCGTTGGTGATCACCGCCTGGTCCTCGGACAAGAAATCCATGCGCGTCGCGCCGCCTTGCGCGTTCGATTTGAGCAGGTGGTATTTGGGGTGCAGCAGCCAGCCCTTGCCGGTTTCCAGGTTCAGCTGCAGTGCGTCACCCTGGTAGCGGTCGCCGAAGCGCCACATCTGCACGTGGCCGCTGGCCGTGACTTCGTCCTCGACCCGGTAGTAGCAGGCGGTATCGGAGGTGAGGCGCGTCTGGCCGCGCACGACTTCGACGTCGTGTTCAAGGTTCAGCTGGCGATCCGGACGGCCGGTGATCTCTTCGGCCTTGAGGGTGATCGGCAGGTCCTGCTCGGCCGCACGGGTAGTGGGTGCGTGCTGTGCGTGCAACGGCCCCGCGGCCACGGTGAACAGCGCGGACAGGACAACCGACAGGCGCCGCCGCGGGAAAGGAAGGGCCGAAAACCAAGTCATGAAAAATCGGGATGCACCATTGACAGGCGATTTTTTAAGTTGAATCCCTTATTATATGGGAATCTCCACAATTCCCCGGATTCACCAGGTCGCTTCATGTCTTCTTTGTATCAAAATTCCCCCACTTCCGCGGAACAGGATGCTCGGCTGAGCCAGTTGACAGAATGGCTAGGCACACTTGGCCTGGTGGATGTCGAATCGCGGCGCCCTGCTTCGTCCGATGCAAGCTTCCGCCGTTATTTCCGGCTCGACGTGGTGCCCGCCATGCGCGACAAGCTGGGCGACACCCTGGTCGCGATGGACGCGCCGCCGGCACGCGAGAACGTGCCCGCCTTCATCCACGTCCAGGGCCTGCTGTTCGACGCCGGCGTGACCGTGCCGGCGATCGTCGCGCGCAATGTCGAAGCCGGTTTCCTGCTGCTGTCCGACCTGGGCGCCACGACCTACCTGCAGCGCCTGGATGCCGACAACGCGCCGTTCATGTACTCGGACGCGATCGATGCGCTGCTCAAATTCCAGCTGGCCAGCCAGCCGGGCGTGCTGCCCGAATTCGACCGTGCCTTCGCGCTGCGCGAGATGAACCTGTTCCCGGAATGGTTCGTCGGCCGCCACCTGGGACTGACGCTTACTGACAAGCAGCAGGCGGAACTCACCAAGGTATTCGAAGCGATCACCGCCAACGTGCTGGCCCAGCAGCAGGTCTACATGCACCGCGATTACCATTCGCGCAACCTGATGTTCATGGAACAGGGCAATCCGGGCGTGCTCGACTTCCAGGACGCGGTGTACGGCCCGGTCACCTACGACCTGGCCTCGCTGCTGCGCGACGCCTACATCCAGTGGGACGAAGAGTTCGTGCTCGACTGGGTGGTGCGCTACTGGCAGAGCGCCAAGAAGCTGGGGCTGCCGGTCAATCCGGACATCGACGCGTTCTACCGCGACTTCGAATTCATGGGCCTGCAGCGCCACCTGAAAATCCTCGGCATCTTCTGCCGCCTGAACTACCGCGACGGTAAGCCCATCTACATGGGCGACCTGCCGACCGTGATGGACTACGTGCGCAAGACGGCCGGCCGCTACAAGGAACTGCGGCCGCTTGGCAAGCTGCTCGACTCGTTCGAGCAAAAGGCGCCGCAAGTCGGCTACACCTTCTGAGGCCCTTGATGAAAGCGATGATTTTCGCCGCCGGCCGCGGCGAGCGCATGCGCCCGCTCACCGACACCTGCCCCAAGCCGCTGCTCAAGGTGCGCGGCCGGCCCTTGATCACCTACCACGTGCTGAACCTGGTGCGCGCGGGGATCGTCGACATCGTGATCAACCACTCGCACCTCGGGCACATGATCGAGGCCGAGCTGGGCGACGGCAGCCGCTACGGCGCGCGCATCGTGTATTCGCACGAGAGCACGCCGCTCGAGACCGCGGGCGGCATCGTCAACGCCCTGCACCTCTTGGGCGACGAACCGTTCCTGGCCGTTTCGGGCGACATCTATGCGCCCTACTTCGATTTTTCACAGGCGCTGGACGTGCTCAAGGACGCCGACATGTGGGGCAACCCGTACCCCGAGGACCAGCGCGACATCGCCTGGCTGTGGCTCACGCCAAACCCGTGGCACAACCCGGATGGCGACTTCGCGGTCGACCTGTACACCCTGTCCAACGAAGGTTCGCCCAAGTGGAACTTCGCCGGCATCGGCGTCTACCGTCCCGAAATGTTCGACGGGATCAAACCGGGCGACTTCGTCAAGTTCGGGCCCCTGATGCGCAAGTTCATCGACATGAAGCGCGTCGGCGGCGAGATCTACGACGGCACCTGGGTCAACGTGGGCACCATGCGCCAGCTCGAGGAACTGAATACGCCGCTGAGGGTGGTGCGATGAGCCGGTTTGCGGCACGCCGCGCACGCCTCGCCGCCCAGATGCAGCCGGGCGCGGTGGCCGTGCTGCCGACCGCGCCGGAAGTGACGCGCAACGGCGACAGCGAATACGCGTACCGGCACGACAGCTATTTCTACTACCTGACCGGCTTTCCGGAACCGGAAAGCGCGCTGGTGCTGGTCGCGGCGAACGCGGGCAAGCCGGCCCGCTCGATCCTGTTCTGCCGCGAGAAGAATGTCGAGCGCGAGATCTGGGACGGCTACCGCTATGGGCCGGCCGGGGCGCAGGCTGCGTTCGGCTTTGATGAAGCGTATCCGATCGGCGACATCGATGCCCAGATGGCGCGCATCCTCGCCGACGCGCCGGCGCTGTACTACGCGCTGGGCCGCAACGCGGCGCTCGACGCACAGGTGCAAGGCTGGCTGAAGGCGGTGCGCGCGCAGGCGCGGCTTGGCGTGACGGCGCCATCCTCGGCGCACGACCTCCTGGCGCTGCTGGACGAAATGCGGCTGCTCAAGGACGACGACGAGCAGGCGACGATGCTGCGCGCGGCGACGATCTCGGGCCAGGCGCATGCGCGCGCCATGCTGGCGACCAAGCCCGGCATGTACGAGTACGAGATCGAGGCCGAGCTGCTGTACGAATTCCGCCGCAACGGCGCCCAGTTCCCGGCCTACACCCCGATCGTCGCATCCGGCGCCAACGCCTGCATCCTGCACTACAACGCGAACAACGCGCAAACCCGCGACGGCGACCTGGTGCTGATCGACGCCGGCTGCGAACTGGACGGCTACGCGTCCGACATCACCCGCACCTATCCGGTGGGCGGCACGTTCTCCAAGCCCCAGCGCACCCTGTACGAGCTGGTGCTGGCGGCGCATTCGGCGGCATTGGCGGCGATCGTGCCGGGCCGCCCGTACAGCGACATGCACGAAGCCGCGATGCGCGTGCTGACCGAAGGGATGCTCGACCTGGGCCTGTTGGACAGGACTAAATATCGCACGTTTGAGGACGCGATCGCCGAACGCGCGCACACGCAGTTCTACATGCACGGCACCGGCCACTGGCTGGGCATGGACGTGCACGACGTGGGCGCCTACAAGGACACCGCGCTCGAAGGCAAACCGTCGCGCCGGCTGGTGCCGGGCATGGCGCTGACCGTCGAACCGGGCATCTACGTGCGGCCTGCCGAAAACGTACCGGAGCAGTACTGGAACATCGGGATCCGCATCGAGGACGACGTGATCGTCACTGAAGACGGTTACCGCATCCTGTCGGGCGCGGCGCCCAGGCAGGTGCTGGAAATCGAAAAGCTGATGCGCGGGGCATGATTGATGCAACAGGCACTTGACTACGACGTGGCGATTCTTGGCGCCGGCCCGGTGGGCATGGCGCTGGCGGCGCTGCTGGCGCGGCGCGGCGTGCCGGGTTCGCGCGTGGCGCTGATCGACGCCAAATCGCTGGGCCAGGCGATCACCGACCCGCGCTCGATCGCGCTGGCCTGGGGCAGCCGCGTGCTGCTGGAAGAAGTGGCGGCATGGCCGCTGCCAGCCACCCCCATCCACCAGATCCACGTATCGCGGCGCGGGCGGCTGGGGCGCAGCATGATGGACCGGCTCGAACACAAGCTGCCCGCGCTGGGCTACGTGGCGCGCTACGGCGACGTGGTGGGCGCGCTGGCCATCGCCTGCGAGCGCGCGGGCGTGACCGTGATCCGGCCGGCGCGCGTCGAGCGGTTCGAAGAACAGTCAGACGGGGTGACGCTTGCGCTGGACGACGGACGCACATTGACCGCCGCCGTCACGGTGCAGGCCGAAGGCGGCGTATTCGGGCAGCAGCAAGACAAGGCGGTAAGGCGCGACTACGGCCAGACGGCAGTGATCGCGCGGATCTCTACCAGCAGCCCGATCGCGTTCCGCGCGTTCGAACGCTTCACCGACGAAGGCCCGCTGGCCCTGCTGCCACAGGACGGCGCGGACGGGCACCAGTACGCGCTGGTGTGGTGCGTAAAGCCCGAGCGCGCCGCGCAACTGCTCGCGCTCGAAGACGACACGTTCCTGCACCAGCTTGGCGGCGCGTTCGGATCGCGGCTGGGACGATTTACCCGTGTATCGCCGCGTGCGGCGTTTCCGCTGGGGTTGAACGCCGGCGCGCACGCGGGCAGGCGCACGGTGGCGATTGGGAATGCGGCGCAGACGCTGCATCCGGTGGCGGGCCAGGGCCTGAATTTAGGGCTGCGCGACGCGGCCGTGCTGGCGCGCGCACTGGCGCGGCAGGCGGGGCCGGACGCGATCGCACGCTTTGCCGAGGAACGCGACCACGACCGGCGCCTCGTGATCAGCCTGACCGACGCGATGGCGCGGATTTTTACGGACAGCGGGCCGCTGCAGTCGCTGTTCGGGCTGTCGCTGGCGGTGCTCGACACGGTCAAGCCGGCACGCATGCTGCTGGCCGAGCTGATGATGTTCGGGCACCGCGGCGGGCGCGCGCCCCGCTATTACAACGAGTAACCCGCGACGTAAGGGTGGGCACCCGTGCCCACGCGGTTCGCGAACGGTGCATGGTGGTACCGATGCCGCGAGCGTGCAAACGGTGACCGCGTGCGCACTGGTCCTCGGCGGCCCCGCGCCCCCTACGAG
>NZ_SPUM01000098.1 GCF_004614195.1 Massilia horti | reverse complement strand
AAACAGCGCCAGGCTTCGGCCGGCCAGCGTCAGGCTTCGGCCAGCCAGCGCCAGGCCTCGGCCAGCCAGCGCCAGGCTGCGGCCAGCGAGCGCCAGGCCTCGGCCAGCCAGCGCCAGCAGAACGCGTCGCAAGCCCAGGCGCAACGCCAGCAGAGTGCTTCCCAGGCTCAGGCACAGCGCCAGCAAAGCGCTTCCCAGGCCCAGGCGCAGCGCCAGCAAAGCGCGTCGCAGGCCCAGGCGCAGCGCCAGCAGAGTGCCGCCCAGGCGCAGGCGAATCGCCAGGCGGCATATGGCGGCGGTTATTACGGCGGTGGCTATTACGGTGGCTGCCACGACTGCGACGACTGGGACGGCGGCGAGTTGGCAGCCGGCTTTGTGACGGGCGCGGTGGTGGGCGGATTGGCGACGGCGGCCATGACCCCCAGCACCACCGTGGTGACCACTCCGACCACGGTGGTGACCGGGCCGCCGTGCAATGTGGCGCCAACGACGGTGAACGGGGTCACCTATTACAACTGCGGGTCGAGCTGGTATGCGCCCGGTTATGGCAACGAGGGCGTCGTCTACATGCCGGTACCGCCTCCGGCGTAGTAGCGCGGTGGGCCGAACGAGCTTGGGTCAGGGAGATGGCAATGAGACTGAAGACGCTGCTGGTGTTGACTGTCGCGGCCCAGGTTGCAGCGGCGGCCGTGCCTGAGGACGCGGGTTGGCCGCGTGAGGTCAAGGTCGGGCCCACGACCGTGACCTACTACGAGCCACAGGTCGATTCGTGGAAGAACTTCAAGGACCTGCAGTTCCGGATGGCGCTCGACATCCGCGGGGCCGACGGCAAGCAGGTGATCGGCATCGGCGAGATTCACGCCCTGACCGATGTCGACGTCGACCAGCGGACTGTCGTGATCCACGATATGCGGGTGGTCAATACCAGTTTCCCGTCGGTGGACCCGCAGACGGCCAAGCGCATGGATGAAAAATTCAGGCAATTCATCGCTAACCACAAGGCCGTCACGATGTCGCTCGACAGGCTGGTCGCGGCCGCCAACAAACCCGCGCCAGTGCACGAGGTGGCGGTGAAGAACGACCCGCCAAAGATTTTCGTCAGCTATCAGCCATCCTTGCTGCTGCAGACCGACGGCAAGCCGCAACTGGCCCCCGCCGGCAAGAGCGACCTGAAGTTCGTGCTCAACGCGAACTGGCCGGTATTCCTGGACCCGAAGGCCAACCGCTACTACCTGTTCAACGGCGCGCAATGGATGAGCGCCTCGGCGCTGGAGGGGCCGTGGCAGGAGTCTGCGGCGCCTCCGCCCGGATTGCATCAGGTGCTGAACGACCCGCACTGGGCCGGCCTGAAGAAGGCCGTGGCCTCGCCCGAGAAGAGCAAGACCGTGCCTGCGGTGTACTACAGCAGCGGGCCGGCCGAGATCATCGTCTTTTCCGGCAAGCCCACTTATTCCGCCATCCCAGGTACCGAACTGGTCTACGCCAATAACACCGACGCCGACCTGTTCGTCTACAGCCGCACCAATGCCTATTACTACCTCGCGGCCGGGCGCTGGTTCCGCGCCGCCAGCCTGGATGGCCCATGGACCTACGCCACGCCGGATCTGCCGCCAGACTTTGCGCGCATTCCGCTCGATAGTCCGGCCTCGCGGGTGCTGGCCTCGGTGCCCGGCACCGACGAGGCGAAGGACGCGGTGCTGATGGCACAGATTCCGACCACCGCGACCATCGATCCGGTCAAGGCGGCCAAGGGCGTGAAGGTGGCGTACGACGGCCAGCCACAGTTCGCGCCGATCGAGCACACGTCGCTGCAGTACGCGACCAACACCGCGTCGCGCGTGATCAAGGTGGACAATGAATACTACCTGGTCGCCGACGGGGTCTGGTTCCGTTCAAATACGCCGACCGGGCCATGGACCACCGCGCCGTCGGTGCCGAGCGTGATCTACACCATTCCGCCCAGTTCGCCGGTGTACAACGTCACTTACGTGACCCAGACCACCGCGCCCAACGGCACCGTCCAGGCCAGCTACACGGCCGGCTATCTGGGCACCTTCGTCACGGGCGCGGCGGTCGGCGCGATCCTGGCCAACGGCACCGGCTACTACTACCCGCCGTCCTATTACTATCCGCCGTCAGGCTATCCGGTGTACCGCCCGTATTCGGCGACGTATGGGGTCGGCTCGGTCTACAACCCGTACACCGGCGCCTACGGCGTGTCGCGCGGTGTGTACGGGCCGGCGGGTGGCTATGGCGTTGGCACCGCCACCTACAATCCGTACACCGGCACCTATGCGCGTACCGCGAGCGCCTACGGCCCCTACGGCAGCGGCAGCGCCGGGGCCGCATACAATCCGTACACCGGCGCCTATGCGCGCGGCGGCACGGCCACGGGGCCGTACGGTTCCGCATCCTATGCGGCCGGGCGCAACCCGAGCACCGGGAACGCGGCGGCGACCCGCCAGGGCAGCAACATGTACGGGCAATGGGGCAGTTCGGCGGTGCAGCGCGGCGGTACCACGACTACCACCCAGCACGCGAGTTCGGCGACCGGCACGGTGGCTTCGGCCCAGTCGTCGACCGGGGCGCGGGCGGTGGGCGGCAGCGGGGCGCGCGGCACCGGCGGCGCCGCGATGACTGCCAGCGGCGACCTGTATGCGGGCAGGGACGGCAATGTGTATCGGCGGTCCAATGGCAGCTGGCAGAAGTACAGCAACGGCGGCTGGAGCAACACCTCGGTGCAGCCCGGTAGCCAGGCACGCGCGAGCGGCGCTAGCGGCACGGGCGGCACGACCGGCACGAGCGGCACGCGAACGACCGCCCAGTCGTCCGCGGTGCCGCAGCACCTGAACCAGGAGTGGCAGGCGCGTGAACGCGGCACGATGCAGACGGAGCGCTATGCGCAGACCCAGCACACAGGCTGGCAGGGCGGTGGTGCACGGTATGGTGGTGGCTACGGTGGTGGTTTCGCGCACGGTGGTCACCGGCGTTAGCAGGGCCGTAGGGTGCGCACCTGTGCGCACGCGGTACGTGTGTGTACCCGCGCCAACGGCATTCAACCGTACAGCGTGCGCACAGGTGCGCACCCTACGATCCTAACTGATGCTATACCCGCGCCCGCTCATGCAGGACGACCAGGCGCGGTTGAAGCTGTCCATTTTCGCCTGTTGCTGCTGTTGCGCCGCCTGGTTGCGCGCCTCCTGGTTCTGGCGTGCCCGGCGTCCGCCGGCCATCGTGCCGACAACGGCGCCAACGCCGGCGCCCGTGCCCGCATCGCCGGCGATCGCACCGATCGCCGCACCACCGAGTGCGCCGCGCGCGGCGCCACCGGCGCGTTCGCCGCCGCCAACCGCCGGGCCGGTTTCCTGCGGCACGGGCGTGGCAGCCAGCGCAGCGGGATCAACGCCACTTTGCTTGACCGCCCACTGGTGGCATTCGCCTTCATCCTTGCTTTGCCGCGTAGGGCTCTGGCCGTTGGCGGGGTAGGCGATCGGCTGGGCAGCCGCCGCCAGCGGCAATGCCAGCAATAACAGGCGCGCCGCGTTGCATATCATGGTTCGCATTTTTTGTCTCCCAGATCATTGCACATTCATGGCCACCGGCGGCGTGACGCCGCGCAACTGGTCGAGGCGTTTGCGCACGTTCCTGGCCCAGTAATCGGTAATCGACGCGAGCGACTCCCACGTGATCTGGTCACCTTGCGGTAGTCGCTGGTCGCCCTTGCGCGAGGCGGTGCCGGCGATCACGCGCTTGCCATCGGGGGCGAGAACTTCCACCTCTCCCGACATCTCGGCCACATGCGGCGCGGTCCCCACGGCCTCGCGCCCCCGATTGACGAGCGCCTTGACCGGCAGGACGTCGATCGCGTGCTTGGGCGGCGTGGCTGCCTCCAGGCCGGTGATCGCGGAGCGTACCGTCAACACGTCAGGCCCCGCCTGGTCGACCAGCTGGTAGGTGGGTGCCAGGTACCGTTGCAGCGACTCGTGCATCTGGGTGCGGATGCGCGCGATCACTGCGGGGTCCGGCGGCGGCTCGCCCGGCACCGGCGTCACCAGCACCTGGGGTGGCAGGAGCCGCAGCTTGGTGTAGGGCCGGAAATCGAAGTTGCGATCGACATACAGCATCACGCCGACGCGGTCCGGCGCCGGCTGCAGTTGGGAGTAATCGCCGAGAAAGCCGGACGGTTGGGCGGGGGGAGTCGATTGGCAACCCGCAATCAGGGCCAGGGTGACGACGATTGCACCTGAAGTGAGTTTCATGGCGATCCTCGTGTTCAACTGCTAACCGATAGCCACCATAGCGCGGCATGGCAGGTGCGCCTATTGACCTTTGGTCTAGTGTCAGGACACTGCACTTGATGCTCATCAGTGGGGATGCGGGCGCTGCCGTGCGCGGCAGGCGTGCCGATTACCATGGGCGCTGGTTGCCACTGGAAGGCTTCGAGCATGACCCCCACCCCCCTGAAACCGCTGGTGGCGCTGGTGCTGGCCGCGTGCGCGCTGGCGCCAGCCGGCGCGCAGACGCCGGCCCGCCCGCGCATCGGCCTGGTGCTCGGTGGTGGCGGCGCGCGCGGGGCGGCCCACATCGGCGTGCTGCAGGTGCTCGACGCGTTGCGGGTGCCGGTCGATTGCGTGGCCGGGACCAGCATGGGGGCGCTGGTGTCGGGCGCCTACGTCAGCGGCGTCGGGCCCGAGCGCATGCTGGCGCGCCTGGCCCGGGTCGACTGGCGCGACCTGTTCGAGGACAATCCGTCGCATGCGGAGACCAACTACCGCGAACGGACCCTGCAGAGGAGCTACTATCCGGGCCTGGAGTTCGGCGTCACCGGCCGCGGCTTGCGCTTTGCGCACGGCGTGGTCGGCGGGCAGAAGATCAAGCTGTTCCTGAACACGCTGGTCGGCGCGGACCGCGGCGAACGCGCGATCGAAAGCCTGCCGTTGCCGCTGTCGCTGGTGGCCACCGACATCGGCACCGGCGAGAAGGTAGTGTTCCGCTCCGGCCAGCTGTCGACCGCGATGCGTGCCAGCATGTCGGTACCGGCGCTGCTGTCGCCGGTGCGTTATCAGGGGCGCAACCTGGTGGACGGCGGGCTGGTCGACAACCTGCCGGTGGATGAGGTCCGGACACATTGCAGCGCCGACGTGGTGATCGCGGTGGATGTCGGCTCGCCTTTGAGCCGCCCGCAGGACGTGGATTCGATCGTTGCCGTCACCGGGCAGATGATCAACATCCTGGCCGAACGGAACTCGGTCGATTCGCGCGCGTTGCTCAGGGCTTCCGATATTTATATCCGGCCCGACCTCAAGGGCATTACGTCGGCCGACTTCTACAAGTTCCGCGAGGGCGCCGCGAGCGGGCGCAACGCGACGCTGGCGCAGGCCGACAGGCTGCGCCAGTACGCGGTGCCGGAAGAGCAGTATGCGGCCTGGGCGCGGCGGCTGCAGGTCGACTACCAGGCGCCGCCGCTCGTCGACGAGGTGCAGATCGTTGGCCTGCGGCACGTCAATGCGCAAGCGGTCGCCCGGCACCTGAACGTGCCGCTCGGCCAGCCGCTCGACACGGTGCGGCTGGAACGGGGCCTGGGCCGCATCTACGGCGACGGCGACTTCGAGCAAGTCGACTACGAAGTGCTCCCCCATGACGGCCGTGCCACAGTGCGCATCCTGCTGACCGAGAAGCCCTGGGGGCCCGACTACCTGCGCTTTGGCGTCAACCTCGAGGCGGCGTCGAAGGAGACCAACGTTGCCCTGCGCGCCGCCTATCACCGCAAATGGGTGAACGCGCTGGGCGCGGAGTGGCTGAGCGGGGCGCAGGTGGGCGACAGCAGTAACGTGTTTACCGATTTCTACCAGCCGCTCGATCCGCGCCAGCGGGTATTCGTCGAACCGTTCGCGGGACTCGAGCGCAACCGGTTCGGGGTGTTCCAGAACGACCAGCGGATCGCCGACTACATCGTGCGCCAGCGGCGCGTCCAGGTGAATGTGGGCACCAATATCGGCGTGCTGGGCCAGGCAAGGCTCGGCTGGCGGTGGCGCAAGGTGGACACCTCGGTGGAAACCGGCTCGCCGACGCTGCCGAATGGGCAGGTCACGCTGCGCGGCTGGCAGGCGATCCTTGACCTGGACCAGACCGACCGCGCGTTCTACCCGACCAGGGGCTGGTCGGCCAACGTCACCTACTTCAGAAACAACGGACTCGACTACAGCACCCTGTCCTCGGACCTGCGCGCGATCAAGTCGTGGGACCCGTACGTGGTCAACGTGCGCTACAGCTACCTGAACAGCTGGGGCAGCCGGCTGCCGATCGCCGAAGCCGGCGGGCTGGGCGGCATCCTGAACCTGTCCGGCTACGTCAGGAACCAGATCCTCGCCGGCGACCTGCGCTTTGTTGGTGTGCGCGGTGAAAAGATCATCGGCCATATGCCGCTCGGCCTGTCCGGCGATCTGCGCGTCGGCCTGTCGCTGGAGTTCGGACGGGCACGCAAACGCTTTACCGAAACCGCCCTGGAAGGCTGGCAGCAGGCCGCTGCGCTCTACCTGGGCGGCGAGACACCGCTCGGCCCGATCTATTTTGGCTACGGGTATGCCAAGGGCGGGCGTTCCAGCCTGTATCTATTCCTCGGCCTGCCATGACGCGGCAGCGGCGCCCGGCGCGCTCCCGGTTAGGCTTAAGTCCAATTTGAGCTGTCCCGTTGGACGCTGACAATGGTGCAAGATTGCCGGCGCTCGCCCGGCGTTTGGACTGCACAGCTAAGGAGGTTCCGGTGAAATTCGAACGATTGGTGGAACAACTGACGGGCATAATCGCGCTGCTGGTCCTGGTCGGCGGCGCGCTGATGGTGGTCGCGCCCTTCGTCACCGCCCTGATCTGGGGTGCGATCCTGGCCTATTGCAGCTGGCGCCCGTTCCAGCGCCTGGCCAAGGCGATCGGCGGACGGCCGGGGCTGGCGGCGCTGCTGGTGGTGCTGGTGATCCTGGTGGTGCTGATCGGCCCGGTGCTGTATGCAGGCGTGACGGTCACGGCCAAGCTGCCGGTGCTGGTGGCGCGGGCGCAGGAGCAACTGGCGGCCGGGGTGCCGCCGCTGCCGGACTGGATCAGCCGGCTGCCGCTGGTGGGCCCGCGCATCGACCAGGCATGGCAAGGGCTCGCCAACCACAACCCGGCGATGGTGGAGCGCGTGCGCGAGCTGGCGCGGCCGATCCTGCACACCTCGCTGGAAGCGGGTTTCGGGCTGTTGCAGGGCCTGGGGCTGCTGATCGTGAGTGTGCTGTTTGCCGCGTTTTTCTACCTGAACGGCAAGAGCCTTGGCATAGCGCTCGAAGCCGCCATGCGCCGCATTGCCGGCGCCCGCGCCCCTTCGCTGCTGGCGCTGCTGGGCGGGACCGTCAAGGGCGTGGTGTATGGCATCCTGGGCACCTCGCTGGTGCAGGCCATCCTGTGCGGCATCGGCTACTGGCTCGCGGGCCTGCCTTCGCCCGGCCTGCTGGCGGCGATCACGTTCTTCCTCGCCTTCGTGCCCGGCGGCCCGCTGCTGGTGATCCTGCCGGGGGCCGTCTGGCTGGTCCGGCAAGACGCGGCCGCCTGGGCGGTCTTCCTGATCGTGTGGGGCGGCGTGGTCGCGATCGCGATCGACAACGTGCTCAAGCCGATGATCATCGGCAAAAGCAGTCACATGCCGTTCATCCTGACCCTGCTCGGCGTGATCGGCGGCGCCAAGGCGTTCGGCCTGCTCGGCGTGTTCGTCGGGCCGACCCTGCTGGCGGTGGCGTATGCTGTGCTGAGCGAGTGGACGGCGGACACTGCCATTGCCCGTGCTCCCGAACCGGCGGCTCCCGTCGGGGCCCCGATGCCACTCGATCCGGCGCCGACCGAGCGGCGCCACCGGTCTTCCTAGCGGCGGTTCGCGACGCTGTTGGCGGCCTCGGCTTCCAGCCCCACCATCCTCTGCTCCAGCGCGGCGGCCCGCGGGCTGGTCACGGTTTGCCGCACCAGGATGTCGACCGGGCTGGCCGGCTGGCCATAGTACGAGGCGTTGCCGGTGCTGTCGACCGTGACCACCATGCCGCTCAGGTTGATGCCGCCGTACAAGCCTCTCGACCGCGTATAGATCACCATGTCGGCCACGATCGGGGCGCCGGTGCCGGCGCCGACCGGGCCGACGGCGATGCTGACGTCAGCACCGAGCTTGAACGAATTGGACAGCAGCGAATTGAACGCCTTGTCGTTCATCACCAGGATCACCATTTCAACGTTTTGGGCCCCGGCCTGCAACCCAATGCTGCCGGTACCCAATTTATAAAACGCCGGTCCGACCCAGCGGTGCGGGCCCTGGCTGCGCGCCATCACGGTGGCAGTGCCGCCGGAGGCGCCGACAATGAAACCGGCCTGCCAGATGCTCGGGCTGACCAGCACCGCTTTCGCACGCGGCAGGTTTTGTTGCAGCCATGTCATTTGCGGATCGCGCACGAAGCGTTCGAGCGTTGCCTGGGCATTCTCGGCGTCGGTGGCGGCATCCACCTGCGTCTTGGGTGACGCGCACCCGGCAAGTAGCAGGTAGACGCAGGTAAGCAGCAAACCAGCAGGGCGGGCGAGCATTTTAAGCATGATGACCTCCGGGCGGAAAAAAGATAAACGCGCGGCGAGCGTGCGCCTCGATTCCCCGATATAGACCACACTGCGGCGCTGCCGTTCCGATATCGGAGTGGTTGCCGTCGCGACAGTGACAGGAACCGGACACCAAACTCGCGCGCACCGGCATGGTCTATAGCCCGGGGGAGGGCCATGTGCGGCAGACCGGCCGGCTCGTCAAGCCGTCAGGAATACTGGTCGGAGGATAGCCGCTGCGCGCAGGCGCCGTCCGGGAGGCGGGCGCGCAATCCCGGTTCGACCAGGCCGCTAGCGCGCACGGTGCCGCGGAGGATGGATCGATGTACCAGAGTTGGACGCTGGCGAAGGGGGGCGCAGCCAAGGCGCTCGTGGCGGGTGCGGTGCGGCTGGTGGCTGCCGGCGCCGCCTGTTTTGTGGCCGCCCGCATCGCCGCGCTGCGGCGCGATACCGAACGCCTGCAGGCCGAGGCGGTAGAGCGCAAGAAAGCGTTGACTGCGTGCCGTGCGCAGGCGTTCCGGTGCGCGCGCGCCCAGCGCCGCAGCGAACGCGCGCTCGGCGAGCAGCAAGCGCAGGTGGCCTACCTGAACCGCGCTGTCATTTTGGGCGAGCTGTGCGGCGCCATCGCCCACGAATTGAACCAGCCGCTGGCGGCGATCCTGGCAAACGCCCAGGCCGCGCGGCGCTGCCTGGCACGCGACCCGGCGGACCAATCACTGCTCGAGCCGATCCTCGATGACATCGTCGAGGCCGACCGTCACGCGGCGGCCGTGATCCATCACTTGCACCTGCTGTTCCTGCATGGTGAGGCTCAGTTGCGGCCGCTTGAGATCAACGCGGTGGTGGGCCAGGCCTTGCAGTTGGCGCGCTGCGCGCTCGATGCCCAGGCGGTGCAGGTGCACGTTTCACTCGGCACCGGCCTGCCGCCCGTGCGCGGCGACAGCGTCCAGCTGCAGCAGGTGCTGTTGAACCTGGTCGTGAATGCCTGCCAGGCGATGCGGGCAACGCCGCCGGAAACGCGGCAGCTGGCGATCCAGACCGAAACCGGCACCGGGAACACGGTGCGCGTGTCGGTGGCCGACCGCGGGCCGGGCATTGCCGCCGATGCGCTGGAGCGCATCTTCGAACCGTTCTTTACGACCAGGCCGCAAGGACTGGGATTCGGCCTGTCGGTTTCGCGCGCGATCATCGACGCGCATGGCGGTCAGGTCGAAGCGGCCAATGATGGCAGGGAGGGCGCCGTGTTCCGGATCACGCTACCGCCCGCGGGAGGATGAGATGAACGAGAAGTGCGTGGTGTATCTGGTGGAGGACGACCCGATCCTGTCGCGCGCGCTGGCGCGCCTGCTGCAGGTGGAGGGACTGGCGGTGCAGGCCTTCCTGTCGGCCGAAGAGTTTTTGCTGGCGCACGAGCCGTCGCGGCCCGGGTGCGCGGTGATCGACGTGCGCCTGCCGCAGCGCGACGGGCTGGCCGTGCAGCAGGCCTTGCTGGCGGCGGGCGGCGAGCGGGCGGTGGTCCTGATGAGCGGTTATGACGATGTCGCGGCAGGGGTGAACGCGATGAAGGCTGGCGCGCTCGATTTCCTGGTCAAGCCGTTCGAGGACGAGGTCTTCCTGGCGGCGGTGCGCTGCGCGCTGGAGGCCGATCGCAAGGCGCGCCTGGTGCGCGACCAATTGCAGTCGGTACGCGGCCGGCTGGCCACGCTCACGCCGCGCGAACACCAGGTGCTCGAGCATGTGGTGGTCGGCCGCCTGAACAAGCAGATCGCGGCCGACCTGGGCATCACGGAAAAGACGATCAAGGTGCACCGCGCCCGGGCCATGGAGAAGATGGGGGTCGGCACGCTGGCCGAGCTGGTGCGCAAGACGCTCGAGATCGAGGTCGGCACGGTGGTGGGCGACGGTGGGCTCATCGATGGCCGCCCGGTGCTGTAGGAGGGGGCGGACGCCATAGCGTAACGTGAAAGAAAGCACTGTACGGACGTGCAGCGTCCTGACCTGAGTAGGC
>NZ_SPUM01000028.1 GCF_004614195.1 Massilia horti | reverse complement strand
CCGCTGGCGCGAGGGCGGCCGCGCGCCGCTCGCGCTTGATGCGGGCGCGCAGGGCGAACACGGACAGTGGCTGCGCGCGGCCGGATTCGACAACCTGCTGGTGCACGGCAGCTCGGCGGCCGGCGCGGATGCGAGCGTTTTCGCGCTGTTCGGCCTGCCGATGCGACCGGGCGCGCGCCACGCCTATTTTCTCGAACTGCTGCTGCCTTGCCTGCACTTGGCGCTGGCCGGCCTGCCGGCCGTGCCGGGTCCGGGACTGGCGCCGCCGCGCCCGCTGTCGCGGCGCGAAGCGCAGGTGGTGCAATGGCTACGGGAAGGGAAGAGCAATGCCCAGATCGGGGCCCTGCTCGGGATCAGCACGCTGACGGTGAAGAACCACCTGCAGCGGATCTACAAGGTGCTTGGTGTCGGCAACCGCGCGCACGCGCTGGCGCGCTGCCTGGAACTGCGGCTGCTCGACGGCTAGGTGAATTGACGCCGGCTTAAGCCTGCGGACCGCCCTCGGCTTCGGCGCGCTGCTGCGCCTGCAGGCGATAGGCTTCGGCATTGCCGTCGATGATGCGCAGGCCCGAGCAGCGTTCCGGCGCGCAGTCCGGCTGCGGCTCGTCGGCTGCGGCCTTGGTTTGCACAGCGGCGGCAAAGCGCGGCGCGTCCGGCGCGGAATCGGTGGCGCCGCCGCAGGCGGTCAGCGCGACGGTGAAGGAAAAGGCCAGTAAGGTGCGGAAAGATTGGGTAGTCATGGTGTCCAGCGTTACGAACTAGTCTGTGATGGAACAATTGTAGGCAGTAAATTTTCCGCGCCGCAATTAATATTTACTTACATGTCTGCAAATATTGACTCTTTGAAATAGTTTTAACAGCAGAAGCCAGAAATTGAACGATGATTGGAGTAAATTGTTTTTGAGAAATGATCTGGATTTATGGCTGCTGTGGCGCGCGTGCGACGGGGCGGACCCGGAACAGGCGAGGGGGCGCGAGCAACTGGACAGAACACGCTTGACCGCGCCGGCGGCTGGGGCGATGATGGTCCGATGCGACGACTTGCGATTCTTTTAATGCTTGGCTGCACGGCCTGCGCCACCGAAGCGCACAGGCCGGACGCTGGCCCGAAAGCCCCGGTGCTGGCCGCATCCCAATCAGGCAGCGGCCCGGCGCGCCCGGCTGAATCGCCGGCCGCCACGTTCGAGCGGATTCGCGCGCTGATCGGCACCGCGGCCTGCACCGACTCGTCGCAGTGCCGCACCCTGGCCATCGGCGGCAAGGCCTGCGGCGGCCCGGAGTCCTACCTGCCGTGGTCGACCAAACAAACCTCCGAACAGGAATTGCGCGCGCTGGGCGAGCGTTACGCCAACGAGCGCCAGGCCGAGCAGACCAGGTCCGGCGAGATGTCGAACTGCCGCTTCATGCCCGATCCGGGCGCCGTCTGCCGCGCCGGCACCTGCCAGCTGGGTAGCAGCGCCGGGGCGCGCGCTGAGTAACGGAACTGGCTCTCATCCTCCCGATACGCCCCATTTTTTGATCGTCCACACGCCGCCTAGCACCGCCACGCTCCAAAGCACTACATAGGGAAGCGCAACCAGCGCGTAGCCATAGGTAATGACGACAAAGGGAAATAAAACAGTCAGGCCGCTAAGGAAGCTGGCGAATACCAGGGTTTTAGTATGATGCGCAGCCCAATGCCAGAAGCTGGCCAAACCCCCAATGGTAAATGCCACAGCAACGCAAACAGCGATATTGGCTATTGACGGGGTGGGCGACAGATGATGAAAAAGGTAGATCAAAGCTGCCAGGTTGCCAAGGTAGCCTGAAAAGAAAACCACGACTGCGCGCATTTGATTCCTTCATTGCAGAGTTGGCAAAACATGCCAAAGATAGCCCGCAATCGCGGTGGGCGTCCAGAAATAAAAAAGCTGCGGCCTGCAGGCACGCAGCTTTTTGCCCGCCGAAGCAAGGTGTGGTCGCTAAACTATTTGCACATTCGCGCGCTGATCGGCACCCCGGCCTGCACCGACTCGTCTCAGTGCCGCACAGGAGTCGTACCTGCCGTGGTCGATCAACAGGAATTGCGGGGCGCTGGGCGAGCGTTACACCAACGCGCGCCAGGCCGGGCAGGGCAGGACCGGCGAGCTGTCGAACTGCGGCTTCATGTCCGACCCGGGCGCCGTCTGCCGCTCGTCTTTCCGCACTGATGCGCGAGCTAACGACTCACGCGAACTGCCTCGAAGAAAAAACCATTCCAGAATATGACTGCGCGATTCGGTTTTTTCACGTAAACCTGCGTGCAGCTTATGTCAATGACGGTTACGGGACTCGGCAACCGAAGCTTTGAATTGCCAACTCCTGCTTCCTGTTGCAGGTATAGATTTGGCTCGACGCGCTTTGTTTCGAAATCCGACGGCTGGCAGACCTCACCATCAAAGCGAGCACCGTCTTTGCGTATCGTCATGACATGGCCGAGCAGTTGGCGCGCGCCATGCTCGTCTATTGATGCCATTTCAGCCAAGTCAAGAACTTTGGTGAACTTCCATTTCCCAATTATCTCGTTCCCTGGCTGCGCAGCTTGGCAATACATAGGCGAGTACGATGCCAGGAGGATTGCCGTTGCGGCTGGAATTCCTCTCATTTGGCGCAACATGGGGAAACGCAGGGAGGTCATGTCACTCCTCCTATTTAATTGCCTCGTTTCCGTCATCCGCCTTAATGCGGAACGGAGCGCTTTCCTCGGCACGTCGCGCAATGAGACCTGTCGCTAGTTTGGTCTTGCCGTTCACATTTACCCTGGTAATCTCTGACATCCGGTTTGCTGCTGCTAAAAAATTACCGCTATTTAGCACGTCAAAGATATATTGATTTACTTGGTTCTTGGTGTTGTAGGTAAAACTGACCAGCCCGTCAAATTGCGCTTGATTGAGCGGCACCCTTACTTTCAGTTTAACTCTTCGCTCCGCTTCAGCCACTCTCTTGTTAAATTCAATGTCAACTGAGTCCGCAGTTACCTTAAGCTTGAGTTCTTCTTCTCAACAAACACCCTTATGGGCATAAAAACCAATCCCCCACGTGCAATTTCCCTTATTCTTGCCCATGTCGTTATAGTACTTCAGCATAAGCTTTTCGGTGGCGCGCATTTTCGCACGCGCTTCTGGGCTCATGGTTTTTCCCCCATTTGGTGAACTCGCAGAATTAGGTGTGGGAGTCCTGGTCGACATGTTTTGCTCCGAGCAGTCGTAGACGATCAATTTATCACTTTGACATCAGTGCTTATTGATTTACGTCAAACGAGCTCAGCAGCAAAGGCTCAATATAGAGGGCTTGAAAGACGATTCCCAAGGCGAAATTCGAATTTATGCGTGCTGATGGGAATGGTAAACCAATCAAGTAATTTCAAATAGAACTAACAAATGTGCTCGTCGGTGCGATGCATCCGAGCATTGAGGTTGGTGGGCTCCTGCGTGAGCAAGTAACCTTGAAGTTTTCCAAGGTGAACTGGACGTACACGCAACAACTGACCGGCGGCGGCGCAGGTGGTAGCACAGTTGGTGGGTGGGACTTGGCGGCCAATAAAGTAGCATAGTGCGAGCGGCCAATCGAGTTAAGCCTCGGAGAGAGTAACCGGGGCTTTTACTCGCAATCGAAGTGGGCGTCCAGAAATAAAAAAAGCTGCGGCCCGCAGGCGCGCAGCTTTTTGCCCGCCGGGGCAATCGCCCCGGCTGCGTCCGGATACCTCTTAGATACCCGTGTCCTTGGCCGCCTCACGCTCGACCGGCTCACCCAGCGGTACCGGGTTGTTGGTCTCGACCTGGAAGATCGTGGTGCTGGCTGCATTGCCGCTCGCATCGAGCAACTGCATCGCCCCGGCGTAACGCTTGCCTGCCGGCAGCATCGACCAGCTGGCGCTCACCGATGCCGTGCTGCCTGCGTACACCTTGGCCGGCACCATCACCTTGAAGTTGCCGCTGCGATCGGTCGAGGTCACCACTGCCGACGACAGGGTGAAGTCGGTCGACACGTGGTTGGCCGACGAGTAGCCGATCACGCACACCTTGTAGTTGCCGGCCGCCGGGGAGGCCAGCGCGATGGTCTCGTTCGAGCCCGCGTTGCCGGAGTAGGCGACCAGGTTGTTGGACGGGTTCAGCAATGCCAGGTCGAGGTCGTGGCCGCCGCCGCCCGCGGTGTCGCGGTCGAACAGCTCGAACTGCGCCAGCAGCGCGTTGGCCGGAACCGTCACCGGAATCACCCGCACGCCGCTGATGGCGTTGCGGCAGGCGGTCTGCACCAGCGCGGTGGTGTCAACCGAGCCCGTAGGCGCCTGGTTCACGGTGAAGGCGTCGCGCGCGATCTCCTTCAGGCCGCCGTACTTGCTGCCCATGGCGCCGGTAAAGCCAGTCGAGACGCTGATCGCCTTGCTGGCCGTCGCGCGGTCGCTCTTGACCATGGCCGGTGCGATCACCGGTTTGCCGGAACGCACGGTCACCGGGCTGCGCACCGTGTGGGTGCCGTCGCTCCAGGTCAGCTTGCCGTACTGCCATGCGTTGTCCGGCGCGGTGGTGCGGGTCAGCGTCACGGTGAACGCCTTGGTTGCACCCGGCGCGATGGTCAGCGAGGACGGGCTGACCGAGGCCGTGAAGCCCGGCACCGTAATGGCCGCGGTGTAGGTGGCGCTGGTGGCGCCGACGTTGGTCACCGAACGGTTCACGGTCACCGTTCCCAGCACGTTGCCGACCGTGATCGAAGGCATGTTCAGGTCGTAGGACGGCATCGTGCCGTTCTGGCACTCGGTCGTCACGCCCTGGCCGCACATGTAGCGCTTGTAGTCGGTCTGCACCGCGTTGTACACCAGGCCGGGGTCGCTTGCCCCGTTCGGGTTGACGTGGCCGGCGCCCTGGCCGAACGGCAGGATGCCGCGCAGGTCGCCCGTTTGCGTGTCCGCGAAGGTGTCGGTGCCGGTGGTCATGAGCGCCGACTTGATCATCGCCGGGGTCCAGGTCGGGTTCTGCTGGCGCAGCAGGGCGGCCAGGCCGGCCACGTGCGGAGCGGCCATCGAGGTGCCCTGGTACGAGGCCCACGCCGCCGGCGGGGTCAGGGTGCCGTTGATGACGTTGCTGCGCTGGGCGGCGGTCAGCTCCGGCGACACGCCGGCGATGATGTCCACGCCCGGCGCTGCCAGGTCCGGCTTGAGCAGGTTGGCGTCATACCGGTTCGGGCCGCGCGAGGAGAACGAGGCTATGGTCGGCGCGTTCACGCTCGACGTGCCGATGACGAACTTGGTCATCGACGCCATCGCGCCGGCGGTCTGGGCATAGGCCTTGATCGCGGCGCCGTTGGCCGCGGTCACGTGCACCGTCGGCACCGAGTGCACCTCGGCCACCAGGCCCGATCCGTTGTCCACCTGGATCATGCCCACGCCGCCAGCCTCCAGCACGGCCAGGCTCTTGTCGACGCGCGCGTTGTTGCCGCGGTCGCAGGTGACGATCTTGCCGGTCACCTTGGCCGGGTCCAGCACCTGCACGCCGCCGTTGTAGCCCTTGCTGTAGCACAGCCGCAGCGCGAGCGGGTCGGCGCCGGGCAAGCCCGCGTCCTCGGCGCGGATCAGCGGAGCGTCCGGCAGCGGTGCGGTGTTCATCGATGCGCCGGTGTACTTGTTGCCGTTGGCCAGATTGACATCGGCCTGCATTTCGCGGTTGTGGGTCGATGCCGCAACCGTCGCTTCCCACGGGCTGATGTGGGCCACCGCGTTGGACGGGCCGTCGTTACCGGCCGACGCGGAGACGAACACGCCCGCGTTGGACGCGTGCAGGAAGGCCTGCTCGACCGGGTCGGTGATCGAGGTGCCGCCGCTGATCGAGAAGTTAATCACGTTCACGCCGTCCACCACCGCTTTTTCGATCGCGGCCACGCTGTCGCCGACGTAGCAGCTGTTCTTGGAGCCGGTGCCGTCGGTAGCGGTTGGGTCGTCGTAGGTCCAGCACACCTTGTACATCGCCACCCGTGCGCGCGGCGCGATGCCCGATGCCGAGCCCACGGCCACGCCGCCTACGACCGCGGTCGGGCCGGAGTTGCCGCCCGCGGTGCTCGAGGTGTGGGTGCCGTGGCCGCCGTGGCCGACGTTGCCGCCGATCGAATCGCGCGGCGAGCGGAACTCGGTCCAGTTGGTGGTCTTGCCGACCGAGAGGTAGGTGGTGTCGAAGTACTGCGCGCCGATCAGCTTGTTGTTGCAGTGGGCCACGGTGAAGCCTTCGCCGGTCTGGCAGCTGCCTTTCCAGGCGGCCGGCGGCGCGTCATAGGCCAGCGTGCCGCTGGTGTCGAAAGTCGGCTTGCCGTCGCTGTCGACGCGGTCGGCGTAGGCTGGGTTCTCCGGCCACACGCCGCCGTCGACCACGCCGATGATGATGTTTTCACCGGCCTTGTCCTTGCCGCCCAGCTTGTTCCACAGGCCGTTCGCCTTGTCCAAGCCCAGGAAAGTGGGGGTGGAGATGGTGACCAGTTGGCGCGGGGTGTCCGGCACGATCGAAGACACGTCGCTGCGCGCCATCAGTGCGCGCACTTCGTCGTCGGTGAGCAGCGCGGCAAAGCCGTTGAGCACCACACTGTAGTTGTACAGCACCGGCGCTTCGGATACGGTGGCCCGGACTGCGGCCTGTTTCTGGTCCAGGTAGTCGCCGTACAGCTGCACCTCGGCCGATTGCAGGTCGAGGCGGCTGCCGGGCTCCGGCTGGGTGGCCGGCATGCCGCTGATCTGGCCGTCATAGGAGGCGATCGGCTTGTCGGCCAGCTGCACGATGTACGGCCGGCGTACATCGTCGGCATGGGCGCCCAGCGTCAGGCTGGACAATAGCAGCAGGACTGCTGCGGAGAGGGGACGCATTTTCATTGTTGTTCCTTGTTCTTGTGTGCGTGAATCAAGCCTTGCGACGGCGCGCGGCGGCCATCAGGCCGGCCAGGCCCAGGCCAACGATCAGGCTGGTGGACGGCTCGGGCACTTCGGCCATCACGATGTTGTCGATGCCGAACTGGGCACGGTCGGTGCTGAAGGCCGAGCAGCTGCCCTGCGCATTGCAGACGAAGCCGAAGAACGCGGCTTCGATGAATGACGTGTTGGCGAAGGCGCCGGTGGTGTCGAAGTGGCCGAAGGTGAAGCCGCCCGGGGTCGGGCCGCCCAGCAGGAAGTCCTGGTAGATGGAGCTGCCGTCCGAGCGCCAGCCCTGCACCCGCAACAGGCCGGCGACCGCCGGGTAGCTGCTCAGCACCGGGCTGCCGCCGATGAAGCTGGCGTCGAACGACTTGACCTGGAACTGGTCGCCGTAGTTGCTCCTGGTGATGTCGAGGTAGCCGTCATTGAGCGCCCCGTAGAAGGTGGTTTGGTTGTTGACCGGGCAGGCCATGTCGATGCACGTGAACGGGTCGTCTTTCATGTTCATGAAAGCGCCGACCAGATAGCCTTCGCCGTTGCCGGGCAGGTTGGCCAGGAAGGTGACGTCAAAGCCGCTCTGCTGCCAGACCTCCATGCCGCCGACCGGGCCGATGTAGCCGCCCTCGAAGTCGATCACCCCGGCATGCGCCGGCGCGGCGAAGGCGGCCGAGACGAGCGCGGCGCCAAGCAATTTGGATAGGCCGCCGCGGCGACGCGCGGTGGCGGAAGATTGATTCCGAGTCATGTTGTGCCTTTTTTTTTCGTTTGTGATAAGTGCACCTGGCAACATTGCCCAAGCGCCGGCGTTGCACCTGAAAAAGTTTCAGGTTGCCACCAAATATAGCAACGGCAACAACATTCGTGTAAAAAATTTCAACGCATAAAATATGTATTTTGGGCTTGTTTCTTCAATAAAATTTTGTTCCCTCTAGCAAGGCAGATTGCCGCGTTGAATTCCCTGTTATCAAAATTTGCTGCGAATCTGCGACAGCGCAACTCGACGCGGTGGTTGGCGGGCGATACTCTTGGGTTTTGGCGTGGGGTCGCGCCCCGGTTCTATTAAAAGAAAACAATTGTCGTGTTTGCGAACGGCATGGTAGCCTTGCGTGCCAAAGCTTTCCCAATGGGCAATTTAGGAGTCGATTGGATGTATTCAGTACTGAAACAAGGTGCCGTACGGCGCCAGTCCGGGTTCACGCTGCTTGAACTGCTGGTGGTGATCGTCATCATTGGCCTGCTGGCTGCCTACGTCGGCCCCAAGTACTTTTCCCAATTGGGCAAGTCCGAAGCCACGGTGGCCCGGGCCCAGATCGAGGCGTTTGAAAAGTCGCTCGACACCTTCCGCCTGGACGTCGGCCGCTATCCGACCACCGAGGAGGGGCTGAACGCCCTGATGACCGCGCCCCAGAACGCCAGCGCCAAGTGGAACGGCCCGTACCTGAAGAAAGGCATCCCGCTCGACCCCTGGGGCCACGCGTACCAGTACCGCGCGCCAGGCAGCAGGAGCGAGTACGAGATCGTCTCGTTCGGCAAGGACGGCCAGCCGGGTGGCAGCGGCGAAGCCGCCGACATCAGCTCGCAGTAAGCCGCTCTATTCCCGTCCCCGACTCCCTTATGCAGTTCGCGGTCCGTACCCTTGCGCCCGACATGTCGATCGCCAGTGTGGTGGTTGATGCCCCGGACGAAGCCGACGCGCGCCGCCAGGTCGAAGCGCGCGGCCTGTTCGTCAGCGCGGTCGAGCCGGCGGCTGGCGCCGCCCTCGGCCGGCAGCGCGCCGGCAAGCTGTCGCTGGTCCTGTTCAGCCAGGAGCTGCTGGCGCTGCTCGCCGCCGGCCTGGGGATCGTCGAGGGCCTCGAGGCCCTGCTCGAAAAGGAGCACAACCCGGCGGCACGCGGCGTGCTCGAACGGCTGCTGGCCAGCCTGCGCGAGGGCAAGCGCTTTTCCACCGCGCTGGCCGCCCAGCCGGCGCTGTTCCCGCCGCTGTACGTCGGTATCGTGCGCGCTGCGGAAGGCACCAGCGATCTGCCGCGTGCGCTGGCCCGCTACATCGAATACCAGCAGCGCATCGACGCCGTGCGCAGCAAGATCGTCAGCGCCTCGATCTACCCTGTGATCCTGCTCTCGGTCGGCGGCGCGGTCAGCGTCTTCCTCATTTCATACGTGGTGCCGCGCTTCGCCGAGGTCTACCAGGGAGCGGGGCGCAACCTGCCATGGATGTCGCAGCTGATGCTTAACTGGGGCCAGTTCGCGGCCAGCCATGGCGGACCCCTGGCGATTGGCGCGCTCGCTGCGGTAGTAGCGGCGGCCCTTGGCGTGCGCCGCGTCCATCGCCGCGGTGGTATCGGGCGCCTGTTCGCGCGCCTGCCCGGCATCGGCGAGCGCGTGCACATCTTCGAACTGTCACGCCTGTACCTCACGCTCGGCATGCTCGCCGAAGGCGGCATCACCATCCTCAATGCGATCGACACCGTGCAGTCGATGGTGTCGCCCGGCCTGCGCGCGGCGCTGGCCAACGCCCGCGCCGCGATCGAATCCGGCCAGCCGTTATCAAACGCGTTCGAGGCCAACGGCCTGACCACCCCGATTTCGCTGCGCATGCTGCGGGTGGGCGAGCGCACCGGCGAGATGGGACCGATGCTCACCCAGTCCGCAAGCTTCTACGACGGCGAGATCAGCCGCTGGATCGACCGCTTCACGCGCACCTTCGAACCGCTGCTGATGGCCGCCATCGGGCTGGTGGTGGGCGCCATCGTGGTGCTGCTGTACATGCCGATCTTCGACCTTGCAGGAGACATGTCATGAGCGCCGTGATCGACGCCGCGCTGCTGGCCCGTGCGCGCGCGCAAAGCCGCAGTTCGCGCCGTTCGCTGGTCGCCGAACTGGAGGCGATCAGCGGGCTCGAGCCGCGCCAGATCGTGCGCGCGATCGCGGAACCGTTCGGGCTTACCGTGATGGAGACGGCCGAAATGTTCGGCCAAAGCCCGGCATTCGACCTGCTGCCGCTGGCGCAGGCCATGTCGCGCCATTGTGCGCTGCTGCGCGACGCCGACGGCGTCCTGACCGGCGTGATCGCCGATCCGTTCGACCTGGACCTGCAGACCTGGCTCGCGGCCCAGGCCCAGGCGACCGCCAGCGCCCCGCTGCACATGCGCCTCGCGCTGCAGTCGGACATCCAGGCCTACCTGTCCAAGCAGGAGGAATCGGCGCGCGCGGTCGACAGCCTGGTCGGCGCCCCGCTTGACGCGGCGCGCGACGGCAGGACCGCCGCCGTGCTGTCGTTCACCTCGGTGTCGGAAGCCGCAAGCCCGGCGGTCAAGCTGGTCAACTCCACGTTGTACGACGCGCTCAAGGCCGGCGCCTCCGACATCCACTTGGAGAGCACGCCCGGCGGTCTGTCGGTCAAATACCGCATCGACGGCGTGCTTGACCATGCCGCCACAGTCGGCGGCGTCGAGCTGTCGGAGCACATCATCTCGCGCCTGAAGGTGCTGGCCGAACTGGACATCGCCGAGCGCCGCATCCCGCAGGACGGCAGCTTTCGGGTCGAATCGGGCGGGCGCGAGATCGACCTGCGGGTCTCGATCATGCCCAGCATCCATGGCGAGGACGCGGTCATCCGTATCCTCGACAAGCGCGCCATGATCGAGTCCTACGGCGCGCTGACGCTCGAAGCGCTGGGCTTTGACGCACCGTCGCTGGCCACCCTGCGCGTGCTGGCCCAGGAGGCCTACGGCATGCTGCTGGTGACCGGGCCGACCGGCTCGGGCAAGACCACCACGCTGTACGCCGCGCTCACCGAAATCCACAACGGCCGGGAAAAGATCATCACCATCGAGGACCCGGTCGAGTACCAGCTGCCCGGCATCCTGCAGATCCCGGTCAACGAAAAGAAGGGACTGACCTTCGCCAAGGGCCTGCGTTCGATCCTGCGCCATGACCCGGACAAGATCATGGTCGGCGAAATCCGCGACCGCGAAACCGCGGAAATCGCGGTGCAGTCGGCGCTGACCGGCCACCTGGTATTAACTACCGTCCACGCCAACAACGTGTTCGACGTGTTCGGCCGCTTCACCCACATGGGTATCGACCCCTACGCTTTTGTCTCGGCGCTGAACGGCATCTGGGCGCAGCGCCTGATCCGCATGAACTGCCCGCACTGCGCGACGCGCTACACGCCGTCTGACGCCGAGCTGGCGTCGGTGCAAATGGCGCGCATTGATGCCGAGGATTGCCTCTTCATGCGCGGCACCGGTTGCGGCGATTGCCGCGGCACTGGCTACAAGGGCCGCCGTTCGATCGCGGAAATCCTGACCCTGAACGACGAGATCCGCGAACTGATCGTGGAAAAGCAGCCGATCCGCCGCATCAAGGCTGCGGCCGCGGCCAACGGCACGCGCAGCCTGCGGCTGGCCGCGCTCGACCTGGTCAGGCGCGGCGCCACCACGCTCGAAGAAATCAAGAGGGTGACCTTGCATGCGTAGGGGACTGGGCAAAGCGCTGCGCATCGGGATCGCGCCAGGCGGCATGGCGCTGGCGAGCACCAGCCGCTGGCAACGCGCCAAAGTAGAGGTGCTGGCCGAACGCGCCGCGGGGCCGGACCAGGGCGCGATCGGCGACCAGTTGCGCGAACTGCTCAAGGACGGCGCCGCGGCCGGCATGCCGGTCACGGTGGTCCTGTCTGACGAGCTGGTGCGCCTGTGGCAGGTCACGCCGCCCGCCGCCGCCACCCGCATGTCCGACCTCGAAGCGGCCGCCGCGCTGCGCTTCCAGTCGCTGTTCGGCGCGTCCGCCGCAAACTGGAAGATCGCTGCCGACTGGGATTGCGCGCGTCCGTTCCTGGCCGCTGCCGTGCCGCTCGCGCTGCTCGGGGAGCTGGAACAGCTGGTCGCGCAATTCAAGTTCCATCTGGTGGAGATCGTGCCGCAGTTCGTCGCCGCGCTGAACCAGTGGCGCAAGCACAGGAAGCATGGGGCCTGGTTCGCTCTGGTGCATGACGGCGTGCTGACCATTGCCGCCTATGATGCCGATTCTCTTGCGGCAGTGCGCGCGACCCCAATCGCACCCGGCGCCGACCGCGATTGGCTCGAGAGTTTCATCGCACGCGAGGCGCTGCGCATTGGCCTGTCGCGTCCCGAGTGCCTCCAGCTGTGCGGCCCGGCGCCGCTTGAGTGGGTAAGTAGCCGGGCGCGTGCCAATCTCGCCTGCAGTATCCTGGAAGAAGAGGGGGCGCATGAACACTCCGCGCTCGCAAGGCTGGCGCTGACCGGGAGCGGGGCATGAAACGGGTCCGTATCGATTTCGCCCCGCCCAGCCTGCGCCGAACCTTGTTCCGCACGCCGGCCGCGGCGCGCGTGCTCGCGGTCGCCGCCGTCGCGGTTGGCG
>NZ_SPUM01000096.1 GCF_004614195.1 Massilia horti | reverse complement strand
GTCGACAGCGATGCCTTGGTAATACCCAGCAGCACGTTTTCGTACTGCGCCGGCAGCTTGCCAACTGCATTCACGCGGTCGTTCTCTTCCAGCAGTTCCGAACGCTCGACCTGCTCGCCGACGATGTAGTCGGTGTCGCCCGCATCGGTGATCTGCACACGACGCAGCATCTGGCGAACGATCACCTCGATGTGCTTGTCGTTGATCTTCACACCCTGCAGACGGTACACGTCCTGCACTTCGTCCACGATGTAGCGTGCCAGCGCTTCGATACCCAGCAGGCGAAGGATGTCTTGCGGATCGGCCGGGCCGTCCACGATCATCTCGCCCTTGTTCACCACCTGGCCGTCGTGCACCAGCACTTGCTTGTCCTTGGTGATCAGGAACTCGTGCTTGTTGCCGTCCATGTCGGTGATTTCCAGGCGCTGCTTGCCCTTGGTCTCTTTACCGAACGCCACCGTACCGGTGACTTCCGCCAGCATGCCGGCATCTTTCGGCGAACGTGCTTCGAACAGCTCGGCAACGCGCGGCAGACCACCGGTAATGTCTCGGGTCTTCTGCGATTCGGTCGGGATACGTGCAAGCACTTCGCCCACCGATACTTGCTGGCCGTCTTTCACCATGATCAGCGCGCCAACCTGGAAGCCGATCGTCACGGCGTGTTCGGTGCCGGCGATCTTCACTTCCTGGCCTTCTTCGTTGAGCAGCTTGACCTGCGGACGCATCACCTTGCCGGAACCGCGGCGTTTCGGGTCGATCGCCACCAGGGTCGACAGGCCGGTCACTTCGTCTACCTGGCGAGCGACGGTCACGCCCTCTTCCACGTTTTCGAACTTGATCGTACCTGCGTACTCGGTAATGATCGGACGGGTCAGCGGGTCCCAGGTCGCCAGCGCGGTGCCGGCCTTCACAGCCATGCCGTCCTTGACGATCAGGGTCGCGCCGTACGGCACTTTGTGACGCTCACGCTCGCGGCCGTGGTCGTCCGTGATCAGCACTTCGCCGGAACGCGAAATGACGATCTGGGCGCCCTTGCCGTTGGTGACGTAACGCATTGCCGAGGTAAAGCGAACCGTACCGTTCGACTTGGCTTCCACCGACGAGGCCACCGCAGCACGCGATGCCGCACCACCGATGTGGAAGGTACGCATGGTCAGCTGGGTACCCGGCTCACCGATCGACTGCGCTGCCACCACGCCCACTGCCTCGCCGGAGTTGACCAGCAGGCCACGGCCCAGGTCGCGGCCATAGCACTTGGCGCACAGGCCGTAGCGGGTTTCGCAGTTCAGCGGGGTGCGGACTTTGACTTCGTCGATGCCGACGCGTTCGATCTCTTCGACCATGTCTTCGTCCAGCAGCGTGCCGGCTTCGTAGATCGTCTCCTGGGTTTCCGGGTTGACGATGTCCTGGCCAGCCACGCGGCCCAGGATACGGTCGCGCAGGGCTTCGATCACTTCACCGCCTTCGACCATCGCCTTCATCAGCGTGCCGTTGTTGGTGCCGCAATCGTCCTCGGTCACCACCAGGTCTTGCGTCACGTCGACCAGACGACGGGTCAGGTAACCCGAGTTCGCGGTCTTCAGTGCCGTGTCGGCCAGGCCCTTACGAGCACCGTGGGTCGAGATGAAGTACTGCAGAACGTTCAGGCCTTCGCGGAAGTTCGCGGTAATCGGGGTCTCGATAATCGAGCCGTCCGGCTTGGCCATCAGGCCTCGCATACCGGCCAGCTGGCGGATCTGGGCTGCCGAACCACGCGCGCCCGAGTCGGCCATCATGTAAATCGCGTTGAACGATTCCTGAGTGCCGTTGCTGCCGTCGCGCTTGGTGACCGGCTCGACCTTGAGCTGGTCCATCATCGCCTTGCCGACTTCGTCCGAGGTCTTGCCCCAGATGTCGACGACCTTGTTGTAACGCTCGCCGGCGGTCACCAGACCCGATGCGTACTGCTGCTCGATCTGCTTGACTTCCGATTCGGCGGTCGAGATCAGGGTCTTCTTCACGTCCGGGATCAGCATGTCGTCCACGGCGATCGAGATGCCGGCGCGGGTCGCCAGGCGGAAGCCCGATTGCATCAGCTTGTCGGCGAACACGACGGTCGCGCGCAGGCCGCACTTGCGGAACGAAGTGTTGATCAGCTTGCTGATTTCCTTCTTCTTCAGCGGGCGGTTCAGCACCGAGAACGGCAGGCCTTGCGGCAGGATCTCGGACAGGATCGCACGGCCGACAGTGGTCTCGTAGCGGGTCACGGTGCGGTCGAAGCCGCCCTGGTCGTTCTTCGGGAACTCGACGATACGCACGGTGATGCGGGTCGCCAGCTCGACTTCCTTGTTGTCGTACGCGCGGATCACTTCCGACACGTCCGGGAACATCATGCCTTCGCCCTTGGCGTTGATCGCCTCGCGGGTTGCGTAGTACAGACCCAGCACGATGTCCTGCGACGGAACGATCGACGGTTCGCCGTTGGACGGGAACAGGATGTTGTTCGAAGCGAGCATCAGGGTGCGCGCTTCCATCTGTGCCTCGATCGACAGCGGTACGTGGACTGCCATCTGGTCACCGTCGAAGTCCGCGTTAAATGCCGCGCAGACCAGCGGGTGCAGCTGGATGGCCTTGCCTTCGATCAGGACCGGCTCGAACGCCTGGATACCAAGGCGGTGCAGGGTCGGTGCACGGTTGAGCATGACCGGGTGTTCCTTGATCACCTCTTCCAGGATGTCCCAGACCACCGGCTCTTGCACTTCAACCAGCTTCTTGGCGGCCTTGATGGTCGTAGCCAGCCCCATCAGTTCCAGCTTGTTGAAGATGAACGGCTTGAACAGTTCGAGCGCCATCAGCTTCGGCAGGCCGCACTGGTGCAGCTTGAGCTGCGGACCGACCACGATCACCGAACGGCCCGAGTAGTCGACGCGCTTACCCAGCAGGTTCTGACGGAAGCGGCCGCCCTTACCCTTGATCATTTCAGCCAGCGACTTCAGCGGACGCTTGTTGGCGCCGGTCATCGCCTTGCCGCGACGGCCGTTGTCCAGCAGCGAGTCCACTGCTTCCTGCAGCATGCGCTTTTCGTTACGCGTAATGATTTCCGGAGCGCGCAGTTCCATCAGGCGCTTCAGACGGTTGTTACGGTTGATGACGCGGCGGTACAGGTCGTTCAGGTCGGACGTCGCGAAACGGCCACCATCCAGCGGGACGAGCGGACGCAGCTCCGGCGGCAGAACCGGGAGCACTTCCATGATCATCCAGTCAGGCTTGATGCCCGAACGCTGGAACGCCTCGAGCACCTTCAGGCGCTTGGCGTACTTCTTGATTTTCGCTTCCGACTTCGATTCCTTCAGCTCCACGCGCAGCGACTCGGCTTCGCGGTGGATGTCGATGGAACGCAGCAGTTCACGGATGCCTTCGGCGCCCATGAATGCGGTGAAGTCGTCGCCGTACTCTTCGTACTTGGCGGCGTAGTCGTCTTCCGACATGATCTGGCACTTCTTGAGCGGCGTCATGCCCGGATCGGTCACGACGTATGCTTCGAAGTACAGCACGCGCTCGATGTCGCGCAGCGTCATGTCCAGGACCATGCCCAGGCGCGACGGCAGCGACTTGAGGAACCAGATGTGCGCGACCGGCGAAGCCAGCTCGATGTGGCCCATGCGCTCGCGGCGCACCTTGGCCAGCGTGACTTCCACGCCGCACTTTTCGCAGATCACGCCGCGGTGCTTCAGGCGCTTGTACTTGCCGCACAGGCACTCGTAGTCCTTGATCGGGCCAAAGATCTTGGCGCAGAACAGGCCGTCGCGCTCCGGCTTGAAGGTACGGTAGTTGATGGTTTCCGGCTTCTTGACTTCGCCGTACGACCAGGAACGGATTTTCTCAGGCGACGCCAGGCCAATCTTGATGGCGTCAAAGCTCTCGTTTTGCTGAACTTGCTTGAATAGATCGAGCAGTGCTTTCATTGATCACTCCAGGTGATTGAATTCTTTACTTACTTCACCTGCTCCGTCGCCCCCGCGAAGGCGGGGGCCCAATTTGACTTTCGTGGCTGAGCCACGAACACCTGGGTTCCCGCCTGCGCGGGAACGACGGCCAGGCCATGCGGGTGATTTAGCTGCGCTCGAGGTCGATATCGATACCCAGCGAGCGGATTTCCTTCACCAGCACGTTGAACGATTCCGGCATACCTGCGTCGATCACGTGGTCGCCCTTGACCAGGTTCTCGTACACCTTGGTACGGCCGTTCACGTCGTCCGACTTCACGGTCAGCATTTCCTGCAGCACGTACGACGCACCGTAGGCTTCCAGTGCCCACACCTCCATCTCACCGAAGCGCTGGCCACCGAACTGTGCCTTGCCGCCCAGCGGCTGCTGGGTCACCAGCGAGTACGGGCCGGTCGAACGGGCGTGCATCTTGTCGTCGACCAGGTGGTGCAGCTTGAGCATGTGCATGTAGCCCACGGTCACCTTGCGCTCGAATGCTTCGCCGGTGCGGCCGTCGTACATCGTCACCTGGTTCTTCGACGGGGTCATGCCCAGGTGGCTAGCGATCTCGTCCGGGAAAGCCAGGTCCAGCATGCGGCGGATTTCGCCTTCGTGGGCACCGTCGAACACCGGGGTCGCGAACGGCACGCCGTTCTTCAGGTTGGTCGCCAGCTCAACAACTTCCTGGTCGCTGAAGTTGTCCAGCTCTTCCTTGCGGCCGGTCTCGTTGTAGATCTTGCCCAGGAAGCCGCGCAGCTCTTCGACCTTCGCTTGCGCCTTGACCATTTCGCCGATGCGCAGGCCCAGGCCCTTGGCCGCCCAACCGAGGTGGGTTTCCAGGATCTGGCCGACGTTCATACGCGACGGAACGCCCAGCGGGTTCAGCACGACGTCGGCCGGGGTGCCGTCCGCCATGAACGGCATGTCTTCCACCGGCACGATACGCGAGACCACACCCTTGTTACCGTGGCGGCCTGCCATCTTGTCGCCCGACTGCAGGCGGCGCTTGACGGCCAGGTAGACCTTGACCATCTTCTGCACGCCCGGCTGCAGCTCGTCGCCCTGGGTGAGCTTCTTGCGCTTTTCTTCGAATGCCAGGTCGAACTGGTGACGCTTCTCGTTGATCGACTCCTTGATCGCCTCCAGCGCGTTGGCGGTCTCGTCGTCGCTTGGCCTGATGTCGAACCAGTGGAACTTGTCCAGGTCGGCCAGGTATTCGCGGGTCAGCACCGAGCCCTTGGTCAGCTTCTTCGGACCGCCGTTCACGGTCTTACCGATCAGCATCTTCTCCAGACGCTGGAAGGCGTCGCCTTCCACGATACGCATCTGGTCGTTCAGGTCGAGGCGGAAGCGCTTGAGTTCATCGTCGATGATCTGCTGGGCGCGCTTGTCGCGCTGGATGCCTTCGCGGGTGAACACTTGCACGTCGATCACGGTACCGACCATGCCCGACGGCACGCGCAGCGAGGTGTCCTTCACGTCCGACGCCTTCTCGCCGAAGATCGCGCGCAGCAGCTTTTCTTCCGGCGTGAGCTGGGTCTCGCCCTTCGGGGTCACCTTACCGACC
Organism: Massilia horti; assembly: GCF_004614195.1. Classification (GTDB taxonomy): domain Bacteria; phylum Pseudomonadota; class Gammaproteobacteria; order Burkholderiales; family Burkholderiaceae_D; genus Telluria; species Telluria horti. Next base: position 6,805 of record NZ_SPUM01000096.1, on the reverse strand, counting down.
AGCACGTCGCCAGCCTGCACTTCGGCGCCGATGTACACGATGCCCGATTCGTCCAGGCGCGCCAGCTGGTTTTCGGCCAGGTTCGAGATGTCGCGCGTGATCTCTTCCGCACCGAGCTTGGTGTCGCGTGCGACCACCGACAGCTCTTCGATGTGGATCGAGGTGTAGCGGTCGTCCTTGACCACGTTTTCCGAGATCAGGATCGAGTCCTCGAAGTTCAGGCCGTTCCACGGCATGAACGCCACCAGCATGTTCTGGCCCAGTGCCAGTTCGCCCAGGTCGGTCGATGCGCCGTCGGCGATGACGTCGCCACGTGCCACCCGGTCGCCGATCTTGACGATCGGACGCTGGTTGATGTTGGTGTTCTGGTTGGAACGGGTGTACTTGATCAGGTTGTAGATGTCCACGCCGACTTCACCAGCTTGCGCCTCGTCGTCGTTCACGCGGATCACCACGCGGCCCGCATCGACATAGTCGACCACGCCGCCGCGCATCGCCTGCACGGTGGTGCCCGAGTCGACCGCCACGGTGCGCTCGATGCCGGTACCGACAAACGCTTTCTCGGGACGCAGGCAAGGCACAGCCTGGCGCTGCATGTTGGCGCCCATCAGTGCACGGTTCGCGTCGTCGTGCTCGAGGAACGGAATCAGGGACGCTGCCACCGACACGATCTGGCCCGGGGCCACGTCCATGTACTGGATGCGCTCCGGCGAGACCAGGATGGTTTCGCCTGCTTCACGTGCCGACACCAGTTCGTCGACCAGCTGGCCTTCCTCGTTCACCTTGGCGTTCGCCTGAGCGATGATGTAGCGGCCTTCTTCGATCGCCGACAGGTAGTCGATCTTGTCGGACACCACACTGTTTTCGACCTTGCGGTACGGGGTTTCGAGGAAGCCGTACTCGTTCAGGCGGGCGTACAGTGCCAGCGAGTTGATCAGGCCGATGTTCGGGCCTTCAGGCGTTTCGATCGGGCACACGCGGCCGTAGTGGGTCGGGTGCACGTCGCGCACCTCGAAGCCGGCGCGTTCGCGGGTCAGGCCGCCCGGGCCCAGGGCCGAGACGCGGCGCTTGTGGGTGATTTCCGACAGCGGGTTGGTCTGGTCCATGAACTGCGACAGCTGGGACGAGCCGAAGAATTCGCGGATCGCGGCCGAGATCGGCTTGCTGTTGATCAGGTCGTGCGGCATCAGGTTGTCCGCTTCGGCCTGGCCCAGGCGTTCCTTGACGGCGCGCTCGACGCGCACGAGGCCGGCGCGGAACTGGTTCTCGGCCAGCTCGCCCACGCAGCGCACGCGGCGGTTGCCCAGGTGGTCGATGTCGTCGACTTCACCACGGCCATTGCGCAGTTCGACCAGGATCTTGATCACGGCCAGGATGTCTTCGTTCGACAGCGTCATCGCGCCGACCAGCTCGTCGCGGCCGATGCGGCGGTTGAACTTCATGCGGCCCACGGCCGACAGGTCGTAGCGCTCAGGGCTGTAGAACAGGCCGTTGAACAGCGCTTCCACCGACTCTTCGGTCGGCGGTTCGCCCGGACGCATCATGCGGTAGATCGCGATGCGCGCAGCGGTCTGGTCGGCGGTGTCGTCGGTGCGCAGGGTCTGCGAGATGTAGGCGCCCTGGTCCAGGTCGTTGGTGTACAGGGTCTGGATCTCGCTGATCGAGGCGTCGCGCAGCTTGCCCAGCAGCTCGTCGGTCAGCTCGTCGTTGGCGTTGGCGATGATCTCGCCGGTGTCCTGGTCGACGATGTTACGTGCCAGCACGCGGCCGAGCAGGTAGTCTTCCGGCACCGAGATGTGCTTGATGCCGGCGCTTTCGATGTCGCGCACGTGCTTGGCGTTGATGCGCTTGTCCTTCGTCACGATGGTCTTGCCCGACTTCGGATCGACGATGTCGAAGCGCGCGACTTCGCCGCGCAGCCGCTCGGGCACGAACTCGAGTTCCGCGCCTTCCGAGCGCAGCAGGAAATTGTCGAAGACGAAGAAGTTGGCCAGGATCTGTTCCGGCGTCATGCCGATCGCCTTGAGCAGGATCGTCACCGGCATCTTGCGGCGGCGGTCGACGCGGAAGAACAGGATGTCCTTCGGGTCGAATTCGAAGTCCAGCCACGAGCCGCGGTAAGGAATGATACGAGCCGAGAACAGCAGCTTGCCCGACGAGTGGGTCTTGCCGCGGTCGTGCTCGAAGAACACGCCCGGCGAGCGGTGCAGCTGCGACACGATCACGCGCTCGGTGCCGTTGATAACGAACGAGCCGTTGGCGGTCATGAGCGGCAGTTCGCCCATGTACACTTCCTGCTCTTTCATTTCCTTGACGACCGGCTTGGTCGGCGATTCCTTATCCAGGATCACCAGACGCACCTTGGCACGCAGCGGCGAGGCAAAAGTCAGGCCGCGTTGTTGGCATTCCTTAACGTCAAACGCAGGGTCGCCGAGCACGTACGACAAAAACTCGAGACGCGCAAAGCCGTTGTGCGACACGATCGGGAAGATCGAGGAGAAGGCCGATTGCAGGCCCTCGTTCTTGCGGACGGAAGGAGCAGTGTCCGCCTGCAGGAAATTCTCGTAAGATTCCAGCTGGGTAGCCAGCAGGTAGGGAACGTTGTGAACGTTGGCGCGCTTCGCGAACGACTTGCGAATGCGCTTCTTCTCAGTAAATGAGTAGTGCATGGACACTCCGTGAGTGACAGAAAGGATGAGAATTCAGGAATTGCCAGTGGTTGAACTACCACATGCAAGGCCTCAATGCTCGCGCCTGCCTGCCGGTGAAAAAGACAACCGTACTGCTGTGTTACGATACTGCTGGTGCTGCCACTACTACTGCGATACTGCTGTTTTTGCCGTAGGGACGACAAAAGAGCCAAAGCTGCTCACCCCTCCTCGCGGTGGGGTTTTGCAGGCTTTGACTCGCGCGCCGGGCGCCTGACAGGCGCCCTTTGCAAAATGTATTACTTGAGCTCGGCTTTCGCGCCAGCTTCTTCCAGCTTCTTCTTCGCAGCTTCAGCGTCAGCTTTCGGCAGGGCTTCCTTGACGGTCTTCGGTGCGCCGTCGACCAGGTCTTTAGCTTCCTTCAGGCCCAGGCCGGTGATTTCGCGGACAGCCTTGATGACGCCGACCTTGTTCGCGCCGACTTCAGCCAGCACAACGTTGAACTCGGTCTGCTCTTCAGCTGCCGGTGCGCCTGCTGCTGCGCCGCCAGCTGCCGGTGCTGCCATTGCAGCTGCCGACACGCCGAACTTCTCTTCGAACGCCTTGACCAGGTCGTTCAGTTCCATAACCGACATTGCGCCTACTGCGTCCAGGAACTCTTCTTTGCTAATTGCCATTTGAAACTCCAAATTTTTGTAGTGTTGGGGACAGAGTACGCTTCGCTAAACTCTTTCCCGCAATCGTGATAAAAAGGATTAGTTCTTCTTGAGCAAAAAGGATGGGGCTTATTCCGCCGCCGCTGCTTCCGCTGCCGGAGCTGCGGAACCTTCGCCTTTTTGTGCTGCAACTGCAGCCAGAACACGTGCAAAGCCGGAAACCGGAGCCTGCATAACACCCAGCAGCTGGGCGATGAGGACTTCACGGCTCGGGATGCTTGCCAGCGCGGTCACGCCAGCCACATCCAGTTGCTTACCGGCGTAGTTACCAGCCTTCACCACCAGCTTGTCGTTGGTTTTGGCGAAGTCGGCGACCACTTTGGCTGCTGCCACGGCGTCATCCGAGATCGAGTAGATCAGCGGACCGGTCATGGAATCAGCCAGCGGGGCAAACGCGGTGCCTTCCACAGCGCGACGGGCCAGCGTGTTTTTCAGAACACGCAGGTACACGCCCTGGGAACGAGCTTTTGCACGGAGTTGCGTCAAGTGACTAACCTGGATGCCACGGTACTCGGCCACGACGATCGTTTGCGCAGTTGCTACTTTTGCGGAAACTTCGGCGACGACGGCCTTTTTGTCATTCAGATTAAGACCCACGGTCAATCTCCTTAAATGATGGAAGCTTGCGCCTCACATCGGTTCGAACACGGCGTCCGAAGTTAAGAAGTCAAACTTACGCGGATGAATCTACACGCAGTAGGGACTACAAAACTTGCTCGGGTTCGCCATCTGCGTTGGGTGTTCTTTTAACCTCCTGCCTACCTGCTGCATTCAGCCCAACGGTCTTTGATTGCCTGGCCGGGAATGCTTCCCCAGCCAGCCCAAAGATGCGCCCCGCGCTGTTCTGCGGGGACTTGATTCTTTACTTAGGCAGCAGCGGTTGCCAGCGAACCCTGGTCAACACGCACGCCAGCGCCCATGGTCGACGAGATCGAGACCTTGCGCAGGTACACGCCCTTCGAGGTAGCCGGCTTGGCCTTGTTCAGTGCGTCGATCAGCGCAACCAGGTTGCTCTTGAGCTGGTCGTCGGTGAACGACTTGCGGCCGATGGTCGCGTGGATGATGCCCGACTTGTCGGTGCGGTACTGCACCTGGCCAGCCTTGGCATTCTTCACGGCGCCAGCGACGTCCGGGGTCACGGTGCCGACCTTCGGGTTCGGCATCAGGCCGCGCGGGCCCAGGATCTGGCCCAGGGTACCGACGATACGCATGGTGTCCGGCGAAGCGATCACGATGTCGAACGGCATGTCGCCGGCCTTGACGCGCTCTGCCAGGTCTTCCATACCGACGATGTCGGCGCCGGCGGCTTTCGCCTGCTCAGCTTTTTCGCCCTGTGCGAACACGGCCACGCGCACGGTCTTGCCGGTGCCTGCAGGCAGGACCACCGAACCGCGGACCACCTGGTCCGACTTCTTCGGGTCCACGCCCAGCTGAACAGCGACGTCGATCGACTCGTTGAACTTGGCGGTCGCGAATTCCTTGATGATTGCGACGGCGTTGTCGAAGGCGTAGACCTTGTTGCGGTCAACTTTGGCCTTCATTTCCTTGATGCGTTTGGACAGCTTAGCCATTAGATACCCTCCACCGTGATGCCCATCGAACGAGCCGAGCCGGCGATGACGCGCACTGCTGCGTCCATGTCGGCAGCGGTCAGGTCCGGCTGTTTGGTCTTAGCGATTTCTTCAGCCTGGGCGCGGGTCAGCGAGCCAACCTTGTCGGTGTGCGGCTTGGCCGAACCCTTGGTGACGCCTGCGAACTTCTTGATCAGGTAGGTCGCCGGCGGGGTCTTCATCTCGAAGGTGAACGACTTGTCCGCGAATGCGGTGATCACGACCGGAATCGGCATGCCAGGTTCCATGCCCTGGGTCTTGGCGTTGAACGCCTTGCAGAATTCCATGATGTTCAGGCCGCGCTGACCGAGCGCAGGGCCGATCGGTGGGGAGGGGTTTGCTTTACCAGCCGGCACTTGCAGCTTGATAAAGCCAATGATTTTCTTGGCCATGATGGCTCCTATCGTTGGACTGAGTAGTAGCGCCCCACCGCTTGCTACTCATCGGCGGGGCTCCTCTTGTCGGATTCCGCCTGCCTTGTTGCCGACGACGCTCCGATTCGCGCTTGCTGCTTTAGACTTTCTCTACTTGCCCGAACTCCAGTTCCACCGGAGTCGCGCGGCCGAAGATGGTGACAGAAACACGCACCTTCGATTTTTCGTAGTTGACTTCCTCGACGTTGCCGTTGAAGTCGGTGAACGGGCCTTCCTTGATCCGGACCTGCTCGCCCACTTCGTACAGCACCTTGGGCCGGGGCTTTTCGACGCCCTCTTGCACCTGCTGCATGATCTTGTCGATTTCGCGGGCCGGGATCGGGGTCGGCTTGTTCGACTTGCCGCCGATGAAGCCGGTGACCTTCGGGGTGTTCTTGACGAGGTGCCAGGTATCGTCGGTCATTTCCATCTCGACCAATACATAGCCAGGGAAGAAGCGGCGCTCGGAGACCGACTTGGTGCCGTTCTTCATCTCGACGACCTCTTCGGTCGGCACCAGAATCTGGCCGAACTGGTCTTGCATGCCGGCACGATCGATGCGCTCCTTGAGGCCGCGCATCACGCTCTTTTCCATGCCGGAATAGACATGCACGACGTACCAGCGCTTGTTGCTGACCGGGACACTCAGCGGCGCACCAGCGTCTTGTGCCGGGACATCGCCCGGCACGCTATCTTGTACGTTTTCGCTCATTATTACTTCCAACCCAGTATCACGTCGTACAACAGGAATTCAAGGATCTTGTCCGTGCCCCACAGGAAAATCGCCATGACTACCACGAAGGCAAACACGATGCCCGTGATCTGGGTGGTTTCCTTGTGGGAAGGCCAAACAACCTTCCTGGTTTCACGCACCGATTCCTTGGCAAATCCCAGGAATTCGCGGCCGGTAGCGGAAGTCCACAGAAGCAGGACAGCAATAGCCAAACCAGCCACCAGGGCGCCAGCGGCGACCAGGGCTGGTTTGTTTTGGCCTTTCAGAACGAAAAAGCCGACTACGCCTGCAATCGTAGCAACCACCGCCAGGGCGACCTTGAACTTGTCGTTCGAGGTGCTAACGGTCTGCACAGACTGATTAGACATTCTTTTTTACTTTCGGTGCCTGGCACCAGATTCGGTGGCAGGGGCGGAGGGCATCGAACCCCCAACCTTCGGTTTTGGAGACCGACGCTCTGCCAATTGAGCTACGCCCCTACAAACTTCAGTTGAATCGCGCATTCTACATCAGGTTGACCCTGATGGGAATGTCTTTTTTGAGAGGAGACGGGAACCCGCCTCCCTTCAAGGTTTCCCGAACAGGGACGGGACCACTGTCCCACCCCTCTCGGGCTACACTTTTTAGTCGGCCAGGATCTTGGCAACCACGCCGGCGCCAACGGTACGGCCGCCTTCGCGGATTG
>NZ_SPUM01000001.1 GCF_004614195.1 Massilia horti | reverse complement strand
GGGCGGGGCAGTGGGGCCGGCAGGGGGGCGGCCGCGGCCATACAAGGCGCGAACGCTCCGGGCCGTGGCGCGCTTGCACCTCGGCTATAGCCTGAGCATGGGGTGGGGGGCGTGTGAGTCTTTACTTACTTCAACTGCTGGCAGGTCGTTTCCGGCACTCACGGAAAGCACTTCATGGCCTGGGCGGCAGCCGGGCGGGAACAGCCCATCGGCACTGTTTCCCCCAAGGGCCGCGAGCTAAACCGGCTCAGCATCGCCCCCGCCAAGGGGGCGCCGAGCCCGCGGGCGACGTGGTTCAGCGGAGTGGCGCTGGGGTTGAACCGCGTTCGAGCGCGATATCGCACCGCCGAGCCCGATTGCGAAGCGCGGCGTAGCTTCCTGGGCAAGATCCACAGCTGGCGCAGAGTGAGCGCTCACCTAATGCCGGCAGGCATCGGCGCGAGCGGGATGGCCGGGCCGCTCGAACCCGGCACTTCGATCAGGCGGAGTAGGTCCGGGCTGCCAGTTGGCGATTGGTCAGCCGGTTTTGCCGCACGACGCGTTCGGCCACGTGAGCGAGGAAACGGTCGATTACCGGCCAGGCGTCGAGGGCGTCGATTTCCCAGGAATGCCCCCACAGGTGGAACAGGGCCTTTTGTTCGCAAGCGTAGTCAAACAGTGCAATGAGCCGTTCATTCCAATCCTTGAATTGCAATGCCAGCCGTAATCCATTGGTGCGGCGATCCCAGTTTCCCCCTCGAATAAAGTTGCGCAAATAGACCGAGGACGGGTGCGGATAAAACTGGATCGTGGTTGGCATTTCATAATCGCGATCGCCGGCATCGAAACGCAAATTAACGGTGGTGCGCGCATATTCAAAGCCGGCCGCCTTTACCATTTGTGCATGCGGCGCGTTATACGAACCGCCCGGATAGCAGAATCCGTGGACCGCTGCGCCCAGCTGGTCTTCCAGCTTCTTTTTGCCTTCCGTTATCTGCCGCACGGCCTCGTCCTTGTCGACAGTGCGCAGGTAACAGTGGTCGAGGGTATGCGAACCGATCTCGAATTGAAGGGCGAGTTCGCGCAATTGGCCGGTGGACATCACGGGCAGGCCCTCCCGGTTGCGGTGCGGGATGAAAAATGTCGCGTTCAGGCCGTACTTGACCAACAGCCCGGCCAATTTCATGTCGGACGGATGCCCGTCATCGAAGGAGCAAGTAAAAACGGTATTCATCGCTTTTCCTCTCCGGATGAGTTTTAGGATACGCCACGGTGAGATCAGGCAGGCCGTATCGCTGCCTCCCCGCTCACGGCCGCAAGGCATGCTGTCAGGATGCCCTGCGATGCATGGTCGAAGGTATAGCGGCTGACCACCTGGCGGCTGCGTTCCGAGAATTGCTGGTACCTGGCCGGGTCGGTGAGCAGCGACAAGACATGGCCGGTCCACAAGTTCGGCTCCAGCTCGGCCACGAAGCCGTTTTCCCCGTCCAGCACCAGTTCGCCGGCGACGCCGGCATGCGGCGAGACCAGGACCGGCAGGCCGGCGGCGCACGCCTCGTTCGCCACCACGCCCCAGGGGTCGAAGGTGGAGGGGAACAGGAACAGCCGCGCCGATTGGTACAAGCCAGGCAATTGCTCCTGTGATGCGAAACCGTTGAAGCTCGCGTGTACCTGGTCGCGATAGAGCAACGCCTTTTGCTTGAGCTGTTGCTCCAGGCTGCCTGTGCCGACGAACAGGATACTCACCGGTCGGCCGAGACGCCCCGCCACGCGCCTTGCCACATCGAGGGCGAAGAACGGGTTCTTCACCGCTTCGATCCGCCCGCAGAACAGCAGGTCGAACGGCCGCGCCTGGTCCGGCATGCTCGAATAGGCTGAATTGTCGACGCACAGGCAGGCGCCGAAACAGCGCTCGTCGGGAATGCCGTAGCTGGCGTACAGGCGCTTGCCGCCCAGGCTGGCGTAGATGAACGCCTGCGACCGGGCATACACGAAGCGCCGGATCCAGCGGTGCAGCGCCGACAGGCACTGTTCGGAGTCGAAGGTGCCGTCGGTCATGGCGACGTGCGGCAGCCCGTGGTAGAGCCCGTAGCCGATGGCATACAGGTGCGTGGGATTGAACCCGGTGGTGATGATCACGTCAGGCGCGGCTTGCCTCAAGGCTTTGACGACGTCCGGATTGTTGTGGATGTACGTGTCCCGGAACCGGATGATGCGCTCGCGCAGATAGGTGCTGGTATACCGTGAGTCCGGCAGGTTCCATTCGCGGTTCGGTTCGCGCTTGCAGCAGTAGATCACGTGCAGGCTGATGCCGGGCGTCTCGGCCAGCCTGTTCAGGGCGGGGATGCGGTAGGGCGCCGGGCCGTTGGTGACAAGGGCGATTTTCATGTCATGGCAGGAGCTAGGGATGCTTGCGTTGTCCCAGGTGGCAGGAGGTGGCCAGCACTTTCAGGTACGGCCACATCCAGTAGAGCGGCCACAGGTAGCCTGCGTGGCGGCGGCACACGATCAGCCAGGCGCGCCACGGCAGGCCTTTCGGCGACAGCATCGCCTTCAAACGGCGCGAGAGCGGCAGCGAGCGGTCGTGGAAGCTGCCGGCCAGCTTGGCATCGTCCACGCAGCGCCCCGCATAGGCAGGCATCACCCACATCGGGATGCCGGCCTTGCGCGCGCGAAAGCCGTAATCGGTGTCCCCCATTGCATGGATGAAGCCGGCGTCGAGGTTGCCCAGTACCTCGGCCGCTTCGCGCGAGACCAGCACGCAGTTGCCGTTGAAGGTGTCGCAGCGCTGGATCTCGGTCAGCGGATCGAGCTTGACCAGGGTGAGCGGGCGCAGCCGGCTGCGCTGCCGTTCGCCGCCGTAGCTGGTCCGGCCGCGTTCGTCATGGGTCGAGCCGACCACGATGCCGGCGCGGCCTGCACGGCGCGCCGCACTGGCATGCGTGTCCAGCATGGTCTGCAGCGCGTCCGGATACAGGAAGGTGTCATCGTTGAGCCAGAGGAAGAAATCGTAGTTGCCCTTGAAGGCCTCGTCCATTGCCAAGCGCATGCCGCCGTTCCAGAACAGCGAGCCATTGCCCAGCAACACGCGCGCCCCCGGACAGCGCTGCAGGATCGCCTCGGCCGTGCCATCGGTGCTGCCGTCGTCGGTGATGAAGAAATCGAGCGCGACCGCGGGCAGGGCGGTCTGGGCCAACATGCTGTCGATGCTGGCGACGGTCTTCTGGCGGCGGTTAAAGCAGGTAACGATAACGGCGATCTTCGGCGCGCGGCGCGGTGGGGAGCTGGCCATCTCGTTCTCGCTGGCTGATGAAAGGAGTGACCCCGACATGGTAGGTAAATGGAGGGAACTCTTCATGACTGTCCTCAAGCCGGCCGGCGGTACGGGTGGGGGCCGACGGGGCCCTGGTCGTTCTTTCCCGTGGCGAATGCGAGCGTGTGCGTGCGCCCGGCGGCGCGCAGGTAGCTGATCGCAATGCCGATCAGCATGCCGTCGACATAGGTGGCCCAGTACGGAATGTAGAAGGCGAAGAAGGCGGACAGGATGGCGACGAAAGCCGGGGCCCAGCGCTTGCGGCCCTCGCCGGCCGCGCGCAGCGCGCCGGTCCACAGGCGGTAGAACAGGTAGAGCGTGGCGCACACACCTATCAAGCCGCCGCGGTACAGCATGTGCACCAGGAGGTCGTGCGGCACCATGTCGAATTCGGTGCCGTCTTCCACCGGGATCGGGTTGTAGCCGCCGCCGTAGGGCTTGCCGACCAGATAGACCATGGGATCGTGCGAGTCGGCCCACTTCTCGATCAGCTCGCTCCAGTTGTCGACCCGGGCCACCATGGTGCCTTCCTTGGTGCTCATGGCCTGGTCGGCCGAGCCCTTGATCGAGGACATGACGCTGCTGCCGCCCGCGGCGGCGACGAACAGCACCAGGGGCACCAGCGTCAGCGCGAGGATGGTGCCGGAGCGCTTGCGCTTGTGCGTGCGCCGGTCCAGCCAGATCAGGCAGGCGGTGCCGATCACCACGCTGGCCCAGACCGAGCGATGTTGCAGGACCAGGATGGTCAGCGGCAAGAACGGCAGCAGCAGGCGCGGCAGCGGTGGCAGCTTGCCCGCCATGAGTTTGAACAGCAGGAGCAGCAGCCCCACGGCGATCACCAGCGCCGCATCGGCGCTCACCACCCGGAACCGCACGCCGGTGGTATCGAGCGACATGATTTGAGCCGCATAGCCGGGGTCGACCGCCGAACGCGCCCAGCGGTAATACACGATCAGGCAGACCAGCGCGGCGAACACGATCCAGCTGTTGGCGACGCGCTCGATGGTCGCCTCGGTCCAGTTGACCGAGCAGAAATACGCAACCGAGACCCACAGGTAGAAATGGCCGCGCCAGTCGACCCCGGCGGCGGTGCCGAACTGGCGCGTGCCCAGCACGAACAACAGCAACTGCACGGCGCCGATCACCCACCAGGCCAGCGGCACGCTGCGCGCTCTGGTGGCCAGCGCAAACCTGAGCAGGCACGACATGGCCAGGACGATGAAGAACAGGTCTTGCGGGTAGAGCGAAATGCCGAGCTGGAACGCGAGCGGGACGTTGGCCGTCTCCAGCAGGCACAGGCAGAAGACCAGGCAGGCGACGTGCTGCGGCTTGGCCGCGAGCCAGCCGACCGCCCAGGCCAGGACGACGCACGCGGCCAGCGAGGCGACCAGGGCGAGAAGGATGGGCGTCATGCGCGGCCCCCGATCATCCGCCGCCGGCGGCTCTGGCCGCCGCGTAGGCGTCCAGGTAGGCCGGGATCACGCTGGCGGCCGACCACAGCCGTTCGGCCCGCTCGCGGGCCGCCGCGCCCAGCGCTTGCGCGCGCCGCCGGTCCTCGAGTACCCAGGCGATCCCGCGCGCCAGGTCTTCCGGCCGGTAAGGCTCGGCCAGGTAGCCGGTGACGCCATGCTCGACCACGTCCGGCAGGCCGGTGCAGTTGAACGCGACCACCGGGCAGCCGCAGGCGTGGGCTTCGGTGCCGGACTGCGGCAGGTTCTCGCGGCGCGACGGGATGATCACGACGTCGGCGGCCCCGTACAACAGGGCCAGCGTGAAGTCGTCGCCGATCTGCCCCATCCACCGCACCGGATAGGGAACCGCGCTCGCATGCTGCGGTTCGCTCTGGCCCAGCACCATGCACGACAAATTGGCCTGCATCCGGCGCTGGTTCAGGATCGTCAACGCTTCCACCAGCAGGTCGTAACCCTTGTTCTGGTCGCGGGCGCCGCCCTGCGCGCCGAACAGGACGATCTTGCCGTCGACCGGCAGGTTGAGCACGTGACGGCACCAGGCCTGGTCCAGCGGCTTGAAGACGGTGAGGTCGAGCACGTTGGGAATCACGGATACGGGCCAGTCCTTCATCAGGCTGCTGCTCTGCACGCAGTTGGCGAGCCACTGGCTGGGCGTGACGATCTGGAAGGCGCGGGTCCAGGCGCGCTGCTTGCGCAGCCAGGTGTAGCGGTCCAGGTCCAGCCCACCAGCGTCCGGCGCCCGGTTCTCGCGCCGGTAGCCGGTGCGCCAGCGCGCCTGCGGCCCGTCTTCCGTCACGTGCTCGGCGCCGCAGAAGGCCCACATGTCGTGCAGCGTCCAGATCACCGGCTTCCTCAGACGCCCCAGGTCTTCGATCGACATCATCTCGCCGGCGACCCAGTGCAGGTTGACGACATCGGCATCGCTGCGGTTCAGGCTGGCCGCCAGGTTGGACGGCAGCAGATTGACCGAATGCATGTTCAGGTTGGGGCTGGTCTGCAGGCGCATGACACCTGCGCCGAATTTGGAGCGCAGCAGCTTCCTGGCCTTCCCGAACGTGGTCGACGGCCCGCTGACCGTCCAGTCGTCTGTCTTCTTGACGTGCACCATCATCCGCGCGCTGACCTGTTTTGATCGCAAGGCACGATACAGCCGATAGGCGGCGCGGCTGGCGCCGCCCGCGTTATCGGATATGCTCAGGATGCTCACGCGTGTCATGTTGGGCTCTGTTCTGGCTGGCGATCCAGGATGGTCTGCAACCATTGCCCGGCCAGGCGCCGGCTGTCGAACCTGTCGTGGTAACGGAGCGTGGCCGCGCGCGACAGGCGCTGGTAGGCCGGGGCGTCGGTCAGCGTCTGGACGAGGATGCTCGCGGCCTGCGAAACATTGTCGAGCGGCCAGTAGTATCCTTCCACGCCCTGGCGGAAGATCTCGGTGATGCCGCCCACCGCGGGCGCCAGTATCGGCCTGCCCGCCGCCAGCGCTTCGATCAGGACGATGCCGAAGCTTTCGACGCGCGCCGCGTGCACCAGGATGCGGTGCTGCGGGATCAGCGCGGCCGCGTTGTCGCGAAAGCCGGCGAAGGTGACCTGCCGTTCCACCCCCAGTTGCCGGGCCAGCGCCTCCAGCCGCGGCCGGTCCGGGCCGTCGCCGACCAGGGTCAGGGTGTACGGCCAGCCCATCGCATTGCAGCGCGCCAGCACCTGCAGCAGGAAGGCCTGGTTCTTGCGCGGTTCGAGCGTGCCGATCGCGATCATGTCGCCGGCCAGGGACGGTGCGGCGGTACCGGCTTTGGCCGGCGCGCGCGCGAAGTTCGGCAGCACGATATTGGGCACGCGCGCGGCGACCGGCAAGCGTTGCAGCACCTTGTTGCGCATGAATTCCGAGACGAAGATGATCTGGTCGACCTCGGGCAGCGCCTCGCGCTCGTTGGAAGAGACGAAACGCCACAGCGCACCGCCTCGTTTTGCCTCGCCCTGCATCACCAGCTCGTCCGCCTCGGACACGTTGTAATGCACCACCGTGACCACACGGCAGTCGTGCTGGCGCTTGATGCGCAGGGCGATCTTGGCGCTCAAGGGGTCCTGGGCGTAGAGCGTGGCCGGCACGCGCGCGCCGCTGCGGCCCTCCAGCAGTGCGCACAGCTTCGCCTCGAGCACCTTGCTGTTGACCCAGCGCACCACGAGCTCGGTGAACTCGCGCCGCAGCAGATGGCGGGCGAGCCAGAGTGCGCACCGCGCCCACAGCCTGCCGGCAGGGTAGGGCGACACCAGCAGCGGCGTGATGCCACAGGCCCGCGCCTCGCGCATCAGCTGGTTGAAATGCATTTCGACGCCGGTCGGGCCCTTGCCGTCGAGCAGGCTCACAATGATGAGTTCGTATTTCAACGCGCTCTCCCGCTTACACGTTGAGGAAGCGCCGCAGCGGGCTGGACAGGCGCTCGACCGCCACCAGCGTCGCCAGGTTCTGTTTCAGGAAGCGCCCGCCCAAGAGGCGCAGCAGGCCGGCCAGCGCCAGGCCGCACGCAGCTGCCACCGCCACCAGCCGCGCCAGCGGCGCCAGCGAGGCGAGCACGGCGTCGGTCGACGCCGCCACGGCGGCCACCAGCACGCCGACCAGCACGGGATCGCGGAAGGTCCGGACATACTCGGCAAGCGTGGCGCCCGTCACGCGCAGCGTATCGATCGCCAGCAACAGCCAGCGGACCACGTAGGTGCCGAACACCGCCCAGGCGACGGCCTGCAGCGAGACCTGCACGGCGAGGAACAGGGCGGGGACGAACAGCAGCAAGGTGATCAGCTGGTTCTTCAGCTCCAGCCCCACGCGGTTGCCCGCCATGAGGATCGGCCCCTTGATCGCCAGCAGGGCATTGACCATCACCGCCAGCGCCAGCGGCGTGACCAGCGGCACCGATGACTGCCAGGCCTTGCCGTAGACGGCCTGGATCAGCGTGTCCGGCACCACGGCCGCGGTGGCGAACAGCGGCAGGCACAGCATGGCGACGCCGGCATTGGTTTCGAGATAGATGCGCTTGACCTGCTGGCGGTCGGACTGGGCCCGGCTGCAGGCGGCAAACAGCACGCCCTGAAAGCCCGCCGTGATCACGCTCATGGGTGCGTTCATCAGGTTGAGCGCGCGGTTGTACAGGCCCAGGTTCACCACCCCGAACGCGCGGCCGATGCAAAATACGTCGAGGTTGCTGATGCCCCAGCTGGAGAGGTTGGCGGCCGTGACCTTCAGGCCGAAGCTGAGCATGTCGTGCGCATCGCGCCGCAAGCACGGGGCCAGCGGAACCGCGGTGAGGCGGATCAGCAGCACTGAATTGAGCAGGGACTGCAGCAGCTGGGCCACCACCAGGCTCCACACGCCGGCGCCATACCAGGCGAGCGGCAGGCCGGCGCACAGGTAGCCGGCCAGGTAGGACACGATGGCGACCTGCTGCAGGGCCTTGAAGTTGAGCGAGCGGCGCAGCACCGCGGCCGACGTTTCGCCAAGACACTGGAATACGAACAGCAGCGACATCGCCTGGATCACGGGCGCGCCATCCGGCTTGTGGAAATACGCCGCGATGGCCGGTGCTGCGGCCAGGGTGGAAACGGTCAGCAGGCTGGCGAATGCCATCTGGCAGGTGAAGATGAAGCGCAGGTCCAGGTTGGACAGGCGCTCGCGCTGCACCAGGGCGGCGCCGAAACCGAGGTCGGCGAACAGGTTGCCGATTCCCAGCATCATCCAGGCGATCGCGATGATCCCGAACGGTTCCGGGCCGAGCAAACGGGCCAGCAGGATGCCGATGACAAACTGCGACAGGCTGCGCATGAAATTGCCGAGATAGTTCCATTTGAGGGCTTGCCAGCCCAACCTGGGAGATCTCACGCGCGGCGCTTTGCGGTCACCAGCTATCATTTGCTCGCCTTAACATTCGCCCTTGCTAGTTGTTCAGGTGTGGGGCCCGGCAGCGGAATTTACGGGCGGCAGGCAAGTCCAGCCGTTGCAAATTTTCCGAAAAGATTGATGAATCGACAATCCACCCTCGGTCATTGTCACGGATCGTCAGATGAACCTGCTTAATATCCATCAACCGGGGTGGCGAAAGCCTGATGCGGCGGCGGCGTGGCGTAATCGGCGGACGCCGAAAAGCTGAGCAGTGGAAATAAAATCGGTGAGCAAGAACTACCGTCGTAGGGTGCGCACCTGTGCGCACGCGGTCACCGCATGCTGACTTGCGGCGGCCGCTTCCCTGCACTACGTTCGCGAACCGCGTGCGCGCAGGTGCGCACCCTACGAAACCCCCACTTAGCGGTGACACCGCCAAAGAAAAAGCCACGCGGCCCGGAGGCGGCGTGGCTTGGGTACTGGACGCCTGGTGATTACAGGGCGTTCATTTCCTTGAGCAGGTTGTCGGCGTGGTCGACGTGCTTCATGTTCCACAGGATGTAACGCACGTCCACCTGGATGTCACGCGTGTTGGCCTTGTTGAAGTCCCAGTCCGAAATGATCGAGTCGAGCGTGCCGTCGAACGCCAGGCCGATCAGCTCGCCCTTTGCGTTCAGCGCGGCCGAGCCGGAGTTGCCGCCGGTGATGTCCAGCGTCGCCAGGTAGTTGACCGGAACCGTCTTCAGTTTCGGATCGACGTACTTGCCGAAGTCCTTGGCCTTGATCGCCGCCAGCTGGCGTTCCGGCGCGTTGAACTCGCCTTCGCCGGTGTGCTTGGCGACCACGCCCTTGACCGTCGTGAACGCGGTCCAGGAGCCGGTGCCGTCGGCGCCGTAGTCGCGGCCGGCGATCTTGCCGAACGTGACGCGCAACGTGCTGTTGGCGTCCGGATAGACGGCCTGGCCCTTGCTGTTCATGTAGGCAATCTTCGCCTTCATGTAGTTGGCGTAAGCCTGCTGGATCTTGCCGCCCAGCTCTTCCTCCTCGGCCTCTTCCTTCATGTTTTCGTCGTACATGGCGACGGCGGCGCGGATGAAGCTGTCGTCGCCGGCCTTGAACTCTGCCGGCGACTTCTTCATCCAGGCGAGGCGCTCTGCCTTGTTGGCAAGCTTGGAACCGGCATACAGCTTGTCGAGCGCCGCCTGCAGTTCGGCTTCGCTCATGCCGGCCCGGATGCCGAGTGCGGCATCGAACGCCGGGTGGTGTTCGCTGGCAGGCTGCGCCAGGTACTTGGCGAGGAAGTGCGCCACCAGCGCCTTGTCGACCTTTTCGTCGTAGGTGCGGTCCTGTCCGCCGATGACCGAGTTCAGGCGCGGCAGGTCGCGCTGCTGGTAGCCGAGCTTGCGTTCGGCGTCCGGCTTGGCCTGCTCGTTGGCCAGGCGGTACAGCGTGCGTGCCGAATTCAGGAAGCGCGGCGTGGCGTAGCTCAGGTAGAAGTCGCGGCGGGTCTCGGCGTCGCGCTGGGCGATCAGCTTTTCGACCTGCTCGATGCTGCCGCCGAACTCGGCCTTGCGTGCCGGGTTGGCGTTGACCCAGGCCTTGAGCGCGTCATGCTCGGCCGTCTTGCGCGCCAGGATGTCGCTGTCCTGGTAGCTCGCGATCATGCCCTTGCGGTTCTTGTAGTAGTTGTTCACGCTGGCGATCTGGCTGGCGTACTTGAGCTTGGCAGCCGGGTCGTTCTTGGTCACGCGCTCGATAATCGACAGCACCTCGCCCGAGGCCTGCACGAAGGCCGGGTAGTTCCAGTCGAAGGTGTTCGCCACTTCCGACGGCAGGCGGTGGCGGTTGGTGCGGCCAGGATAGCCGACCACCATGATGAAATCGCCTTCCTTCACGCCTTGCTGCGCAACCTTCAGGTAGTGCTTGGGCACGTAGGGAACGTTGTCCTTCGAAAATTCGGCAGCCTTGCCGTCGCGGCTCACGTAGGCGCGGTAGAAACCGTAGTCGCCCGTGTGGCGCGGCCACATCCAGTTGTCGGTGTCGCCACCAAACTTGCCCACGCCCGACGGCGGCGCATGCACCAGGCGCACGTCGCGGATTTCCAGCTGCTTGGTGAGGTAGAACTCCAGGCCGCCGTAGTAGCTCGGCGCGGTGCAGCGGTAGCCGGCGTCTTTCTCGCAGGCAGCTACCAGCGCTTTCTGGTTGCGCTCGATAGCGTCGATGCGCGCCTTGCCGGACAGCTTGGCCACTTCCGGCGTGATGATCTTGTCCGTGACATTGGTCACCTGCTCGGTCACGAAGATGCGGCTGCCCGGCGCCGCCGGCAGTTCTTCGTCCATGGTTTTCGCCAGGAAGCCGTTGGCCAGCAGGTCGCGCTCGGGGGTCGAGTTGGCGGCCACGCTGCTGTAGACGCAGTGGTGGTTGGTCACCACCAGGCCCTGCGGCGAGACGAACGACGCCGAACAGCCACCCAGGCTCACCACCGCGCCCATCGGGAATTCGGTCAGTTTGGTCAGGGATGCCGGGTCAAGCTTCAGGCCGGCGGCTTTCAGTTGCTTGGCTACTTGTGGCAGCTGCTGCGGCATCCACATGCCTTCGTCCGCGTGCGCGGCAAAGCTGGTCAGGATGGCGAGCGAGAGGAGGGTTTTTTTCATCGCGTCTAGGCTCTCGTTGTGGAATAGGGGCGTGCCCGTCGGATGGACAGACGCGACAGTATCGACAATCGAGGCGTAAATCGTCAACCGATTTCGGCAGAATAATCTGTTTGCTACCGTTTTGCGGCGACTTGGTGGACTGATCAGTCCGGCGATGGAAGGGGGCCCGTGGGCGCAACCAGGCGAAAAAAACCAACGCGATAAAGCGTTGGTTTTTATTGCGCGGCCACCTCTTATCGCGCCCTGCCGCGCCGCAGCAGATTGACGATGGCCAGCAGGATAATTGCCCCCAGGAAGGACACCAGCAGCGAGGAGATGCTGAAGTCATTTGAGTTGATGGTGCCGGTGCCAAATAGCGGCGACAGCAGCCAGCCACCCAGGAAGGCGCCGACGATACCGACCACGACATTGAGAATCATGCCTTGTTCCGCATCGGTTTTCATGACCATGCTGGCGAGCCAGCCGAGAATGCCACCAACGATGATCCAGATGATGAATAACATGCTGTCCTCCTCCTTAAAGTAAAAGGCTACTCCAGGCCAATTGATTGCCGTGGCCACGCGAAAAAGTCTAGAGAGGTGGCGCTCCATGGTCGGTGCGGCAACGAACGTTAGACGGCCAAACACGGCACGCGTTCGTTGTGGAGCGGCATCGCATGAACTGGGTGCGTCACCGAACAGAGCAGCACGCCGCCTGGGCTTATCGTTTTACAACTGGCAACCACCTTCAGAGTTGCAACGACCCCGCACACTGACTCTTGAAAGGAATCATCATGAGTACCTACGACACGAGGCACAACCAATCGCGCATGGTCACCGGCCTGTTCCCGGATCGCGCCAGCGCCGAACGCGCCTGCAAGGCGCTCGCACCCCGCGGCTACGGCATGGACGACGTCAACGTGATGATGTCCGACACCACCCGCAAGACCTATTTTGGCGATACCGAAACTGAGCTGGGCAGCAAGGCCGCGGAAGGCGCCGGCATCGGCGCGGGCATCGGCGGCACGCTCGGCGCCGTGTTGGCCGGCATTGCCGCGGTCGGCACGAGCCTGGTGATCCCGGGCTCCGGGCTGGTGGTGGCCGGCCCCCTGGCCGCGG
>NZ_SPUM01000131.1 GCF_004614195.1 Massilia horti | reverse complement strand
CAGCTGGAGGAGCCGGCGAACGGGCCGCGCGCGTGCGGCACGCTGCCAGGGGGCAACGGGCGCGCCGAGGTGCCGTCGGCGAACAGGCTGCTGGGCGCCATCGGGTTGTAGCGCGGCTGGTTGTACATGTTCTGCATCGCCTTCTCGCAGCCGGTCAGCAGGAGCGCGCACAGCAGCAGGACCGCCCTCATCGGCGCACCTCGCTGATCTTGATCGGCTCCAGGTCGGCCAGCATCTGGCGGCTGCGCCCGGCATGGAAGGTCGGGTCGCTGGCCGGCAGGCACAGGAAGAAGCGGTTGCGCGAGGCCAGGTCGAAGTCGGGGGCGCCGAACAGCGGATGGATCAGGCGCGGCAGGCCGTTCGCGGCCAGCATGCTGATCAGGGCGGCCAGCGCCGCGCCCAGCACCGTGATCTCGAAGGTGGCGGGGATGAACGACGGCCAGCTGTGCAGCGGCCGCCCGCCGACGTTGATCGGGAAGTTGATCACCGCCGAATACCATTGCAGGAAGTAGGTGCCGCCCCCGCCCAGCAGCGCGCCGACAAAGGTCCAGGCCTGCACCGCGTGGCTGCGAAATCCCAGCGCCGCGGGCATGCCCTCGATCGAGAACGGCGAATAGGCGTCCACCTCGCGGCAGCCGTTCTCGCGCGCGCGGCGCACCGCCGCCAGCAGCGCGTCGGCAGTGGGGAATTCAAACAGCAGGCCATACAGCGCGCTCATGCCGGCTCCCGCGTCGCGCGCACCAGCTGGCGCATCTCGGCGATCGAAATGACCGGCAGCACCCGGATGAACAGCAGGAACAGCCAGACGAACAGCGCGATCGAGCCGAACAGGGTGAGCCAGTCCCACAGGGTCGGGTAGAACATGCCCCAGGCGGACGGCATGAAGTCGCGGTGCAGGCTGGAGACGACGATGAAGAAGCGCTCCATCCACATCCCGACATTGATCACCAGGCTGATCAGGAACAGCAGCGGCACGCTGTGGCGCACCCGCCGCCACCACAGCAGCTGGGGCACCAGCACGTTGCAGGTCATGAACGACCAGTAGACCGGCGCGTACGGCCCGACCCAGCGGTTGATGGTCATGTAGCGCTCGAACTGGTCGCCGCTGTAGAAGGCGGTGAAGATCTCGGCCGCATAGCCGTAGGCGACCAGCCAGCCGGTGGCGAGCAGCACCTTGGCCGCGTTGGCCAGGTGGCGGCCGGTGATGAAGTCCTCCAGTCCGAACAGGCGGCGCAGCGGGATCGCCAGCGTGAGCACCATCGCGAAGCCCGAAAACAGCGCGCCGGCCACGAAATACGGGGGAAAGATGGTCGAGTGGTAGCCGGGCGTGTTGCCGATGGCGAAATCGAGCGACACCACGGTGTGCACCGACACCACCAGCGGCGTGGCCAGCCCGGCCAGCAGCAGGTAGGCGATCTCGTAGCGCGCCCAGTGGCGCGCCTCGCCGCGCCAGCCCAGCGCCAGCAGGCCATAGATGAACTGCTTGCCGCGCTGGCGGGGCGCCACCCCGGCGCGGTCGCGCAAGGTGGCCAGGTCCGGCAGCAGGCCGGCATACCAGAACAGCAGCGACACGGTGAGGTAGGTGAAGATCGCGAAGAAGTCCCACACCAGCGGGCTGCGCCACTGCGGCCAGACGTTCATCACGTTCGGATACGGCACGATCCAGTAGAAGAACCAGGGGCGGCCCAGGTGCAGGATCGGGAACAGCCCGGCGATGCCGGCGGCAAACAGGGTCATCGCCTCGGCGAAGCGGTTGACCGAGGTGCGCCAGCGCTGGCGCAGCAGCAGCAGGATCGCCGAGATGAAGGTGCCGGCGTGGCCGATCCCGATCCACCAGACGAAGTTGCCGATCGCGTAGCCCCAGGCCACCGGGATGTCCACGCCCCAGATGCCGACGCCCTTGATGAACAGCCAGGACACGGCGCCGATGAACACCAGCACGCCGGCGAAGCTGACGATGAACACGGCCAGCCACGACCAGTGCACGGGGCGCGTGAGCACCAGGTCCGAGATCTTGTCGGACACGCTGGCGTAGCCCCAGTGGCCGGCCAGCACCGGGGTGCCGCGCGACACGGGCGGGTGCTGCGCGGGCGGCTGCTCCGAGGCCGGCTGCGAGGACTGCAGGGGGGGCGCCGGCATCAGGGCAGCTCCGGGTCGGGGTTGAGGACGCGCGCCGCGTAGCTGGTGCGCGGGCGGGTGTTGAGCTCGGCCAGCAGCGCGTAGTCGAGCGGCGAGGCCTTGGCCCGGTTGACGCGGCTGGCCGGGTCGTTCAGGTCGCCGAACACGATCGCCCCGGTCGGGCAGGCCGCCTGGCAGGCGGTGATCACCTCGCCGTCGGCGATCCGGCGGCCAAGCCGCTCGGCATCGAGGCGGCCGCGCGTGATGCGCTGCAGGCAGTAATTGCACTTTTCCATGACGCCGCGCTGGCGCACCGTCACGTCCGGGTTGCGCATCGCCTTGTAGGTCTCGGTGTGCTGGTCGGAAAACTGCAGGAAGTTAAAGCGGCGCACCTTGTACGGGCAGTTGTTCGAGCAAAAGCGCGTGCCCACGCAGCGGTTGTAGACCTGGACATTCAGGCCTTCGCTGTCGTGCACGGTGGCGCCCACCGGGCACACTTCCTCGCACGGCGCGTACTCGCAATGCATGCAGGGCACCGGCTGGAACAGCGTACGCGGGCGTTCCCGCGGCCCCTGGTAGTAGCGGTCGACGCGGATCCAGTGCATGGCGCGTTCGCGCCGGACCTGTTCCTTGCCCACCACGGGGATGTTGTTCTCGGCCTGGCAGGCGATGGTGCAGGCGCCGCAGCCGATGCAGCTGTTCAGGTCGATCGCCATGCCCCAGCGATAGTGCGAATAATCGTATTGGGGGTACAGGTTCTGCTCGGGCGTGCGCGCGCTCGGTGCCGCCGTCGCCACGCGCGGATCGCGCCGGAATGCGTCGACGCCCACGACGCGCACCAGCTCGCGCCCCTCCATGCGGTCGTTGCCCTGGATCGGCGCGAACTGGTGGCGGCGCCCGGTCTTGGTGACGGCAAGCGTGGCCTGGCCGGTGGCGGCGGCGGCGGTGCGCAGGCGGTAGGCATCGAAGCCGACGCCGTCGCCGACGCGCCCGGCGGCACTGCGGCCGAAGCCCAGCGGCAGGGTGATGCAGTCGTCGGCATGGCCGGGCAGGATCCACACCGGGGCCTCGACCGCGTTCCCCTGCCCTGCCTCTTGCCCCAGCGCCAGCCGGACCACGTCGCCCGGTTCGAGCCCGAGGCGGCGCGCGGTGGCCGGGGCCAGCAGGGCGGCATTGTCCCAGGTCAGCTTGGTCAGCGGATGCGGCAGCTCCTGCAGCCAGCCGTTGTTGGCGAACTCGCCGTCGTCCATGCGCATGTCCGGCACGAACAGCGGCAGCAGCCCGGTGCGCACGGGCGGGGGCGCGGGCCGCGGCGCCAGCGTGGCGGCGGTGGGCAGGACAAGCGGCGACGCCGCGCTGCCGTCGATGATTCCACGTCCCAGCGCGCGCTGCCAGAACCCGTTGAAGTCAAACGCGCCGACGCGCGCGCTCCAGAAGCGGCGCAGGCGCGCGTAGTCGTTGCGTTCGGGGTCGTCCGCCAGCAGCGCCACCAGCTGATGCTCGCTGCGGCTGTCGTACAGGGGCGCGATCAGCGGCTGCACGATGCTCGCCGTGCCGTCGAAGGCGCGCGCGTCGCTCCAGCGCTCGTAATCGTGCGAGCGCGGCAGGTGCCAGTGGCTGCGGCGCGCGGTCTCGTCGCGGTACAGGCCCAGGTGGATCGCCAGCGGCACCCGCTTAAGTAGCGCCGCAAAGCCGATGTCGGCGGGCGCGTTGTAGACCGGATTGGCGCCGATCATGACCAGCGTGCCCACCGCGCCGGCCTGCATGTCGGCTGCGAGCGCCCCGATCGAGCCCGGTGCGCCGCCGGGCAGCAGGCGGACCGGATCGATGTAGATGACCGTGCGGCCGGCATTGCCCAGCCGGGCGTTAAGCAGATGCACCAGCGCGCGGCTAGGCGCCGACAGTGAACCGCCGCCCACCACCAGCGAGCGCCCCTGGTTTTGCGCCAGCACCGCAGCGAGCCGCGCTTCCCAGCCGGCCAGCCGCGGGTCGGTGCGCGCCGCGGGGGCAGGCGTGAGCGCGAAGCGCGCGGCCACGCGCGCCACCAGATAGTCGATGTCGGCGGGCGCCAGCGCCAGCCGGTTGTCGGCCATCGCCCCGAACAGCCCGGGCGTCGCTTCAACGGAAAACAGCCGGCGCGTGAACCCGGTGGCCGTGCTGTTTCTCCCCTGCACCAGCTGGCGCGCATTGGCGATGGCGCCTGGCCAGTCGCCGCCGATGATGTCGGCGTCAAAGCTGACGACCGCGGTGGCGCGCTCGCACTGCAGCAGCACATCGGCCGGGCGGCCGAACGCGAGGCGCGCCGCCTGGGCGTCCCGCTCGTCTTGCAGCGGATCGTAGCTGTGCCAGCGCGCGTTCGGGTAGCGCGCGAACAGCGCCAGCAACTGCGCGGCCAGCAGCGGCGAGCTGGCCGGGCCGGTCAAGATGCGCAGCCCGGCCCCGCCGTCCTGCTGCCAGCGCGCACGCAGCGGCACCAGCATCGTTTCGAATGCCCGCCAGGTGGATACCGCGCCGCTGCCCCATACGGTCTGGGAGCGGTCCGGGTCCCACATTTGCAGGATAGACGCCTGCATGAACACATCGCTCGCGCCAAGGGTCGCCGGATGCAGGGGATTGCCCTCCACCTTCGTCGGGCGGCCCATGTTGGACTCGACCAGCACCCCGTGCGCCAGCCCGCGCCGCACGAACGTCGATGCATAGAACAGGGGCTGGCCGGGGACCAGCTGTTCCGGCATCGCCACGTACGGCAAGATCTCCGTCTGCGGCGGCCCCTTGCAGCCGCCGGCGGCGAGCGCCGCCGATGCCGCCATCAGCCTGAGCGCAGTGCGGCGCGACTCGCTCGCGGCAGCGCGGCCGGCGGGGACAAGCGGAATGGTCGGATAACGGGGCATGGGTGTCAGCGATGGCAGGTCGAACAATCGGTCAGCCGGCGTGTACTTTGAAGGTGCAACATGCGATTCAGTTGCGTGACTTCCTGCGCGCTGAGCGGCCGTTTGTCTTGCATCAGGAAGACGTCACTCAGCGGCCCGACGTGCTGCGGCGCGCTGCGGTGGCAGGCCAGGCACCATTGCATTTCCAGCGAGGCGACCCGCACCAGCACCGGCATCCGGTCGACCCGCCCGTGGCATTCGATGCAGGCCACGCCTTTGCTGATATGGATGCTGTGGTCGAAGTAGGCGAAATCCGGGATCTTGTGGACCCGGTTCCAGCGGATCGGCAAGCCGGTGCTCGCGCTCTCGTGCAAGGGCGCGAGTGCGGGCGCATCCCGAAACAGTTGCGAGTGGCAGGTCAGGCAGATGTCGGTCGAGGGCAGCCCGGCAAAGCGCGACTTTTCCACCGACGTGTGGCAGTAACGGCAGTCGATACCGTCGTCGCCGGCATGGTGCTGGTGGCTGAAGCGGATCGGCTGGGAAATCGCGGTGGTACCCGCGCCGGGCGGCGCCATGCGCCACCTGGCGAGCGCGATCACAACCGCGCAAGCCAGCACGAAGCCGATAAAGCCGAGCTTTAGCACCAGAACGGTGGCGGGACGGAAGGCCTGGGTCATTGTGCAGGTTTCGAGTCAGGGCCTCCGATAGACCAAAGGACGGGGCCGCCGTTGCGTCCCTTCTGCCTGTGCTTGACCACGCCAGACTCGCGGCGGCGGCGACGGAACCTCAGCGGTCAAAGCTTGTCCCTGGCGGAATGCTCTTGCGCCGAGCGGTTCACTGGCGCGGGCACCCGTGGCCCGCGCCGCGCGCGTGCACGAAGGGCTACAGTAAAGCCTCCAACAGGTCGAAAGGTTGGCAATGCCAAAGATCACCGTCTTGCCGCACCCGGAATACGCACCCGAGGGCAAGGTATTCGAGACACAGGGACACCTTTCCCTGTGCGACGCGCTGCTCGATCACGGCGTCGAAATCGAACACGCTTGCGGCAAGGTGGGCGCCTGCACCACTTGCCACGTGATCGTGCGCCAGGGCTACGACTCGCTCAATCCGCCGGAGGAAGACGAAGAAGACATGCTGGACCGGGCCTGGGGGCTGCAGCCGGAATCGCGCCTGTCGTGCCAGGCGCTGGTGGACAACGAGGACCTCGTGGTCGAGATTCCCATGTATTCCATCAACCTGGAAAAGGAAAAGCCGCCCAAGCCCTGACTGAGGGTACATGGAACCGCCGCGCAGCAGGTGCAGTCGAACGCGAATACGGACGGGGGGATGTCATGAAGTGCACGTCCTTTCTGCGCGAGGCCGCATATTGCCTTGCCGCCTGCATGGTGTGCGGTTGCAGTAGCTGGCACGCCAACGAGCCTTCCGCAAACGCATCGGGCGAGCCGGCGTTGCAGCGGGCACCGGCGAGCTGGACCAGCGCCAGCGGCTTGACGGACAGCGGCACGGGTTCGGGTCCCGGTCCCGGATCGGCGGCAATCGCCGGTTCGGTCGGCATGGGAATGCCGCGCACGGACGGCGGTGCGATCGGCAGCAGCCAGATCGGCGCAACGGCGGCGATGCCGGGACCGGGCCGGACCGATGCCGCCAGGATGTGCGCGCAACAGCGCCGCCTCGATTCGGCGAATACGCCGGAGGAACGTGAGGCGCTGATCAACCAATTCCTGCCGGGCATGTCGGCGCAGATGCGCGACCAGCACCTGCAAGCGATGCAACAGCTGTGCAATGAAACCCCCATCCCCGGACCCGACTACGCCAGGTGAATGGCACTTCTCGCCGGTCGCGGTGATCCTGCACTGGCTGCTGGCGATCCTCATCGTTGGGATGCTCGCGCTCGGCTTGTACATGGTGAGTATCGAGGACGAACCGGGAGCGGACCGCTACTTCCACCTGCACGAGTCGGTTGGGATCGTCGTGTTTGCGCTGGTGCTGGCGCGCCTGGTGTGGCGCCTGACGCACCGGCCGGTGGGGCTACCGGCCACTGTACCGCGCTGGGAAGCGAAAGCCACGACGGTGGTTGAAAGACTGCTCTACGCCTGCATGATCGCGCAGCCGGTCATCGGCTTTCTCGGCGCGTCATACACCAAAAGCGGAATCGTATTCTTCGGCCTGCATCTGCCGGCCTGGCACCAGCCCAACCACGACACCGCCGAAACCCTGTTCGGGGTGCATGCGATCATAGCATCGATACTCGCAGTGCTCGCCGCCGTGCATGCGCTCGGCGGCCTGAAGCACCTGCTGATCAACCGCGACCGGATTTTCCAGCGGATGTGGTTCTGATGCTCTCAAAGCCCTGGGGTCAGACCCTAATTTCTCCGCAACTTTCGTGGATTGCCACAAAAGCCCCTGGGGTCAGACCCTAATTTCTCAGCAACTTTCGCGAATTGCTAAATAATTCGACTCTGACCCCAATTGCTGGGGAGAAAGTTGCTCGAAAATTCTACTCTGACCCCAATTAGGTTTTCTACTCTGACCCTAATTTGGTTTTAGTCGAGCTTCCAGGCGTAGTCGACCTTGGTCCAGGTCTGGGCCGGCGCGCCGTCCTTGGTGCCCGGCTTGAACTTGCAGGCGGACAGGCCCTTGATGGCGGCCTTGTCCAGGCCCTTGAAGCCGCTCGACTTCTCCACCTTGGAGTCAGCCACCGTGCCGTCGGCATTGACCAGGAACGACATCGAGGTCGTGCCTTGTTCTTCGTTCATCAGCGATGCCTTGGGGTATTCAACCTTGCAGCTCTTCGGATCGAAGCTGGCCGGTACCTCGGCAGCGAATACAGTGCCGGCCAGGCCGGCGAGGATGAGGGCTGTGGTGATCTGTTTCATAGTACTTATTGGTTATTAGTTACGTCAAAAAACTGGGTCCGGCGGCACGCTGCCTGCAGCGCACCGCCGCTACTCAGAACTCTTCCCATTCGTCGCCGGCCGTGGTCGCGGGCGCTTTCGGCTTGGACGCGGCCGGTTCCTGCGCCGCCGCTGCCGGCTGCGCTGGCGTTGCCGGCTTCGCAGACGCTGCCGCCTTCTTCAGCGCCGGCCGCCCAGCGCGCTTGGCCGCCGGACGCAGCGCCACTACTGCGGTCGACGGTGCAGCAGGCGCCGCAGGTGCCACCGGGGCCGGCGGCGTGTACGCCTCTTCGCCTTCGGCCAGCTTGAAGATGCTGACCACGCGCGCCAGTTCGGCCGCCTGGTCCTGCAGGCTTTGCGCGGCGGCGGCGGCTTCTTCGACCAGAGCCGCGTTTTGCTGGGTCATGCTGTCCATCTCGATGATCGACTGGTTGACCTGCTCGATCCCCGCGCTCTGTTCGGCGCTGGCATCGGCAATCTCGCCCATGATGTCGGTGACGCGCTTGACGCTGTCGACCACCTCGTCCATCGTGACGCCGGCCTGGCCGACCAGCTTGCTGCCGCGCTCGACCTTTTCGACCGAATCGCCGATCAGGGTCTTGATTTCCTTGGCGGCGGCGGCCGAACGCTGGGCCAGGTTGCGCACCTCGGAGGCGACGACCGCGAAGCCGCGCCCCTGCTCGCCGGCGCGCGCCGCTTCGACCGCGGCGTTCAGGGCCAGGATGTTGGTCTGGAACGCGATGCCGTCGATCACGCCGATGATGTCGACGATCTTGTTGGCCGAGGCGTTGATCGAGCCCATCGTCTCGACCACTTGCGACACCACCTGGCCGCCCTTGCTGGCGACGTCCGACGCGGTGGCCGCCAGCTGGTTCGCCTCACGCGCGTTGTCGGCGTTCTGCTTGACGGTGCCGGTCAGCCTTTCCATCGCCGACGCGGTCTTCTCGAGCGAGCTGGCCTGCAGCTCGGTGCGCGAGGACAGGTCGATGTTGCCGGCCGCGATCTCGCGCGAGGCGGTGCCGATGGTCTCGGTGCCGCGCCGCACCTGGGCGACGATGCCCACCAGGCTGTTGCGCATCTCTTTCATCTCGACCAGCAAGCTGCCGCGGTCCGAGGCGTGGGTGTCGATGGCGATCGACAGGTCGCCATTGGCGATGCTGCCGGCGATCCGGGCGGTGTAGCCGGGCTCGCCGCCGAGCTGCTTGAGCAGGCCGCGCGTGATCACCACGGCGGCGGCGATGCCCATCGCCATCGCCAGCGCCAGCAGCGTCAGCATGAAGTTGCGGGCACTGGCGAAGGCGGCCTCGGCCGAAGCCTGGCTCTGCGCGTTCTGCTGGTCCTCCAGTTGGCCCAGCTGGTCAAGCGCCTCCATCCATTTCTTCTGCGCCGGCCGGATTTCCTTGATCATCACGCGGGTCGCTTCGACCGCGTTGTCGGCCAGGTACAGCTCGGACGCCTTGGCGATGGCCGGCATCGCGCTCGCCTCATGCTGCTTGACCTGGGCCAGCAGCGAGCGTTCCTCGTTCGACGCCCGGGCCGCAAACACCTGCGACAGCTTGTCCTGCAGCGCGTCGTACTTCTTGGTCTGTTCCTTGAACTTGTTCAGCTCCGGCTCCATGTCGGCCGAATCCGTCATCAGGGTCAGCACCCGCAGCGAGGCGACCCGCTCGCTGACGTTATTGCGCATGTCGATGACCAGCCGGGTCGAGACGTTGTTGACGCTGACCACATGATCGAGCCGGTCCTGGATCTGCGCCATGCGCAGCAAACCGACCACGGTCACCGCCACCAGCAGCACCAGCACCAGTGCAAATCCCAGGCCGAGTCGCGTCCCGACCTTCATATTCGTCAAATTCATGTCGCCCCTATTCCTTCTCTGATTGTCGATTCTCGCTCGCCATGTCCCGGCGATACTTTTTTGCATTCATTCCGACTTTTCTGTGGAAATAAATGCATTGCCGTGAGGATAAATCAAAACTTGGCCGCAGCGACAACAATCGCTCGTTCCTCCCGGCAAATCTTTCAAAACATGTAACAATTAATGAACATGCAAAAGAGAAGCGAGTAGTGATTATAGGTAACAATCTTGCCTTACAGCAAGCAGCAGACGGCCGCGCCCGCGCAAATGCGGGGGCGGTGTGGTAGTTTGCCGACAGAGGGAGCGCGGCCGGCGGCCGCGCAAATGAGTCAGGCGCCGCGCATGCGGGCGGCGGCCTCGAGCAGAAGGCGGGGATCGCCGGCGGCCAGGCGCTTCGGATCCGACAGCAACTGGCGGAACGCGCGGGCGCCCGGCAGCCCGGCCATCAGGCCCAGCATGTGGCGGGTGATGCTGTTCAGCTTCAGGCCGTGGCGCCCGTACTGTTCCAGCTGCTGCGCAATATAGGGCAGCATCGCCTCGAGCACCTGCTCGCGCGTCTTCGGGGGCGCGTCGTCGCCGTAAAAGCGCGCATCCCAACCGGCCATCAGGTAGGGGTTGTGATAGGCCTCGCGGCCCAGCATGACGCCGTCCACATGCTGCAGGTGCAGGGCGACTTCGTCGTCGGACTTCACGCCGCCATTGATGATGATCTCGAGCTCGGGGAATTCCTGCTTCAGGCGGTACGCCACCTCGTACCGGAGCGGCGGGATTTCGCGGTTTTCCTTGGGCGACAGGCCCTTGAGCACGGCGTTGCGGGCATGGACAATGAAGGTGCGGCAGCCGGCATCGGCGATCGTGCCCACAAAATCGCGCACGAACCCGTAGTCCTCGGTCTTGTCGATGCCGATCCGGTGCTTGACCGTGACGTCGATCGACACCGCATCGCGCATCGCCTTGACGCAGTCGGCCACCAGCTGCGGCTCGAGCATCAGGCAAGCCCCGAACGCGCCCTTTTGCACCCGCTCGGACGGGCAGCCGCAGTTCAGGTTGATTTCGTCGTAGCCCCACTGTTCGCCCAGCTTGGCGCTCTTGGCCAGGTCGGCCGGTTCGCTGCCGCCCAGCTGCAGCGCGACCGGGTGCTCGATCCCGTCATAGCGCAGGTGGCGCTCCACGTCGCCGTAGACCAGCGCGCCGGTGGTGACCATCTCGGTATACAACCAGGCATGGCGCGTGATCTGGCGGTGAAACACGCGGCAGTGCCGGTCGGTCCAGTCCATCATGGGGGCGACCGACAGGCGGCGGGAAGGCAGCGGCGTACCGGCCGGCCGGCCGGTTTCGTGAGTGGGAGCTTGCATCTTGACTGAAATCGAGGCCGGGCGGGCCGGCGGCTACGGGTAGCGCGGGCAAATGCCCAAACCGGTCATTGTACCGCAGCGCCGATCAGGTTCGTAGTCGAACCGCCCGCTTTCCCGGATGCGCCGCCGTACACGGCGGCGGTCCGGATGGCCTCCCTAAAAAAATTTCCACATGGCATTTAATGAACTGATCAAAACGGTCGTCCTGTACTTGTGAGAGCGCGACGAAACCGCTGCTCCAACGCAGTCTTCACCGCCAACCCGATTAATTCAGGAGTGTAAAATGCTGAGCCTTCACACCAACGCAGCGGCCCTTTCCGCACAAAACTCGATCACCAAAACCCAGAGCGCCCTGTCGACCTCGATGACCCGTCTGTCGACCGGCTATCGCATCAACTCGGCAATGGACGATGCAGCCGGCCTGCAGATCGCCACCCGTCTGAAAGCCCAGACCAGCGGCATGGCCGTTGCAATGCGCAACACCCAGAACTCGATCTCGATGCTGCAAGTGGCCGACGGCGCGCTGAACGAAGTTTCCAACATCCTGGTCCGCATGAAGGACCTGGCAACGCAGGCGGCCGACGCCTCGTCCACCGTGGCCGACCAGAAGGCGATGCAGGATGAGTACGACGCCCTGGGCAAAGAACTGAATAACATCATGAACAACACCACCTTCGGCGGCAGCAAGCTGCTCAAGGGCGGCACCATTGAAAAGAGCATGACGTTCCAGATCGGCGCCACCAAGGACGAGAAGATGGATGTCGACCTGAGCACCCTGATGACTGACCTTGATGGTACCGCCAACGGCGACGTCGACACCATCGACGGTAAAGGCATGCTGGCCGTGAGCGAAGCGTACGATCAGGGGGCCATCGCGGGTTCGCGTGGCGGCGAGCTGTTCGACGTGACGAACTACGATGCCGATCCCACCACCGCCCTGGCAAGCGCCGGCGCCGACAAGGCCCGTTTGACCATCGACGTCCTCAGCGGTGCGATCGACCTCGTCGGCGCGGTCCGTTCGGGCCTGGGCGCGGCGTCGAACCGCCTCGAGCACGTCTACAACAACCTGAACAACATCAGCACCAACACCCAGAACGCAACCGGCCGCATCATGGACGTCGACTTCGCTTCCGAATCGTCGAACATGACCTCGAACCAGATGCTGCTGCAGGCTGGCACCGCAATGCTCAAGCAGACCAACAGCATGTCCTCGATGGTCATGTCGCTGCTGCAGTAATTTGGCCTTTCCCCGGCTTGCCCAAGCCGGGAACTGCCCAAGGCCAACCGCTCGGTTGGCCTTTTTTTCTTCTCGCCGGGACTGCCATGACCGCGATCGCACTGAACGTTCCCCTTGCCTCCCCCGTCACGTCGACGTCGAACGTCGGCGTGACGGGGGAGGCAAGGGGAACGTTCAGTGCGAT
>NZ_SPUM01000076.1 GCF_004614195.1 Massilia horti | reverse complement strand
CCTACTCAGGTCAGGACGCTGCACATCCGTACAGTGCTTTCTTTCACGTTACGATGTGCGCTGGCCGCTGGTCCGTAGGGTGCGCACCTGTGCGCACGCGGTACGGATGCGTAGAGTTGGCGCTGAGCGGTTCAGACGACGTTCTGCGCCCGCCCCGCGACCCAGGCCTCGATATTATCGACCAGCATATCGGCCAGCGTCTGCATCGACCCCGAGCTCGCCCACGCCACATGCGGCGTCAGTATGAAGTTCGGCAGGCGCAACCGGAGCAGGGGATTTTCCGCCGACGGCGGCTCCTTGGACAGCACGTCGAAGCCAGCGCCCGCGATCACTCCGCGCATGAGCGCACCGGCCAGCGCGTCTTCGTCCACCAGGCCGCCGCGTGCGGTATTGATGAGCAGCGCGCTCTTTTTCATCAGTTCCAGTTCGCGCGTGCCGATCATGTGCCGCGTCTGCTCCGTGAGCGGCAGGTGCAGGCTGACCACGTCGCAGCTGCCCAGCAGTTCGTCCAGCGGCAGCTGGTTCACGTGCGGGTCTTCGATCCTGGAGCGCGACGTTGCGCAAACCTGTATGCCAAAGGCGCGCGCAATCGTCGCCACCTTTTTCCCGAGCGCGCCGTAGCCGACGATGCCAAGGCGGCTGCCGGCAAGGTCGCCAATCGTGTGGTCGAGCAGGCAGAAGCGGCTGGAGTGTTCCCAGCGTCCTGCTTCGACATCGGCGATGTAGGCGCGCAGGTTGCGCTTGAGCGCGAGTATGAGCGTGAACACGTGCTCCGGCACCGAGACCAGCGAGTAGTTGCGGATGTTCGATACGACGATGCCGCGCTCGCGGCAGGCCGCGAGGTCGACATTGTCGGTGCCGGTGGCGGCGACCGCGACCATCTTTAGCAGCGGCAACTGGGCGAGCGCCTCGGCGCGCAGCGGCACTTTGTTGGTGATCGCGATGGTGGCATCAATCAGGCGCTCGCGAACTTCGTCTTGCGCCGTTGCCGGGTAGTCGCGCCACTCGTGCTCGAATCCAGGACGGCGGACGTCGGCGATCAGGCTGTCGCGGTCGAGGAAGACGATCTTGTGCATGCGAAATCCCGATGTGAACGAAGGAAAGACTTCATTTTACCCCGGTTGGGTAAGGCTGCGATGCCGTTACGGAACGCAAAAAAAAGACAGGGCGAACCCTGTCTTTGCACTATGGTGGGGCTTGAGCTTATTGTTTGGTTGTTGTTATTTCGTGGTGGCGTCAGCCTGGCCGGCCTTGGCTTGGGCTTTTTGCTTGTTGGCTTTCTTGTGTGCCTTGGCTTTGGTGCTGGCGGCATCGGCATTGGCGACTGCCTGGTCTTTTTCTGCCTTGGCATCGGCCTTTGCTGGTGTGGCGTCAGCCTGCGAAATCTCGGGTGGCGTCTTGATCTGGGCCTTGGTCGGGCCAGCTGCGGCCGGCTGGGCGGCCGGGGGCTGGGCAGCAAACACCGAAGTGGCGAACAGGCCGGCGATCAAAGTAGCGACGAGTTTCTTCATGGTTTTTATCCTTTCGTGGTTGACAGAGGCGGATGCCGCCGGAGTTACTGCGCACAAAAACGCGGCTGCCCTCATGCCAGTTGACGCGCATTTACATCCGCTTACAATCTGGCCGCAGGCAGGCAAGGGTTAGCTGCCGTACAGTCGCCCAGCCGTGGTGGCAATATAGTCGGGAGTCTAGCGACATGCATAGGTGCTGCCATGCCAGACGCCCTCAAACTCTACAAGTCCAAGCGCAATTTCGAGATCACGTCGGAACCGCCTGAAGGCGGCGAGGCGGCGCAGGCAGGCGCGCTCAGCTTCGTGATCCAGAAGCATTGGGCCAGCCGGTTGCATTACGATTTTCGCCTCGAACTCGACGGGACGATGAAAAGCTGGGCCGTGCCCAAGGGACCCAGTTATGACACGCACGACAAACGGATGGCGGTACATGTCGAGGACCATCCGATCTCGTACAACGACTTCGAGGGAACGATTCCCGAAAAGCAGTATGGCGCGGGGAAGGTCATCATCTGGGACAAGGGCACCTGGGAACCGCTCGAGGACCCGCAGCGGGGATACGAGAAGGGCAGTTTGAAGTTCGAACTGCACGGTCACAAGATGCATGGCAAGTGGGCGCTGGTGAGAATCAAGAGCCGCAGCGATGAGAAGCAGGAGCCGTGGCTGCTGATCAAGGAAAAGGACGACTACGCCAGGGCCGCCGAGGAGTTTTCGGTGGTCGACGAACTGCCCGACAGCGTGCGCGACTTGCCGTTGCCGGCCGATGCGGCAAAGCGACCTGCGCCGGGCAAGCGGGCGGCCAGTGCGAAACGCGGCGCGCTGCCGGAGGGCGCGGTCAAGGCCGAGTTGCCCGATAAGCTGGCGCCCGAATTGGCGACGCTGGTCGACAAGGTGCCGTCGACGCCGGAAGACTGGATCTTCGAGATCAAGTTCGACGGCTACCGGATGCTGGCCCGGATCGATGGCAAGGACGTGCGCCTGATCACGCGTAATGGCAACGACTGGACCGACAAGCTGCAGCCCTTGCAGAAGGCGCTGCAGCGCATGAAGTTGCCTGACGGTTGGTATGACGGCGAAATCGTGGTGCACGACGAGCAAGGCCGGCCGAACTTCAATTTGCTGCAACTGGCGTTCGACGGGTCGAACACGGCCGAGATCGTCTACTTTGTTTTCGACATGCCTTACTTTAAGGGATACGACCTGCGCGACGTGCCCTTGACCGAGCGGCGCGCGCTGCTGCAGGAGGTGCTCGACAAGGCGCCGGCGTCAAGCAATGTCCGTTTCTCGAGCGAGTTCGTCGCGGACCCAAAGAACCTGGTGGCGGCGGCGTGCAAGATGGGCCTGGAGGGCGTGATCGGCAAGCGCCGCGATTCGCGCTATGTGACACGGCGCTCGCCGGACTGGATCAAACTCAAGTGCGAGCAGCGCCAGGAATTCGTCATCTGCGGCTATACCGATCCGCAGGGCGCGCGCAGTGGAATCGGTTCGCTGCTGCTGGGCTATTACGATCAGGACGGCGTGCTGCGCTACGCCGGCAATGTCGGCACCGGCTTTGACGAAGCCACGCTGCTCGACATCGCCAGCAGGCTCAAGAAGATCGAAACCGACGAGAGCCCGTTCCCGCCCAAGGCGGTGCCCGGGCGCAAGCCGCACTGGGTCCAGCCGAAGCTGGTGGCCGAGGTCAGTTTTTCCGAGTGGACGCCGGGCGGATCGATCCGCCACCCGGTCTTCCACGGACTGCGCGCGGACAAGCCGCCAAAGAAGATCACGCGCGAAGTGGCCAGGCATACGGAGGAGGTGGCACCAAGGCGGGAGGACAAGAGCGCGGTGCACACGACGCTGCCGCCGAACTTGAAGATCACGCACGGCGAGCGGGTCATCGACCAATCGACCGGCGCCACCAAGCTGGACCTGGTGCGCTACTACGCGCTGGTCGGGGAATTGATGTTGCCGCACCTGAAAGGCCGCCCGCTGGCCCTGGTGCGCGCGCCCGCCGGTGTGGGCGGGGAACTGTTCTTCCAGAAGCACACCAATGTCGACAAGCTGCCGGGCGTGGTCCACATGCCCGAGGAACTGGACCCGGGCGACCCGCCGATGCTGGAGATTGTGAGCGTGGAAGGAATCCTGTCGGCGGCGCAGTGGAATGTGATCGAGTTCCACACGCAAAACGCGGTGCGCAAGTCTTACGACACGCCGGACCGCATGGTGTTCGACCTCGACCCCGGCGAAGGTGTGGAGTGGAAGACCATGCAGGAGGCGGCGCAATTGATGCAGGCCTTCCTTGGCGAATTGGGCTTGCCCGCCTTCCTCAAGACAAGTGGCGGCAAGGGGCTGCACGTGGTGGTGCCGATCAAGGGCGGCAAGGACTGGGACACGGTCAAGGACGTCTCGCACGAGATCGTGAACCACGTGGCGCGCACTTTGCCGGACCGGTTCGCCTTCAAGAGCGGGGCGCGCAACCGCGTCGGCAAGATTTTCATCGACTACCTGCGCAACGGCCGCGGCGCGACGACCGCATCGGCGTGGTCGGCGCGGGCGCGTCCGGGGCTGGGCATTTCGGTGCCGCTCGACTGGGACGAGCTACCGGCGATCAAGTCCGGTGACCAGTGGAACGTGCGCAACGCCCATACCCGTCTCGACAAGGGCAACGATCCCTGGGCCGGCTACGCCAAGGCCGCCAAGACCTTGACCGGCGCGATGAAGGCGCTGGATATTGCCAAGTAATGCCGGGACTAGCTGGACCGGACGGGCCTGGCCAGGGCCGTCCGGGGCTGCCCTTATGTGAATTTGGCGTTGGTTTTATTCAGCCCGTTTCGCACCGCACGCGCCAGCGCATAGGCGTCGCCCACTGCCAGTTGGTGCGAGAAATACAGCTGCGGGCTTTCGGCGGTTTCCTGGTTGTACAGGCAGTGCACCGTGAACCCCTGCTTGCGCATGATCGACATGACCGGGTTGATTTCCGACGCGATCAGTGAAAAGTCGGGCGCCACCGCGGTCCGGCCGTCGGCGAGCGGCTCGAAGTTGATCGTGTGGTCGACCCCGAGATTGGGATTGATCGGAATGCCGCCCAGCACGATCTGCTCACGCCGGGGCACGCTGACCACGACCACGCCATCTTCGTCCACCTCGGCCTCGCCGCCGAGAATCTGGGACAGTAGCTTGACGTTGAGCGGCGTGGTCGGATTCGGCGGCGACGATTGCGGCAGCGGGGTGCCGGTGGCTGCGACGACGTTGGCCAGCGCCCGCGCCAGCGCGAGCGGATCACCCACGCCGCGCAGGTGGATGTGCCAGACTTGCGGGTTCAGGTCGAAGAAGTGCTGGTGGAACGCCTGGAACACCAGGCTGTTGGCGAGAATACGGTCGATGACCGGGTTGGTTTCCCTGGGCAGCAGCGTCATTTCGCCGTTGAAGATGGCACGTCCGCCCGACAAGGCCTGGAAGTAGAATTCATTCGTGAGCTGGAAGGCAGGTTTGAATGGGATGCCGCCCGGCCCAATCACATTGTTCAGGTCGTTGCGGTCTTGAGTGATATGCAGCACGCCGTTGCTTACGCGACCGTCAGTGCGCAGGATTTTTTCGATTTGCTCCACTGGAAGGCCGGCATTGCCTCCCGAGGGTGGCTGGTTAGCCAGGGCAATTTCGGGGGTACTCGCGGCCAGGATTCCTGCCATCATCGCTCCGCTGGCGGCCAGCGTGCGCCGTCGCCCGAGATCAAGCTCGCGATCAGTTGTCATGATGTGCGCTTCCTTGTTTTTCGTGCGATTGAACGGTTCCGGGAGGCGCGGCGCCGAGCGCCACGTATTGCCCCCGGGGCATTCCGCTCCCTTTCGTAGAGAGGCGGGCAGGCCTATTCTGGACACGCACCTGAGTTCGCGGCTGCGGTGCCGCAAGCACCGCGCGGAACTCGTCCATTGCGGCGCTCCATGCCGGGGCCAGGCGAGCAGATTCAGTCCGCTCCCGCCAGCATCCGGGTCAGTTCCTGTGCGGGAACCGGCTTGCAGCCGCTGGCATTCTGGCCGCTCCACAACGGCGAAAAGTCGCCGGAGCCGATCGCCTCGGCCTTGGCACGCAGCGGGGCGATGGCACTGGTGGCGAGGGGGAAGGCCGGCGCTTGCGGATTCATCGGCCCGGTTTCACGGATGATGCGATTGACGATGCCGCGTGCCGGCCTGCCGGTGAAGACATTGGTGACGGCGGTGTGCCGCGCGGCGGGGCTCGCCAAAGCCGCGCGGTGGATGGGGCTGATGGTCGCTTCCGGGCAGAGCAGGTATGCCGTGCCGATCTGCACGCCGGCCGCGCCCAGGCGCATTGCGGCGGCCACGCCGTTGGCGTCCGCGATGCCGCCGGCCGCGATGACAGGGACCTTGACCGCTTGCACGATCTGGGGCAGCAAGGCAAAGGTCCCGACCTGCGTGGTCAGGTCGTCGGTCAGGAACATGCCGCGGTGGCCGCCGGCCTCCATGCCTTGGGCAATGATGGCGTCGACCCCGCGCGCCTCCAGCCACAGGGCCTCTTCGACCGTGGTGGCGGAGGACAGGATGCGCGCGCCGGTCGCCTTTGCGCGCGCGAGCAGCGTGTCGTCCGGCAGGCCGAAGTGAAAGCTCACGACCGGCGGACGGAGTTCCTCCAATATGTCGGCCGCCTGGGAGCTAAAGGGCGTGCGGCCGGGTCCTGCGGGTATGGTGGCCGGGTCGATGCCGAATTGGGCATAGTAGGGCGCAAGCGCTCGGCGCCAGGCGGCTTCGCGCTCGGCATCGGCCTGCGGCGGCTCGTGGCAGAAGAAATTCACGTTGAACGGCTTGTCGGTCTGCGCCCTGATTGCCGCCAGTTCCTGCCGCATGGCGTCTGGCGTCAGCATGGCGCAGGGCAGGGAGCCGAGGCCGCCCGCGTTCGAGACGGCAATGGCTAGCGCGCTGCCCTGTGCCCCGGCCATCGGCGCCTGGATGATCGGTAGGGAGATTCCCAAAAGCTGTCGTATGTCCATTTATTACTCCCATCGTCAAGTTCAACGGTCCTGCGTCGCCGCTTGCCATTGTAGCGCTGGCGGGAATGCCGGGTTGTGGTGCTCCTGACACTGCCGGGCAGTGCGGGGTGCCCACGCAGCGGAGCGGCTTCTAAACAAATTTAGTTGCATGGCTAATCATTTCGAGGTAACGTAGATGTCATGTTTGATGAATGCATCTATTTCAATACAGCAGCTCTCGCACGCCGTCTCGAACGTGAGTGGGCACAGGCCTTTTCGCCCTTTGGGGTAACTCCACCGCAAGGGTTTATGTTGCGTGCGATTCTTGACCGCCCAGGGATGCTGCAATATGAGTTGGCTGATGCGCTGTCCATCTCACGCCCGACGGTCACTCGGGCATTGGATGGATTGGTCCAGCGGGGATACGTTGAGCGTCGACGCACGGACGCTGACGGGCGAGAAGTGGCGATTCATCCAACGGCTGCTGCCGTTGCCATCAAGGCGGCACTCAACCAATCAGCCAGGACAGTGACGGGAAGACTTAAGGCCCAGATGGGCGATGCAGCCTTTGCCGAGGTCGTCCAGAAAATCAGAAAAACTCGATCAACGTTGGAGTAGTTTTTTTTACTTTTATAGTTGCATAGCTAACCATTTGGAGGATTAGATGCCCATTCTTTCGGTGAAGGTCGGTGCAAAGAAGGCTCCCGGGTTAACCCAAAAAATCGGGGAGACGTTGATCGGCTTGACCAGTCGCATTCTCGGAAAAAGCCCGGAAGTCACGGCGATTGCGATCGAATACGTTGATCCCGGGGATTGGATCATCGCAGGCAAGACCCTCGCCGAGCATGGCCGCAACAGTATTTATTTTGACATCAAGGTTACGGACGAAACCAACACCAAGGAGGAAAAAGCACGCTTCATTGAAGAGGCTTTTCATGCCTTCGATAATCTGCTTGGTCCCTTGCACGATGAAAGTTATATCTATGTGCAAGACGTGCGTGCAACGTCATATGGGTATGGTGGCAAGACGCAAGAATACCGCTACCAGCATAAGTAACTCTGCTGCTGGCAACGGGTAATTTAGTTAGCGCCCAAATCGTCGTTCCCGCGCAGGCGGGAACCCATAGGCAGCGTGAAATGACGCTCAGCATGGGTTCCCGCCTGCGCGGGAACGACGTGCTACTTGACAGGTTTTAATTAGGGATGCGTCGCGGTTCTGGAGTCGGTCACGCCGCGCTCTTGCGGCGCGCAGGGGCCTTGGCCGAGGTCTTCGTTGGCGTCTTGGCCGGCGCCGTTGTCCTGGATGCCGAGGACGATTTGGCAGCCGCCGCCGCGC
Organism: Massilia horti; assembly: GCF_004614195.1. Lineage (GTDB taxonomy): Bacteria > Pseudomonadota > Gammaproteobacteria > Burkholderiales > Burkholderiaceae_D > Telluria > Telluria horti. The sequence goes on along the minus strand of NZ_SPUM01000076.1, from coordinate 5,541 downwards.
GCTTGCGCGCCTTCGGTGCGGGCTGTTCCTCCTCTTCTTCTTGCTCGGCGGCGGGAGCGGCAGCGCCACCTTTCTTGCCCAAACTGGCCTGCAGCAGCGACACCAGGTCGATCACATTCGAAGGCGCATGCGCCGCTTCTTCCTTACCCGGCAGCGTAATGGTCTTGGTCTCGTTGGCCGCGACCTTTTTCTCGATCAGCGCCATGACGTCTTCGCGGTAGGTGTCGTGATAATGCTCCGGCTGCCAGTCCTCGCTCATGCCCTCGACCAGCGCCTTGGCCATCTTCAGTTCCTTGTCGGAGATCGCGGCGTTCTTCGCGTCCGGCGCCGGGACCTTGAGTTCGCCCGCATCGCGAATCTCGTCCGGATAGCGCAGCGTGTGCAGGACGATGGTTTCGCCCACCACCTCGAGCGCCGCCAGGTGCTGCTTGATGCGGATGACCACGCGCGCGATGCCGATCTTGCCGGTGTCCTTGAGCGTCTCGCGCAGCAGCGAATACACCTTGTCGCCGCCTTTGCCGGGCGCGAGGTAGTAGGGCTGGTCGTAGTACAGCACCGGCACCTGTTCGGCGTCGACGAAAGCCAAAATGTCGATGGTCTGGGTCGCTTCCGGATTGGCGCGCCGCAGATCCTCGTCGGACAGCACCACATATTCGCCATTGGTGTATTCGAAGCCCTTGACGATCTCGTCCCACGGCACTTCCTTGCCGTTGCCCTTGTTGTAGCGCTTGAACCCGACCGGGGAGAAGTCACGGCGATCGAGCATGGTCAGGTCCAGTCCCTTGTCGCTCACCGCCGGGTACATCTCGATCGGGATATGCACCAGCCCAAAGCTGATGGCGCCTTTCCACATGCTCCTTGCCATGATTGCTCCTTGCCTTCTACTCTCCGATCGATCCGGTTACTGGCAGCACGATCCCCGACACATAGCTCGAGCAGATCGACGAAGCCAGGTAGACATACGCTGGCGACAGCTCTTCCGGCTGGGCCGGGCGGCCGTAGTCGGTGCTGGCGCCGAACTTGCTTATCTTGTCAGGTGATTGGTCTGCCGGGTTCAGCGGCGTCCAGACGGGTCCGGGCGCGACCGCATTGACGCGGATACCCTTTTCGAGCAGGTTGCCCGCCAGCGACATGGTGAACGCGTGTATCGCCCCCTTGGTGGTGGAGTAGTCGAGCAGGTGCTTGGAGCCTTTCAGCCCGGTCACCGAGCCGGTGTTGACGATCGCTGCGCCACGCTTCATGTAGGGTACGCAGGCCTTGGCCATGTGAAAGTACCCGTAGATGTTGGTGTGCATGGTTTGGTCGAAACGCTCTTCGGTCAGGTCCAGCAATGAGCTGGCGTGCTCCTGGAACGCGGCATTGTTGACCAGCACGTCGAGGCGCCCCCACCGTGCCACCACCTGGTCGACCGCCTGCTGGCAGAATTCCATGTCCTTGACGTCGCCTGCGATCGTCACGCAGCGCGTGCCCTCGGCCTCGACGCAGCGCTTGGTTTCCTCGGCGTCTTCGTGCTCGTTCAGGTAGATGATCGCAACGTCGGCGCCTTCGCGGGCGAACAGCACAGCGACCGCGCGTCCGATGCCGGAATCGCCGCCCGTGACGATGGCCACCTGGCCTTGCAGCTTGCCGCTGCCTTTGTATTGTTCGGCCATGAACTGCGGCTTAAGTTCCATCTGCGCTTCAATTCCCGGCTTGACCAGGTGCTGCTGGGGCATCGGCGGTACCGGCTCGTTGACCACGCCAGTCTGCACCGGCTGCTGGCTCTGCTCCTTCTGCATGCTCATGTCGCGCTGGTCCTGCCGGTTCTGGATCGCTTTCTGCTGATTCGCCGCGTCATCTTGAATCGCCATCTCGCTCTCCTGTTTGTTGCTGTTGCAGATCACGCCAGTATTCCCGGCTCCTTCCCGATTGACGGTGCGCTCGCTCACACAGTACGGCTCTTGCCCTGTTCGCGGCCTGTGCTTTGTGGCAAACTTGTCATTGGTAATTAGCAAATATGCATGGCAAGGAGAAAATATGGCGGCGCACCAAGTCGGCCTGTTCCTCAATTGCGCCGGCGAGCGGCGGACCGGCTTCCAGACCGCCTGCGGCGAGCTGTTCGGGCGCCTGTTTTTCGCCGACGGGGCGGAAGCGGCATCCGACCTGCTGGCCGGGCAGCGGGTCGACCTTTTGGTGATCGACCTGGAGCGCTATGATCCCGCGATCGACCTGGCATCGCTCGGCCGGCTGGTGGCCTTGCGCGATCGCGCGCCGACCCTCGTACTGTGCCCGTTCACTGGCGCGCGCTGGTTATCGAAGCTGATGGACTTCGGGCCGATCCATTATGCGATCACGCCGCTGTCCGCAGGCGCGCTGTGCGAGGTGGTCGAACGCATGCTGGCCGGCAGTCCCGATCAATGCGGCGAGGCCACGCTGCAAGAGTTGCTGGCCGTGCGCTCGCGCGTCCAGCAGGCGCTGCTCGAGCCGGAGGATCCGAATCGCATGGCTCTTGCGCTGTGCCAGGCCCTATGCGGCTGGCCCGGGGTGCGCCACGCAGCGCTGTTCCAGCTGAAAGAGGGCGACGACTTGCAACTGGCCGCCCAGATTGGCGCGGACGGACCGGACCTGGCGCGCGTCCTGCAGGGGGGCGAGCGGCTGTTGCAGTCGCCGCTGCGGCATGCGTTCCCGGGCCTCATTTCCGCCGCCACTGGCGAGCTCATGCTGCTCGATGCGCTGGACAAGGCGGGCGCGCCGGAACTGGTACATGCGCTGCGCGGTCACGGCGTCGAGATGGCGCTGGGGCTGCCGATCGGCTGCGGTGAGTCGAGCGCACCGCGCGGCTCGGTTAGCCTGTTATTTGGAGGACGGCAGCGTTTTGCCGGCGAGCACCTGGCAACGCTGGCCGACCTTGCTCAACTGGTCGGCGTTGGCCTGCGGATGGCCGAAATGCATGGCGAGTCCGACCAATTGCTGGCGCGCGTCAACCAGGTGACGACCACCGATGCGCTCACCGGCGTGGCCAACCGCCGCCACGGCGAGCGGCTGCTGGAACAGGAGATCCGGCGCGCGCGCCGCTATCAGTTGCCGCTGGCGCTGCTCGCGTTCGACATCGATCGCTTCAAGACCATCAACGACCAATACGGTCATCCGGTGGGGGATGTGGTGTTGCGTGCCGTGGCCGACATCGCTAGGTCCGTGCTGCGCACCAATGACGTGCTGGTGCGCTCGGGCGGCGAGGAGTTCCGGATCATCGCGCCCCACACCTGCGCGATCGACGGGCTGAAGATAGCCGAGAAGGTGCGCCAGGCGATCGAGCGGGCCGCCGTACCGGGCTGCGACCGCGTCACCGTGAGCCTGGGCGTGGCCCAGCTCGGCGGACAGGAAAGCGGCGATGCGCTGGCGGTGCGGGCGGAGGCGGCGCTGGCGCGCGCCAAGCGGGCAGGGCGCAACTGTGTCGAGCTGGCGATGCAGTAGTGTATGCTGTTGCGTTTTTGAAATTGAACGCAACTGCGCGTTGACCGGTAGTTGCAAAAAAGTTAGCATGATTCAGTTGCCGCAATACCCCACAACAACCACGTCAACAAGGAACCTCTCCATGGCAAGCAGGCCCGCCCCGGTCGTTCGGCGCGCTGCCGCGGCTGTCGCGCTTGCTTTCGCCATGTCCCCATTGGCCCACGCGATCGAGACCAACTTTAGCGGGCGCATCACTTTCGGTTCGGTGCTCCGTACCCAGGAAAGCGATCCGCAGCTGCTCACCGCCATCAACGCGGCCGCGATCGGCCTGGCCGGCCGTGGCACCGGCGGTAACGCGGATGACGCCAACCTCAATTACCGCCTCCGCGACCAGGCCTCGCGCGCGCTCAAGGCTTACCTCGACCTGTCGCTGCGCGAAGGCGACACTTCCGCCCTGGTGCGGGTCAAGGCGTGGCACGACTTCGGTCTGTTGCACGACAACAGGCCGTGGGGCAACTCCGCGAATGGCTACGCCGCCAACCAGCCGCTATCGGACGCCGGCGCCAGCCGACTGACCCGGTTTTCCGGGGTGGCGCTGGGCGAGACCTGGCTGCAGCAGGTCGGCCAATTGGGCGGGATGCGCGCGCTTGGCCGGATCGGCCAGCAGTCGCTCAATTGGGGCGTGGGCAGCAGCCAGGGCGGCCTGGAGGGGCTCAACCCGAGGGACCTGCCGGCACTGCACCGGGCCGGGGCGGCGCCGCAGGAGACCAGGGTCCCGCTGCCGATGCTGTTCGGCCGTGTCGAGCCCCGCGCGGGAGTGGCGATCGAGGCTTACTACCAGACCGCGTTCCGCCCGCATGCGCTGGACATGTGCGGCACCTTGTGGTCGATGAGCGATTACATGTCCGAGGGCTGCGACCGGGTGATGTCGGGCAACCCGCCGACGAGCGACCGCGCGCGCGTGGCATCCGGCGCCTACCAGAAGCGGCTGCCCACGCCCAAGCCGGGCGCCGCCGAATTCGGAGTGGGCCTGAACTGGAAGGCGGCCTCGATCGCGACTGACTTCGGGTTCTACTATGCGCGCTACAACTCGCGCATGTCGTTGCCGGGACTGCGCCGCTCGACCCGGGTCGGCCCGGCGCTGATCCCCGGCGACCCGGACGGCAAGAACATGGCGTATTTCACCGAATACCCGGAAGGGTTGTCGATCACCGCGCTGACCTTCATGCACAAGCGCGGCCCGACCAGCGTCTACGGCGAACTGGCATACCGGCCGCGCCAGCCGTTCATGCTGGCGCCGGGTGACGTGGTGCCGCCGTTCCTGAGCCCGGCCGCGCCGTCGCTGCTACGGGCGGACGTTGACGCGACCCCGCCCGGTGGTCTGTTCCACGGTTATGACAACTACCGCTTCCTGCACACGCATGCCGGGGTGCAGCATGAGTGGCGTGCCGGTGGCGTGCCGCTGACGGCCAGCTTTGAAGCGACCGCAAAACACACCTTCGGGCTGCCGAGCCAGGCGGCGCGTCGTTACAACCGTGCGGATATCTACGGTGCGGGCCCGGTTTTCGGTGTTTGCCCCGGAACCAATCCGCTGCAGTGCTCCTTGCGCGGCTACGCAACCGTCAATGCCTACGGTTACCGCCTGCGGCTGGACGCCCGGTTTGCCGAGGTCCTGCCGGGGCTGAACGCCAATGCGAGTGCGGCCTTCGTGCACGACGTGAAGGGCTGGTCCGGCGACTTCGTCCTCAACGAGGGGCGCCGCAGCGCCAACCTCGCATTACGCCTGGAGTACCGGCAGCGCTATTTCGCTGAAATCGCATACCTGCCGCTGTGGGGCGGCGACTACAACCAGGCCGCGGACCGCGACACGCTGGGCGCGGCGCTCGGCCTGCGTTTTTGAATCCAAGGCTGCATAGCCTTACCGCGTGCGGATGGACCGACGTAGGGTGCGCACCTGTGCGCACGCTGTACGGTTGAGCAGAGTTTGCATCCGCTGGGCGCACGAGGCCTACCTGTCGCGCGCCCCTCAGCCCCTTCATGCGTACGCGGTCGCTCCCCGGGGCCAACTCTGCCCAACGGTACAGCGTGCGCACAGGTGCGCACCCTACG
>NZ_SPUM01000079.1 GCF_004614195.1 Massilia horti | reverse complement strand
CAGCGTGTAGTCGCGCTGGGTGCGCTTTCCCTCAACTGCCATCTCGCTCTCCTTGGACAAGGCGAACTCATGACAACCGATTTTAGGACGGGACATGGGCGAAAAAAAAGCCCGCTTGCGGCGGGCTTTAAAACTATTTTCTTGGAGGAGAATAGTGGAGACAGATGAGATTATGTTGCACCGCGAAACGCGCGTCCAATTGTAAATTCCGATACCTGTCATGCATTCCGTGAATAGTACGCTTGAGCCCGCTTTTCGCCGGCTCAGTCCTTGACCGGTACCGTGTAGTTCAGCGCCATCCGCCCGCCGTCCGCGTACAGCGTCTGGCCGGTAATGTAGGACGCGTCCTCGCTTGCGAGAAAGGCCGCGATCGCCGCCACTTCCTCCGGCTCGCCGCAGCGTCCCAACGGCGTGCGCGACAGGATCGTGTGGCGCGCTTCCGGGCTGCCCAGCACTGCCTTCTTCGCCAGTTCCGTCAGGATCGTGCCCGGCCCGATCGCATTGACCCGGATCCCGTGCTGCGCCAGCGCGACCGCCGCCACGCGCGTGAGCTGGTTGACCCCGCCCTTCGAGATCACGTACGGCACCTGGTTCGGGATCGCCAGTTCGGCGTTCACGCTGGACATGTTGATGATGCAGCCGCTTTGCCGCTTGACCATCTCCCGTGCCACCGCCTGGCTGCACAGGAACATCGACTTCAGGTTAATGCGCAGCACGCGGTCGAAGTCTTCCTCGGCCAGGTCGAGGAAATCGGCGGCATGGGTCACGCCGGCATTGTTGATGAGAATGTCGATCTGGCCGTAGGCCGACAGCGTGGCCGCGACCAGCGCATCCACGTCCGATTTCTGGCTGACGTCGGCGCAGGTGAACCGCGCCGCCGCGCCGATCATTTCGGCAGCCGCCTGGCCTTCGGGGCGGACGTCGGCCAGCATCACGCGCGCGCCTTCGCGCGCCAGGCGTTGCGCGCAGGCAAGGCCGATTCCCTGGCTGGCGCCGGTCACCAGGGCGACTTTCTGGGCAAGTCTCATGGGCTCCTCGTAAAGGTGGTTTTTTAAATTGCGATTGCTGTGAAGGAACAGCGGTAGGGTGCGCACCAGTGCGCACGCGGTGCAAACTATGCGCAACCGTACAGCGTGCGCACTGGTGCGCACCCTACGAGTGTGCAACGCGATTGTACCCAGAGTGCAGCCGAGAATCAGAGTTTTTGAACTAGAGCAGGATCGGCTCGTCCGGCAACTGGTTCGGGCGATCGCCCTCGGCCGGAAAATGCGTTTGCAATAGTAAGTTGACTTGGGCGATCGCGCTCAAGGTGCCGTCATGAAAGCGCCCTTGGGCAAAGTGGTCGGTCATCGTGTCGCAGATCGCCTGCCAGTCCGCGTTGTCGATCTTGTGCGCGATGCCACGGTCGGCCACGATGTCGACCATGTGCTCGGCCAGGTTCACGTAGATCAGCACCCCGCTGTTTTCCTCGGTGTCCCAGATGCCGTGGTCGGCGAACAGGGTCAGCGCCCGCTGGCGGTTGCCGATGCAGGCCCAGATCGCATCCGACGGCAGCGCCCGCTCCACGATCAGCCGGACTTCGCCGCGATGGGTCTGTTCTCCCTCCCGGATCGCCTCGGTGATTGCCTCCAGGGTCTCGGGCGGAAAAGCGCGCCGCGCGTCGGCCATGCTGCTGCGCCAGTGGCGCACCGCGCGCCGCAGCCGATGGTGCAAAGAATGATTCATTACCAGTCTCCCGAGGCGCCGCCGCCATCGAAGGTGCCGCCGCCGCCCGAATAGCCACCGCCGCCCCAACCGCCGCCTCCAAAGCCGCCGCCGCCGCGATAGCCGCCGCGGCTCATGTTGCCAAGGATGTTACCGATGATGAAACCGGTCGCGCCGCTGCTCCAGCCGCCGCCGGACAGCCGCGAGCGGCGCGGCCGGAACATCGACAGGATGACGAAGATGCCGACGATGATCGCCAACAGGCCAAACAGGCTGATTCCGGAGCCGTGCTGTTGCTGCGCCTGCCGCGGCCCGGGGAACTTCTCCTGGTCCAGCAGCGATTCGATGGCGCCCACGCCGGCGACCAGCCCGTCGTAGTAATGCTGCTCGCGGAAGTAGGGCGCAATCACGTCCTGCAGGATGCGCTTGGACTGCACGTCCGTGAGCACGCCTTGCACGCCGCGCCCGGCTTCGATGCGCAGCCGCCGCAGCGAACTCGGATTGTCGCGCGCCACCAGCAGCAGCACGCCGTCGTCGACGCCCTTGCGTCCCAGCTTCCAGGCGTCGGTGACGCGGATGCTGTACTGCTCGATCGCCTCCGGCTCGGTTGACGCCACCAGCAGCACCGCAATCTGGCTGCCGGTCTTGGCCTCGTACTCGGACAGCATCGATTCCAGGCTGGCGCGCTGGTCGGGCGTGAGCATCCCGATCTCGTCATTGACGTGGCCCCTCAAGGGCGGCACCGGCTTGAACTGCGCGTGCGCCGGCGCAACCAGGCAAAACGCCAGGGCCAGGATCCACAGGGGACGCAGCAGGAACATGGCTTACTTGCCGAAGTTGACGGTTGGCGCGGTCGAGATCGCGCTTTCGTTCGCGACCGTGAAGTTCGGCTTGGGCTTGTAGCCGAAAATCATCGCCGTGACATTGGTCGGGAAGCTGCGCACCGCCACATTGTAGTCCTGTACCGCCACGATGTAGCGCTGGCGTGCGACCGTGATCCGGTTCTCGGTGCCTTCCAGCTGCGACTGCAGGTCGCGAAAGCTCGTATCGGCCTTCAGGTTCGGATAGTTCTCCGACACCGCCATCAGCCGCGACAGCGCGCCCGTCAGCTCGCCCTGCGCCTGCTGGAACCGCGCGAACGCCTGCGGATCGTTCAGCGTCTCCGGCGTGACCTGGATGCTGGTGGCCGCCGCGCGTGCCCGGGTGACCGCCTCCAGCGTATCCTTTTCGTGCGACGCATAGCCCTTGACCGTGGCCACCAGGTTCGGGATCAGGTCGGCGCGGCGCTGGTACTGGTTGACCACTTCGCTCCAGGCGGCCTTGATGGCTTCGTCCTTCTGCTGGAACTGGTTGTAGCCGCAGCCCGACAGCAGGGTGCTCAGCAGCAGCGCCGCCAGCAGCAGCCGGGCCAGACGCGAAAAGATGTTCATCATGGCGGGAATCCGTATGGTTGTCCGGTTTTTAAAATATACCGGACCTGCCATGGCGGAGACAGTGCGCGAGCGCACGCAGCGAATGGACGCGCGGCCACGCGCTACAATAACGCGTTTGCAACGAGATATTGAAGAGGCCCGCCGTGAATTTCATAGACAAGCTGGGCGCCGCCTGGACCCGTAACGATTCGCTCCTGTGCGTCGGGCTCGACCCGGACCTGGCGCGCCTGCCCGCGCACCTGCGCGACGCCCCGGACGGCATCGCCCGGTTCTGCAAGGCGATCATCGACGCCACCGCGGACCTGGCCTGCGCGTTCAAGCCGCAGATCGCCTACTTTGCCGCGCTCGGCGCCGAACAGCAGCTCGAGGAAATCTGCGCGTACCTGCGCGAGCGCTATCCCGAGATTGCGCTGATCCTTGACGCCAAGCGCGGCGACATCGGCGCCACCGCGCACCAGTACGCACGCGAGGCGTTCGACCGCTACGGCGCGGACGCGGTGACGGTCAATCCGTACATGGGCTTCGATTCGGTCGAGCCTTACATGCAATGGAAGGACCGTGGCGTGATCGTCCTGTGCCGTACCTCGAACGCGGGCGGCTCGGACCTGCAATTCCTCGACGTGGGCGGGCAGCCGCTGTACCAGCACGTGGCGCGGCTGGTGGCGGAGAAGTGGAACGTGAATGGCCAGTGCGCGCTGGTGGTGGGCGCGACCTTCCCCGAAGAGCTGGCGCAGGTGCGCCGGATTGTGGGCGAGATGCCGCTGCTGGTGCCGGGGATCGGCGCGCAGGGCGGCGACATCGAGGCGACCGTGCGCGCGGGGCGTACTGCGGGCGGGGCCGGGATGATGATCAACTCGTCGCGCGCGATCTTGTTCGCCACACCGGAAGAGGGCGAGGATTTCGCCGCCGCTGCGCGGCGTGTGGCAATGGAGACGCGGGACGCGATCAATCGCTATCGCGCAGTCTGAGAACCAGCACGTAGGGTGCGCACCTGTGCGCACGCGTTCATCGCTTGCAGGCTCGCGGCGCCACCACCAATACGCACCGTTCGCGCCGCGTGCGCACAGGTGCGCACCCTACGCCGTCATCGCATCCTGTTTCGCAGCTTCGTTCGCGCTATCGCCTGCTCGGCGCAATCTGCTCCGCATAGTCATACAGCGCGCCAAGTATCTCCTCGGCGCGCTCGTCCGCGTTCTCCGACAGCGCGTCGATCTGCCCGAACAACTGCTCGATCGTGCGCGCCCCGCCCGTGCCATGGAACAGTCGCGCCGCGCGGTGCTCTTCCCAGTGCTGGGCCTCTTGCTCAGACAAGGTGTGCGGGAAGTTGCGCGCCCGGTAGCGGAACACGATTTCGCCCAGCCGCGGATCGTCGAAGCTCGGCGGCGTCTGGGCCAGGCGTTCCGGCGTCTGTCCCCGCAACGACTCCAGCTTGCGCCGGTCGCCGTTGCCCACGAAGCCGCCGTACAGGTCTTCGTCCACATCCACCGCCCCGCCTGCCTGCGCGCGCTCGAACACCTGCGCCAGCACCTGCGCCATGCTCGGCCCCTGCGCCGCGACCCGCGCGTGCGCGCAGCAGCGCTCGATGTCGATGCCCCAGCGCTCGGCCATCTGCGGACTCAAGGTCTTGAGGTTCGATACCAGCATCGGGGACTTGTTCAGGTGCACGCTCTTGATCGGCAGCCGCGTCACGCCTTCCGGCAGGTCGCTGCTGCGCGTGAACAGCCGCAAACGGATCGTATCGGCGTCCAGCCCGAACAGTTCGGATGGATCGTGGCTGCAATCCCACACGAGGATCTCGTTCTTGTTGGTCGGATGCTGCGCCAGCGGCCACACGAGCGCCATGCAGCCGCGCTCGGCTGGGAACATGCCGGACACGTGCAGGAACGGTTGGCGCTGCGCCGGGTCGAGGTGCAGGCCCATCTCGGCCGCCACCCGGCTCTTGTCGCGCAGCCCCAGGCAGAAGTCGAACAGGCGCGGCTGTTTTTCGCGGATCAGGCGCGCCATCGCGATCGTCGCCCGCACGTCCGACAGCGCGTCGTGCGCCGCTTCGTGCACGAGGCCATTGGCAGCCGTCAGATGTTCGAGCCGGAAGCTCGGCTTGCCGTCGTCGTTGCGCGGCCATTCGATGCCTTGCGGGCGCAGCGCGTACGTCATGCGGACCACGTCGAGCAGGTCCCAGCGGCCGCAGTTGTTTTGCCATTCGCGCGCATACGGATCGATCAGGTTACGCCAGAACAAAAAGCGGGTGACCTCGTCGTCGAAGCGGATCGTGTTGTAGCCGACGCCGATCGTGCCCGGTTGGCTGAACGCGTCACAGATCGTCGCGGCAAACTGGTGCTCGGGAACGCCCTGTTCAAGGCACAGCTGCGGCGTGATCCCGGTGATCAGGCACGCCTGTGGGTCAGGCAGGTAGTCCGGCGCCGGCTGGCAGTACAGCATGATCGGCTCGCCGATCTCGTTCAGTTCGGCGTCGGTGCGGATCGCCGCGAACTGGGCCGGGCGGTCGCTGCGCGGCGTCACGCCGAAGGTTTCGTAGTCGTGCCAGAGAAAGGTATGAGTGGTCATCTTGGTCTGAAAATGGGAGCCGGCCTAATCTTCGCATGGTGCGCTCCAGCGGCGGCGAAGTGCGTCAATCGGTCGTGCAAATGCGGTCGCGCCCACTTTCCTTGGCGCGGTACAGGGCGCAATCGGCGGCCGCGATCAGCGCCCGGTCGTCCAGGCCAGGGGCCAGGGTCGCGACGCCGAACGAACCGGTGATGTGCGGCAGCGGCAGGCGCATGCCCTCGAACACGACGGCCTCGCGCATCCGCTGGCGCAGGCGTTCGGCGATCTTCAAGGCCAGCTCGGCGCCGGCGTCGGGCAGGATCGCCATCATTTCCTCGCCGCCGTAGCGTACCGCGAAGTCCGTCGGGCGCAGCGCGTCGCGCAGCACGCTGGCCGCCGCGCACAGCGCGCTGTCGCCGGCCACGTGGCCGTGGGTGTCGTTGAGTTTTTTGAAGTGGTCGAGGTCGACCATCACGATCGAGAGTGGATTGCCGTGCTCGCGGCAGCGTGCGATCAGCCGGGGCAGGGCGTCGTCCAGCCAGGCGCGGTTGTACAGGCCCGTCAGGCTGTCGTTGAGCGACAGCTGGCGGTAGAACTCGCCCAGCTTCTGGCGCCGCCGCAGCTGTGCGTTGGCGGCGCGGATGCGAAACGACAGCAGGCGCAGCAGGTTGCGCGCCAGGCCGTTGGACTGGTCGATCAGCCGCCAGACGAGGTCCGGCTCGATCACCAGCAGTTCGCAATCCTCCAGCGCGGTCATCGTTTCGCGGTTCACGGCCTCGTCCAGCACCGACTGCTCGCCCACGCTTTCGCCCGGCCGGACCGTGGTGCCGAAGGTGTCGGCACTGCCGGCTTTAGTGTCTGGCACCACCGCGAGCGATCCGGACAGCACGATGTACAGGCGGGCGGGTCCTCTTTCCCTGAGCTGTTCGCCCTTGGCCACCCGGTTGATCACGCACGGCGCGAGCGCGGCCGCGACCGACGCCTCGTGCGTGTCGCGAAACAGGTGCAGGTCGCGGATGGTGTAGGGGGATGCACCGAAGGTGCCGATCGATTCCAAGAAGTCCTCTTGCGCGGTCTCTGTGGGTATGTTTACGCAGCAACATGATACCTCATTGCAACCGTCAAGCCGAGTGAATATCGGAGGCAGACCGGCCCCGGGGTGGCGCAAGCATGGGAACGGTGGTCCAATAGCGGCCATGAATACGACGAACCATCTGGTCGACGCGATCGGCCAGCACCACCAGCGCGACCCGAACGCGCGCATCGTCTCGCTGGTGCCATCGATTACCGAGCTGCTGTGCGAGCTGGAACTGGCGCCACAGCTGGCCGGGCGCACGGGCTTTTGCATTCACCCGGCCGACGTGGTCGCGCCCATCCCCAAGGTCGGCGGCACCAAGGACGTGAATGTCGAGAAGATCCGCAAGCTCGCCCCGACGCACCTGGTGGTCAACATCGACGAGAACGAAAAGCCGACTGTCGACAAATTGGCCGAATTTGTTCCGCACGAGGTCGTGACCCACCCAGTCGCGCCGCGCGACAACCTGGCGCTGGCGCGGTTGATGGGCGCCGTCTTCGGGCGCGATGAGCTTGCCGAGGAGTGGTGCAGCCGGTTCGAGGCCGAGCATGCGGCGCTGCGCGCGCTGCCCTCATTACCGACGCGCACCGTCCTGTACTGCATCTGGCAGGACCCGTGGATGACCGTCTCGCGCGATACCTATATCGCCAACATGCTGGCCGAGCTGGGCTGGCAGGTGCCGCAGCTCGGGACGGCGCGCTATCCGCGCTTCGAATGGTCGTCGGCGCTGGTCGAACAGCTCGATTGCGTGCTGCTGTCGACCGAGCCGTACCGCTTCACCGAAGCGCACGCAGATGCCCTGGAAAAGCAGCTTGGCATACCGGTGTTCCTGGTCGACGGCGAAATGCTGTCGTGGTACGGCAGCCGCGCGCTGGCCGGGCTGGGTTACCTGCGCGCGCTGCGTGCGATGGTGGAAGGCCAGTCTCAGGCGACTTTTTGACCGGATTGCGCCCGCTCCTGCGCAAGATGCGGGAAGCGGTCCATCTTCGACAGAACCGGGAACAGCATCGACCAGATGCCCGTTACCGCCAGCGTGGCCGCGCCGCCGAGCAGGATCGCGCGCACCAGGCCGAACCAGCCGGCGGTGATGCCGGATTCGAATTCGCCAAGTTCGTTCGAAGCGCCGATGAACACCGAATTGACGGCCGAGACCCGGCCGCGGATCTCGTCCGGCGTCTCGTACTGCACCAGCTGGTGGCGGATGTAGACGCTGACCATGTCGCCGGCGCCGAGCAGGAACAGCGCAATGAGCGCGATCATCATGCTGGAGGTCCACCCCAGCACCAAGGTGGCGGCGCGCGCCGAACACGGCCACGCCGCCGAACATCCAGGCGCCCACGTGGCGCCGGATCGGCACAAAGGCCAGCGCAATCGAGCACAGCGCCGCGCCCGCGCCGGGCGCGGTACGCAGCAGGCCCAGGCCGGTCGGGCCGGCGTGCAGCACGTCATGCGCGTACGCGGGCAGCAGGGCGGTGGCGCCGCCGAACAGCACGGCGAACAGGTCGAGCGAGATCGCGCCCAGCACGATCGGGCGCGACCACACGAAGCGCAGGCCTTCGAGCAGCGTGTGCAGGCTGACCGGAGCCTTGTTCATCGCCTGCGGTGCGCTCTTGGTCAGGGCCATCAGCAGCACCGCCAGGGTAAGCAGAATCGACGCCACCAGGTACACCGTGCCCGGCCCCAGCGCATACAGCAGCCCGCCCAGCACGGGACCTGCAATCACCGCGACGTGGAAGGTGGATGAGGAAAGGGCGACGGCCTGGCCGAATTCCTGGGTCGGCACCAGGTTGCGCAGCACCGCCTGCGAGGCAGGCATCATGAAGGCGCGCGCGCTGCCGAACAGGACCAGCACCGCGAACACCGGCCACACTACGTGGCTGCCGGTGAGGGTAAAGGCGAGCAGCAGGGCGCCGCACAGCAGCTGGGCCGCCAGGCACAGCAAGACGATGTTGCGGCGGTTGTGGGTGTCGGCCACATGGCCGGCCCACAGGATCAGGACCAGGAACGGCGCGAACTGGGCCAGGCCGATGAGGCCCAGATCGAACAGGCTGCCGGTGATCTGGTACACCTGCCAGCCGACCGCGACGCTTTGCATCTGGACTGCGAGTGTGCCGAGGAAGCGGGCGGAGAGGTAAAACGACAGGTTGCGGTTGCGCAGAACGCCCAAACCGCCCGACGGCGAAATCGAGGACATGAACACTTTCGATAATGCAGGCAATAATCCTGCATTGTGCCCGATGTGGCCAGATAACGCTTGCCGATGGCTGACGAGGCAGGCTGGCGCCCTTGCGGTGCGCCAGCTTCAGCTAACGGTGACAGACCCAGTGACAGTCCCTTATTTCTTGACGAACCGGATCGCGAACTTGTCGTCCGGCGCACCCTTCATTTCCCAGAACGGTTGCTCGCGCGGGTCGGACGGCGCGCGCTGGTAGTCGCTCCTGGCCTCCACTGCGAAGCCGGCCTTGGCCAGTTCGGCGACCACGGCTTCCTCATCGATCCGGTGCAGGGTATTGGTCGCGGTGAGCCCGCTGCCGCTCTTGGCCGCGTTGTCGATGATGATCAGGTGGCCGCCCGGCTTGAGCGCGTCGTACAGGCGCTTGTTCATCGCCGCGCGGTCGGTGCCGGTGTTGACGATGTCATGGTAGGACATGTTGATCGTCACCAGGTCGAGCGCCGGCGCGTCCTTCGGGACCGGGTCGTTGAACGGCGCGACCACCGGATGCAGGTTCGGCAGCGCGGCCTGGCGCTGTTCGAGCTTCGGCGATGGCTTGGCGCTTTGGGCCCAGACTTCGCCCTTGGGGCCGACCGCCGCCGCCAGCAGCGCAGCGGTGGTGCCGCCGCCGGCCGCCACGTCGAGCACTTTCATGCCGGGACGGACCTGGGCAAACGCGAGGAACTCCGCCGGCTTGCGCTTGGCGTCGCTCTTGCGGTCATCGTCGGTGCGCGCCGGGCTGGCGATCGCGGCCTGGTATTGGGCTTGCGCTTGGGCGCTGGCCGCCTGCTCGGGCGCCGCCTTGGCACTGCCCAGCAGTGCGACGGTGGACAAGGCGAGCAGGGCGTGCGCGAGTCGGTGTTGTTTTTGCATTTAATGACCCCTTTTATCCGGAATGTTGTATGCGCGGACCGGTCCCGCGCCGTTCGATAACATACCTGAAACTGGTGAGCAGGGGCACAACTTTTGAATATGCATTGCCGGCTTGGACCGGCAATGCGATCGATCACGGTTGGGCCAGGTCGGCCTCGGAGGTGAACGCGTCGGCGTAGAACTCGCCGGACGGCAAGTTACACATGGCCACATAGTCGCGCCGGGCGGCGTCGACCATCACCGGAGCGCCGCAAGCGTAGACCTGGTAGTCCGACAGGTCAGGGATGTCCTGCATCACGGCCGCGTGCACGAAGCCGGTGCGGCCCTGCCAGTTGTCCTCCGGCAGCGCATCGGAAATGACCGGAATATAGGTGAAGTCCGGCATGGTCGTGGTCCAGGCCTCGCACAGTGCGCTCATGTACAGGTCCTGCGGTCGGCGTCCTCCCCAGTACAGGACGACCTTGCGCTCGGACTTCAGGTGCATCAGGTGTTCGACCAGTGCTTTGACCGGTGCAAAGCCGGTGCCCGAGGCCAGCAGCACGATCGGCTTGTCGCTGTCCTCGCGCAGGAAGAAGGTGCCCAGCGGTCCTTCGAAGCGCAGGATCTCGCGCTCCTTCATCGTGTTAAATACGTGCTCGGTGAACACGCCGCCCGGCATGTGGCGGATGTGCAGCTCGAGCGGGCCAGTGTAGGATGGCGCGTTGGCAATGCTGTAGGCGCGGCGCTTGCCGTCCTTGAGCAAAAATTCGATATACTGCCCGGCGCGGTAGGCCAGCGCCTCGTTGGCCGGCAACTGCAGGGTCAGGATCGCCACGTCCGGCGCTGCCTTGGTGATGGTCTGCACGCGGGTCGGCATCTTGCGCATCGGGTAGTCGCTGCTGCCGGCCACTTCGCGCGCCTCGATCACCATGTCCGTTTCCGGCACCGTGCAGCAAAACAGCGTCAGCCCTTGCGCTTTTTCCTGTTCCGGCAGCGAGCGCTGCTGGTGCGGCTTGAGCGTGGCCGCGCCTTCGATTACCTTGCCCTTGCACGAGCCACAGGCGCCGTTCTTGCATCCGTACGGCAGTCCGATGCCTGCGCGAATCGCGGCCGCGAGGACGGTCTCGTCTGCCTCGCATTCAAATTGGTGGCCACTGGGCTGGACAGTGATCTGGAAGGTCATACAATCCTCAAAATGAACAACAAAATAAATCCTCGGTTCGCGCGTCCGCGCCTCTTGATCATCGGGTGCGGCGATGTCGGCATTCGCCTGTTGCCGCTGGTGCGCACGCGGTTTCGCGTGTTCGCGCTGACCAGCCAGCCCGGGCGTGCCGGGGAGCTGCGCGCGGCGGGCGCGATTCCCGTGGTGGCCGACCTGGACCGGCCGCATACCCTGCGCCGCCTGCGCGCGCTGGCGCCGTATGTGGTGCATCTGGCGCCGCCACAGCCGGAAGGCGATTTCGATTTCCGCACGCGCAACGTGACCGCCATTTTACCCGACGGGGCGCGGGTAGTTTATGTCAGCACCAGCGGCGTCTATGGCGACTGCGGCGGGGCGCTGGTGGACGAGACGCGCAAGCTGGCGCCGCGCAATGCCCGTGCCCGGCGGCGGGTGGATGCCGAGCGCGTGCTGCGCGCCTGGGCCCGGCGCGCGCACGGACGGCTGGCGATCCTGCGGGCGCCCGGCATCTACGCTGCCGAACGCTTGCCGCTCAAGCGGCTGGAGCAGCGCACCCCGGCGCTGGCGCCGGAAGACGACGTGTACACCAATCATATTCATGCCGACGACCTGGCGCACATCGCCGCGCTGGCGCTGTTCCGTGCGCTGCCGGGGCGGGTCTACCACGCGTCCGACGACACGCGGATGAAGATGGGAGAGTACTTCGATGCCGTCGCCGACGCGTTCGGGCTGCCACGCGCGCCGAGGCTGGCGCGTGAGCAACTGGTGGCGGAGGTGTCGCCTATGTTGCTGTCGTTTATGTCCGAATCGCGGCAGCTTGCCAATGCGCGGATGAAGCGCGAGCTCGGAATACGGCTGCGGTGGGGGCGGGTGGAGCAGGCGCTGGCGGCAATGCAGATGAAATAGCCACAGTTGGCGTGCCGAGAGAGAGGAATCCCGGCTCACGCTTGATGTTTCTCAAATTGCAATTGTCCGCCCATCGTATTGTGATCAATATCGAAACCCGAACTTGTGGTGTGGTACTAGAGCCATGGACCGCCGCGTAACACAACCGACCAAAGAACAAGTGCGAGCCTACATGAGTGCGCGTGAGCATGCTCATCGTCCGCCCCCGGCGCCGCAAGATATCCGCCGCCAACTCGGCTGGACACTTGCGCCGCCGGAGCCAACCTTCACACTGATCAAGCTGTGCCTGCTCCCTGCCACCCTGGGACAGCTGGCGGCGCAAGCCACATGGGCTTGGTGCCTTGCGCCGCTGCGCGCGGAACCTGAGGTGGTTCAGCACGTAAGAACGTCCGCTTGAGCGCTAGCGTGAGCCGTTGGGCGAGCGTGGCGGACGTTGCTTGGGAACGCTATGCGGCTGGAAGCCGGGGCCGTTCCAAATAGAAACCGATGCGTTGTTCCGGTGGGCGGCACTCGGAGACTACGGCGCAATCTGCGCTCTCCACACAGCATTCCTCGCTGCCCTGCGTCCAGCAGTATGCAGTTTGCCTGGCCGGCGTCCAGCAGTACGCCGCTTGCCTGCCCTGAGCCCAGCAGTACGCAGCATGGCTGCCACCCGAGGTATTGCCGTCTGCTGGCGCGGCCGCCGAGGGGGTGTAGGCAGAGCTTAGCCGCACGGCGGTGGAAAATGCCGTGCGCTTGCCGCCGGAGGTGGCCGAAGAATAATCTTCGCCAAACGTCCGCTCGTACAGCGCAGCAGTACTTGTCCCGATACGCTTCATTGCCGCTTCATCCTCCTCGCCACGCATTCCGGCATAGGGGAAGTGGTGCAGAAAATACCCGAAAATGCGCTGGCAATCGGCTGCGTATTTTTTGGTATCCAGGATATGGTAGTGCCAGAATTTATCGACGTCTGCATCGGGAGCGAGCGGAGTATCCGGGAATTTCTTTACCAGATACAAAAAGCGTCGGTATTCACGCTCCGCAGATTCTGCGCGCGTCCGGGGCCAGCCCTTGCCGGCCTTGCGATCCATGAGTTTCTCTTTAATCGCCTCGAAATCGAGTGCATTAATAGCTAATGAATCCTCCGATGAAAGCATATTAATTCCTCCATTATCCAAATAGTTATCAGGCCTGCCGCGCCTGCGGCCTTATTGGTAACGGTCCAAGATGCCGGCGTGAATATGTGGCTGCTGGCTCGCGGTACCGGATTGTTATGACGCATCTCAAATATCGGGCAATTGCCGACCCACCTTTTTGATGTACATCAAGCGAGTGGGGTATTTACGGAACCGACCGTGCGACGATGCTACAAGGGAGGTGGAAGAGGCGAGGCGGCGGTGGCCGCTTGTCGTTGGAGGGATACGCCGGCGCGCAGTGCGCGCCGGCGAGTCGATCGTTTTTCAGATCGTTGCGAGCGAAGGACGTTCAAAATTGAGGCGAGCGCCGCCTGCTTTCACGGAAGGGGCTGCGATCTTCCCGACCGCCTGCTGGCCCTCTACCCAGCAGAAAGCGGTCTTTTGTGCGGAAGCCGCCGCCTGCTTACCGTCTACCCAGCAGAAAGCGGTCTTTTGTGCGGAAGCTGCCG
>NZ_SPUM01000154.1 GCF_004614195.1 Massilia horti | reverse complement strand
AACGTAATCGACGCAGCAGCATAAAAATCGAAAAATTCACAAGTTGTACGCCTCCGGAAACGGCGCGGAGCGGGTTACTTGCCCAGCATCGACACCACGTTGTCCGCCCCCGGCGCGCCGAACGCCTGCTGCTTGAGCACGTGCAGCTGGTCGCGCACCTGCGCGGCCTTTTCGAACTCCAGGTTCTTGGCGTGATCGACCATGAGCTTCTCGAGGCGCTTGATCTCCTTGCTGATCTGCTTTTCGCTCATCGATTCGACCTTGGCGGTCTGCTGGGCTTCCTCCAGCATCTCCCTGGCCTGCTTCGGATCGAACACGCCGTCGATCATCTCCTTGATCTTCTTGTGCACACCCTTCGGCGTGATGCCGTTCGCCTCATTGAAGGCGATCTGCTTGGCGCGGCGGCGCTCCGTCTCGTCAATCGCCCGCTTCATCGAGTCGGTGATCCTATCCGCGTACATGATCGCCACGCCGTTCAGGTTGCGCGCCGCGCGGCCCACGGTCTGGATCAGTGAACGCTCGGAACGCAGGAAGCCTTCCTTGTCCGCGTCCAGCACCGCCACCAGCGAGACCTCCGGCAGGTCCAGTCCCTCGCGCAGCAGGTTGATGCCGACCAGGACGTGGAAGGTGCCCAGGCGCAGATCGCGCAGGATCTCGACCCGCTCCACCGTGTCGATGTCGCTGTGCAGGTAGCGCACCTTGATGCCGTGGTCCGCCAGGTACTCGGTGAGCTGCTCGGCCATGCGCTTGGTCAGCGTGGTCACCAGCACCCGTTCGTCTTTGGCGATGCGGTCGTGGATCTCGCCCATCAGGTCGTCCACCTGCGACAGGGCGGGGCGCACGTTGATCTGCGGGTCCACCAGGCCGGTCGGACGCACCACCTGCTCGACCACGTTGTCCGCATGCTGGGCCTCGTACTCGGCAGGGGTGGCGGACACGAAGATCGTCTGGCGCATCTTGTTCTCGAATTCCTGGAACTTGAGCGGCCGGTTGTCCAGCGCCGACGGTAGGCGAAAGCCGTAGTCGACCAGGTTCACTTTGCGCGAGCGGTCGCCGTTGTACATCGCGTTGAGCTGGCCAATGAGCACGTGTGACTCGTCCATGAACATCAGCGCGTCTTTCGGCAGGTAGTCGACCAGCGTCGGCGGCGGTTCGCCCGGCATCGAACCGGACAGGTGCCGCGAGTAGTTCTCGATGCCCTTGGTGAAGCCGACTTCGGTCAGCATTTCAATGTCGAAGCGGGTGCGCTGCTCCAGCCGCTGCTCTTCCACCAGCTTGCCCTCGTTGCGGAAGTATTCGAGACGCTCGCGCAGCTCGGCCTTGATGGTTTCGATCGCGCGCAGCACCGTGCTCCGGGGCGTGACGTAGTGCGAGCCCGGGTACACGGTAAAGCGCGGGACCTTCTGGCGCACGCGCCCGGTGAGCGGATCGAACAGCTGCAGCGTTTCGATCTCGTCGTCGAACATCTCGATGCGCAGCGCCAGTTCCGCATGCTCCGCCGGGAAGACGTCGATCGTGTCGCCGCGCACGCGGAAGGTGCCGCGGCCGAAGTCCATCTCGTTGCGCGCGTACTGCATCTGGATCAGGCGCGCGATCACGTCGCGCTGCGCTACCTTGTCGCCGGCACGCAGCGTCAGGATCATCTGGTGGTATTCGTTCGGATTACCGATACCGTAGATTGCCGAGACAGTCGCCACGATCACCACGTCGCGCCGCTCCATCAGCGACTTGGTGCACGACAGGCGCATCTGCTCGATGTGCTCGTTGATCGACGAGTCCTTTTCAATGAACAGGTCGCGCTGCGGCACGTAGGCTTCCGGCTGGTAGTAGTCGTAGTAGGAGACGAAGTACTCGACCGCGTTCTGCGGGAAGAACTCGCGGAATTCGGCGTACAGCTGGGCTGCAAGGGTCTTGTTGGGGGCGAACACGATCGCCGGCCGTCCCGCACGGGCGATCACGTTCGCCATCGTGTAGGTCTTGCCGGAACCCGTCACCCCGAGCAGGGTCTGGTACATCAGGCCGTCGTCGATTCCCTCGACCAGGGCGTCGATCGCGGTCGGCTGGTCGCCGGCCGGCGCGAACGGCTGGTGCAGCTTGAACGGGGAATTGGGAAATGTGATTACGGTTGGCGCCGTTTCGCTTGCGACTTTTAGATCAGCCTTTCGATCAGCCATACTTTCCGACCTTTGCTAGAATGGGAGTCCGCTTGCGGCCTTGCAGCCATTGAAGGTCGCTTAACATCAATTTCTGCGACCCAGCAGACATTCTTAGTTTATCACGATGACTTCCACTGCCTCTTCCAGCCTCTTTGCCGCCATCGACATGGCGCCACGCGATCCGATCCTTGGTATTACCGAAGCCTTCAATGCCGATACCAATCCGGGCAAGATTAACCTCGGCGTTGGCGTGTATTACGATGACAATGGCAAGGTGCCGCTGCTGGCTTGCGTGCAGAAGGCGGAAGCAAAATTGATGGAACAGCAATCGCCGCGCACCTACCTGCCTATCGAAGGCCTGGCTGCGTACGACAAAGCCGTGCAGGAGTTGGTATTTGGCGCCGGCAGCCCGATTCTTCAAGAGAAGCGTGCGGTTACGGTCCAGGCCCTGGGCGGCACCGGCGCACTCAAGATCGGCGCCGACTTCCTCAAGCGCTTCTCGCCCAATGCCGAAGTCTTCATCAGCGACCCGAGCTGGGAAAACCACCGCGCGCTGTTCGAAAGCGCCGGCTTCGTCGTCAACAATTACACCTACTACGATCCGGCGACCCACGGCGTGAATTTCGAAGGCATGCTCGAGTCGCTCAAGGCCATGCCGCAGGGCTCGATCGTGGTGCTGCACGCGTGCTGCCACAACCCGACCGGCGCCGACCTGACCCAGGAGCAGTGGGGCAAGGTGATCGAAGTGGTAACTGCCAACGAGCTGGTGCCATTCCTGGACATGGCCTACCAGGGCTTTGGCGCGGGCATCGCGGAAGATGGCGCGGTCGTGCGCCGCTTTGCCGAAGCCGGCGGCCCGCTGCTGATCTCGAACTCGTTCTCGAAGTCGTTCTCGCTGTACGGCGAGCGCGTGGGCGCGCTGTCGGTGGTCGCATCGAACGCGGAAGAAGCGGCACGTCTGCTGTCGCAACTCAAGCGCGTGGTGCGCACCAACTACTCGAACCCGCCGACCCATGGCGGCAAAGTGGTCGCCACCGTGCTCTCCACCCCGGAACTGCGCCAGCTGTGGGAAGACGAACTGGCCGGCATGCGCGTGCGCATCAAGGAAATGCGCGATGCGCTGGTCAAGAAGCTGGCCGACAAGGCGCCGGGCAGGGACTTTGAATTCGTGCGCGAGCAGGTTGGCATGTTCTCGTATTCCGGCCTGACCAAGGAGCAGGTGGGCAAGCTGCGCGCGGAGTCGATCTACGCCGTGGACACCGGCCGCATCTGCGTTGCCGCGCTCAATTCGAAGAACATCGATCGCGTCGTTGACGCCGTCGCAAAAGTTCTTTAAAATCTTGGCTCTTCTGATCGAGCACAGCTTGAACGGAAGAGATGATCCCTGATAGCTCAGTCGGTAGAGCGACGGACTGTTAATCCGCAGGTCCCTGGTTCGAGTCCAGGTCGGGGAGCCAGAATTTTTGAAGCAAAGAGCCCAGCCCTTACCGGTTGGGCTCTTTGCTTTCTATAGCGCCATTTATTTCGCATTATGGCGTGGATGCAGTGGCGAATGTGCTCCCGTTCATAAAGGGAGTTGGCTCGCCTCAGTTGGTCTGAATCTCGGTCTCACTGGGGCTGACCACGTCCGACGGCTTGCGCGGCGCGTAGATGGTTGGGTGCTTGTGGGCTGGATCGGAAGCAGGTTCGCCAAATAAACGCACACCCAAATGTACCCACGACGCACGGAGCCAGCTCATCCCGTCTTCCAGACAAATCTTGCGTAGCAATTCGTCTGCCCCCGCACGGTGGATCTCTCGGTCCAGTTTCTTTTCTCGCATTATTTGGTACAGCGCATCGTGCACGAGGGAGCCGCGCATAAAGTTTGGCGTGTCGAATGTGGGGCCAGACGGTCCGTCCCAAGCATAGCCCCTCTTGATGGTAAGAAGACCATTTGGATCAAGGCTTAGATAGCCATCGACTTCGATGTTGGTGTCAGGATGAATGCCTATCTTGAGGCTGTAGGTTTCAGTCAGTTGGTATTTGTAGCGGTCTTTGAACGCAATAAATTCCATGCGGAACCCCTATAGTTTTTTTTAACTATAGTGGATTTTCCGCACAACAAATACTCACTTTGTCACAAGTCGCTTCAAAGGAGGGCGACTTAGGGAAATGCTGATGCGATGGCACGAGTCCAGGTGGGGAGCCAGAATGTCGAAGGGCCCCTGAGTAATCACGTCCCTTTTAATTTTCGTGCACCGGGCTGGGCGATCATCGCCGCATGCCAACCGTTAATCGTTCAGCCCCAGCCCGTCAAGAATGCGGGGCATGCATTTCTCCACGCGCGCGGCCCGCGTCGCTGATTGCTTGGCGCCGGCGAAGTACAGCAGGTAGGCGCGCTGGCGCCCCGGCGTTAGTGCTTCGAACGCATCCTTCAGGGCCGGGTGCTCGATCAGGCGCTCCTTGAATTCGGCCGGCATCGCGAATTCCTTTGTTTCCTTGAGCGGTACTTTGGCGCCGCTTTTTTGCAGTTCGATGGCTTCCTGCACGTAATCCCGGATGGTGCTTTCCAGTTCATCGATCTGCTTGACGCTGGTAAAGCGGATCTGGCGCGCCGATTGCACGTTTTCCGTCTGCTGGATCAGGATACCTTTCGGATCCTTCAGCAGGGCGCCTTTATGGAACAGCAGCGCGCAATATTCCTTGAAGCCGTGGATCAGCACCACGTTGGAGCCCTCGTAGGCGTAGCAGGGCACGCCCCACTTCAACTCTTCAGTAAGTTCGGTGTCCAGCAGGATGTCACGAAGGTGCTGGAAGGCAGTATGCCACTGGCCGTCCTTGCTGAAATAGAACTCGACCTTGGGATTCTTCTCCGCCATGGCATGACCCTTCAAAATGATTGAGCTTGGCATTTTAGTCATTTCAAGCGTACGCGGCGTGCGGGAGGCCAAAAAATGCAACGAGGGTCTGGACAGATGGCGTCCTGGCAGCTATTATCTTGCCTCCTTTCCCTGATAGCTCAGTCGGTAGAGCGACGGACTGTTAATCCGCAGGTCCCTGGTTCGAGTCCAGGTCGGGGAGCCAAATATTGAAGCCCTGCAGCGATGCGGGGCTTCGTCGTTTCCGCGTTACGCGCCGCCCGGCGCAGGCAGCAGTACCGGTTCGCGCAGCCGGATTATCTGTTTCACGCCATCCTTGTCGGTGACTTCCACGCTGGTCAGGTCGGTTCCGGTGTGATCGACGTAAATCTCCGTGGGATTGTAGATCAGGTGGTCGAGCCCCTCGCAGAGGACTTCGACCAGATTACTTTTTTCGTCGTAGACGATTCCCTGTAACGGCAGCCACTCCGCTTCGATCTGAGCGCCGATGTTCAGCGCATCGACTTCGATCTCGGCCTGCTTGCCTTCGCTCTGGATCAGCTTTGAAATCCGGTCAAAATACGGATGCCATGCTGCCTTCTCAACTTTCACAATAGCCATGATTTCTCTCCGCGGTCACTGATCAATTCACCAGGGCGGTCGCCCGCAAGTTTGACAACGGATGGTGCGCCGGGGTTGGCTGCTGAGATGTCCGGGTCAGTCAAACCTGGAGCCTCTCCTCGGACGGCTTTGAAAGTATTTTAGAGGGGATGCAAATTTGCGACGCAAAGCACCATGCCTACGGTTTTTCAAAGTGCTCAAGGGCATCCATGCTGCAAAGCGGGCAACAGTGATTGCTTTTCGGTTGCGCGCATAGGATACTTGTTACTTCTAGTTAATTTACTTTTTGCCGTTCTCAAAGCCAACGGCTCAAGGTGATCGCAAAGAGGAGGGTACATGCGCCGGGCGTCATTAATCGCTGCCGTCAAGCAGGTGTTGGATGCAGTAGTGAAATCGAATCTGATGAATGCGATGCGAGGAGGGGATAAAGGAAAACAGTCTGTACAAGCTATGTTATCTGCGCTTAATCATTATTCAATCGCCGCGCACACTTTCTCTCCGGAGGCGCAGAAGCTCGTCGATATTTTTGCGTTAAACGAACTAGACAGCGCTGAAAGTTGGTTCGACTTGCTCGGTGAGGGGAACATTCCGAGGCGCAAGATAATGGAACGGCTTGCAACTTTGGTTGACACGTTGCCACGAATAGCTGGACTGCTTGAGCAAGACTCCCCGGTCCTTGATGCGCCGATTTCATCTCAAGTAGAATCTACGCGTGCGTCTCTTGGTCTCCTTAGGATAATTCTTGTTGAGCAGGATGAGAGTTTTTCTACGCTTCAGCGCGTGATTGACTCGCTTGAAGCTTGCCAAGAAATGTATACGGCACTTGCCGATCTTACTGATGCGCATTCCGTCCCGCTTGGAGTAGGAGCGATTGATTCTGGCAGCGATAAGTCATTTGATCTTTTCGGAGCTGCAGACCTTATAAAACAACTAAACCACCTAATTTTGACGATTTGGGATCTTGTCGTTTTTCACAAGGAACGAAAGATGGGGCGACAGTTGGAACTTATCGCATCATCTTTGCCAATCCTCGCTCAAATTACGGAGCTGGAAAAGAGCGAACAGATCGGGCGCGAACAAGCTGAAATCATCCGACGTAAAATTATTGACGGCGCGAAAAAATTCATCGCATCAGGCACAGTTATTGAGGGGATGAACGACGTTTCTCAAACTGATCCGCGAAAACTAATGGCGCCTGAACCTAGACTCTTAACAGGCCCGGAATCACTGCGGGAAGGGGAGACGGATGAAAAGCGCGCCGAGTCGGGCGCAAAGACAGTTAGCCATGAAGATCGGCCCCTATCAGACGAGGATGTAAGACGAATTGCTGCGTTCCTCAATAGGAATAGCGATTCCCCACAGGGAGATGATTTGGCCTAAGGACGTTTTGGTTTAATCGTACAGCTCGCCCAAGTCGCAAGCTGAGCTGGCACAATAGCCACTCATTACCTTGATGTGTCTAATGACTAGCAAAGGTTTGAGATGTGGGAAAGGCTTACTCATAAAATCACCCCGGCAAAAGACGTTTATGCGGAAGGAAAAACAGCTTTAAGCCGAGATCGATTTTTTACAGAAAACTTGCGCGTTGTATCGGAATTATCTGTCTAACCGAAAGTTCGTTGTCGGCGTGGAGGATGTCAACGAGTATTTGGACAATCCGGATTGCCCGCGCTTGACGATGTGGGCCTTGAACAGGAAGCAGTTGGAATCGATGGGTGTGACGGGAATCGACGAATTCTGGTTTCCCCATAATGCAGCCGAGCTCAAATCCTTGTACAGATCGAATCCGCCCGGGTCGATTTTCGTGGGAGAGGCGGCGCAATTGGATAGCTTTTGCACGGGACCGGCTGCCGGCTGGCTGACGCGCTTGTGGCGCAGCAAACAGCCGGCGTGGAAGCGATAAGCCGGGTGCGCTTTCGAACGCACCCGGTGTGCACTCTGGGTCTTACGCCGACAGGGTGGTGTTGTACACCTTTCCGCCGATGGTCACGTTCTTGAGCTTCAAGCCCTTGACGTTGTACAGGTAGTACGGCTGCTCGGTGTTGTCAGGCGTGCCGAAGTCGCAGTCGCTGATGGTGACGTTGGTCACTGGCAGTACTGCGGGACGCGGAGCCGGGCCGTTGTAGTCCGATGCCACCGGGCCCAGGATCACAATAGCCTGGAAGCTCGACAGTTGCTTGCCGCCCTTGGTCACGGTGCCCACCTTGACGTTCGAGATGTGCACGTTGCTCACCACCGGCGGACGGGTGCGCACGTTGTCCGCGGTTGGGGTGTAGTCGCAGTCGAAGGTGACCACGGCGCCGGCGGCGGTGGCCACGGTGCGCGAGGCGATCGGCGAACCCGGCAGCGACGCGTAGAACGATGGGGTGGTCTGTACGCCGTTCGGGATCGAGATGTTGCGCACGTAGAAGTTGCGCAGGTAGCCGCCGCGGTTCATGTTGGTCTTGAGACGAATCGCGGTGTTGAGCGGGTTGGTCGCCCAGTTGATGTTCTGGAAGACGCAGTCCTGCGCGTACACGTTCTCGATGCCGCCCGCCATTTCACTGCCGAGGGTGACCGCGCCGTGGCCGCTTTGCATGGTGCACCGTTGGATCACGACGTTGCGCGTCGGTCCGAATTGCGTGTCCTTGTTCTTGCCGGCCTTGATCGCGATGCAGTCGTCGCCGGTGTCGAACACGCACTGGTCGACCAGCACCGTGTCGCACGCTTCCGGATCGAAGCCGTCGCTGTTCGGGCCCAAGCTGTTGGCGTGCACCTTGCGGATCACGAGATTGCGGCAGTTGACCGGGTGGTGCTGCCAGAACGGCGCCTGGTTCACCTGGTAGCCCTGCAACAGCACATTGGTGCAGCCGATCAGCTGGATCATCGGCGGGCGCAGGAAGTGGCCCAGGCCGAACGCGCGCTTGGCGAGCGGTACGCCGGCTTCCGACAGCGCCGGCAGATAGTTCTCGTCGGCGCGCCATTTGTCGCCTTCGCCCTGGATCAGCAGGCGGTCGGCTTCCGACAGGTTGGGTGCCACGTCGGCCAGCGATTTGGGATTTCTCGGGTTGACGGCGTTTTGCGCCGGCTTGCCATCCTTGTAGTTGGGCGAAGTGCTCTGCGCGACCGAGTTGATGGTCCTGTTCTTGCCCTTCCAGGTCCACCAGCAGTCACTGCTGCCGGCAAAGGGCACGCCGCCCTGGCCGTTGAGGATTCCGGTCTCGTCGTCAGCGGTCAGGGCGATGTTGTTCTGGCCGTAGGCGTAGATCATCGAGGAGAAGTTCAGGCAGTCGTTGCTCTGCCAGCGCGAGATGACCAGGTTGCCGTTTTCGCCGCACGCATGTTCGCCGTACTTGGCGAAGTCCGCCGGGTTGTTGGAGAAGTAGACCTGCGCGCCCGCCTTCAGGTGCACGTTCACGTTCGACAGCAGCACGATCGGGCCAGCGCAGTACCAGTCGCCCGCCGGGATCACCACGCGTCCGCCGCCGGCCTTGTGGCAGGCCGCAATGGCGGCGGCAAACGCCGGGTAGCAGTCCTTAGAGCCCGGTGCCGGCGTCTTCATGGTTTCCAGGTCCTCAAACGAGGCCCAGCCCTTGACTTCGACCAGCTCGCAGCGCTCGGCGCCAAAGTCGGTGACGAGGAAGTCGACCTTGGGGAACTTGACCGGGTTGGCCAGCTTGCCGACGATGGCTTTCGCCTTGCGCCACGGATCGGCAGGAGCGGCGGCGAAAGCGGCTTGCGTCGTGCCCGCGAAGGCCAGGCCGCCGGCGGATGCGGCCTGGATGAAGCCGCGTCGTCGTGGGTTGAATTTGGATGTCATGGCTGTCTCCTTACTCGATGGTGTTGTTGTATTCGCCGAGGTAGATGTCGGCAGGCGAGGGCCGGGGGCCGTCGCCAAGGCTGGTTGCCGGATCGAGTCCGGCCTTGGCCAGATTGGTCCAGTAGTCGTCGGACGAGAGCTGCACCCGGCGGTGGGCGATGGTGCCGTTCTTGTTCCAGTCCGCCCACGGATTGGTCTTGTTGATGTGGCTTCCGATGGTCGAGTTCATGACAACCATCTTGCCCACCCGCTCGAGCGTGCGTTTGCGGATGGTGCCGTCCGGCGCGCTGTCCGCGTCGCCGATCTTGCATGAGTAGCCCTCGACTGGCATCGCGCCGTATGGCGTGCAGCGCGAGTTGTGGAACCACTGGCGCGCAAGGTAGAACTTCCCTACCTTGGCATTCGGCGCGCCGTCATTGGTGAAGCGGCAGCGGTTGAAAACGAAGCCGTAGCGCGCGCGGCGGCTGGTGTCGGGCGCGGCGGCGTACGAAGAGCCGCGCTCGCTCAGCGTCTTGACCTCGCATTCATTGAAGTAGGCGATGCTGTCGCCGAAGATGAAATCGACGTCGCCTTCCACGTAGGACTTGTTGAAGAAGCTGCGCACCGTCTGGTCTTCATCCGCGTTGTTGATGTACAGGGTGTCCTGGAATCCGAGCAGTCGCACGTTCTCGAACTGGGCCTTGTCGGCGCCGTCCACGCGCAGCGCCACCGCCTGGCTGCGCACCCGGTTAAGTTGCGCTTCCACGCTTTGTTCCGGGCAGTTGGCCGCCACGCATTCGCCGCTGGCATTGCCGCGGTCCTTGTTGAAGGCGTTTTCGAAGGTGATGTTCCGGGCCTGGAAGCCGTGGTTCCTGACCCAGACGATCTGTGAACCGTGGGTAGTCACCTGCGGCTTGGCCTTGACCTCGTCGTACATCGCCTGGATGCTTGGTGCCGCGTGCGCGAACTGCGGGCCGAACTGCTGGACGTAGGCGGCGCTGGTGACCGATGCCTGAAGGTTGGCCGTGATGCGCGTGGCGGCTGCATCGGCGGCGTCGCTGTAGAGCGTGATCGGCACGGCGGCCGCTGGCACATACACCAATTCGTTGTACACGCCGGGCTTGACCTGGATGTACACCCGGCGGCCGGCGCGTGCGTTCGATACCGCTTCGCTCACCGTCGCCTGCACGCTGTTGAAGGTGGTGCGGTTGTCCGCTTCCGCGT
Source organism: Massilia horti (assembly GCF_004614195.1). Classification (GTDB taxonomy): domain Bacteria; phylum Pseudomonadota; class Gammaproteobacteria; order Burkholderiales; family Burkholderiaceae_D; genus Telluria; species Telluria horti. The sequence goes on along the minus strand of NZ_SPUM01000154.1, from coordinate 3,371 downwards.
TCAGGTCGACGATGTAGTCGGGCTTGAATTTTTCACCCTTCGCGAGCGGGTCGGCCAGCGGGTCCCACGGGTCGATGCGCTCGTTGCCGACCGGGCCGGTGTACTTCAGCACCTCGCGGTATTCGTAGGCCTTGGCCTGCTGCGCCGTCAGTTGCGGGCGCTTGTTCGGCGCCTGCTCCTGCGGGAACGCGGCAAAGCGCCCGTCGCAGTTGAGCGGTTTGACGCCAGGTCGATTGATCTGGGCGGGCTGGCCATCGCCATTAGTCAGGCGCGCGAATTCGACGCGCACCGTCGGCTTGCCTTCGATGACGACGTCGCGCAGCGTGGCCCGCAGCGGGCGCTCCTGGTCGTAGCCTTGAAACTGCACCAGTCCGGGCGTGAGGCTGTGCACGCGCTCGAAGGTCACATCCGAGAATTGCGGGACCAGGTTGCCCGGCGTTGCCTGCTGCTCGTAGTGGGTGTCAATCTCGATCGGCTTTTTCACGTTGTTCAGGCAGACGTCGCGGTAGACGATGTCCTTGACCTCGCCGCCGCGTGTGTCGCTGCTCTTGATGCGCAGGCCCGAAGTGGTCCCGTCCATCGACAGGTCCTCGACCAGCACGTTGCGCACGCCGCTGTTGGTCTCGCTGCCGATCGACATGCCGTGGCCGCTGTAGAAGTGGTTGTGCAGGATCGAGATGTTTTCGGACGGGCCGCTGTTGCCGCCCTTGATCGCGACGTTGTCGTCGCCGGTGCGGATGTAGCTGTGCGCGATGGTCACGTTACGCGACGAGATCGGGTCGATGCCGTCGGTGTTGCGCGCGTCGTGCGGCGTATCGATGCGCACGCCCCAGGCGGTAAAGCCGTCTACGCGGCTGATCGCGGCGTGGAAGTTGGGCGAATTGCGCAGGGTGATGCGATACATCGTGAAATCCTGCGACTTGCTCACCTCGATCAGGCGCGGCACGTTCTGGCGCGTCTTTTCCTTCTGCGCGCGGCGCGCGATCTGCCACCACGATTCCGACTTGCCGTCGATGCGGTGGCCGCCCTGGCCGTCGATGACGCCTTCGCCCATGATGCCGCTGCCGCGCGTGTCCTCGGCATAGATAAACGGGCGGCAGCCGCGGCCGCTCTGGTCGTTGGTGCCGCAGGTGTTGTTGCCGCGGTCGAACAGGGCAGGGTTGGTGCTCGCATAGAGCGTGGCACCGGCGTCGACCACCAGCGTCACGCCGCTCTTGAGCGTGAGCGGGCCGGAGACGAAGGCGGTCTTTTCGTTGAACGGTGAAAGGTAAACCGCGCGCCCCGCCGGGCATTTGTCGATCGCCGACTGGATGCGGGCGGCATCGTTCATGCCGGCGCTGGCGGTGTCGGCAACCAGGACCGCACAGGCGGGCGGCAGGGTCGGCTCGCGCACGGTGCGCGTGTCCTGCGCGTGGGCGCCGCCGCAGGCCGCAAGCGCGGCAGCGGCAGCCAGCAGTCGAACTGGAGTCTTCATGGCGTCACTGCTTTTTCAGGTATGGCGCAACAGCCGGTACCGCCCTGGCGAATTCGCCGGCGACGATGTTCGCGAACAGGGCAGCGCCCTTGTCGCCCAGGTGGGTGCGGTCGAAGGCGCTCTTCGCGGCGCCCTGCGGTTCGACTTTGTTGGGGTCGTTCGCTACTACGGGACTGGAAGGAGGAGGCGCCATCGCCAGCGTGTCCGCTTCTGCCTGGCCCATGGCCTGGACCGCGTCGTAGCTGTCCTTGTTCAGGTCCAGCAGCACCGCGTGCTCCTGAAGCGCGGCCTTGCGGGTGGCCTCGGCCCACGGCGCGAGGTCGTTGCTCAGGTACTGGCCCTTGAAGCTGCGGCGGGTTAGCGGCGTGACCAGGACAGGGACGCCGCCCAGTTCCTTGACTTCCGCTGCGTAGCGCGCCATGTTGACCGGGAATTGGGTCACCAGGTCGGTCGAGCGGCCGGGTTTGCCCGGCTGGTCGTTGTGGCCGAACTGGACCAGCACGTAGTTGGCCTTGAACTGGCTGCCTTCGCGCAGCATGCGCTGCACTTCGTCCCAGCGTCCTTCGGCGCGGAAGCTGCTGGTGCTGCGTCCACCCCTGGCGAGATTGACGCACGTGACTTCAGGCGTAAAGCGGGCGCACAGGGCGTCGCCGTAGCCGCTCTTGGTTTGCATGGTGGAGTCGCCGACCAGGATCACGCGGATCGGCTCCAGTGGCGCGGCGTGCGCCATGGACAAGGGCAGGGCGGTTGCGAGTGCTGCCAGTGCAAGGATGGATTTTTTCATGATACTCCGTTGTCGGGCCAAGCGAGAGGTCAATGGGTGGAGCACCTCGCGTGCTCCGTGCCGCTGGGACGAGGGCGACCATGATCGGGCGCCGAGGTCCAGCCGGTCGGAAGGTCGATGCGTGCTATCCCCGGGAGAAGGTCCGGGTCACGCGCTCGAGGTGCGAGCGCATCGCGCGCCGCGCCTCGGCCGGGTCATGCGCCGCGATCGCTTCAAGGATGCGGCGGTGGTCGTGCAGCGTCTCGCGCCGCAGTTCTTCGGTCTGGAAGTGTTCTTTCAGCTTGTGCCACAGGCGGCCGCGCTGGTCCCACAGGTAGTGCATCACGCCTACCAGCGCGCTGTTGCCGGTGGCGCGCGCGATCGCGAGGTGGAAATTGCGGTCGGCCTGTTCGTTGTGCGATTTGTTCGAGTGGTGGCGCTCCATCTCCTCGACCGCCCTGAGAATGGCGTCGATCGCGCTGTCGGTTGCCACGCGGGCGGCGATCGCGGTGATTTCGGCTTCGATCAGGCGGCGCGCGGACAGCACCTCGAACGGGCCGGGGCCGGCTTCCGGCATGTCGGAATCAGGTTCGGGCAGTGCGCTGACGTAGACGCCGGAGCCGCCGCGCACCTCGATGGCGCCGCCGAGTTCGAGCGCGATGAGCGCTTCACGTAATGACGCGCGGCTGACCGACAACTGGGCGGCCAGGTCGCGTTCGGAAGGCAGGCGTTCGCCGGGCCGGATACGCTGGTCGTGGATCAGTTCCTGGATCCGGTCGGCCACCACGCGGTACAGCCGCTGTTCAGGCGCAGCTGTCTCCTGCTGGCCGGATGGTTTCTTTTGCATTATTGTCCGAATACCTTTATTGGTCAGACCATTGTAAATTGGCTAGACCAGTTTATCAATCCGGCCTTGCCGCACGCAAAAATGCGATGCGGTTTTGCAACAGCGACGATATGGATGTAACGCTCGAAGGGGGACGTAGGGTGCGCACCTGTGCGCACGCGGTTCGCACACGCCGCGTATCGAAACGGCAACCGCAAGTCAGCATGCAGTGAATCGCGCGCACCAAATGCTCATTACGCGCTGCCTCTGATCAACCGTACCGCGTGCGCACAGGTGCGCACCCTACG
>NZ_SPUM01000104.1 GCF_004614195.1 Massilia horti | reverse complement strand
TTCAACGTAATCGACGCAGCAGCATAAAAATCGAAAAATTCACAAGTTGTACGTGTGCGACGCCTACGCCCTGGGACCTACAATTCCCCGTCCTCGGCAACCGTCTCGGCCGGGCGCATCATATGGCCGAGCTTGGCTTCCTTGGTGTTCAGGTAATTGTTGTTGAAGGAATTGCGATTGACCAGCAGCGGCACCCGTTCGCTCACGTTAAAGCCGAGGCGGGTCAGGGCATCGATCTTGCGCGGGTTGTTGGTCATCAGCTTCAGCTCGCTGATACCGAATTGCCGCAGCATCGGCTGCACCAGCTCGTAATTGCGCGCATCGGCGTGAAAGCCCAGCTGCAGGTTGGCCTCGACCGTGTCCGCGCCCGCCTCCTGCAGGCGGTAGGCGCGCATCTTGTTGACCAGGCCAATGCCGCGGCCCTCCTGGCGCAGGTACAGCAGCACGCCACGGCCCTCGGCGGCGATCTTCTTGAGCGCGCCTTCGAGCTGGGCGCCGCAGTCGCAGCGTTGCGAGAACAGCACGTCACCGGTCAGGCATTCGGAATGCACGCGCGCCAGCACCGGCTCGCCATTGCTGACGTCGCCCAGCACCATCGCCAGGTGTTCCTTGCCCGTCGCATGTTCGACAAACGCATGCAGCGTGAACTGCGCCCATGGGGTCGGCAGCGCGCAGGACGTCAGGTAGTCCAGCTGTGGAACATTGGCAGGGGAGGCAGATGCTTGCGTCACGGTATACTCGATTCTTGCTGTATTGCTGTAACCGCTAAGTTTACCGGAAATCCGCCATTTCGGTGCGGCACAGGTCCGCCCCCAAAAGCAGCCTCGGCTGTGGTACGCTGCACAGGCGTATTTACTCACTTTTCCGCCATGACCTCTCCGTCAAGCCATGCCACTTCGCGCAGCCTCGGCGCCTGGCTGGCGCTGGCGTTCGTCCTGCTGTCGATGGTGCTCACGCTGGTACTGGTCGAGGTGGTCGAGCGCGCGGCCACCGCCCAGCTCAAGACCGATATCGGCCACGGCCTGGGCGAGCTGGCCATGCAGACCGCGGACAAGCTCGATCGCGGCATGTTCGAGCGTTACCGCGAGGTGAGCTTGCTGGCGCAGCGCCGCGACTTGATCGACCCGGCCGCGGACAAGATCGAGCGGCGCAACATCCTGGTGGGCGTGCAGGACACCTATGGTTACTACGACTGGATCGGCATGGCCGACATGGAGGGCAGGGTGCAGGTGGCGGCGCACGGCCTGCTGGAAGGCGCCGACGTGTCGCGCCGCCCCTGGTTCCAGAACGCGCTGCTGGGCGTCTACGTGGGCGACGTGCACGAGGCCAAGCTGCTGGCCCGGGTGCTTCCGCCGCCAGACGTCGCGCCGCGCCGTTTCGTCGACATCGCGTTCCCGTACCGCGACAAGGACGGCAAGCTGCTCGGTGTGCTCGGCACCCATCTTTCGTGGCAGTGGGCGCGCGAAGTGGAGCGCTCTGTCGTGGTTCCGGCCGCCGGCCGCGGCAAGGTCGAAGCGCTGATCGTCGACGCCAATGGGCGGGTGCTGCTGGGACCAGACGGCCTGCAAGGCACGACGCTGGCGCAGCCGAGCCTTCGCTTTGCCGGGGAGCGCGACAATGGCTATCTTGTCGAGGACTGGCCCGATGGCTCGTACCTGGTCGGTTTTGCCAGGACCCGCGGCTACGGCCGCTATCCGGGCCTGGGCTGGACCGTGCTGGTGCGGCAGAACGTCGACCATGCCTACCTGCCGGTGCAGCAGTTGCGCCGCCAGGCCCTGTGGAGCGGAATCGGGCTGGCGCTGCTGTTTTCGCTGGTCGGGGTGGTGATGGCGCGGGTCCTCGGCGGCCTCGCGCAGCGCAATCCCCGCGAAACCCCGCCATGCTGAAAAGCGGCGTTCGAGCGGCCCGATGTCTTGCCCGGCTTTGAGCGCGATGCGTACCTGTTTGCGGTATCTGTCCGCCCAGTCGAGAAAGGGCACGGCCGAGCGGAAGATGTCGTCCGGCGCAGTTCGGTAGTCCATCACCGTCAGGCCGTCGGCACGGTCGGCCAGTCCGCGCAGGACGCCGGTCTTGTTCGCCCACCAGAACGGCACCACGAATTCCAGCCTGATCGGCCCGGCGGCGGCGCGTAGCGCCTGTACCAGTTGCAGGTAATACCAGTCCCACCGTTCCGGGTCCGAGCTGTATTGGGGCAGCAGGTAGGGTTGAACGTCGAACTGGATGCCATCCAGGCGCGCGGCCTTGGCGACCCTTAGGTTATAAGCCTCGTACGCGCGAACCCGGTTCACGGCTGCGGCAAATTCGTCAGGGATTACCATGTGCGGATCGCCGTCGGTACTCGCCACCGCCACGCCGCGTTCGTGCGCGCGGCGGATGAAGTTGTCCAGCGTGTCCGGATCGACAACCTTCAACCCCTGCAGCGGGATCGTGATGAACAACTGGTTGATCTGGTGCTGCTGCGCCCAGTCGAGCAACGCGGCGCCGCGCCGCTGCCAGTCAGCGGTGCGCCATATCCACGTTGCGCGTCTGCTCGCCTGCATGCCGTCCGGCCGCGTGATGGCCGCCTGGGACACGCCTTCGGCCTTGTCCGATCCGGGGCTGGCGTGCAGCCAGGCGGCGCGCACCGGGAAGGTCAAGAATAGCAGGACGAAAAACGGATACCTGAACATGGGCAGGATTGGCCGGCACTTGTCGCTGGTATGGCACGGCGTCGGCGTTTTGCCAGATCAATAAGGCAGGTCGAAAAGCAGCAGTTCGGCGGACTCGGCGCCGCCCAGCGTGACCACAGGTTCGCCGGTTATCTTGAGCGCGTCGCCGCCATCAAGCGGCATGCCGTTGACATTCACCTTGCCACGGATGACGTGCACGTAGGCGCTGCGGCCAGCGGCAAGCGGGTGCTCCAGGCGGTCGGCTCCGTTCATGATCGTGGCGTAGACCGACGCGTCCTGATGGATCAGCACCGAGCCGTTGCGCCCGTCGCTGGAGGCGATCAGGACCAGCTTGCCCTGCTTGCTCTCGGCCGTGAAGTGTTTTTCCTCGTAGCCCGGCGCAATGCCGGCGACGTTCGGCTGAATCCAGATTTGCAGGAAATGCACCGGGTCCGTGTGCGAGCCATTGAATTCGCTGTGGCGCACGCCAGTGCCTGCGCTCATGCGCTGCACGTCGCCGTAGCGCAGCACCGAGCCGTTGCCCATGCTGTCCTTGTGTTCGAGCGCGCCTTCCAGCACGTAGGAGATGATCTCCATGTCGCGGTGCGCATGCGCGCCGAAACCCTGGCCCGGCGCCACCCGGTCCTCGTTAATCACGAGCAACGGGCCGAACCCGGTGTGGCGCGGATCGTAATACGAGGCGAATGAAAACGTATGCCGCGATTGCAGCCAGCCGTGTTCAGCCTGGCCGCGTTCTTCGCTCTTGCGCACTTCAAGCATTCTGTTCCCCTTGATGAATCGTTTGTACCGGATGGCAGCAGTATAGGCCTTCTGGTGGCGGCATGTTCGTTCCGCAAGTTTCTGCCAAAGTTCGCGCGAGCAGGTCTTGTTCAATGTCTACCGTGCCGTGGTGCACAGTTGCCTGCGCGCAGAGTCCGCCGAGTCTGGCATGTCAGCATCGCAGTTTTTGCCTGCGGATGATGAACAATGACCGAACCATTACGACGATTGAAGGACCCAGTATTGCAGGACGACGGCAGTTACGTCGTGCGCAGTGTTGCCACGCCGACCAGTTTCAAGGTGCGCGGCGCGGCTTACGTGGGATCGAAGAAGGTGATTCCCGTAATTTTTATTCCGGGCACGATGGGCTCCAACCTGAAGGTGCGACGGGATATCAAGCTGCCTTCCGACTATCCGGTGCCGACCGGTGGAGCTGCCTGGCGACCGCCGAATGGCACGTCCACCAGTTGGGTGTACGCCAAGACTTGGGAACACCGCAGCCCGGCGACCCGCCAGCTAATCCTGCATCCCAATTTTACCGAGGTGGACGACCATGGCCCCCTCGGGACCGGCATTTCGAACCTGGAGCCGAGCGTGATGACCGAGCGCGGATGGGGAGAGGTGTACAGCGATTCGTACGGCATGTTGCTGATCGACCTGCAGAACCAGCTGGACATGACCTTTCAGCTCGATCCTTCGCGCAAACGCGAGGTGCGCGGGCCGTGGAAGGAGGTCATGCATGCCATGAAGGACGACCCGATCAAGCGATGGGGCGTGCGCTCCGTGGATCCGTTGACCGAAACCGACCTGGAAAACTACGCCCAATACCAGTACCCGGTCTATGCGTTCGGGTACAACTGGCTGCAGTCGTGCGGCGTGGCGGCGCAAGGCCTGGAGAAGCGGATCGACGAGATTATCGCGTGGTGGAGTAAGCGCAAGCACGAATGCAAGAAGGTGATCCTGCTCACGCATTCAATGGGTGGCTTGGTTGCGCGGGCCTGCGCCAAGCGCATTCCGGACAAGATCGGCGGAGTGATCCACGGTGTGATGCCCGCCCTGGGCGCCCCCTTGGCCTATCGCCGGCTCGCCTGCGGCACCGAAATTGACAACCCAAAAAACGGCAAGGTCGATAACTACATCGCAGGCAAGTTTGCCGATATCGGCGGCAGGACGACGGAGGATACGACCCCCGTGTTCGCCGTCTCTCCCGGCGCACTCGAACTGCTGCCCAACCAACTATATCCCCGGCCGTGGCTGCATGCCAGGGTCATTCGCTCGTCCGGTCCGACCGGGCGCCAGGCCACCGCTTTCGACTATCTGCATTTGCCCAATGACGAAAATCCAAATCCTTACGAGCTGTACCGGGATATGCGTTCCTGGTACCGCCTCATCAACCCCGCGCTGGCCGATCCGGCCAAATTGTACAAAGGCGAGGTTGAAAACGTCATTCGCGGCGCTTTGAAAAAGGCCGAGGAATTCCACTATTCGCTCGGAGATTATTACCATCCGACCACCTTCGCCTATTACGGCAACGACAGTACGCATACGGCGTACGGACAGATCCGCTGGGTCGCGCGCGAGCAGGCCGGGATAGCGCAGCTGGCGCTAACGGCACGCAATATCCGGGAAGCCCGCTACCTGCAGCATGCGAACACGGGCGCACGAACGGTCGAGGTCGAAGGGAAAGGCATCCTCGATTTCGAGGTCGAGCCGCAGGAGTCGCGCGGAGACGACACGGTGCCATACCAGTCCGGGTCTGGCCCGGGCACCAAGATCAAAAAGCTGTTTGCGACGCATGGCTACCGCCATCAGGAAAGCTACAACGACCGAAGCACGGTCCTGCTTACCCGTTATTGCATTGTGAAGATCGTTCAGGAGCTACATAAGAATGCTCAACCAAACCAGTAAGCGAAGTGGCCGGTTTGTTGGGATCGCGGCGGCAATTTGGGGATTGCTTCTTATCTATGAATCTGGATACACGTTAATGGATAAACTTAAGGTCGCAATGATGACGAATGAAATGAAGACGGCCTGTGTCGGCCGATTCCTGATCGATCTTCCTCGGGACGCAAGGCTTTCATACAGCCTGGCGTTTCTTGACGGTTTCTCGATCGCCGCCATACAGGAATCGAAGGATGAGTTCGAGAAGCGCGTCAACGAGCGCGAGGCGGCGATCAACGCCAAGAAGAATCCGGCGGGCCAGGACAATATGGAGCAGGTCACCCAGGTCGATATCAACGGATTTACGGGAAAAACTTTTGTGTTTGGCCGCACTGGCGGCCATGTGTATCACGGCGAACAGCGTGTGGAAATGAGCAGCGTGGCACTGGAAGGATATGTGCATTCGAACGGCACCAGCTTCGAAATCACCGCTGAACAGTACAATCCGGAACAGATCGGAGAATTGCAAAGCGTGATCGGCAAGCTGCGCGTGGTCGAGCCGAAAGCGATACCGTCCACTCCCGGCTTTTGCTTTGGCCCGGGCATGTTCGTCGACCCGTTGCCTGCGGACTGGACGGAGGGCGTGGTGTTGTTCGTCAATCTGCACGATCGCCCGGACATTGCCATCGCGTTCGATACCAGGGCAGGGCTGACACGAACCTGGCCAACGCTGCTGGGAAGAGCGGCCAGGAGCGACGAGGACATGCCGCTCTGGCAAAAGCCGCTCCTGAAGAAGTTGCGAGTGGGCCATCGGACGATCAACGGACTGAATGGCGAAGAGGTGTCGGAGCGGGGCACCGAGCTCGACTTTACCAACGTCTACAGTTTCATGTGGGAGCTTCCTGGCACCGAGAACAACGTGCTGCTGCCGACCCTGACGCTCGAGATGTCAACCGGGCACACTGAAGAGGGCAACCGTCCTGTCACATCGAGCCTGGGGGAGGAGGCGCTGGTTGCGCTGTGGAACCGGATCGCTTCCAGCATCCGTTTACGTCCGACCAACGAGGGGGCGCAAGCAGGCGGCAATTCGCCGCCAGCGGGCCCGCGGCTCGGTGACAAGAGGTCGGCAGGGGAGGTCTGCCCGGAGACCGGCTGGTGGCAGTGCGACCAGGGCGGCAACGGCATCCGCGTCCTTGGCGGCCAGCGCCAGTTCCTGCACAAGGGGCAGGCGATGCCCCAGGCCCTGCTGCTGCCGCCGCAAACGCTGTGGGAAAAAATCAGGAGAGTGCAGCCGACGCTGGAAAAGGATCAGGCCACGGCCTGGACCTTGGTCGACCGGCGCCGGAATGCCAGGGCAAATTCGGGTCCATCCGATACTGCCTTGCCCGATGCCTGACAATCTAGTGTCACTTCCATACCTCTTCTAAGTGCTACCACCAACACGTCGTTCCCGCGAAGGCGGGAACCCATGCTGAGGCGAATTAGCCAGCTCAGTATAGGTTCCCGCCTCCGCGGGAACGACGTGTGCTGGCGTTGGTTCGGGGTTTCCCGGGGACAGTTCAGGATACTAGCGCAACGGATCGAGGAGGCCGCGTAGGGCGTTATGGTCGAGCTCGTACATCAGTGCCAGCAGTTGGCCCAGTTCGCCGCGAGGAAAGCCCTCGCGTGCGAACCAGGCGAGGTAGTGGCCAGGCAGGTCGGCAATCTTGCGGCCCTTGTATTTACCAAAGGGCATGTCGCGTGTCAGCAGCAGTTGCAGGTGTTCCGGTGTCATCGTGGCGCCACTTTAGCAAATTTGTCGAACGAGGTAGCATGGCGCCTTCTGGGAGGACGCCATGGATATCGATTACGATCTCGAACGTTTCGTCACGGCACAAGACGAGGTGTACCAGACGGTGCTGTCCGAACTGCGCAGCGGCCACAAGCGCACGCACTGGATGTGGTTCATCTTTCCCCAGATCGCGGGACTGGGCTCCAGCGCCATGTCGCAGAAGTATGCGATCAGTTCGGCGGACGAGGCCGCGGCCTACCTGGGGCATCCGGTGCTCGGGCCGCGCCTGCGCGACTGCACCAACGTGGTGCTGGCGAGCGTGGTTTCCTCGATCCACGAGATGTTCGATAGCCCGGACGATCGCAAATTCCATTCCTGCATGACGCTGTTCGCCGACGTCGCGCCCGACGAATCGCTGTTCCAGGCCTGCCTGGACAAGTATTTCGATGGCGTGGCGGACCCGTTGACGATGGAAAAGCTCGCCTGATCCCGGTCTGGCCTGTATGAAACCGGAAAGCGCGGGGGAATATTGGAGTTGTTGCGTATAATCGATGGGTAGCTTGTCCCCATCATTAGAAAACAACAACTTTATGGCTTCATCCTCCGATAGCATCAGCATGGCGGTGTTCTGCGACTTCGAGAACGTCGCACTCGGCGTGCGCGATGCGAACTATGAAAAATTCGACATCAAGCCGGTGCTCGAACGCCTCTTGCTCAAGGGCTCCATCGTCGTCAAGAAGTCCTACTGCGACTGGGATCGCTACAAAAGCTTCAAAGCCGGGATGCATGAAGCGAACTTCGAGCTGATCGAAATCCCGCACGTGCGCCAATCGGGCAAGAACTCGGCCGACATCCGCCTCGTGGTCGACGCGCTCGACCTGTGCTACACCAAGTCCCACGTCAACACTTTCGTCATCATCTCCGGCGACTCGGATTTTTCGCCGCTGGTTTCCAAGCTGCGCGAAAACGCCAAGCAGGTGATCGGAGTGGGCGTCAAGCAGTCGACTTCGGACCTGCTGGTGGCCAACTGCGACGAATTCATTTTCTACGACGACCTGGTGCGCGAGCAGCGCCGCGCCGCCGCCAAGCGCGACGAGCGCAAGGCCCAGCCAGCCGCGCGCAAGCCCTCCGAGGACCGCCGCAAGGAAGAACTCGAGGCGCGCAAGACGCAGGCCCTGGAAATGGTGGTCGAGACCTTCGACGCACTGGTGTCCGAGCGCGGCGACAGCGGCAAGATCTGGGCTTCGCTGCTCAAGGACACGCTCAAGCGCCGCCGCCCCGACTTTTCCGAAACCTATTATGGTTTCCGCACCTTCGGCAACCTGCTTGAGGAAGCGCAGAGCCGTGGCCTGTTCGAATTCGGCCGCGACGAAAAATCCGGCGCCTACGTCTATCGCGGCAGTGCCGCGCCGGCCGGGCTCGTGCCGCCGGTCGAGCAGTTGCATGCTGTGCCAGAGGTGACTGCGCCGGACCTGACCGACGTGGCCGAAACCGCGCCGGCATCGCAACCGGAAACGCAGCCCGAAGCGCAGCCGGAAGCACGTGAGCCGCGCCGCCGTACCCGTGGTGCCCGCAAGCAGGGCGGCGCGCGGACCGAGGCGGCTGCACAGGCCGCGCCGGAAGGTACCGAGTTGCCGGAAGCCACGCGGGCGAAGGTTGAAGAGGCGCCACCGGTGCAGGCGGAAGCGCCGGCGCAGCAAGCCGAACCGGCTGCAGCCGCGCCGCAAGCGGAGCAGGCCGAAGCTGCACCCGAACAGGAGCGCCGCCGCGCGCCGCGCACGCCACGCAAGACCGCCGCGAAGAAATCGCGGGCGGAAGCGCCTGCGCAGGAGCAAGCGTCAGCGGCCACACCGGCGCCCGTCGAAGCCGCGCCGCAACCGGCACAGCCGCCCGTGCCCGAAGCCCCGGCCGCTGACCACGCGGAGGGCGCTCCGGCAGCAGGAACGGAGGGCGAGGCAGCCAATCCGGCACGCAAGAAGGCCGGGGCCGCGCGTCCCGCGCACAAGGCACCGGCGCGCAAGTCGGCGCCCCGCCCGCGCAGGCCGGCCAAGCCCAAGACCACACCAGAAAGCGCTTGATGGCGTTGGTTTCGCGTTTGCACGGCAAACCGGAACCGGCGCAGCAGGTCTAACTGCAGAGCCGTTACCTCAAACCATCAAGGGAAGGAGCTGTCGTGCGTACGATTATCGGAATGCTGATGTTTTCCCTGGTCGCCATCCACGAGTCACGCGCGGCTCCTTCCGAAGCCCCGCCGAATCATCCGCTGCTCGGCATCTGGAAGCTGTCGCTGCCCGAGATCGGCTGTTCGGAAACCTACCATTTCCGCGCCGACGGCACCAGCCTCGTGACCAGCAACCAGGAGGTCGCGGAAAGCGAGTTCCAGATCCCGGCCAAGCCCAACGCCAAGGGCTTCTACAGGCTTGAGGACAAGATCGTCAAGGACAACGGCAAAAAGGATTGCGCCGGCGAGGTGACCAAGGTCGGCACCAAGGCCACTAATTATTTGCGCTTTCATCCGTCAGGCGAATTGTTTCTGATGTGTGCCGATGAAACGATGCAGAAATGCATCGGGCCGTTCGAGCGGGTGACGGGCGAGGGGACCTAGAGCAGCCTGTTGAAGTTCTGACGACGGAAGTGAAGGCGCTTCCGTCGCTTCACTCCTCAATTCTGATACTTCCTCCCGGATTTTGTCGCTTCGTCGCATGGTCGCGCGTATCCACCCGGGCGCAGATACACTCCGGCTTCCTTTCTAGATCGGAGCACTTATGCGAAAAGCTATTACTCTTTGGGTCATATCGCTGATGTGGGCAGTTCAGTGTCACGCGGCCGGGTTCCAGTCCGTTGAGCTACCGAACGAGGCTGGAACAGCGATTAAGCTTGCAATCTGGTATCCGAGCGCAGCACCGACGGCAGTACGCGATATGGGTGTGTTCACGCAAGAAGTGGCTACAAATGGGGAAATTCGTGGCAAGAAGCTGCCGCTCGTTATTATTTCTCACGGAACAGGTGGTAACGCCTTCAGTCATTACGATACTGCTCTGGAGCTGGCAAATGCCGGCTTTGTCGTCGCTGCGCTCACGCATCCCGGTGATAATTCCCAGGACCAAAGTAGAGCTACCGACATTCTGGAGCGCCCGAAGCACGTCGTTGCGGTAATCAACTACATGCTCGGGGATTGGGAAAAGCATGCCGCTCTGGCGCCGGATCGGATTGGCATGTTTGGCTTTTCATCCGGCGGTTTTACTGCTGTGGTCAACGTCGGAGGCAAACCAGACCTGACGTTAGTATTCGAGTACTGCAAGACACATGCCGCGGACTTCGTATGCGGTTTGGTATCGAGCCATAAGGAGCAACCCCGTCCAATTGCGAAGGTTGTGCCAAAACAGTTGTATGACGCACGAATCAAGGCTGCGGTAATTGCGGCTCCTGCGCTAGGATTTACCTTTGACGCTGCGAGTCTGCGTGACGTCAGGCTTCCAATCCAGCTTTGGCGCGCGGAAGACGATGTTCTTCTTCCCCATCCCTGGTACGCCGAAGCGGTTCGCAAATCCCTGCCGATGGAGCCGGAGTACCATGTTGTCCCAGGGGCAGGCCATTTTGATTTTCTGGCCCCGTGCAGCGAGAAGTTGGCGCGCATCGTGCCGCCGATTTGTGCAAGTCAAGACGGTTTTGACCGCGCGTCTTTTCATCGGCGTTTCAATGCGGAGGTCGTAGCATTCTTCGAGAAGGTGCTGGCCGAGAAATGAAAAAGTGCTGTCACCCTTAGCTCGGGTTTCCGTCGGGCGGGCAGGTCGGTGACAGCGCCATCTGAAACGCTCATGTTTCCAGCGCGATAGTCGCAAGCCCGGCTTCGGTGTATATTGCTGGGCGAAACGACAACACTCAGGAATCATGTCCCCGGTTTTACTTTTTTGCATCCTCATTGGCTATTTCGCGCTGCTGCTTGGCGTGGCCTGGGCCACTTCGCGCAACGCCAACAACGACAGCTTTTTCATCGGTAACAAGAGCAGCAACTGGATGCTCGTCGCGTTCGGCATGGTCGGCACCACGCTGTCGGGCGCGACCTTCATCAGCGTGCCGGGTGCGGTCGGTAACGATGGCTTCGGCTACGCCCAGATCCTGATCGGCTACGTCGCCGGCTACATCGCGGTCGCCTTCATCCTGCTGCCGCTGTACTACCGGCTCAAGCTCACCTCGATTTACCATTACCTTGACGTGCGGCTCGGACGCCGCGCCTACCAGAGCGGCGCCGGGTTCTTCATCCTGTCGCGCCTGCTCGGGGCGACTGCCCGCCTGTACCTGGTGGTCAATATTTTGCAGGCGATCATCCTGGACAGCCTCGGGGTGCCGTTCTGGGCCACCACGCTGGTCGTGCTGGGGATGATTCTGGTCTACACCTACCAGGGCGGGGTCAAGACCATCGTCTGGACCGACACCTTGCAGACCAGTTGCATGCTGTTTGGCCTGTTCGCCTGCGTCGGCTTCATGCTCAGCCAACTGAACCTGTCGATACCGGAGAGCCTGGCGGCGATGGAAGCCAAAGGCCTGTCGCGCATCTTCACCTTCGACGTCGACAGCCCCAACTTCTACCTGAAGCAGATCGTCGCCGGCGCGTTCATCGTGGTCACCATGACGGGCCTGGACCAGGAGATGATGCAAAAGACCATCTCGGTCAAGACGCTGGGCGATTCGCAAAAGAACCTGCTCAGCCTGACGGTGGTGCTGGTGATCGTGCTGACGAGTTTCCTGTTCCTCGGCGGTCTGCTGTACCTGTACGCGCCGGTGGCGGGCGTGCAGGCGACCGGCGACAAGATCTTCCCGGCGGTGGTCATGGGCCACTTGCCGGCGGCGGTGCAGATCATCTTTTTGGTGGCGCTGATCTCGGCGCTGTTCCCGAGCGCGGACGGCGCGATCACCGCGCTGACCTCGACCTTTTGCATCGACATCCTCGGCATCAAGCGCCGCGAGGACTTGTCCGAAGAAGCCCAGGTTCGGCTGCGCCGCCGCGTGCACCTGGGGTTTGCATTCCTGTTCCTGGTGCTGGTGATGATGTTCAAGTGGGCGGACAATCCAAGCATGATCGGGGTGATCCTCAAGCTCGCGTCCTACACCTACGGCCCGCTGCTCGGCCTGTTTGCGTTCGGCATGATCACGCGCCGCACACTGACTGACCGCCTGGTGCCGGTGGTGACGATCGGTGCGCCTATCCTTTGCGCAATCCTTGAGGCGAATCAGGCATACTTGTTGGGAAGTTATCGCCTCGGGCTTGAACTGCTGATCGTCAATGGCATATTGGTGTACGCTGGCCTGTTCGCTATTTCCCGGCCAGCCGCGCCGGAAAAGATGGGCCCGGCCGCCGTCACCGCCTGAACCAGTCAACCTTCATTTAGCGGAGTTTCGATGCCCTTCAAACCCCTGTCCTCCCTGCGCCGCGGCTTTGGCGCGTTCTGGCGCGCGCTCGACGCCACGCGGCGCCTGGTGCTGAACCTGCTGTTCCTGATCATCGTCATCTTCGTAATCTGGGCGCTCGTCGGCGGCGGTGTGCGGCCGCTGGCGCCCAAGACCGCGCTGGTGCTGGACATCAAGGGCGAACTGGTCGAGCAGCATACCGGCAGCCTGCGCGAGAGCCTGCTCGCGGGCGTGGGCACCCAGGTCAGGCGCAACGTCCAGCTGCGCGACGTGCTGACCGTGCTCGACGCCGCGGCCAAGGACCAGAACATCAGCAGCGTGGTGCTGCTGCTCGACGACATGGACAGCGCCGGCATCGCCGTGCTGCACGAGGTCGGCGCCGCGATCGACCGCGTGAAGGCGGCCGGTAAACCAGTGATTGCGTGGGCCGGCAACTACGACCAGAAGCGCTACCTGGTCGCCTCGCACGCGAGCGAGGTGTACGTGCACCCGATGGGCATGGTGCTGATCGAGGGCTTCGGCCGCTACCGCAACTACTACCGCGACGCGCTGGACAAGCTTGGCGTGACGGTCAACCTGATGAAGGTCGGTACCTACAAGAGCTTTGCCGAGCCGTTCATCGGCAACGGTCCTTCGGATGCGGCGCGTGAAGCGGACAGCTATCTGTACAACGGGCTGTGGAACGGGTACACCGCCGAGGTGGAGAAGAACCGCAAGCTGGCCCCTGGCTCGATCGCCAAAAGCATTGAGCAGTTGCCGCAGTTGCTGGCGGCGGCAGGCGGCGACACCGCCAAGGTGGCGCTGCAGACTGGCCTGGTCGACGGCCTGAAGACGCGCGACCAGGTGCGCGCCGAGATGATCAAGCGCGGCGCCTATGACGAGAGCAACAAGACCTTCCGCCAGGTCTCGTTCGCAGATTATCTGCTGCGTAATCCGCAAAAGGTGTTCGGTAACGCCGTCGGGGTGGTGGTGGCCGAGGGCGATATCACAGAGGGCACCGGCGGGCCGGGCACGGTCGGCGCCATCACGACCGCCAACCAGATCCGCCGCGCGCGCGATGATGACCAGGTCAAGGCGCTGGTCCTGCGTATCAATTCGCCGGGCGGCAGCGCCTTCGGTTCGGAGGTGATCCGGCGCGAGCTGGAACTGACGCGTGCGGCCGGCAAGCCGGTGGTGGTCTCGATGGGTAACGTCGCCGCTTCCGGCGGCTACTGGATCTCGATGGCGGCCGACGAGGTGATTGCCGATCCGGCCACGATTACCGGTTCGATCGGCGTGTTCGCGATCCTGCCGACGGCCGAGAAGCTGGTGGACAAGCTGGGCGTCCATACCGCCGGCGTCACCACGACCTGGCTGGCCGACGCCTACAATCCGCTGCGCCCGCTCGACCCGCGCTTCGGGCAACTGGTCCAGAACACTGTCGGCCACATCTACTCCGAGTTCACCACCAAGGCCGCGCAGGCGCGCAAGACCACGCCGCAGCAGATCGACGCCGTCGGGCAGGGACGGGTCTGGACCGGCGTGCAGGCCAAGGAGCGCAACCTGGTCGATAGCCTTGGCAGCTATGGCGACGCCCTCGCGTCTGCGGCGCGCCGCGCCAAACTGGGCCAGGACTACCGCGTGGCCTATTTTGAACAAGCCACCTCGCCGCTGGCGCGATTCTTCGAAAGGCTCGGGATGTCCAGCAACGTGGCGCTCAACGTCCAGGTCAAGCTGGGGCTGCTGCCGGAGGGCTTGCAGACCGATGCGCTGACGGCTGGCGCGGCGGGCGGCATGGCCAAGGAGCTGGGCTGGATGGCCGACGTGGCGGCGCGCCGCCAGCCGTTCGAGGCCGTGACGCATTGCCTGTGCGTACCTCCAATGTAAGGGCTTAAGGTGAGTTTGTAACGGTATGTACAGCCGTTAAAATTCTTGACGAAAACGGGCGCGGGAGGGATTCCGCGCCCGTTTTGCATTAAACGGCCCCTGGAAGCTGCTCATACACGTCAATTCGCGCTCATCACAGGTGGAGTGATGTGCCCGTCTTTGCGCCGTAAGTGTACGTTACGAAACAAACCGGCTTACTCGTCCATGCTAAAGTCGGCTGACATACGGTCGTGTTTTTCAATGCCCCCACGAAGCCCATCAAGGACTAGCATGGACGAAATTGTTTCCCCCGAAAAAACCTCCAAAACCGAAACCAGGCGGCCCCGTCGATCGCGTGCGGTCGGCACCCTGATTGCCGTGCTGGCAATGCTTGGGCTGGCGGCGCTGGCGTGGCATTTGACGCACCGGGCGCCGGCCGCGGGGCCGGGGGCGGCTGGCGCGCCGGGCGCAGGGGAGCAAGGCCGATCCCTCCAACCT
>NZ_SPUM01000095.1 GCF_004614195.1 Massilia horti | reverse complement strand
CGACCAACGGATTAAAAGTCCGCTGCTCTACCAACTGAGCTAACGACCCGAAAGAAGCGAGATTATATGGGGCGAACGCAACTCTGTCAAATGTTCACGTAGCTCGTGCGGAACTAGACCTGGGTATTTTCTTACTTCAGCTTCGCCAGGATGTCTTTTGCAGCCTGTGCGGACGACGAATCCGGGTACTCCTTGATCAGTTGCTGCAATGCCTTCTTCTGTGCCTTCTTGTCATTGAGGTCGCGGTAGCTGCTGGCGATATTGAACAGCGCGTCCGGCGCCTTGGCACTATCCCTGTAGTTGGCCACGACGACTTCCTGCGCCGCGATCGCATTCTTGAAGTCGCCCTGTGCATAATGGGCGTTGCCCAGCCAGTATTGCGCGTTGGCGGCATACGCCGAGGTCGGGAAGCGCCTGACGAAGTCCTGCAGCGCGCTGGCCGCGGCCTTGTAGTCGCCCGACTTGAACACGTCCATCGCGGCGTCGTAGGTTTTCTTTTCGCTCGGCATCACTTCCGCCTGGCGGCCGTCGATCGTCTGTTGCTGCGGCTCGAGTTTCTTCAGGCGCGCATCGAGGTCGGCGTAGAAGTCTTTCTGACGCTTTTCCGTTTGCGCGATATGGTTCGCCAGCTCTTCGATCTGGCCGCGCAGGCGCGCGATTTCGGTCATCGTCTGCTCGTGCTGGTTCAGCATGTCGAGCGCGGCAGTCTTGTCCGATTTGGTATCAATCCGGGCTTTCAGGTCACGGTCGATCGCGTCAACCTTGGCGCGCAGTTCGATGATCGCTTTGCGCGCTTCATCGTCCGAGAGGAGGCCGGCGTTCGCCTGCAGGGGCAGCCACGCGGCCAGCGCGAGGCAGGCGGCGGCGAGACGGGTCTGGGACAGTTTCATGATCTGTGGCTCTTTCAAAACCGGTTATGCAATTGGAAACGGGGCGGGATGCAGTCTGCACTGCCTCCCGCCCCGCTGTCAATCAGCCCTGTTCGGCTGATTACTGATACACGATGTCAGCGCGGCGGTTCTCAGCCCACGCTGCTTCGTTGTGGCCGTCGGCCTTCGGCTTTTCCTTGCCCAGCGAGACGGCTTCCATCTGGCCGTCCGACACGCCGAGTGCGCCCATTGCCTTGCGAACGGCTTCGGCACGCTTCTGACCCAGCGCCAGGTTGTATTCGGTGCCGCCGCGCTCGTCGGTGTTACCCTGGATCAGGATCTTGCGCTGGCCGTGCTTGGTCAGGTAGCCCGAGTGGTTCTCGACCACCGACTTGCCATCTTCACGGACGCTGTAGCTGTCGAAGTCGAAGTAGACCGAACGGTTGGCCAGCACGCCCTTCGGGTCGTTCAGCGGGTCCACCGAGCCGGTTTCCACGGGCTTGACTTCATGCCTATCGACAACCGGCTCCGGCTGCGGAGCAGCAACCGGTGCCTTTTCTTCAACCGGGGTTTCGGTAAGCTTGGTCGAGCTGCAAGCCGACAGTACGGCGGCAGCCATCGCGATGAGGGCGACACTCTTGATGTTGCGCATGGTTTTTCTCCTGGGTTAAAAAACTTACTTCATAAAGGGACCCCAGCTGGGCTCCCGAATATTTCCCGCTTGGGTGGTCAAGCGCTGCTTGACCCGTCCGTCGACCGAGACCACAGCCAGCGAGGTGCGGCCGCCGCCTTTGGTTGCATACATGATGTACTTGCCGTTAGGCGAAAAACTCGGTTCGGTGGCCCCGTCTGCCAGGCGCAGCTCCTGGCCGCTGGCCAGGTCCATCGCGTACAGCGAGAAATTGCCGTCGCGCTGAGAGATCCAGGCAAGCGTCTTGCCGTCGGGAGAAATGCGCGGGCTGATGTTGTAGCTGCCGGTGAACGTCACGCGGGTGGCGTTGCCGCCCGCTGCACTCATCTTGTAAATTTGCGGGCCGCCGCTGCGGTCACTGGTGAAGTAAAGGGTCTGGCCATCCGGCGCCCATTGCGGCTCGGTCTCGATGCCGAAGGTGTTGGTCACACGGCGCAGGCCGCTGCCGTCGGCGCCCACCACGTACACCTGGGTGGGGCCGTCCTTCGACAGGGCCACCGCCAGCTTGGTGCCGTCAGGCGACCAGGACGGCGCCGAGTTGTTGCCTTTCTGGTTGGCGACGACACGGCGCTGGCCGGTGATCAGGTCCTGGACGTAGACGACCGGCTTTTTCTGCTCGAACGACACGTACGCGACCTTGGTGCCGTCCGGCGCCCACGACGGCGAGATGATCGGTTCGTTCGAGCGCACGGCCACGTTCACGCCTGCGCCGTCGGCATCGGCCACTTCCAGGCGGTAATCCCGGGCGGCGCGGTTCTCGTTAACATAGGCAACGCGGGTCGCGAAGACGCCGCGCACGCCGATCAGCTTCTCGTAGACGTCGTCGGCAATGCGGTGCGCCTGCAGGCGGGTGTATTTCGACTGGACGGCGTCGGACATGGACGACAGTTCGGACTGCTTGACGGTGTCGAGCAGCTTGTAGCGCACCGCGAACCGGCCGTCGGCCATCCGCTCGACGCTGCCGATCACCAGCGCGTCGGCGCCGCTGGACTTCCAGGCGCCGTAGTCGATGCTGGCCTTTTCGCTGATCGGCTGGCGCGCATCGATGACTTTGAACACGCCGCTGCGCTCGAGGTCGGCGCGGATGATGGCCGACACCTGTTCCGGCGCCACCGATTCGTCGGCGAACGCGGCCACCGCGACCGGGATCTGGTTGCTGCCTACGCCTGCGATTTCGACGCGCAGTTGGGCCTGGGCGGTGCCCATCAGCAGGGAAGCACTGAACAGTAGGTAATGTAATTTCTTCATGTGGCTCTCAGCTAGGGTTCAGGGGTTCGCGGTCAGGTGACGTCTTTCATCTTGAATTCGATCACTAGCGAACGCTCTACCGTACCATCTTTCTTCTTGGGTAGTGGTGACGCCTTGTTAATTCCTTTTTCCACAGCATCGTCGAAGATCGGATTGCCGCTGCTGCGGGTCTTTCTGACCGAAATGATCTCGCCGGTTGGCAACTGTTCAACGCGGAACTCGACGCTCGGATTGCCGGGCACGTCGGTGCTGCCGCCGTAGTACGTATTGCTCTTGACCTTGGCGGTGATCGCGGCCACATAGCTGCTGTCCGCATGCGGCGCGCTCGACTTCGCAGCGGTGCCGGTGCCGCCGCTGCCGGCGGCGGCCATCATGCGCTGCAGGTCTTCCTTGCGCAGCTGCTCGCGCTTGGCGGCTTCCGCCGCTTCGTGCTTGGCCTTGGCGAGTTTCTCGGCCTTTTCCTTTTTCTCGGCTTCCTTCTTGGCAAGTTCGTCGGCCTTCTTCTTGTCAGCCTCTTTCTTTGCCAGTTCCTCAGCCTTCTTCTTCTCAAGCTTCGCCAGTTCCTCGGCTTTCTTTTTCTCGGCTTCCTTCTTCGCCAGTTCCTTCAGCCGCGCGTCCTCGCGTGCCTTTTCCTCGGCGAGCTCGCGCTCTTTCCTCAGCTTCTCTTCCTTGCGCTTTTTCTCCAGCTCAAGGGCGATGTCGGGCTGTTCGGCCGGCTTTTCGACCGGCTGTTCCACCACTTTCGGCGGCGGCGTGCTCGCCGGTTCCGGCTCGGGCTCGGCTTCCCGCGGCGGCGGAATCGGGGCGGCGGCCTCGGCCTTCATGTCCCAGACTTCGGCCTCGACCGCGACCGGCACATGGTTATGCCAGCTGATGCCGATCCACAAGAACGCCAACAGCACGGCGTGCACCGCCACGGCCAGCAGGATCGCTGGCAGGCGGCTCGGTTCTGGCGGCACCCGGTAGGGCGTGCCGGCGTGGGCGTGCTTCATTGCTGGCATTGCTTCTTGTTCACTTCGTGGCAAGGCCGACCCGGCTGATGCCCATCTTCTTTGCTTCCGAGATCAGCTGGATCACGTCATCGTACTTACTGTCGCGGTCGCCTGCAATCATGACCGGGTAGTCCGGATGTTCCTCATGCAGCGCGGCCAGGCGCTGCAGCAGGGCGCTGCGGTCGGCCACGTCTTCGCTCGCGACGCGCGCCTTGCCGCCCACGCCGATCGACAGCGCGGCATTGGGCTTGAGCTCGACCTTGATGTAGGTATCCGGCGGCAATGCCGATTTCTCGGCCTTGGGCAGGTTGACCACGCTCGGGGTCTCGTTTGCCGGGACCGCCATGAAAATAATGAGCAGCACCAGCATCACGTCGATGTACGGCACGACGTTGATCTCGGACTTTAATTTGCGGCGGCGTCCGCTGCGCAGGCTGCTGGAAAAGGCCATCTCGTTCCCCCGGCTTAGCGCGACTGGCGCTGCAGGATGTTCGAGAATTCCTCGACGAAGGTCTCGAAACGGATCGCGAGGCGGTCGATGTCGTGCGTGAAACGGTTGTAGGCGACCACAGCCGGAATCGCGGCGAACAGGCCGATCGCGGTGGCGATCAGGGCCTCGGCGATGCCGGGCGCGACCACGGCCAGGGTCGCCTGCTGCACGCTGGCCAGACCGCGGAACGCGTTCATGATGCCCCACACGGTACCCAGCAGGCCGATGTAGGGCGACACCGAGCCGACCGAGGCCAGGAAGTTCAGGTGCAGGTCGAGCGCATCCATTTCACGCTGGAAAGCGGCGCGCATGGCGCGGCGTGCGCCGTCGAGCACGGAGTTGACGTCCAGCGCATCGCGCGAAGCGGCCTGCTTGCCCTTGATGAACTCGCCCATGCCGGCTTCGAAGATGCGCGCCAGGGCGCCGCTCTGGTCGCGCTGGCTGGCAGTGCTCTGGTGCAGCGTGTGCAGGTTGCCGCCGGCCCAGAAGCTGCGCTCGAACTGCTCGGTCTGGGCACGCGCGGAGCGGATCGTGAACAGCTTGCGGAAGATGTAGGTCCAGCTGAACAGCGAAAGCAGGAACAGCATGAGCATGATCAGTTGCACCAGCACGTGGGCGTTCGAGATCAGGGCGACGAAGGAGAGGTCTTGTGCTGCGTTCATCAGGTGTGTTTGCTCAATAAGAATTATCAGGCGGCGCGCATTTTAGCAGCGGTGTCATCGGGTAGGGAACGGGGGCGCATGGTGCCCACGTCGATGCAGCCAACCTTGACGCTGGCGCTGGTCAGCAACTGGTCGCCGCGCCAGGCTTGCTGGGCGAACTGGACCGATGCGCGGCCGAGCTTTTCGATGGTCAGGGTGAGCGTGAGTTCGTCGTCCAGGCGGGCGGGCGCGAGGTATTCGATGCGGGCGCTCCTGACGACGAAGGCCGCGCCTTGCTGCTCCAACAATTCCTGCTGGCCAATACCGGCGGCGCGCAGCCATTCGGTGCGGGCGCGTTCGAAAAACTTCAGGTAATTGGCGTAAAAAACGATGCCGCCGGCGTCAGTGTCCTCGTAGTAGACCCGGGCCGCCCAGGTAAAAACTGAAGGCATTTCAATTGCCATAAATGAGTAGAAGAAACATTTTACGCCATTTACCGGACGATATGTACGCTAGCGCACATCCGCAGGCGGGAATGGCGGGTAGCCCTCATGGCTGGGCTAGCAACGCCGGCGGTAGTAGACGCTGAGGCCGCCGGCATAGCCAAGGACTGTAACACTTTCTCACGCACAGTGTCGCGTTGTTACAAACCATAACAAATCTGACACTGGCGAGAACCTGGGGGATCAGGCGCGGCGGATGTTGAGCGGGCCGAAGCCCTGGCAGGTGGGCATCATCTCGATCAGGTTGATGTTGACGTGGGGCGGCAGCGTGGCGATCCAGTAGCAGGTGTCGGCAATGTCCTTGGCCGTGAGCGGCGTGGTGCCTTCGTAGACCTTGGCCGCGGCCGCGTCGTCGCCCTTGAGGCGCACGTTCGAAAACTCGGTACCGCCGCACAGCCCGGGCGCCAGGTTGGTCGCGCGCACGCCGGTGCCCACCAGGTCCGCGCGCAGGTTCAGGGTGAACTGCTCGACGAAGGCCTTGGTTGCGCCGTAGACGTTGCCGCCGGGGTAGGGGTAGGCGCCGGCCACCGAGCCCAGGTTGATGATCAGGCCGCTGCCGCGCTCGACCATCGCCGGCAGCAGCGCGTGGGTCATCGTCACCAGTCCCTTGCAGTTGGTGTCGATCATCGTTTCCCAGTCCGCCAGCGGGACCTGGTGCGCCGGCAGGGTGTTCAGCGCCAGCCCGGCGTTATTGATCAGTACGTCGATCTGGCGCCAGGACTGGGGCAGCATCGACAGCGCCTCATCGATCGACTCCTTGCTCGCGACGTCCATCTCGACCGGCAGCGCCGATTCGCCCAGTTCCCTGGCCAGCGCATCGAGCCGGTCCATGCGGCGCGCCGCCATCACTACCTGGTGCCCGTGCTTGACGAAGGTGCGCGCCATTTCGGCGCCGAATCCGGCCGAGGCGCCGGTGACGAATACGATCATGATGTGTTCCTGATGGATGATTAAAGCTGCAAGAAAGCTGCAAGATTGTAGCCGAATTGACCACGGCGTCGCTTTCTCCCAAAGGCTTGCAATCGCGACAGCCCTTTCCTTGCCCTAATCAGCCGCCTGACTTACAATCATTGGTCCATTTGCGTCTCACGTAACTGGCGAAAAGCCGCGTCCACTCGGGCCGCAGCGAAGGTGGAAACCCACCGGGGAACGTGAGATATCATCCGCCGTTCGCCTGGGCAGCCACCGATGGGTTAGTTGTGTCGCGGCCGCTTTGCCGTGCCAAGCTCTGATTCGGCCTTGGCGGTCCATTCAACCCTCCTGTTGTCTGGTTTCTTATCGATTGGAGTTTTTTTCATGTTTGCAAAAGATCACACGCTCGCCAATGTTGACCCGGAACTGTGGGACGCAATTCAAAAGGAAAATGTTCGCCAGCAGGACCACATCGAGCTGATCGCTTCGGAAAACTATACCTCGCCGGCTGTGATGCAGGCGCAGGGCTCGCAGTTGACCAACAAGTACGCGGAAGGCTACCCGGGCAAGCGCTACTACGGCGGTTGCGAATACGTGGACATCGTCGAGCAGCTCGCGATCGACCGCCTCAAGGAGCTGTTCGGCGCCCAAGCGGCCAACGTGCAGCCGAACTCGGGCTCGCAGGCCAACCAGGGCGTGTTCTTCGCGATGCTCAAGCCGGGCGACACGATCATGGGCATGTCGCTGGCTGAAGGCGGCCACCTGACCCACGGCATGCAGTTGAATATGTCGGGCAAATGGTTCAACGTGGTGTCGTACGGCCTGAACGAGCAGGAAGACATCGATTACGAGCAGATGGAACGCCTGGCGCGCGAGCACAAGCCCAAGCTGATCATCGCCGGCGCCTCCGCTTTCGCGCTGCGCATCGACTTCGAGCGCTTCGCCCGTATCGCCAAGGAAATCGGCGCCTACTTCATGGTCGACATGGCGCACTACGCAGGCCTGATCGCCGCCGGCGAATACCCGAACCCGGTGCCGCACGCCGACTTCGTCACCTCGACCACCCACAAGTCGCTGCGCGGTCCGCGCGGCGGCATCATCCTGATGAAGGCCGAGCACGAGAAGGCGATCAATTCGGCGATCTTCCCGGGCATCCAGGGCGGTCCGCTGATGCACGTGATCGCTGGCAAGGCCGTCGCGTTCAAGGAAGCGCTGTCGCCGGAGTTCAAGGAATACCAGCAGCAGGTGGTGAAGAACGCCAAGGCGCTGGCCGAGACCCTGATCGAGCGCGGCCTGCGGATCGTCTCTGGCCGCACCGAATCGCACGTGATGCTGGTCGACCTGCGTCCGAAGGGCCTGACCGGCAAGGAAGCCGAGGCGATCCTGGGCCGCGCCCACATGACCTGCAATAAGAACGGCATTCCGAACGACCCGCAAAAGCCTTTCGTCACCTCGGGCATCCGCCTGGGCAGCCCGGCGTTCACCACCCGCGGCTTCAAGGAAGAAGACGCGGTCAAGGTAGGCCACCTGATCGCCGACGTGCTGGACAACCCGCACGACGAAGCGACCATCGAGCGCGTCAAGCTCGAGGTCAAGAAGCTGACCGACAAGTACCCGGTCTACGCTTCGTAACAACGCACCCCCGGGCCGCTGATGCGGCCCATTTTTAAGCAGCCCCGGCGCCCATGAAATGTCCCTTCTGCCAGAGTGAAGATACCCAGGTCCTCGATACGCGCGTATCGGAGGAGGGCGATGCCATCCGGCGCCGGCGCCGCTGTTCGCATTGCGACAAGCGCTTCACCACCTACGAACGCATCGAGCTGTCGATGCCGATCATCGTCAAGAAGAACGGCAGCCGCACCGAGTTCGAGTCGTCCAAGCTGCGCGGGAGCCTGAAGCTTGCGCTGCGCAAGCGTCCCGTGTCCGCCGAGGCGCTCGACCACGCGATCGCGTCGATCGAGGAAAAGTTGCTCAACAGCGGGCGGCGCGAGGTCGATACCGGTTACGTCGGCGAGCTGGTGATGGCTGAACTGAAGCGCCTGGACAAGATCGCCTACATCCGCTTCGCTTCGGTCTACAAGAATTTCGAGGACCTCTCCGAGTTTCAGCAGGCAATCGCCGAAGTCGGCCAGCCGCGCAAATAATCCCTTCCCGTGCGCCCTCGCACGCTTGAGGCACCGCATGCCTCCTTTGAGCTCGCCTGATAACTTTCGGAGCCAGAGCAAGGCCGGCGCTCGCCCTCACAGCCTGCTCCGTCGTTCCCGCGCAGGCGGGAACCCATAGACAGCGTGCCAGATCGGCTCAGTATGGGCCCCCGCCTTCGCGGGGGCGACGGTTAGCCAGCCATGCTCGTTTTGAAACGACCTCCAAGGAGGCAAGCCGATGCACTTTCCGAGAGGGCAGGCCCTGGAAACGCAATGCGAGGCGCAGGTCGCTGCGATCGCCGCCGCCGGGCCGCAGATCGAGTTCTATGACAACGAGGTGCCAGCCTTCGTCGAGGCCGAGCTTGAACGGCTGTACGAATGCGTGATGACGACCGTGGCGCGCTTTGCCATCTACGAGGCCGCACCGCACGCCAGCACCTATGTGGTGCGCGAGGCTGGGCGCATCACAACCTTGTTCCTGTTTCGGCGCGAGGGCAGCCGGGTCCAGGTCTATAACGAGCAAATGCCGGTCGCGGCGCAGGACATCAATCGCTTTGCCGACGCCGTGTTTGCGCGCTACCGCAAGGTGCGGCTGATTTCGTTCTACGCCATCAGCACCAAGGCGGACGCGATCCGTTATCCCTTGCAGCTGGTCGAGTGCCTGGAAGACATCCGAATGCCGCTGCCAGCGTCGGGCGAGGCGTACATGACCAGCCTGGGCAAGAATACACGTGCCGCCATGCGGCGTGCGCTTCGGCAGATACAAAACGACCATCCATCGTTCCGGGTGCAGGCATTCGAGCGTGGCGAGGCAAGCGAACAACTTGTCCGGCAGATCATCGCCTTCAACCGGTCGCGGATGACCGAGAAAGGGCAGGTCTCCTGCCACACCGAGCAGGACGTGGAACGGCTGTTGCGGCTGGTTCAGAAATACGGCGTCGTCGTCGCCGCCACGATCGAGTCGCGCATCTGCGGCGGCGCCATCAGCTTCCGGGTCGGTTCCACCTACCACCTGTACGTGCTGGCGCACGATTCGCGCTATAACGCCTACCAGCTTGGCAAGCTGTGCTGCTACTTCAGCGTCTGCGATGCGATCGAGCGCGGCGACCGGCAATACCATTTCGGCTGGGGGCGTTACGACTACAAGTTCAAGCTGCTGGGGCGGATGACCGTGCTGCACCGCGTGGACCTCTATCGTTCCCGGCTGCAGATGATGGCCGGCGCGGCGCGCGTCGCGCAGGTTGCCGCCGGCGCGATGAGGCGCAGGTTCAAGCAGCGAATCGCCGATGCTGAACTTGGCGAAAGCCCTGCCGATCGCTGGATTCTCAATACCGCGCAGGCGCTTCGCGCGCCCAGACAACTGCTGGCACGCATGCGCGGGCGCTGACCTGGTGCACCAAACGGGGCCGGTTTGCCAAGGGCGCACGGTTGAGCGCGCTCATGGCTGGGCTTGGCGCCACTGATAACTTCTCACTCCACGCGAGTGGCCACGCCGGTCGCTCATTCGATCCATGGAGGGGCGGTGCGTTCGGTTCTGGTTGGCGGATTCACGCTGGTGGAGGTGCTGGTGGCCATGCTCGTGCTTGCGGTCGGCATCGTCGGCGCGAGCAGCGCGCAAATGGCCGCGCAGCGCACGCGCCACCAGTCCGCGTTGATGTCGGCGGCAGTGCATTTGGCGGCCAGTCTTGTCGAACGCATGCGCGCCAATCCCGTCGCGATGGCGCTCGGGGACGCCGACAATCCCTACCTCATCGAGTATGACGCCGCTGCCGACGGCCCCCCGGCCCCGGCCTCCTGCTATGGCGACGCCGATTGCAGTCCTGGCGAAATCGCACAGGCGGACCTGTACGAAGTGCGCGAAGCGCTGCGTACCGGCTTTCCGAACGGGCGCATAGTGGTCTGCCGCGATGCCCGAACCAAGCTGGCGTGGGAATGCCAGGGCGCGGCTGGCGCGCCGCTGGTTGTCAAGCTGGGCTGGCGCGGCAACACGGGTGTGGACGCGCCGATCGTCGCGCTGGTCGTGCCGGGAGTGGCCGGATGAGCCTTGCCGCTTGCCACCAGCGCGGGGCAACGCTGGCCGAGCTGCTGGTTGCGATGGCCATCGGCCTGTTCGTGCTGCTTGCCGCCGGTTCCCTGCTCGTGACGGCCAACCGCGCGTTCGCGGCGCAAGCTCACGCAGCGGCGCTGGAGGACGGCGGCAGGTTTGCGCTTGACCTGATCGGCCGCGCGCTGCGCCAGGCCGCGTATGTGGACTGGGATCTTGACGCGGGGCCGGACGATACCGCGCCGGCGAGGCTGGCGGGGCTGGACAGCAAGACGGTCAGCAAATCGGGGCATGGCATCGCCGATCCGCTGCCGGTGGCGGTCAATGGCAGCGACGTACTGGCGGTGCGCTTCAGCGGCGCCGGACCGGGCCAGCATGGCGACGGCAGCGTGACCAGCTGCGCTGGCTTTTCCGTCGGCGCCGGTGACGAGGGCTGGAGCGTGTTTTACGTAGCGCGCAACGCGCAGGGCGAGCCTGAGCTGCGCTGCAAGTACCGTGGCGCGAGCGGCTGGAACGCGGACGCGGTGGTGAGCGGCGTGGACGGCTTCCAGGTGCTCTACGGCGTGGATACGGATTCGCCACCGGATGGCGTGCCGAATCGCTACGTCAACGCGAGCGCCATCGACGCACTCGACGCGGATCTGGTGCCGGAGGGTGCAACCGAGACCGCGCGCGAACAGGACAGGCAGCGGCGCACGTACTGGAAGCGCGTGGTGAGCGTGAAGGTCGCGTTGCTGCTGCATGCGGGCCAGCCGGGGCTTGGCAAGGCAGGCAACGCCACATTCAGGCTGTTCGGCAGCGCGTATGACGCGCACGCCGGAAGCGACCCGGGATCGCAACTGGCCGAGGCCGCGCTGGCGACGGATGGGCAGGCGCGCGAACGCAGGCTGTTCACCACCACTGTGTTCCTGCGGCAGAGGTGACCCGTGCGGCGGCTCCATGAAAACGGCGCGGCGCTCGTCACCGCGCTGGTCCTGATGCTGGCGGTGCTGATGGCCGGGGTCTGCGCGGCGCGCACCGCGCTCAACGCGGAAAAGTCCGCACGCGCCGAACGCGATCGCCACATCGCCCTGCAGGCGGCCGAAGCAGCCTTGACGGACGCGGAGCGAGATATTGGCGGCGGCCTTGACCCCGCCTCGTCGCGGGCCGCCGCGCTTGCATCCGGCAGCGCTGCGGCCTTCGCCCCCGGCTGCGGCCGGACCAGCTTCGACCTCGGACTATGCCAGGCGGCGGACGGGCATGCGCATCCTGCATGGCATGCCGTCGATCTGGCCGGCGACTTCGCTGTCCCGTACGGCCGCTTCACCGGTGCCGCGATGCCAACGGGCACGGGCCTGCTACCGGCCCGGCGGCCGGCCTACATCATCGAGTTGCTGCCGCCTGCATCCGGTCAACCGTCCGGCAGCGTCTACCGCATCACCGCAATCGGCTTCGGCACCCGCGCTTCCACCCAGGTGGTGCTGCAGTCCTGGTACAGGCTGCCCAGGCAGCGCATTGGCTGGCGCGAAGTGGCCAACTGGCCGGAACTGCACCAGGCCGCGATTGAATGACAAAACAAGGGAGGAATCGATGAAGGGCTTTACGATGATCGAACTGATGATAGTAGTGGTAATCATGGGCATACTGGCCGCACTGGCTTATCCCAGTTATGCGCACCATATCACCAAGACCAAGCGCGTCGAGGCCCAGGTCGCGATGATCGAAGCGCTGCAGCAGGAGGAACGCCACTATGCGCAGCACAATACCTACGTGGCGTTTTCGAAGGCGCAGATGCCGGACGAACCGGGCATGAAGTGGTGGTCGGGACCGAACGCCCGCTCCAGCGCCTACGAACTCGATGCCCGGGCGTGCCCAGACCGTAAGATCAGCGAATGCGTTCAGGTGCGTGCGCGGCCCGGTACCGCCAATGTCGACGCACGCTTTGCCGAGCCTGAATGCGGCACCCTGACGCTCAGCAGCGCCGGCCAGCAAGGCGCCAGCGGACAGGGATCGCACTGCTGGCCATGACGGCCCGGCCCCGCGGCTTTTCGTTCGTCGAGTTAATGATCGTGCTGGCGGTGGGCGCCGTGGCGCTGGCGATTGCGGCCCCGGCCATGCGCGACCTGATTTACGGCCTGCAGCTCAAAGCCGCCGTCAACGACCTGTTCAGCGCGATCGAACTGACGCGTTCCCAGGCCATGGGGCGCAACGGCAGGGTGATGCTGCGGCCCGCCGATCCGCTGGGGGTCGACTGGACGCGCGGCTGGACCGTCTTCGTCGACCGGGATCGCGACCGCAAACCCGGTCCCCAGGATGAGATCATCGCCGTGCACGGACCACTGGCCGAAGGGATCACTGTCCGCTTTGCCTTCACGAGCCCTGCAGCGCCGTATTACATCGCCTACAATGGCGCTGGAAGAAGCTGCAGCGACACCAGCAGCGCGCAGGCGCGCTTGGGGACGCTCTCGCTGTTCCAGGGGCGGCACACGCGCCGTATTAAAATCAACATGCTGGGCCGGGCGCGCGTGTGCGATCCCGCGCGCGACGCCGGTTGTGACGGTGCCGAGGCGCCGCCATGACAGCCACACAATGAACACCAACGTGCAGATCCACACCGACATCGAAGGCATGGCGCTGGCCCTGGAATGGGCAGCCAAAGGCATGTACATCACGACGCCCAACCCGCGCATCGGTTGCGTGATCGTGAAGGACGGCGTCGTCATTGGCGCTGGCCATACCCAGCCCGCTGGCCAGGCGCATGCCGAGATCCAGGCGCTGCGCGACGCCGCCGAGCGCGGCAACGACGTGCGCGGCGCCACCGCCTACGTCACGCTGGAGCCATGCAGCCACCACGGACGCACCCCGCCATGCTCTAACGCGCTGGTTGAGGCTGGGCTCGGACGCGTGGTGGCGGCGATGACTGACCCCAATCCGCTGGTGGCCGGACGCGGCCTGGCGCAGCTGGAGGCGGCCGGCATTGCCGTCACGTCCGGCGTGCTGCCAGAGGAAGCGTACGAACTGAACATAGGCTTTTTCTCGCGCATGCGTCGCGGGCGTCCATGGGTGCGCCTGAAGAGCGCGGCCAGCCTGGACGGCGTGACGGCCCTCGCGAGCGGCGAAAGCCAGTGGATCACCGGACCGCAAGCGCGCCAGGACGGCCACGCGTGGCGCGCGCGAGCCTGCGCCATTTTGACGGGAATCGGCACCGTCAAGACCGACGACCCGCAACTGACAGTGCGCGGCATCGACACGCCGCGTCAGCCGCGCCGGGTGATTGTCGACAGCAAGCTCGAAATATCCCTCGACGCGAAGATCCTGCAGGGCGAGCCGTGCTGGATCGTGACCGCGGTCCCGAATGCGGAAAAAGAAGCGCGGCTGCGCGCGGCCGGGCACGACCTGATCAATCTGCCCAACCCCGCCGGCAAGGTCGACCTGCCGGCGCTGATGCAGGAACTGGGCCGGCGCGAGATCAATGAGCTGCACGTGGAAGCCGGCGCCAAGCTGAACGCATCGCTGGTGCGCGAAGGCTGCGTCGACGAACTGCTGGTGTACCTGGCGCCGTGCCTGATCGGCGCGGGGCAGGGCATGTTCGCGCTGCCGCCTTTGGCGAAACTGGCGGACAGGCAGAAGTTGGCTTTTCACGAATTCAAACAGGTTGGCGCCGACGTGCGCATCCTGGCCAGATTTATCAAACCGGAGGAATAAGGCTTTATGTTTACTGGAATCGTCGCTGCCGTAGGCACTATCAAATCGGTCACGCCCCAGGCCGACGGGCTGGAGGCGGGCGTAATCCTCGATATCGACGCTGGCGCGCTGTCGCTGGCGGACGTGGCGCTGGGCGACTCGATCGCCATCAATGGCGCATGCATGACGGTAGTGGCAAAGACCGAGCGCTCGTTCACGGTCGACGTTTCGCGCGAGAGCCTGAACCGCACGGCTGGCCTGGCCGAGCCGGGCCAGGTGAACCTGGAAAAGGCGCTGACGCTGGCCGAACGCCTGGGCGGGCACCTGGTGTCGGGACACGTCGACGGGCTGGGCGAAGTGCACAGCTTCGAGCCGGTTGGCGAGTCGTTCGAACTGGTGATCGACGCGCCGGCGGAGCTGGCCAAATTCCTCGCCTACAAAGGCTCGGTGGTTGTGAACGGTGTGTCGCTGACCGTCAACCGGGTCGAGGACATCGAGGCGGATGGACGCAAGGTATGCCGCTTCTCGATCAACCTGATCCCGCACACGCTCGAAGTCACCACCCTCAAGCACCTGCGCGCCGGCGCCAAGGTCAACCTCGAGATCGACCTGATCGCGCGTTACGTCGAGCGCATGCTGTCGGCCGCGAAGGCCTGACCGGATTCGCGTATGTTGCACATCGTAGGGTGCGCACCTGTGCGCACGCGGTTCGCGAACGTAGCGAAGTGAAGTTGCGG
>NZ_SPUM01000128.1 GCF_004614195.1 Massilia horti | reverse complement strand
CGGCAGTGCCGGAAACGACACAACAAGCGGTGCCTGCCCTACTTCGTTACCGCTTGACCGGCCCGATGGTTTTTCCCCACCAATCATTGATCATCTGCTTTTCGTAGCGCAGCTGTTCGCCCTCGAAATAGCGGTTGGTGCGGTCCAGGTACGCCATGTCGCTGAGCTGCTCCTCACCGCTCTTGATAACGCGTCCATCCTGCTCGAGCCAATAGCGCAGGTGCATGCGCGGCCAGTCCGCGTGTCCGCGCAGGACACGAATCTCGCGCCCCGCGCTGCGGGCCGGGTACTCGCGCCCGGCCAGGTCGATATCCAGCACTTCGATCCTGATGTCCTGCCCAGGTGGCAATGCCTTGCCCAGTTTGTCGAAATGCTCGGAAATCCCCTTCATTACATCTTCCCGTTCCCAGGTCGTGAACGGCAGGTCGGCGAAATTTTCCGGCTGGTTGTAAGTCACGGTCACGCCGGCGCTGGCGCCGCCCGCCGCCAGCAAGAACAGACCAGCCAGGGTCAACTGGCAAACCAAGGTTTTCATGTTTCATCCTTCCATTGTCAATCGGGATATTGAACACCAATATACGCCCGTTCGAAGCCCCGAGTTCTGCACATTTGTAGGACTTTGTATCCAAGTGTTAGTACCGGAACAAGCCTTTGATATTTTCGATGCCATGCACCGCGTCGCCGGGCTGCGCATCCTTCATGGCAAGAAAAATTTACAAGCAAACAAAACAATTATCCTTCGTTATATGTTATTTTTTTGTTCTGTGGTATTTCAATGTTTCCTGTTGTTAATGGCCCATAGTCATACTACAATCAATTGACATTTTCAGCCTGATCGAGCTGACAAGACTGGAACCGTTCACCATCAAACACCAGAAACCACTCGGAAAAGCCCATGTCCTTTCTGTCTTCCGCCGCGCCCAAGCTCGCTCCTTGGAAAATCCTGCTGGTTGACGATGAACCGGATGTCCACGACATCACCAAGCTGACACTGTCGCGTTTCCGGCTGGACGGGCGGGGCCTGGCTTTCCAGCACGCCTACAGCGGCGCGGAAGCGAAGGAGGTGTTGGCGCGCGAGAAAGACATCGCGCTGGTGTTCCTCGACGTGGTGATGGAAAAGGAAGACAGCGGCCTGGAAGTGGCGCGCTGGATGCGCCAGGACCTGGACAACCAGTTCACCCGCATCGTGCTGCGCACCGGGCAGCCGGGCCAGGCGCCGGAAGAGCGCGTGATCGTTGACTACGACATCAACGATTACAAGGAAAAGACCGAACTGGACCGGACCAAGCTGTTCACCACCACCTTTGCCGCGCTGCGCGCCTACCGCGACATCATGAAGGTCGAGCA
Source organism: Massilia horti (assembly GCF_004614195.1). GTDB lineage: Bacteria > Pseudomonadota > Gammaproteobacteria > Burkholderiales > Burkholderiaceae_D > Telluria > Telluria horti. The sequence continues at coordinate 14,052 of NZ_SPUM01000128.1, read as the reverse complement.
GGCGCGCCGGGTGCAGCTTAGCTACCGCGAAGGGCTGGAGCGGGTGATCGCCGCCTCCTCGCACCTGTTCCAGCAGCGCAACCTGAAAGACTTTGCCAGCGGCTTGCTGCAGCAGGTGGTCGCGCTGCTGCGCCTGGAGCAAAGCATGCTGCTGCGCATCAAGGGCGCCAGCGTGATCACCGGCGAAAGCCAGTACGAGGTGCTGGCCCAGATCGGCGACTTCAACTACCAGGAATTTGGACCGGAACTGATCGCGCAGCTCGACGACGCGCGCAGCAACCGGATCTCCAAGCTGTGCGGCGACACCTTCGTCGGCTACTTCCCCAACAGCAGCGGCAAGTCCACGCTGCTGGTCCTCAAAGGGGTCGAAGAAATCTCGGAGATCGACGCGCAACTGCTGGAAGTATTCAGCAAGGGCGTCGCGATCGCCTTCGACAACATCCTCTTGAACCAGGAAATCACCGATACCCAGGCCGAGCTGATCCTGCGCCTGGGCGACGTGGTCGAATCGCGCTCGCACGAAGCAGGCAACCACGTGCGCCGCATGGCGCAAATCTGCCACCTGCTGGCCCACGAATCCGGCCTGTCCGAGGACGAAACGGCGGTGCTGATGCACGCCGCGCCGATGCACGACGTGGGCAAGATCGCCACTCCGGACGCGGTGCTGCTCAAGCCGGGCAAGCTCACGCCCGAAGAATGGGAAATCATGAAGCAGCACCCGACCGTGGGCCTGCAGATCCTGGACGGCTCGCAGCGCCCGATCCTGCGCGCGGCGGCCGTGATCGCGCACCAGCACCACGAGAAATGGGACGGCAGCGGTTATCCGCAAGGCCTGAAGGGGGAGAATATCCACCCGTACGCGCGAATCGTCGCGGTGGCCGACGTGTTCGACGCGCTGTGCCATGCGCGCTGCTACAAGGAAGCCTGGCCGATCGACAAGGTCGTCGAGCACCTGCGCGAAGTGGCCGGCCACCACCTCGATCCCCACTACGTCAAGCTCCTGATCCAGAACATCGACAAGGCAGTGGAAATCAACGAGCGCTGGCCGGGCTGAACCGCAACACCACTGGCGGAACTGGCCACGCGGGCGCGCTCGTTCGCCGACAAAGGCATCGCGCGCCTGCAGGCGCTGGGCATGGCCGACTGACTTCCTGCGCTACAGGCGCTTGGGCCGCGCTACAATCATCGATATTCCCTCCCCACCGCGCCCAATATGAGCATGCACGCCCTGCCGCTCCGTTTTCCCGCACGGCTCGACCTGCGCGCCGCGCTCGGAGAGGTGTTGGCCGGGCACCAGGCAAACGCCGGCTTTGTGGTGCAAGGGATCGGCAGCCTGACTGCTGCACGCATCCGGCTGGCCGGCATGGACGAGATGACGGAGCTGCACGGCGACCTCGAAATCCTGTCGCTGGCCGGCTCGCTCTCGCCTGACGGCGTGCACCTGCACATCGCCGTGGCCGACGCCCAGGGCCGCGTCACCGGCGGCCACATGGGACCAAACTGCATCGTGCGCACGACGGCCGAAGTGCTGGTGGCGCTGCTGCCGGACCACCGGTTCAGCCGCGAGCCGGACGCGCTGACGGGTTATAACGAGCTATCGATCCGGCGGCTCGATGCTCGATAAGACCCCTGCCCCGGCAAATATTCCATAGCGTGAATCACTAACTACTAACTAATAAAGCTAACGCGTCGTCCCCGCGCAGGCGGGACCCATGCTGAGCGTCATTTCACGCTGTCTATGGCGGGAACAGCGCCAGTGGCGCTGTTCCCGCGAGTCGTGCCGACCAATGGGAGGGACGACGATTTTTGGGGCTGACTATTGTTGTGGGGTTTTAGGCCGCCACCGCCTGCTCCCGCCGGCTGCGCGGAAACCTCAGGTAATACCGCAGTCCCTGCCCCGGCGCGCTCTCCACGCGCACGCTGCCGCCCAGCGCCCCTGTCACGAGGTTGTACAGGATGTGCGCCCCCAGCCCGCTGCCGCCGGCGCCACGCTTGGTGGTGAAGAACGGATCGAACAGCTTGCCGAGCACCTCCTCGTCCATGCCCACGCCGTCGTCGGTATAGGCAAGGGTGACCGAGGAGCCATCGAGCGCCGCGCGAATGTCGATGCGCCCGGTCTGGCCTTCCTCGAACCCGTGCACCAGCGAGTTCATGACCATGTTGGTCACAATCTGCGACACCGCGCCCGGATAGCTTTCGAGCGTGATGTCCTTCGCGCAGTCGACCTCCACCGTCACCGGCCGGCCCTTGAGCTTGGGCTGCAGCGACAGCAGCACCTCGTTCAGGTAGGTGCCCAGGTTAAAGCTGCGCAGTTCCCCCGACGACTGGTCCACCGCCACCTGCTTGAAGCTGCGCACCAGCGCCGCCGCGCGCTGGGTGTTGGTGGTCATGATGCGCAGCGACTGGTCGAGCACGTCGAAAAAGCCGGAGAGGCTATCCTCGGTCAGCTCGCCCGCCGCCAGTTCCTCGCGCGTGAGCTTCAGTTCCTGCACCATGTGGCTGGTCGCCGTCACGCAGATGCCCAGCGGGGTGTTGATCTCATGCGCCACGCCCGCCACCAGCCGCCCCAGCGACGCCAGCTTTTCCTGCCGCACCAGCTCCGACTGCGCATCCTGCAACGCCGTGAGCGCGTTGTTCAGCGCCGCGTTCTGCTGCTCCAGCCGCTCCTTGGTCTGGCGGATCGCGCGGTCGCCCTGCAGGCGCGCGATCGCCACCGCCACATGGCTGGCCATGAAGGCGAGCAGGTCAAGATCGGCCTTGGTGTAGACGATCGCCGGATCGTAGCTCTGGACCACGATCACGCCGTACGGCTCGTCGTTGACCAGCATCGGCGCGCCCATCCAGCTGGCGATATCAAGGCTGCCCAGCGGTTCCCTGACCTGGCCGCTGGCCACCAGCCGCGCAAAGCTGCCCGCATCGTGCAGCTGCGCCTGTTTCGAGGCCAGCAGGTAGGAACACATCGCCATCCCGAACGGGAAGCGCTCGACCGGCGGCTCTTCGTGCTGCTGGTCGACGAAATAAGGAATGCTGATCTCGTGCGTCTCCGGGTGGTACAGCCCGATCAGGAAGTTCTCGGCCACCATCAGCTCGCCGATAATGCCGTGCAGCGCGCGCGGCAGCTCCTCGGCCGGGAGCGCCGACGACGCCAGGCTGGCGATCTGGTACAGCGCATGCTGCACCTTCTCGGCGCGGCGCCGCTCGGCCACCTCGTGCGCCAGGCGCGCGGTGCGCTCCTGCACCGCACGCTCGAGCCGGTCCATGCTCTGCAGGCCCTGCAGCGCGGCCGACACGTGGTTGGCGATCAGCGCGAACAGCGCCTGGTCTTCATCACTATAGGTATGCTGTTCCGAATAGCTCTGGATCACGATCGCGCCCAGCGCCTGGTGGTTCTGGTCGAGCAGCGGGCAGCCCATCCAGTGCTCGGCCGTGGTGCCGCCGCCCCACTTCATGCCTTCCGCGGCGCGCGCGATGAAATCCGCGCGGGTAGCCACCAGGGTCTCGCGCGTGAGCATGACGTAGGCGGTGGGCGACTGGTCGGGCGAGGCCAGCCGGACCTTTTCGTACGGGCTCGGCCCTTCGTCCTTCTCGTCGACGAAGTACACGAAGCGCACACTGCCGTCGTCCTCGGACAGGGTCACATAGAAGTTGGCCGCATACATGATGCGGTACAGCGCGCGGTGCACGGCGCGGATGAAGGCGACGATGTCGCTGCAAGTGGTCGACAGCTGCCCGATCTCGAGCAGCATTGATTGCACCGCTTCAAGGCGGGCAAGACGGCTTTCCATTATTCCCCCTAAGCATAAGTGATGCGCAGAGGAAATACTATCAGGTCAGCAGGCTTGTGGGCGATTAAGTTATCAGCGCGGCGCGCGAAAATCGTTTTCGATCCAGCCATAGGCCGAGGCGGGGCTCAGCTTGAAGGTCGGCTCGACCCGCACCTGGGCGACCTGCTCGCCCATCTCGTCGAACGCGGTGAGCAGCGCATACGGCTCGTACTCGTCCGGCACGATGTCCAGCGTCACCTTCAGCTCGCCCTGCCCGGTCGCCACCACGGTGCTCTTGTGCAGCATCGCGTGCAGCTGCTGCTCGTGGCGGCGGATCACTTCGGATGCGGTCTTGACCAGCGTGTTGAACGCCGCCTGGTCGAGCGGCTTGGGGTTCTTCTTGTCGCGGCCCATGGTCCACGGACCGACCAGCGCCGGCTCCGGCTCGCCATCCTTGATCATCGCGACGGCCCAGCCGTCGTCATCCTCATTCTTGATCACTTTCGCGGTCCAGCCGTTGCCCTGCCACAGGCGCGGCTCCTGGACCGGGGTGTCATCTTCTATCGCTGCGTCGCGTTCGGGTGCTTCGTCGTACATCATCCTGCTTCAATTGAGCCGGGTCGCGCCCTTGCGGCCACCCGAAAAGCCCAAATGATAATGGAAAACGCACCGGCCATGCTTACATGCGCCAATCCGGACGCCTGGGAGGAGTGACCGGCGGCCCGGGAGGCGCGTGACGCGGATCGATCGCCGGCACGGGGATGGGGCGGCTGAACGGATTGATGATGATCGGCGGTATCGTGGGCGGCGCCGACGGCGGGCCTTTGGGACCGCTGTGAGCCAGCACGCGCCGCGCCATGCGCAGACGGACCCTTTGTGCATGAATGAGGTCTTGCATAGGTTGCCTCCTTCAACAGCAGGTTCTCAGTATAGACAACGGATCGCGCAATTCAAGGCCAAGTCCGGCAGCAGCCGGCGCTGCCGTTCGTCGCGCGCCGCGACTGGTCGACCCGGGGAAAATGCCGCCTGTCGCAATCCCCTCGCTCGCTGTGTGGCGCGGGGGTACAGTGACACCATACAGAACACGTTCACCCCAACTACAACAAGCAACCAGCGAGGAAACGCCATGAAAAAAATCGCTCCCTTCATCATCCTGTTCGTACTGGCCATCGTGGCCTGGAACGTGTTCGTGCACAGCCACGGCATGGTATTCAATATCGACGGCGACGAAATCGACGGCCCGTTCGGCGCGCTGATCGGACTGCTGTTCGCCGGCGGCGGAACGCTGATCGCGGGACTGGTGATGCTGGTCGTCGGCGTGGTGCTGGCGGTGGTGTTTGCCGGGGTCGGCATCATCCTGCTGGGAGCGCTGGGAGTGGCCGCACTGGCGGTCGCGGCCGCGATCTCCCCGCTGCTGCTGCCCCTGCTGCTGCCGCTGGCCATCATCTGGTTCTTCGTGAACCGCTCGCGCCGGAACCGCGCGCTGCGCGAACACGCGGTTTAACGGCTAACCACGCTATAACCGTAGTTCGCAATAACGAAACAGCAGCCGCAAGTTCGTAGGGTGCGCACCTGGGCGCACACGGTACGGCTGAGCAGAGTTTGCGTCCGCGTGCGAACGGTGCGTACGGTGGTGGCGCCGCGAGCCTGCAAACGTTGACCGCGTGCGCAGCAAAGCTGCACACCCTACGCCCTCCGGCAAGCAGTACGATCAGGCCGCCTGCCGGCTCGCGGCATACTCCCGATAACCGCGCGCCCTCAGCTCACAAGCCGGACACGTGCCGCAACCGTAACCCCACTCATGGCGTTCGCCGCGCTCGCCCAGATAGCAGGTGTGAGTCGCAAACCGGACCAAATCCACGAGCTTCTCCCCGCCAGCCTCGTGCGCCAGTTCCCAGGTCTGCTTCTTATCGATCCACATCAGCGGCGTCTCCACCTTCAGCCTCGTCGCCATGCCCAGGTTAAGCGCCACCTGCAGCGCCTTCATCGTGTCGTCGCGGCAGTCCGGATAGCCCGAAAAGTCGGTCTCGCACATGCCTCCCACCAGCACGTTCAGGCCGCGCCGGTAGGCCACCATCGCGGCCACCTGCATGAACAGCAGGTTACGCCCCGGCACAAAGGTATTCGGCAAGCCGTTGGCCTGCATCTGGATTTCGACGTTGGAGGTGAGCGCCGTGTCGGAAACGCTGGAGATCAGCGACAGGTCGATCATGTGATCCTCGCCCAAGCGCGCATCCCAGTCGGGCGACAGCGCGCGCATCTCGGCCAGCACGATTGGCCGCACTTCAAGCTCGATGGCGTGCCGCTGGCCGTAATCAAAGCCGATCGTCTCGACGCGCGCATAACGTTGCAGGGCCCAGGCCAGGCAGGTGGTGGAATCTTGGCCGCCGCTGAAAAGAACGAGCGCGCTGTCAGGCTGCAACATGATGATTTAGCTCCAGAGGAAGTTTAGTGTTCGCCATCATTTTTACCGATCAGTTAAGATGACCTCGGCTATTCCTCGAATGGAGAGACATGTTTCACGCAAGACCAGACCAACGATCCGCGACGGCGCAACGGAAGTCACGAATTTTGTCACAAATCGTGCTGGCCGTGTACGCCCTGCTAAGCGGACCGGTCGCCTCTGCGCAAGAAACGCCGCCAAAGGCCGCCGCCCCGGCCCCGCTCAAATACCGCGTCGAGATCCATGCGCCACGCCCGCTGGACAAGCTGCTCGAACAAAACCTCGACTTGATGCGCTGGCGCGGCGATCCACGGATCGACCTGGAACAGCTGCGGCACCTGGTCAAGGTCGCGCCCGAGCAGGTCAAGACCCTGGTCGCGACCGAAGGCTACTACTCGCCCACGGTCGATGCCGTGCTGGTAACCGGCGGCCCGGTGCCGGTGGCGCGCGTGACGGTCCAGCCCGGGCTGCCGGTGGAGGTCGGCGACGTCGACATCGAGTTGCGTGGCTTCGTCCTGACCAACAAGTCGGAAGCGCCGGTCGACACTGCCAAACTGAAGAGCAGCTGGATGCTGCCGGTGGGCAGCCGCTTTCGCCAGAGTGACTGGGAGGCGGCCAAGCGCGGCTTGCTGCGCGAGATCATCCAGTCGCGCTTTCCGCTCGCGGAGCTGGCCGAGACGCAGGCCGTGGTCGACCCCGAAAAACGGCGCGCAAACCTGAAGGTGGTGGTCGACAGCGGCCCCGAAGTGCATTTTGACGGGTTGAACATCGTCGGCCTGGAACGCTACCCGCAGTCGGTGATCACCAACCTGAACAAGATCAGGCCGGGCGACCAGTACAGCGAGGCGGCGCTGCAGGCATTCCAGGCCAGGCTGCAGGACACCGGCTATTTTTCGAGCGTCGAGGTAAGCGCCGACATGACAGCCGCCCTGAACGAGCAGCTCGGCGAGCTGGCAGGCCAGGAACAGCCCCCGGCCGCGGGGCCGCCGGCTCCGCGCGTGGTGCCGGTACTGGTTCGGGTGACCGAGAACAAGCGCAGGAACGTCTCGCTCGGCCTGGGCTATTCGACCAACACCGGCGCACGCGGCCAGGTCAACTACGACAACCTGAACGTGTTCGGCAAGCGCATGAAGAGCCACGTGATCTACGAACAGCGCAGGCAGTCGGCGCGCGCCGATTTCTTCTGGCCGACCACGCCGGGGGGCCACAACAACAGCATCGGCGGCGGTTACGAGCGCTCCAACCTGAACGGCCAGCTGTCGCGCACCGTCGGCCTTGCCGCCAGCCGCACCTGGGGCTCGCCGCTGCTCGAACGCACCCTCACGCTCGAGGTGCTGACCGAGCAACTGACCATCGCCGACGTGGGCACCAGCTACAGCAAGAGCATGCCGCTCACCTACAGTGTCACCCGGCGCGCGCTCGACAGCCTGGTGCTGCCCACGCGCGGCTTCATCGTCAACGGCCAGCTGGGCATCGCACCCCTGCCGATCCTGACCGACGAAAAGTTCGTGCGCGCCTATGGCCGCTTCCTCACCTATTATCCCGTTGGTACCAGCGGCACGCTGGTGCTGCGCGGCGAGCTTGGCGCGGTCGGCTCCAAAGAAAAGGCGGGAATCCCGAGCAAATTCCTGTTCCGCGCCGGCGGCGACCAGTCGGTGCGCGGCTACGCCTACCAGGACCTGGGCGTGATGGAAGGCGAGGCGATCGTCGGCGCGCGCTACCTGATGACCGGCAGCGTCGAGTACGACTGGTGGGTCAGGCCGCCGTGGGGCATCGCGGCGTTCTACGACTTCGGTAACGCGGCCGACACCTTGCACGACTTGCGGCCAAAGGTCGGCTACGGCCTGGGCGCGCGCTGGCGCAGCCCGGTCGGGCCGATCGGGATCGACGTCGCATACGGCAAATCGGCGCACCAGGTGCGCCTGCACTTCTCAATCGGATTCACGTTCTGATGGCTAACGAACCTACCACCGACAAGCCAGAGGCCCCCCGCAAGCGGCGGCGCTGGCCGCGCCGCGTGGCCATCGCGCTTGCCGCCATCGTCCTCCTCCTGGGCAGCGGCATCTGGTACCTCGGGCGCGAATCGACGCTGCAGATGATCGCCCAAAAGATCGCCAATGCCAGCGGCGGCAGGCTCAAGCTTTCCGGGATTACCGGCTCCCTGTACGGCGCGATGCACATCAAGCACATAGTGTTCCGTACCGAAGACCAGCTGATCACCGCGGAAAACGTCGACATCCTCTGGTCGCCATTGCAGTACCTGTCCAGCGGGATCGAGGTCAACAAGCTCGATGCAAGCAGCCTGCGCGTGGAGACCCTGCGCAAGGGGCAGCCTTCGCCGATGCCGGCCACGCTGGCCGCGCCGTTCCGCCTGAACCTGGAGGATGTGCGGGTGGCCAAGGTGATGTTCGTGAACCAGGGCGCGACCACGGTTCTGGACAACATCCGCGTAAGCCTGGCCGGCGACCGGCAGCGGTGGCTGCTGCGCCATGCGGTGGCCGCGACGCCCTGGGGCCAGGTGGCGGCCTCCGGCAGCATTGGCGCCACCCGCCCCTTCAAACTGAACGCCGACGCGAGCCTGACCCAGACGCAGGCGGCCGCCGGCGCGCGCGCGGCGCAGCTCAAGCTGCATGCCGGCGGCGACCTGACGAACACGATCGTACAGGCCAGCGGCCAGGCCGGACGCGCGGTGGGCGAGGCTCGTCTCACGCTGGACCCATACGCCGAAATCCCGTTGCGCGACCTGCAAATCAATGGCCGCAACATCGATCCCGGCTTCTTCATGCCCGCGCTGCCGACAGCCGACCTGTCGCTTGCGGTCACCGCGCACCTTGACCCGAAGCGCAACGTGTCCGGCGACGTGGACCTGATCAATAGCGGCCCGGCCGGTACCATCGACCAGCAGCGCCTGCCGCTGCGCGCGATGCGCGGCCGGCTGGGCGGCAACCTGTCGACCATGCGCGTCTCCGACGTGCTGCTCGACTTCGGCGCCGCCGGCAAGTTCACCGGCAGCGGCAGCGTGCAGCGCGGCCCCGACGCAAAAGGCCTGGGCACGGCGCAGTTTGCGCTGCACACCGATGCCTTCGACCTCAAGCAGGTCTACAGCAGCATGAAGCCGACCAAAATCACGGGCGACCTGCGGGTGAGCAGCTTTGATGAAACCCAAGGGTTCGAGGTACAACTGGCGGACCGGGGCCTGCGCCTTGCCGCCAACGCCACCCTGAAGAACAACGTGCTGGACGTGCAGCAGGCGAGACTCTCAGCCGGATCGGCGGTCGTGCAGCTGGCCGGCAGCGCCACGCTCACGCAAGACAAGCCGTTCAAGTTCGAGGCCAGAGCCAGCCGCTTCAACCCGGCCGCGTTCGGCGCCTACCCGCAGGCCGACATCAACGCGCAAGTGAACGTTGCCGGCGCCCTCGCCCCGGCCTGGCGCGTGAACGCCGGCTTCGCGCTGCAGCCCAGCCGCCTGTTCGGCCAACCGCTCTCCGGCAGGGGCAAGCTCGACGCCGACGCAAGCCACATCAGCGGTGTGGATGCGACCCTGGCGCTCGGCCAGAACACCGCCCAGCTGCGCGGCAGCTTCGGCGCGCCGGGCGAGCGTTTGCTGTGGCGCCTGGACGGCCGCCAGCTGTCGGCGGCGCGCAGCAACCTGTACGGCTCGGTGGTGGCGAACGGCATATTGAGCGGCACGATGGCCGAGCCGCGCACCACCTTCGAACTCGACGCGCGCGGCCTGGGCTGGGTGCAAGCGCAGCGCAAATCGGACGACAGCCTGCTGCGCGCCAGCGGCCAGGCCCGGCTGGCGGGCGCCGCCGGCAGGCGCGTGGTCGAGGCCAATGCCAGCGGCAGGGCCGAACGCTTCAACCCGGCCGCCTTCGGTGCGCCGCTGGCCGGCAGCATCAACGGCAGCTTTACCGCCATTGGCCGCACCGGCGCCAACGCGGGCGGCTCGCTCGACCTGGCGCTGCAGCAGTCGACGCTGTCCGGCTCGCCGCTATGGGGCCGTGCCAAGCTGAACGCGGACAGGAAGCGTATCTCGGGCGTGGACGTGGACCTGCACCTCGGTCCCAACGTGCTGGCCGCGCTCGGAAGCTTCGGCAGCCCTGGCGATAAGCTCGAATGGCGCATCGATGCCGGCCAGCTGGCCGCGCTGGGTCCGAACTACGGCGGCGCACTGCGCGGCAGCGGCACCCTGTTCGGCACCATCGACACGCCATCGCTCACCGCCGCCCTCGAAGGGCAGAACGTCAAATTTGGCACGCAAACGATCCGTGCGCTGCGCGCGAGCGCCAACCTTGGCTCGGGACACGGCGCCAACGACGCGCTCGCAAGCGACGTGCAGATCACCGACTACGCCAGCGGCGACACGCGGGTGGCACAGGCACGGCTGCAGACCTCCGGCACCCGCGGCGCCCACGTCCTGCGCGCGTCGGGGCGTGGCGCGGACTTCGACGCCCTCGCCGAGGTGCAGGGCGGCTGGACCGGCAACGTGTGGAACGGCCAAGTCATCGCCCTGCAAAACCGCGGTCGTTTCACGTTCACGCTGGCCGCGCCGGTCCCGCTGCGCATCGCGACCGCGCCCGGCGCCGGTCTGCGCGCTCTGGCCAAGCCCGAGCAGATCGCCCTGAACGGCGCGCAGATCAAGCTGCCCGACGGCTCCGTCAACATCGAGTCACTGGTCAAGCTCGGAGGGATCTGGAACAGCAAGGGCAGCGCGACCGGCGTGCCGATCACTTACCTGGCACAGTTTGGGTCCGGCGCGCGCGGCAGCCTGTCCGGCAACCTGACGCTTGGCGCGCAGTGGGCGCTCGACCTGCGCACCGCAAAGGCGACCGGCGGCGCGCCGGCGCTGGACGGCACGCTGCACGTGTTCCGCGAACAGGGCGACATCGTGGTCGGCGCCGAAGTGCCGGTGGCGCTGGGCCTGCGCCAGCTTGACGCGCGTGCCGACATGAACGGCGGCGCACTGCGCATGCAGGTACTGGTCGACGGCACGCGCTCCGGTAACGCGCGTCTTGATGCCACCGTCCAGATGCTGGACGGCCGGATCGCCAACGACAGCCCGCTGCGGCTGACGGCCAGCGCCGACATGGAATCGATCGCCTGGCTGGCGCCGCTAGGGGGCCAGCCAGGCCTGGAACTGGACGGAGCGCTCAAGCTGGCCCTCTCCGGCGCCGGCACGGTCGGCGCGCCCACTTTGAGCGGCAATGTCAACGGCGACAACCTGGCGGTGCGCTGGCCCGACCAGGGCCTGCGGCTGAAGAACGGCCAGCTGCGCGCGGTGCTGGCCGGCGACCAGCTCCAGCTGCAGCGCCTGTCGTTCGAAGGCGTGCAGGGCCGCGTCGTGGCCGACGGCACGGTGCGCTTTGCAGGCGGCGAAACCAACGTACAACTCAAGCTGGTGGCCGACAAGCTGGAGGCGCTGTCGCGCCCCGACCGCATGGTCGTGATCAGCGGCCAGAGCACGCTGGTGCGCGACCCGCGCCGCTTTGCGCTGGAGGGCAACTTCCGCGTCAACCGCGCGGTGGTCGAACTGGCGCCCCAGGGCCGGCCGACGCTGTCGAACGACGTGATCGTGCTCGGGCGCGAACAGAAAGCCCCGCCGCCCAAACAGGAAACCGGCGTGCCGCTGTCGATCGACCTCACGGCCGACCTGGGCGACGAGTTCCGCCTGCGCGGCATGGGGATCGACGCCAACCTGGCCGGCAGCCTGCGCGTGCGCCGCAACGACGAGCTGCCGCCGCGCGTGAACGGCACCATCCGCGCCGTCCATGGCACCTACGCCGCCTACGGCCAGAACCTGACCATCGAGCGCGCGGTACTCACCTTCTCCGGCGCCTACGACAATCCGTCGCTCGACATTCTCGCGGTGCGCAAGCGCCCCGAGGGCGAGCCACTGTCGGAAACCAATGTCGAAGCCGGGGTGCAGGTACGCGGCACGGCGCAATCGCCGCAAGCCAGGCTGGTGTCGACGCCGACGGTGAACGACAGCGAAAAACTGTCATGGCTGGTGCTGGGGCACGGCATGCAGGGCACGTCCACCAACGAGGCCGATGTGCTCAGTACTGCGGCTGCGGCGCTGCTGGGAGGGACGGGTGGCGGCTTCCAGTCGAAGCTGGCCAATTCGCTCGGCCTGGACGAACTGGGCGTGCGCCAGGCTACCGGCACCGGGCCGGGGCTGGAAAACACGGTGGTCACGGTCGGCAAGCGCATCTCATCGCGCATGTTCCTGAGCTTCGAGCAGGGCGCCGCGACCGCTACCAGCCTGGTGCGCCTGCGCTACAGGCTCAACCCCCGCGTTACCTTGCAGATCCAGACCGGAACCAACAACGCGCTGGACGTGTTGTACTCGTGGGCGTTCGACTAGGCGAATAAGCCAGGTCCGGTTTGCGGATTCGGGTCCGGCACCGGCTCCTCGTCGCTCTGCGGCACGTGGACCGGCGGATGGTGCGGATGCGGCAGGTCGAACGGTTCCGGGGCGGGTTCTTCGACCGGGACCGGATCCGGGGCACGATGGGCATCGATTGGTGCTGGCTTCATGGCATGGGTCTCCTGCAGTGAACTTGCCAAAACCTTACCATGAGCAGCGGCTGACTGACGCCCGACTGCATTACAATGGCGGATTCGACCAGAAGGAACCTGCCTATGCCGCCGACTCCGTCCCCCGTTGTTGTTGCCATCCTGGCCCCGCTCGTCATGTGGCGCTTCTACAGCCGCTTCAAACGGCTGACCACGCGCCAGCGCTCGCGCACCTGGCGCCACCGCACCACGCTGGTGTTCTTTCCGCTGCTGCTGCTCATGGTGGGCCTGGCCAGCATGGCTGCGCCCTGGGCGCTCGTCGCACTCGCCTGCGGCCTGGGCCTGGGCGGCACGCTGGGGCGCCTGGCCATCAGCAAGACCAAATTCGAGAAAGTCGGCGACGACGAGTTCTACTTCACTCCGCACGGGCCGATCGGCATGGCGGTGGCGGCGTTGTTCTTCGGCCGCCTGGGCTACCGTGCCTGGGAGTTCTACGCGCACGGCGCGGCATCGCACCATGAGTTCGTGCGCAGCCCGCTCACGATGCTCATCTTCGGCATCATGGCCGGCTATTACATGCTCTACGCCGTCGGCCTGCTCAGCTGGCGCAAGCGCGCCGCAAACCAATTGACACACGCTTCATGAGTCTCATTACCCTTGCCCTGATCCTCCTCGCGCCCGTGCTCGTATGGCGCATCTACACGCGCCTGAAGGCGCAAATGGTGCGCCAGCGCTCGATCCTGTCGCGCCACTACACCGGCATCCTGGTGTTTGGCGCCATGCTCCTGGTGCCGATGTCCGAAGTGCTGACCACCCGGCCGTTTTCGCTGGCTGCGCTGGCGGCCGGCGCACTGGCCGGCATTGGCCTGGGCAGCTACGCTCTGCGCGTGACGCGCTTCGAGGAAACCGAAGAGGGACCTTTTTTCACGCCCTACCAGCGGCTTGGACTGGCGGCGGCACTGGTGCTGGTTGCGCGCGTCCTGTACATCGGCGCGGACATCTACATCAAGAAGGGCACCGGCGAAGCGTCGCCCGGGTTTACCGACAGCCCGCTGACCATGTTCTGCGTGGGGCTGACGGCTGCCTATTTCTGCACCTATTCGACCGGGTTGATGCGCTGGCGGCGCAGGCTGGACAAGGCGATCCGGGAGATGAAATAAGCGTGGGGTAAGCCAGCGCAGGCGGGATGCGAGCGTTGACCGCGTGCGCACAGGTGCGCACCCTACGTTCCTCGTGACGCGGCGCGGGGAAATCGTAGGGTGCGCACCTGTGCGCACGCGGTACCCATGCATACCGTTTGCGCATCGATATTAACCACGACCACAA
>NZ_SPUM01000066.1 GCF_004614195.1 Massilia horti | reverse complement strand
CACCACCGGGGGGGGGGGGGGGTTTTTTGTTAACCCGCCCGGCCGCCGCGGGCGGGGGGCGCGGGGGGGGGGGGCGGCCCCGCGCCCCCTACGATCTTCCCACTGTGGCCGGACACAGCATTGGTTGTGGTACATTCAACCTTTTGCCCCGCAGTACAATGACCCGATTCCGCCATACTTCGCGCGCCCTGTTGCTGGGTGCCGGTGCCGCACTCTCCGGTTGCGCCTTTCTCCAGCCTGCCCATCCACCCGAAGCCGCCTACGTTGTGCTAGGCGAGGGCGGTGCCCCGATAGCGCGCGTGCTGACAACCGCCGCATCATGCCCCTCGATCACGCTCGACCATCGCGAGCTGCCGATGACGGTGCGCGCACCACTCGCGCCGATTCCCGAGCGCGGCGCCGCGCACCCGAACGGCGTGCCCCCGTCTTCGCCTGTGCTGACTTGCGAGCTCCCGATCCCGGCCGGCACCCGCCAGGCTTCGGTGGCCAGGCAGGCCTTGCCGCTGCCGCATGCGAGTTTCGACAGGATTGTTGTCATCGGCGACACCGGCTGCCGCCTGAAGGGCCGCGAGGCGCAGGATTGCAACGATCCGCAAGCCTTCCCGTTTGCCACCGTCGCAGCCAGCGCCGCGCGTTTCAAACCAGACCTGATCGTGCACGTGGGCGATTACCACTATCGTGAAGACCCATGCCCGGCCGGGCGCGCCGGATGCGCCGGCAGCCCATGGGGCTACGGCTGGGATGCCTGGAACGCGGACTTTTTCGCGCCGGGCGCCGCGCTATTGAAGGCCGCCCCATGGGTGATGGCGCGTGGGAACCATGAATCCTGCGTGCGCGGCGGGCAGGGATTTTGGCGCTTTCTCGATCCGCGCCCGCTGGTGCCGGGCCGCGATTGCGACGCGCCGGCCAACGACCATGTCGGCGACTACGGCGATCCGTACGCGGTGCCGCTGGGCGGCGACGCGCAGCTGATCGTGTTCGATTCGTCCAATACCAGCTACAAAGGCTTCCAGCCGGGCGACCCGCGCATTGCCAATTACGCCGACACGTGGCGCAAGGTGGCGGCGCTGGCACAGCAGGCGCAATACAACATCGCCGTCGACCACCATCCGCTGTTCGGATTCGGCGCGACCAGGAACGCTAAGACCGGCGAAGCGCAGCTGTTCGGCGGCGATGCCGGGCTGCTGCAGTCGTTCGGCGCGCTGGATGCCGGCATCCTGCCGCCGTCGATCAGCATGCTGCTGTCCGGGCACGTGCACCTGTGGGAACAGGTCAGCTTTTCGAGCAGCCATCCGACCCAGTTCGTGAGCGGCTTTTCAGGCACGGCCGAGGACATCGTGCCGCTGCCGGAATCGGTTCCATCCGGTGTAACGCCGGCGCCGGGCGCGGTCGTCGAGCATATGAGCTCGTGGATCGACGGGTTCGGCTTCATGACGATGGAACGTAGCGGTGCCAACGCCTGGCTGGTCAAGGTGTGGGATCGCGACGGGAACGAGCGCAACAGCTGCCAGGTCACAGGGCGCAAGTCGGTGTGCGCGGTCAGGCAGGTGAAGTAGGGCAGCGCATGCTCATGCCGGCTTGGCCACCATCAGCCAAAAGATGATGACGAACGCGCAGAATGCTGGCACCCCAAGCGCCGCCCAGAACCTGAAATAGCGCCAGTACTGTGGCGGCAGGGCGTTGCCGGTTCCGGCTGCTTCGACCGCGATGTCGCGCAGCCGAATCTGCAGCCAGACCACTGGCAGCCAGCAGGCGCCGGCGAGGATGTACAGTGCAATCGACCACATGATCCACCGGCTGTTCAGCGGATAGCCAGCCAGGTGGATCAGGTAAAAACCAGTGACCGGCTGGGCGATGGCGGTGCTGGCCGTGAACAGCCAATCGGCGATGACCACGTACCTGCTGACCACCGCGATGGCGCGCACGTCGCGGCTGATGCTCGCGAACAGCATGTACCACGCCGATCCGATCCCGGTACCGAACAAGAAGTTCGCCGACAGGATGTGCAGCCATTTCACGACCAGGTAGTCCATTGGACTTTGGACCTACGGGTGAACTCGGGATAACGGCTGAGCCGCTTCCCGATGACGGACTCCAGCTTGATCCAACTGGGAGATCGCAGTCAAGTGCCGCCTCCTGCACGAAAGACGCGGGATGCGATCAATCATCATTGTAGATCTTTGGTGGAATTTCGTGCTCTGTATAGTCTGGATAATCGGTATACCGGTTGGATGGAGCATCCCGATCTCGCGCCTGGCCAACTAGCACCCAGTGCACAAGAGCCGCTCCAGCTAGCGGAAATAGCAAGATCAGGCCGACTTGCAGAGCTTTTTGCCCGTGCTCGGCAGTGTCATTTTTCACTACCAAACGAACAACGTAGGCACAGTAAGCGGCTAGAGCTAGCAAGGCAATACTTAGCCAGGTTGTCATCGCTTCCCCAATGTTTGCGAGTCAACATACTATCACTATCACAGTTTGCTCTTGGCCGGTTTCGGGACTTCGGTAGTAACCGCCCTCAATTTTCCTCCAGCTGGTACAGCATCCAGATCGCGACCAGCATCGGCAGGTTTTTGACCACCGGCCCGTACGGATGCAGGAGGAATTCCGGCAGCTTGAACGCGATCACCACCGTGTAGAACCCGATCAGTGCCAGCTGTACGAGCCACAGCCAGCGGCGCCGCCTGAGGAACAGGATGCCCAGGCCCAGCAGCAGGTCGAAGGTGGCTGCGCCGTACAGCATCAGCGGGCGCAGTGCCTGGGGAATGCCGGTTCGCGCAAGGAGCTCGTAGCTTTGCGCGGGCGGGTACAGGCCGTACGAGACGATGGCGGTGACGATCCATACGACAGCGATACTCAAGCGCAGGACGGGCAGCAGCCAGTCCAGTTTGGCGCGCGTTCGTTCGGCGAGCGGATCGGTGATGAATTGGCCGATCGGGCGCGGCGGGTGGCCAAGCAGGCGGGCCGTGACCGCAGGATCGGCGGTGTTGCCCCGGTCGAGCATGCGCAGCGCGTCCTCATCGAGTACACCGCCGGGGAGCCAGCGCCCGAACCGCGCGGCCAGCCGCGCAGCGCTGTCGGGCAGACGCAGGATGTGCGGTCTGCCCATGCCCATCGACGAGCGCAGCTCAGCCAGATAGTCGGTGAACGACAGCACCTCGGGCCCGACCAGCGGCACGCGCAAGGCAGTGCCGGTACCGGGCGGCAGGGGCAGGCGATGCTTGAGCAGGGCGCTGATCGCGGCCGCCACGTCGTCGATGTGCACCGGTTGCACCAGTTGCGGCGCGCTGCCAAAACGTACCAGGAACGGCAGGCTTGCCAGTGTCTTGAACGCCCGTGCACTGGCGCCGTCCTTTCCGTAGACGAGCGAGGGTTGGATGATGTAGGCGCGCAGCGGCAGCGTGGCGAGGTAGTCGTCGGCCGCTTTTTTCGACAGGTGGTAGCTGGTCTGGGCATTCTCATCGGCGCCGAGCGCGGATATCTGGATCACCAGTTGCACATCGTCCGATTCGGCGCAGGCGGCAAACAGCGCGCGCGGGGTTTCAGTGTGCAAGCGGGCGAAGGTCTGCGCGCCGGACTGGCGAAAGATGCCGACCGCGTTGATGGCCACATCAATATCCTTAAGGCGCGCCAGCCAAGCCCGTTTGTCTGTATTTCTAGTGAAATCCGCGTGGATGAAGGTCAGGCGCGGGTCGAGGCTGGGTCTTGGCTGGCGCACCGCGCACACCAGTTGGTGCCCGTCTGCCAGCAGTGCTTGCGACAGGTGCCGTCCGATGAAGCCGCTTGCACCCGTCAACAAGACTCGCATACGTGCTTCCTTTCAAGCGATCGACAAGATGAGGACCATATGGAAGACTGGAAAACAGCAGCGCAGCGCGGTGCAATCGGCAGCCTGACCGCCAGCCTAGCGTCGACGGCCGCGCTGGCGTTGATGGGCGAGAGCGAGAACAACAGCGTGTACGCGCCGACCAATGCAATCAGTCACTGGCTCTGGGGCGAACAAGCCATGCGGCGCGAGGGGCCGTCGATGCGCTACACCGTGCCTGGCTACATGATACATCACGGCAGTTCAATGTTCTGGTCGGTATTGTTCGAGCGCTTCGCAGGAAAGGTACTCGACCGCAAGGAGCCGGCAGTCACGCTGGGTGCCGCGGCAGCCGCGTCGGCCGTCGCCTGCTTCGTCGACTATCAGCTCACTCCGCGGCGTTTGCGTCCGGGTTACGAAAGGCGCCTGTCCAAGCCCGCGCTGGCCCTGGTGTATGGCGCGTTCGGCCTTGGGCTGGCGGCCGGCGCGATGCTGAGCCGCCGGGACGAGCATTAGCCCGGAAGGGCAGGCCACAACAAAAAACGGCGTTCCCGTTCTGCGGGCACGCCGTTTTCATGGCTTTGCTCGGTGCTAGCGGTTCAGGTCGCCGGACTCTGATTCCGCCGCGCTGGTGCCCGCGGTGCCTGCTCCCAAGGTCGAGCTGCCAGCCGAACCCGCGCCCACACCGCCGCCCATGCCAGCGCCCATGCCCTGTCCGGCGCCGACGCCTCCGCTTATGCCGCCCGCTCCCAAGCCACTGCCCGGCCCCATCGTCGGGGCGCCGATGCGTGACACATCGGTGCCGTAGAAGGCATGAATCTGGTTCGCCCACTGCGCATCGCTCATGTCGGGCCAGTCATCCTTGTCGAACCCGGGCGCATTTTTCAGCCGGTCCTGGGCGATGTTGAGCACAAAACGCTTGTTGACGGTATCGAGGTGAAGCGCCTGCCACGGCACGGCAAACAGCTTTTCGCCCATGCCCAGGAATCCACCGAACGCCAACACGGCGTAGGCCACCTGCCCGGTGGCCATGTCGAGCATGATTTCTTTGATATCGCCGAGGTTCTCGTCGGCGCCGTTGACGACATCGTCACCAATCAGGGTGTCGGCCCCCATGAGCGCCGGGCCCGGCCCCGTGTCGGATACTTTTTTGTACATCCCATATTTGTCGCGGTCAATGTAGCTCATCTCAATGCTCCCCACGTTAAGCTTTTCTGCAGGCGATACTGGCTTGGATAGCGCAAAGTGCAATCGGTTCGCAGCCCAGTAAAAATGTGCCGTCCACGGGCCTTCGGCTGTCCATACAGACCCCGCCGCTGCTACTGTCCGGACATAATCTGTGAACAAATACGGTTGCCGCCGTAACATTTTTAGTGCACTATAACAGCGGCGGGAGCGCCATCGACCCGATGGCCTGCCGATCAGTTCAGCGATGAGGAGGCTTCGCCCCCTTTCTGCCCCCGGCGTGCCCGGGGGCCGTTTTTTCAAGCTTTTCAAGCTTTTCAAGCATCTGGCACTGGTCGCGCCCCGCGTCCCCCGTCAGCTTCCGGAGTGCGCATGACCGATCTTAATTTCCCGATATACCTGCTTGCCTGGCCCTTCGCGTTGACCCTCGCGTGGATGGCCGGCGAGCTGATTTACCGCTGGATAGCATTGCCGCGCATCGCCGTCTACGCCTTATGCGGCTTCGTATTCGGCAACCTCGCGGCGGGCGACCTGCCGCCGTCCGAGTCCGACAGCTTCCTGCTGTTTGCCAATCTCGCCTTTGGCCTGATGCTGTTCGAGCTCGGCTACCGCATCAACCTGCGCTGGCTGCGCGCCAACCCGTGGATCGTCGTCACCTCGGTGGTCGAGTCCGTGGTCACCTTTGTCGCGGTCGACACCGTGGCCACCGCGTTCGGCACCGAGCCGCTGTCGGCGGCCCTGATCGCCGCGCTGGCGATGGCCACTTCGCCCGCGGGCTTGCTGCGCGTGCTCAACGAGCAGCGCAGCGCCGGCCAGGTCACCGAGCGTGCGCTGCATTTGTCGGCCCTGAACTGCGCGTTCGGTGTGTTCGCGTTCAAGGTGATCGTGGGCATTGGCGTGTTCCAGACCTCCGGCGACCTGGCCCACGCCGCGGCCAGCAGCCTGCTGGTGCTGGTCGCCTCGAGCCTGCTGGGCGCGCTGTTCGGCGTGGCCGTGCCGCTCTGGCTGCGCCACGTCGATAACGCCGGGCGCGACGCCACGCTGGCATTCGCGATTGCCGTGTTCCTGCTGGTGGTGGTGAGCCACGTGTTCAAGCTCTCGCCCGTGCTGTGCGCGCTCGCCTTCGGCATCGTCGCGCGCCACCGCCGCATCGTGCTGCCGCCGGCGCAGCGCAATTTTGGCGCACTCGGCGATTTGCTGTCGGTGCTGCTGTTTTTCGTCGTGGCGAGCAAGCTCGACTGGGATCATGTGACGAGCGGCCTGCTGCTCGGCCTGTTGCTGGTGCTCGTGCGCGCGCTGGCGAAGGTGCTCGTGTGCACCGTGTTTGCGCGGGTATCCGGCATTTCGGCGCGCAAGGGTGCGCTGACCGGTCTTGCGCTCACGCCAGTTGCGGTGTTCGCGGTGCTGCTGCTGGAGCAGGCGCCGCGCCTGGGCCCGGACGTGTTCCAGAGCCTGGCGCCGCTGGCCGCGATCGCGCTGCTGCTGGAGGTGATCGGCCCGCTCGTGACCCTCTGCGCCGTCGTGTTCGCCAATGAAACCCGTACTGCAAGGGAGCCCTGAGATGCCACTAGAATCCTTCGCCAGTTCGCAGTCGCTGACCATGGGGGTCGAGCTCGAGCTGCAACTGGTCAGCCTGTCCGACTTCGACCTGGTCGCGGCCTCGCCCGACATGCTGGAATTGCTCGGCCGTGCGCCGTTCCCCGGCAACGTGACGCCCGAGATCACCGAGAGCATGATCGAGATTAACAGCAGCGTGCACCTTGACCACACCGGTCTGCTGGCCCAGCTGCGCGAAATCCGCGACCGCCTGTTGGGCGCCGGCGACCGCCTGAATATCGGCATTTGCGGGGGCGGCACCCACGCCTTCCAGCAGTGGTCTCACCGCAAGATCTTTGCCAAGCCGCGCTTTCGGGAGGTGTCGGCGCTGTACGGTTACCTGGCCAAGCAGTTCACGGTGTTCGGCCAGCACGTGCACATCGGCTGCAGTTCCGGCGACGAGGCCTTGTTCCTGCTGCACTCGCTGAACCGCTACATTCCGCACTTCATCGCGTTGTCGAGTTCCTCGCCGTTCCTGCAGGGGCACGACACGCTGTTCCAGTCGGCGCGCTTAAATTCCGTGTTCGCGTTTCCGCTGTCGGGCCGTGCGCCGTTCCTGCTGTCGTGGGACGAGTTTGCGCGCGACTATTTTGCCCGCATGGAGAACACCGGCATCGTCAAGAGCATGAAGGACTTTTATTGGGACCTGCGGCCCAAGCCGGAATACGGCACGATCGAACTGCGCGTGTGCGACACGCCGCTGTTCGTCGAGCGCGCTGCGGCGCTGGCGTGCTACCTGCAGGCGCTGTGTCGCCACCTGCTTGAGCGGGGCGATCCGCCGCCGCTGGAAGACGACTACCTGGTGTACAACTACAACCGCTTCCAGGCCTGCCGCTTCGGACTGGACGGCACCGTGGTCCATCCGCAGACGCACCAGACGGTGCCGCTGCGCGAGGATATCTTGATCACGCTGGAGAAGCTGGCGCCGCATGCGCAGGCCCTGGGCAGCACGGCGGCGTTCGAGCACCTGCGCGACGTGTTGCGCACCGGCAGCGACGCCCAGTACCTGCGCGACGCCTACGCGCAAGGCGCCAGCACCGAGGCGGTGGTGGACGCGGCCCTGCGCCGCTTTCGCACCGACGCGGGCGGCTAGCCTTACAGCTGGGCGAGCGGAACCTTGGCCGCGGCTTCGTCGGCGGCCAGCACCTCGATCAGCCGGGCCAGGTCGTGTTCGAGGCGCTCCAGGGTCGCCTTATCCAGGCTGGCCAGCGCGTCCGGCAGCACGCCGGCAAACGGGCCGGGAGCGCGCTGCAGCACCTGCTGGCCTTCCGGCAGCGCGCGCAGTGCCACGCCGCGCCGGTCCAGCCCCTCTCGGGTGGCCGCGATCAGGCCGCGCTCGGACAGCGCCTTGATCAGATTGCTGGCGGTGGACTGGTGGATGTCGAGCGCGCGCGCAAGTTCGGTCACGCCGATGCCGGGCGCGGCCTCGATCACCGACAGCGCCCACAGCTGAGCGCCGCCAAGCCCGGCGTCACGCTCGACCTGGCGAAAGTGTGATTTGACCGCGTTGAACACGACACGGAACTGGCGCAGCACGCGGGTTGCGGGAGGCGTACCCGTGCCGCCTTCATTTTTTGGGGGGGGCAAAGACATGGGAAGATGATAGCGGAAAAGTGATGCCGCAGGCTGCCGTTTACGTGCGCGACCGCGCGCCAGCGGGCTTGCGGCCGGCGCGCGCGACGTTTGCGAACGGTTCAGTTGCACCACGCGGGCGAGGCGGCCGCGCCATCTTTGCTACATTGTCTGGATGTTGAAAACGAATGGGCGCCGCCTGCGCCGCGCGCTATCCGTGCTGGCCCCGGCGACCGTGGTGATTCTGCTGGCCGGTCTGGTCGTGACGCTGCTGTTGTTCTTGAGCATGCGCGTGATCGAACGCGAGCGTGCGGACGCCCAGTTCCTGCAGGACGCGGACCTGCGCTTTCGCATCGTGATGCGCAGCTTCCACGACTCGCTCGAGGCCTTGCGCGCGGTTAATCTGCTGTTCGTGGCCTCCGGCGACGTCACACGGGAAGAATTTGACGCGTTTGCCGGTCCGCTCAGCCAGGCTCATCCAGAGACGCGGGCGGTGATCTTCCACCGCCTGGTGGTTGACGCCGACCGTGACGCCTTCGAGGCCGCGCGGCGCAAAATTTTTCCGTCGTATCAGATCACCGAGCAAGGGCCTGGCGGCCTGGTGCGCGCCCCGCGGCGGCCGGTGTACCTGGTCGTGGATTACCTCGTGCCATACAAGGGCAACGAGATCATCCTCGGCTACAACGTGTTTTCATACCTGCCACAGCGCGAGCTGTTCAAGCGCGCGATCGAGACTGGACAAGCGGGCGCCAGCGGTGTCATGCCGCTGATGCAAATCGGCGGCGGTCCGGGCCTGGTGATCGTGATGCCGGTCTATCGTCCCGGCGCCACGCTGGCCGACCCGGCGGCGCGCGCTGCCGCCGTGATCGGCGACACCGCAGTGTCGCTTGACCTGGCCGGGCTCTTGCAGCGCAACCTGGACCAGGCCGGCGTGCTGGCCCAACCCGGGATCGCGCTCGACGTGCGCGGGATCGATCACCTCGCATCGCATGCCTACCGCTTCGGCGCGTATGCGGCGCCGCTGCCGTGGTGGCGGCAGTGGTTCGGCGCCGAGCCGCGCACTGCGCAGCGGACCATCGAGGTGGCCGGCAGCCGCTGGCAGTTGACGGTGCGCTCGCGCAAGGGGGCGCTGCCTGGCCACGTTGCCTCGAATGCGATCCTCGCGCTCAGCTTGCTGTTGACGCTGGTGACCGCCAGCTACATCCAGGCGCGCGCGTTGCGTACCCGCCGCATCGAACTGCTGGTCCGGCAGCGCACCCGCGCACTCAAGCGCGCCGGCGACGCGTTGCGCCTGTACCAGCGTGCGGTCGAGTCGAGCGCCAACGGCATTATCCTGGTGGATGCGCTCAGTGGCGACAACCGGATCGCGTATGTTAACCCGGCCTATGAGCGCCTGAAGGGCCGCACAGCCGCACAGTTGCTGGCGCTGCGCGTCGTCGACCTCGCGGACGAGGGGCCGGACGAGCCGGGAATGCAGGAAATGCTCAACGCCATGCGCGAGCGGCGTGCCGGCCATGCGGTGGTGCGCCAGCGCGGCCTGAACGGGCGCGCGCGCTACAGCGAGGTCTATATCGCCCCGGTCAACCGGCCGGACGGCGTCATCGACCATTTCGTGCTGAGCGTGTACGACGTCACCACGGCCAAGCGCTACGAAGAGGAACTGGAGCGGCGCGCGCGCTACGATAGCCTGACTGGCCTGGCCAACCGCGCCCAGCTCAAGGACCGGCTGGAGCAGGCGATGTCGTTCGCCGCCGCCGACGGCGCGCCGCTGTGGACGGTGGCGCTCGACCTCGATCAGTTCCGCTTCGTGAACGACACGCTGGGGCACGGCATGGGCGACCAGCTGCTGCGCCAGGCGGCGCCGCGCATCGCCCAGGCGCTGCCGCGCACCGACACCGTGGCGCGCACCGGCGGCGACGAGTTCGTGCTGATCCTGACTGGCTGCCGGGACGAGCGCAGCGCCGCCACCACCGTGCGCCGCGTGCTCGACGCGCTGGCCGAACCGTTGGTCCTGGGCGGGCAGACGCTGGTGGTGACCGGCAGCGCGGGCGTGGCCGCCTTCCCGGGCGACGGCCAGGACGCGGAGACCCTGATCAAGCACGCCGAGGTGGCGATGTACCGCGCCAAGGAGGCCGGCCGCAACACGGTCCAGTTCTACCGTCCGGCGATGACCGCGCGTGCGCTCGAACGGCTGGAGCTGGAAGGGGCGCTGCGGCACGCGCTGGCGCACGGCGAATTCGAGCTGCACTACCAGCCGCAGGTCGACGTGGCCAGCGGCCAGGTGGTGGGCATGGAGGCGCTGCTGCGCTGGCGCCACCCGCGCCTGGGGCTGGTGCAGCCGGAACGCTTTATCGGCCTGGCCGAGGAGACCGGCCTGATCGTGCCGATCGGCGCGTGGGTGCTGCGTACCGCGGCGCTGCAGAACCGCGCCTGGCAGCGCGCCGGCTACGGCCCGCTGCGCATCGCCGTGAACATGTCGGCGCGCCAGTTCGCCGAGCCGGGCCTGGCCAGGGAGGTCGCCGCGGTGCTGGCCGAGAGCGGGCTCGCGCCGGACAGCCTGGAGGTCGAGGTCACCGAAAGCCTGGTGATGACCGATGCCGAGGCGGCGATCGCCACCATGCACGAGCTCAAGGCGATGGGGGTGGCGATGTCGATCGACGATTTCGGCACCGGCTACTCGAGCCTGTCGTACCTGAAGCGTTTTCCGGTCGACGTGCTCAAGATCGACCGCTCGTTCGTGCACGACCTGGCGGGCGACTCCGCCGACGCGGCCATGGTCGACGCCATCATTTCGCTGGCGCGCGGGCTGCGCCTGCGGGTGATCGCCGAAGGGGTCGAGACCTGCGCGCAGCTCGATTACCTGCGCGACCAGGGCTGCGACCTGGTGCAGGGCTACCTGTACAGCCGCGCGCTGCCGGTGGCCGAGGCCGAACAGCTGCTGCGGGCCGGGCGCCGGGTCGAACCAAACACCGCAGCAGCCTAACGCTTGCGTTCGTCCGCGAACCGACTTACGGTCGTGGTCGGCTATACTTGCCGCTTGTTTTATTGAACGGCAGGCAAGCTAAGTGGAACAGGACGAGAATTCAGGCAGTCGCCTGCGCGGGCACGGCAAACGGTTGTTCGCGCACGCGGCGGGCGTGGCGCGGGCAGGGCATGCGCGAGCCCATGCGCGGCTGGCGGGGCACCCGCCCCTGGTGCAGGTGGCGCTGGTCGCGCTGTGGAGCCTGGCGGCGCTGCTGATGCTGCTGTTGTTGTACATAATCGTCCTGATTCCCCTGACCCCGGGCAGCGCCGACCTCAGGCAGGCGCGCGCCGCGCGGCCGAGCGTGATGATGTCGGCCGACGGCAAGGAGCTGGGCAGCTTCGAGCAGGGCGTGCAGGAGCGCGTCAAGCTGTCCCAGGTTTCGCCGCACGTGATCGAGGCGCTGATCTCGACCGAAGACCGGCGCTTCTACGATCATCATGGGATCGACTTCAAGCGCGTCGGCGGCGCGCTGCTGGCCAGTGTGAAGGGCGACGCCCAGGGCGGCTCGACCATCACCCAGCAGCTCGCGCGTAACATGTTCCCCGAAGAGATCGGACGCTCGCGCAACATCAATCGCAAGCTCAAGGAGATGGTCACCGCGATCAAGATCGAGAACACGTTCAGCAAGACCGAGATCCTGGAAGCTTACCTGAACACCGTGCCCTTCCTGTACAACGCCTACGGCATCGAGATGGCCGCGCGCACCTATTTCGACAAGCCGGCGGCGAAGCTGGACGTGCTGGAAAGCGCGACCCTGGTCGGCATGCTCAAGGGGACCAACTACTACAACCCGGTGACCAACCCGCAGCGCTCGCTCCAGCGCCGCAACGTGGTGCTGGCCCAAATGTTCAAGCACGGCGCCTTCGACGAGGCGCGCTACAAGGCGCTGGTCAAGCGCCCGCTGCGGGTGCGCTTTGCGCGCCAGCCGGAACGCAGCGGCAAGGACAACCACTTCACCGCCTATGTGCGCAAGTGGCTGCTCGACTGGGCCGACGAGCATGACTATAACCTGCAGCTCGATGGGCTGGTGATCGAAACCACGCTCGACGCGGCGCTGCAGGACGCCGCCACCCGCGCGGTCGAGCGCCAGGCAAGCGCGCTGCAGGCGGTGGCCGATGTGGAGTGGGCGCGCGCCGACGCGCCGCTGGCCACATCCACCGGCGCCTACGCCAGCCAGCGCGGGCACACGGCGCCGTTCGAGTACTTCTGGCGCGCGCATCCGGGCCTGCTCGACGCCTTCGTGCGCGAGTCAAGCGAATACCGTCAAGCGGTCGAGGGCGGCGAGGCACCGGCCGCGGCGCTCACGCGGCTGAAAAAGGAGCGCGCCTTCATCGACCGGCTCAAGGGCGCCAAGAGCCGGCTCGAGGCCGGCCTGGTGGCGCTCGATCCGGACACCGGCGAGCTCAAGGCCTGGGTCGGCAGCCGCGACTTCCAGAAGGAGCAGTACGACCATGTGGCGCAGGCCGTGCGCCAGCCCGGCTCGACCTTCAAGCCGATCGTCTACGCCGCCGCGCTCGAAAAAGGGATCGCGCCCGACCATCCGTACCTGGACGCGGTGACGGACATCAAGGTCAATGGAACGGTCTGGCGCCCGACCGACATGAGCGGCACCACCGGGCGCGAGATGACGCTGCGCGACGGCCTGGTGTACTCGAAGAACACGATCACGGCCCAAGTGATGCGTGACGTCGGGCTGGGGCCGATCGTCAAGCTGGCGCGCGACATGGGCATCCGCCAGAGCAAACTGTCGGCGGTGCCGTCGCTCGCGCTGGGCACCAGCCCGGTCACGCTGCTGGAGATGGTCAGCGCCTATTCGACGATTGCCGCGCAGGGCGAATACCGCAAGCCGGTGTTCGTCAAGCGCATCCTGGACCGCAACGGCCAGGTGCTGGCCCAGTTCGGCGCCGAGGCGCCGCAGCGCGCACTGTCGCAGCCGGCGACGGCGAGCCTGATCGATATGCTGCGCGGGGTGGTCGACCGCGGCACCGGCACCGGGGTGCGCTACCGGTTCGGCATCAATGCCGACGTCGCCGGCAAGACCGGCACCACCCAGAACAACGCCGACGGCTGGTTCATCCTGATGCACCCGCACCTGGTGACCGGCGCCTGGGTCGGCTTTAACGACAACCGGGTGACGATGCGCAGCAGCTACTGGGGGCAGGGCGGGCATAACGCGCTGCTGGTGGTCGGCGATTTCGTCAAGACCGCGCTGGAGTCCCGCAAGCTCGATGCGAAGGCAGAGTTCCCGGGCGGACGCAAGCAGGAACCGGCGCCGCGCGATGAGGACGAGCCGCCTGAGGAGATGGATGTGGGCGGCGACATGCGGCAGGAAGGCGTGGAGCCGTCGCTGCCCGACCCGTCGCAGGAGCCGCCGGCGGCGCCCGCGCCCGAACCGGCGCCGGAGCCAGAACAGGAGTCGCCGTTGGTGCGCCCGGTCGAACCGGTGAGCACGGACGGGTAGCCGCTGCGCCTGGACTTCCCGGCCGGGGGTTGGTTCGCGCCCGCTCTTTGAGGTAATCTTGCAACATCTTTACAAGGAGCTCCCGCATGACCACACCCTACGATACCGCGCAGCCGGAGCGCAGCGCGGTCGACGCCCTGCCGGGCATCGTCGCGCTTGATTTCGGCACCAACTGGTGCGGCTACTGCCGTGCGGCAGAGCCGTACATCGAAGACGCGCTCGCCGGCCGCCAGGGTGTGCAGCACATCAAGGTGGAGGATGGCCCGGGGCGCCCGCTGGGGCGCTCGTTCCGCATCAAGCTGTGGCCGACGGTGGTCGTGCTCAAGGACGGCAAGGAGGTCGCCCGCGTGGTGCGCCCGCACGATGCCGACGAGGTACGGCAGGCGCTGGACCAGGCTGGTGCCGCATGACGGCGGTCCCGGCGGCAAGTCCCGCGCAGAACCGTCCCGCGACCGTCCTGTTCGCGAGCCTGATCGGCACCACCATCGAATTCTTCGACTTCTACATCTACGCCACGGCGGCGGTGCTGGTGTTCCCCAAGCTGTTCTTCCCGGCGGCCGACCCTGCCGCCGCCACGCTGTCTTCGCTCGCGACCTTCGCGATCGCATTCTTCGCGCGGCCGGTCGGCTCGGCCCTGTTCGGCCACTTTGGCGACCGCATCGGGCGCAAGGCGACCCTGGTCGCGGCCCTGCTCACCATGGGCGTGTCGACCGTCGTGATCGGGCTGCTGCCGACCTACGCGACGCTGGGCACACTGGCGCCGCTGCTGCTCGCGCTGTGCCGCTTCGGGCAGGGCCTGGGGCTGGGCGGCGAGTGGGGCGGGGCGGTCTTGCTCGCGATGGAGAACGCGCCGCCGGGCAAGCGCGCCTGGTACGGCATGTACCCGCAACTGGGCGCGCCGATCGGCTTCTTCCTGTCGGGTAGCATCTTCCTGCTGCTGTCGCAATTGCTGACTGACGCGCAGTTCTTCGCCTGGGGCTGGCGGGTGCCGTTCCTGTCGAGCACCCTGCTGGTGCTGGTCGGCCTGTATGTGCGCCTGAAGATCACCGAAACGCCCGCGTTCCGGGCGGTCCTCGAGCGCAACGGGCGGGTGCGCGTGCCGGTGCTGGTGGTGCTGCGCGAGCATTCGCGAGCGCTGGTGCTGGGAACGGTCATCGCAATTGCGACCTTCGTGATCTTTTACCTGATGACGGTGTTCGCGCTGAACTGGGGCACCACGGCGCTGCATTTCACGCGCAAGACGTTCCTGAAGCTGCAGCTGGTGTCGGTGGTGTTCTTCGCGCTGACGATCCCGTTTGCCGCGTTGCTGGCCGACCGCTATGGCCGGCGCGGCGTGATGATCATGGTGTCCGGCGCCATCGCGCTGTTCGGGCTGCTGTTCAAGCCGATGTTCGGCACCGGGGACTTCGGGGTGGTGGCCATGTTCATGGTGCTCGGCCTGTCGCTGGTCGGCTTCACCTACGGCCCGCTCGGCACCTTGCTGGCCGAGCTGTTCCCGGCCCAGGTGCGCTACACCGGCGCCTCGCTGGCGTTCAACCTAGCCGGCATCTTTGGTGCGTCGCTGGCGCCCTATGCGGCGACCTGGCTCGCGACCAATCACGGCCTGCACGCCGTTGGCTACTACCTGAGCGGCTCGGCGATACTGAGCCTGGCAGCGCTGCTGTTGACAGAACGGCGAGCGGCAGCCGTGGCCGAACCGGCACGCTGAGGCGGGTCCGGTTGCGTCTCGCGCACCCGGCTGCCGCCGATGCGGATCGTAACGTGAAAGAAAGCACTGTACGGACGTGCAGCGTCCTGACCTGAGTAGG
>NZ_SPUM01000106.1 GCF_004614195.1 Massilia horti | reverse complement strand
AAAAAGCGGACATTTCTACTTTGCTGAAAGCGGACATTTCAACTTTGCCTTTACAGGGTGCGCACCTGTGCGCACGCGGTACGGTTGAATGCCGTTGGCGCCGGTAGGCAGACGTACCGCGTGCGCACGGGGTGCGCACCCTACGCCCTGCCGAAGCCCGTGGCCTTTATCTCACCGCTGCGCGAATTGCCCGATGAGGTATCCCTTGGCCAGCACGTGCCCTTTCATCGCGTCCAGCAGCTGCTCGCGATCGGATCCACCGGGCAGGATGAGCAGGGCGTTCAGGGCGAACACCTGGAAGTGGTAATGGTGTGGCGGGGAGCCGACGGGCGGCTGCGGCCCCGCGTAGCCGATCGATCCACGCGAATTTTTGCCTTGCAGGGCGCCGGGCGGGTTGCGCAGGCGCGCCTGGCGCGGGACGCCTTCCGGCAAGCTGGTGACCTGGGCGGGGATGTTCCACATCAGCCAGTGCACGCGCGGCGAGGCGGCCCGCGCGTCCGGGTCCTCGACGATGATTGCGTACGACCGGGCGCCCGGCACCGGGCTCCATGACAGCGCGGGCGACAGATTGTCGCCATAACCGGTGTAGCGCGGATTGAGGATCGATTCCGTGGTAAAGCTGGCCGAATGGACGGCCAGTTTCATCTTGCCCTTTGGCTTGGTTTGCGGCGCGTCGATCGACACCGCGCTGGGCGCCTGGGCCAGGACGCCGGACGCGGCCAGGCACAGCAGGAGCGCGTTGAATAGGCGTTTCATGATGTCACCTTGTTCGCGGCCCGTATCGGGATACGCCAGTGAAGATGGTGCCATCGTCGCGCGGTGCGCTGATGGGTCTTTGGTCTGGCTCAATCGGGACCGTATCTCGCGGAACGCGACGCGCACCTATGGCAGCCATCCGCCCCTCTTGTTTTTTGCCGGACAGATCATAATTTCTATCCAACATTTTATTGGCCGCCGGCTGGCGCAGAAAGGTCGCATGCTCGTGTTTCGTAGCTTCGTCGCAGCTGCCTATGCGGCGCAGGCCGCGCTTCCGGCGCTGCCGGTGTACACCAGCATGCAGGGCGAAGATTCGCTGTTCGATGGCGAGAGCCTGTACCAGGCGGAGCTGCGCCGTGCGAAGGAACTGCTCGATAGCGCGCGTTCCGCGGGAGCAGGCGTGTACCTGATCGATGAAGTATTTCGCGGCACGAATCACATCGAATCGGTTGCGGCCGGCGCGGCGGTGCTGGACGAGCTTGCGGAACGAGCTATGGTGCTGGTTTCGTCGCACAACCTGATCCTGGCGCCACTCCTCGCCCATCGCCTTCAGGCGTATTGCATTCGGCGCAACGGCAATGTACTTGAACTGGGCCCTGGAGTGCTGAGCGATACGAATGGCATCTCACTGCTGGCTACGGGTGGATTCGACCAGCAGGTCGAGGACAAGGCGCGGAGGGTTGCTCGATGGCTGTGCGCCGGGATCCGTCAGCCGGGCGAGGCTGCCACCGTGTTGGCGCACGGACTGCGCGCCCCTCGAATTACATTTGCCGGAAGTGGTGAAGATAACTGCGGCTGACGGGTAATACTTCGTCGCTGCCGCGAATGTGCAGGTCCGCCGTCCCGTTGACCCCGCGCCGGCGCGCTTAATCGATGGGCGGCTGGCGTCGCATGACCGACGAGCGCAGGATCAGCTGCGGCTCGAGCATGGTGTGATCGGTACTGGTATCGCCGGCTATGGCGGCGAGCAACTTGTTCATGCCGATTACCCCCATCTGTTCGCTGCGCAAGTCGACCGTCGTCAGCGGCGGTGAGGTGTAGCGCCCATACTGAATATTATCGAAGCCGGCGACCGAAATGTCTTCCGGCACCCGGAAGCCGAGGCTCTGGACCTCTTTGATGAAGCCGAGCGCCATCATGTCGTTGTAGCAGACGATGGCGTCCGGGACTTGCTCGCCGAGCATGATCGATGAGCTCATGCGCTCGCCTTCGAGTGCGGTCGGCGCACTGCTGTCGTAGCTCAGCAGGGGCAATTGGTGCGCCGCCAGACAGGCCCGGATACCGTCCCTGCGTTCCTCGTCGCGGCGCGACTTGGAAAAGCCCATGTATGCCACACGCTTGTGGCCCATCATCACCAAGTACTGCGCCAGCATATAGGCGCCCTGGCGGTCGTCACCGCCCACCGAGAGCAGGTTGATCTGCGATTGGGCGCCGAAGAACACCAGCGGCTTGCCGAGCTTGACCAGCCACTCCAGCTCCCGCTCCGCCATCCGCGAATACACCAGCATGCCGTCGACCCGCCGGCTGAGCGCTTCAAGCAAGGGGCGCTCGCGGCTCGCGGTTTCGTCGGTGTCGACCAGCAGTAGCGTGTAGCCGTTCTCGAGCGCAACCCGGTTGGCGCCCTTGATGATACTGCTGAAATGCGGATTGCTGACATCGAGCACCGACAAGCCGATCGTCTTGGTGCGGCCGGTAATCATCGACTGCGCCAGGGGGTTGGAACAGTAGCCAAGTTCTTCGATCACGCCCCTGATGGTGGCCTCCACCGCCGGCGAAAATCGCTGTGCGCCATTGATGTACTTCGAGACCGTGGCGGTGGAGACGCCGGCCGCGGCGGCGACATCGCGAATGGTGGGCGGCTTCTTTTTCATACGGCGGGTAAAGGGATTGACAGATGCGAAGGAGCGATCAGAGCGCTTGATGATCGCATGATTTGTTGTGCTTGTGCAAAAAGAAACATTGGCGGCCAGACAATTCGTTGACGTTGTTAAGAATTAATATATACTAAAGTTAAACGTTTGACTTGATTTGTAATCATCCCTTAAGACGCTGCCCCTGTCACTTACTACATTTTAGAGGCGACCACGACGCTCCCCACCCAAAGGCTTTTCGCCGCCTGCTGCTGACCGCCGCCGGTGCGCGAAGATAAACGATTTCCTTCCGCGGCCTATGACCCCCCCAATCAGCCCCACCTCGGGTAAGACGCTGCGCGGATTCGCGCAAGCGGCAATCGGATTATTGCTGCCCGCAAGCACAAGGTGGGCAGGGGCCGCGGGCGCGCCGCTCAGCGAGATTGCGCTGACGGACAACCGGCGCTTCACCGTGGCCCAGGGAAGTAGTAGCTGGGCCGGACCGGCATTTGACGATGCCAACTGGGACGCTGTCTCCTTGCCGCACACCTGGGACAACTTCGTTGGCCACGATGGCGGCCGCAACGATCACCGTGGCAACGGTTGGTATCGCACTCATTTCCAGTTGCCGGCCACGCTGGCCGACCGACGCGTCCTGCTTGAGTTCGATGCCGCCAGCAAAGTGGCGGAAGTATTTGTCAACGGCACCGGTGGTCTGCCCGCGCGCACCGCTCGAATAAGCAAGGGCGCCGCGCGTGCGCCCGGAATTTATTAGAAGTAGTCAGCAAGACCCGATATGGCCACCGCCGTCAATTCCATGGAAACGACAGGGAACCATATTCGGCAAAGGTAAGTGCTAGCAGTGAATGAAGTCGATTTTCCATACTTATAAACATAAGGGACAGAGCAATGAAAAGCACCACGGTGATTAGAGCAGATAAGTTCAAGCTGACGCCTATTGCATCAGCCATAGCGATTGCCACGCTTGGCTTCGCCGCGCCGGCGTTTTCGCAGGATACCGCAGCGCCATCCGCGCAGCTGGAGCGGGTCGTTGTCACTGCCAACAAGCGTGTCGAGAAGCTGGACAATGTGCCTATGGCTATCTCAGTAGTGTCCGAGACACAGTTGCAACAGGCTAACGTCCGCGAGATCGAAGACTTGGTCACGCTGGCCCCGTCTCTTACGATCACCGAGGGTTCAACTGTCGCGAATAACTCGATCAATATGCGCGGTGTCGGTACCACCACCATCTCGATCGGACTGGAGGGCGACGTTGCTTTCATCGTTGATGATATCCCTGTCGCCCAGCAATTCCAGGCGTTTAAAGATCTGGCAGATGTCGCCCGGGTCGAGGTGCTGGAAGGGCCGCAAAGCACCCTGGTCGGAAAATCCGCCATTGCTGGCGCAGTCAATGTCATCACCAAGCCGATCGCCGGCCCGTTGACAGGCAGGGGGTCGGTCATGATGACCGATGACGGCGAGTGGCGTGTCGGCGGATCCTTTAGCGGAAAAGTGTCGGACACCCTTGGGATACGTGTCTCTGCAAGCAATACACGGTTTCGCGGTAACTTGCATAACCTGACCTATGATCAGTGGGTCAATGGTTCGAGTGGCAAGACTTTCCTGGCTAGAGTCAGCTGGAAACCAACGAGCAATCTGGGCCTGGATTTTTCACCCCATTACAATTACACCACCAACACCAAAGGTTCTGCGGGGGCGATCAATAAGTTCGAGATCACCTCGGGTGGAGTGGTCCAGTCTGGTGGACTGGCAGGAAGCAATACACTGGGCCCGGGTGGAACATTGCTTCCGCTTTATGCGTCTGGCAATGCGCAGTTACTGGCCAGTAAAGTACTCGCCGGCATTACCCCATCAAAGTGGAATCGGGATTTGCGCAGGGACTTTCCAACCGGCCTGGAATCGTCTGACCGCGGCGCTGGATTCAAGGCGTCTTACGAATTGCCCAGCGGCGCTACCCTGATGTCGATCAGCTCGTTCGATAAATATCTTGGCCACGATTATCTGGACCGCGATTCGACCGATTTGCCGACAATTGGTGTCGCGACAGCGACAGCACCTTACACCAGCCCGGTTTTCACTTTGGGTAATACCCAGGAGGGCACCTATGATATCCGCGCGAAGACGCAGGAGTTCCGATTGGTGTCGCCAGATAATGGCCCGGTCCGCTACGTAGCGGGTGCATGGTATGCCAAGAATGAAAGCTATCGTTTTTTCTACAAGGGCTATTGTGAAGCGCCTGCCCCTTGCCAGAATACGAGTATTGGCGGGAATGGCTTAAAGGTCGTTAATGTCAATAGCACCAGCCCGGTCGTCTATAACGAATACGCCTACAACGTCAATAGAGCGCTGTATGCGAACGTGTCCTGGGGTTTTGCGCCTACTTATACTGTGACCGCAGGCTTACGCGCAAATCAGGAATCCCTGGGTTACTGGTTTGACCGTGGTTATTTTACCGACGCCTTTGCCAAGGGCCCTGAAGCCTTCCAGCCGCAAGCACCGACACCAGCCAATCCGCAGATCAATCACTTCCAGGTGGATGAGTTGAAAGAACGCTCTTACACTGGCAAGCTGAGTTTGCAGAAGCAATTCAATCAGGACTGGATGAGTTATGTAACGGTTTCCACGGGCCACAAAGGTACGGGCTTTGGTCTCACCAGTACAATGATCCCGTCTTCACCAACCAGTGTGCTGCCATTGGACGCTCCGTCAGAGCAAGCGCAATCAATGGAGATCGGCGTCAAGGCAAACTTGCTTCAGAATCGCCTGAACTTGAACATGGTCGCCTGGAACACCGACTTTTTCAATCTCCAGCAAACTACAAGTTACAAGTTGCCTAATGACACGTTCAGCTACACCCGTCTTGACAGTATTCCACGAGTCAATACGCGCGGGGTGAGCTTGCAGTCAGCCGCCAAACCGACGCCCGACCTTACCTTATACCTCGCCCTGGCCTATACCGACGCGAAGATCGCGGAGTGGGCGATGGCTCCCTGCTATTCCGTCTCAGGCAACCCCAGCGTCAACGGCTCGGTTAGCGGGAAAAATTCCGGTTGCTTTGCAAACGCTGCAGGCGCCCAGTATTCAAACGCGGCTGGATACAGCATGCCGAACGCACCCAGGGTCAAAGGTAATGTGAGCGGTTCCTACGATGTACGGCTTGGCGCTCTCCCGTTTAAAGGATTTATTAACGCGGGCGTCAATTATCAGAGCAAGATCTATAAGGGTGTCGATAACAATCCGGCCAACGTGCGGCCGGCCTTCAGCATTGTCGATCTTGGCTTTGGCATCGCCGATAACAAGAATCGTTATAAACTCAGCTTCCGCGTGAATAATTTGCTCGACAAGCACTACTACACCTCGAACCAGGGGACGCAACCTTCCTTCTCCAGCCTCACGGGCACGACCCCGACTGCGACTGTTTCAGCCGACAGTTATCAGCCGAACCGCGATACCTGGCGTTACTTCAGCATCAAGCTTGATGTGAAATACTAAGCTTGCGCGACCTCAGTGATCATGGATTGAATGACACTGAGGTCAAGAAGCGCGGGTGAAGGGAACGGCCGGATCCTCGGCCGCAATCAGCCTGCCTGATGCGGCAGGCTGATTGCACTGTAGGCGCCAGGAGCTTGCGTTCGGCAGCGGCGCGAACGCAAGTTGTCCTGGCAAAGGTAGAAAATGCGATGTACGTCGCTCCGACGGGGCGTCAGCAATCCTTGCGCGGCTTGCCTTACCGTTTCTGCACGAACACCAGATACATGTTCGCATCCTTGTTCGTCACATCTTCGGCATTGGCGCCGAGCCGGATCACCGATTCGATGCCGGCATTGCGCGCATAGACAGCCATGACTTGCCCGCGCACGGTCAGCTGCATGGTCGTCGGTTTGAAATCGTGGCGCAGCCACGCGGGTGGCGGCACCCGATTATCGTGCGCCACGAATACCGTGCTGTCGGCGCCCACGGTCAGAGTCACCAGGTCTGTCAGACGGGCCTGCGCATCCGCGTTCGCCGCCTGCACCCAGTCGGCGCCCGCCATTTGCGGTGGCAAATCCGGCAGTGCCGAATCGCCATCGACGTAGGCATTGCGGCCGGCGCGGGCGTCGGTTTCCACGTGGACGATATAGCCGCGCGGACCGGCATAAGAAAACGTCTTGATAAAACGGCCTGCAAACCCGGCCTGTATCGGCGCCGTGTCCCCCGCTGAAGGAACGAAATCGAGCCCAGGATGGGGCACGGAGGTGACCGGCAGCGCCGGTGCAACGGCCGGCCGCATGCCGCTGGCGGCATGCGAGCGCGCGGTAGCGGTCCCCGGTTGCAAGCCCTGGCCGCTGACGCGCAAGGTGATCTGCCCTGGTTTGCCGGTACTGCGCACGGCGACGCGGTTGATGCCTGATTCGAGGTCGAGATACAAATGGTTGATCGAGTCGATCTTGCCGCTGTTGTAACCGCCACGCCAGACGCCTTCCCCGGTGAGCGCGAAATCGACGCGCTGCTGGAATGTCGGGACGCGCCGGCCTTGCGCATCGACTGCCTCGACGTCAAACAGCACGATGTCGGCGCCGTCGGCGCGCCAGCCGCCGGGACCGGTAATCGGCGTCAGCTTAAGGGCCGCGGCAGGACCGGCCGTTTGCTTGTCGGCGCGGGCGCTCTGCTTGCCTGTCTTGTCATACGCGACCGCCGAAATGTGGCCCGGTTCGAACGCGACGTCGACAAAACGGTAGAGAAAGCCGTTTTCCGGTTGCGCGCGTCCGAGCGAGCGGCCGTTTACGAACAGCTCGACCTCGCCGCCCGTATTGGCGACAACATACACGGTCTTTTTCGTGCCCGCCGGGTAGCTCCAGTGGCCGATCACATGTACGCGCGGGGCGGCGTCGTACATCACCTGGCAGACATAATATGCTTCCTTGGGCAGGCGCACGCCGTCCACTTCGCCACCGGCACGTGCGACTTCGACGGCGACCCGGCCGCCACTGGTGGAATCGGAAAATAGCCAGTTCGCGCCGCCCGCATGATCTGGCGCGCCCAGTTTTCCGACATAGTGCTGGACCTGGTTCACCGCAAACTGTTCGGATGTCAATTGATACGCCTGACCCTTCGCTTCGGGATAGCCGAAGTTCGGCGGCGACTGGTCGTCCCACACCCGGCGCGGCGATTCCTCGCGGTTGTATTCGCCTTCGACCACGGGCAGGCGCGCGATCTCGCGCCCGCCTTCGGTGCCGATGCCGACATCCATGAACTCAGCCGTGACGGCGTCCGCGCGGCGGTGCGCGTAGGCGCGGCCGCCGTGCGGATCATATTGATCCATCAATGCGCGCAGCGCGGCCGCATGTTCGCGGCTGACCTTCTGGTTGCCGCCTTCCCAGATGAAAATCGACGGCGAATTGCGATAGTAGATCAGCACGTCGCGGAAGTTCGCCAGCCGCAGCTCCCAGGCGCCGCCGCGCGTGTCGGACTCGCCGTCGCCGCCCGGCTGGTCCGCGATGAGGCCTAACCGGTCGCCGGCGGCGATCTGCGCCGGGCCGCCCGGTACATGGCCCCAGCGGATGAAATTGCCGCCGGCGTCCTTCATCATCTGCATCGTGTAGTCGTGCATCCAGTCGGGCAGCGCGGCGCCCAGTCCCGGCCACTCGTTGGTCGGCTTCTGGCCCCAGCCATGCAGCCTGGTATGGATACCGTTGACCCACAGGCCGGTGTTGCGGTCCCAGCGAATCACGCGTATCCCGAGCGGCACGTCGGCGCCATCTATCACTTTGCCATTGACCGTGAGCGTGAGCGCAACGCGGTACAGATGCGGATAGGCCGGTTCCCACAGCCGCGGATGGGCGAGCTGGCCGGACAACGACACGGTCTTTGAAGCGCCCGGTGCAATGCGGCCGGCCTCGCCGGTCACACGCAGCACCGAGGCGCCGGCAGCGTCGAATACTTCGGCCGCTACCGTCACCGCTTCGGCATGCGCGCGGCCATTGGCGAGCGGCACCTCGAAATGAATCTGCGCCGATTCTTCCTTGATCGCGTCGGCGTAGACGTACGGGCCCTCGGTCTGCAGGAAGCTGAACAAGGGCAGGGTGATATGCAGTGGATCGGTGACGATCAGGCGCACGTTGCGATAGATGCCGCCATGCGCCGGATGCCAGTGCGGGTTATTCCACGGGATCTGGTCGGCCTGCAGCTCCTCGAGCGTATCGGGGATGCTCGCCATCTGCTGCTTCGTCAGTTCGCCGAGCACCGGATGGCTGGCGGCGGTGGTCGCCGCCTGCGGCGCGGCATGCGGGTCGAGCGGGTCCTTGGCGAAGCGGTTATCGGCCATCACCGCGAGAATATTCCGTCTGCCTATTTTCAAGTGCGGCGTCAGGTCGAAACCGAACGGTGTGAATCCGCCCTTGGCAACGCCAAGCTTTACGCCGTTCAGATACACCTGCGCAACCTGACGCACCGCCTCGAATTCGATAAAGACTTTTTTACCGTTCCACGCCGAGGGCGCGGTGAAGGTCTTGCGGTACCACGTGCGTCCGCTCCACTGCTGCTGCTCGCCCCGATGGCCGGGCAGCGACCAGTTATCGAAGGTGTCGATGTCGTTGAACGTATGCGGCGCCGAGACCGTGGTCCATTTCGCATCGTCGAATTGCGGCGCCTCGGCGCCGGCCGGATCGGCTTTGATGAACTTCCAGCCCGGGTTGAAATCCGTGATCGCGCGCGCGCCGGCCCAGGCCGCGGAGTAAGCGAGAGAGAAAAAAAGCGACAGCAGTACGGCGTAAGTGCGTTTCAAAATACGTCCCTTCGTGATGGCGCCAGCGGCCTGGATCGGCGCGCAGCAGCGGCCGGTGCACGACGCCGTGCACCGGTGAGTTGATCGTCTGGCGCGTGCGCAACAAGGCACGGCCGCGCGTCGCAGCACCCTGGGGAAATCAGGACCCCGTTGCTGCGGCAGCCGCAATGCCGGCGAAGCGTGAGGACGGTCAGGTTGGAAAACGATTAACCTTCGGATCAGTGTATTTCTTTCAATGAACAACGTCAACAGCCAAGGTTTTGGAGAAAGGCACAACCGCTGCAGCGGCCGCCGGCAGCGCGATGCCTTCCGCCGTAGCCCCATGGGGCGCAGGGGAGATGTGGTCCACATCCTTGGACGATCGCGCTTTCAAGCCACTTGCACGCCAGCACTTAACGGAGTCTATGAAACGGAGGGAAAACGATTTCTCGGCTTTAGTATGTCGCAGAAAACGGACGGAATGCCGGCGTGGCGCAGCGCGGCACGTAGGGCAACGGTGCGGGATCCCGGGCGCGTTCCCGCGAGCTGGGCATGAAAATATGCCGCGTTCGTACGACCGGGCCGTGAAAGCCAGACCGATGGCTATGCGGTTCGTGTCCTGAAGCGTGGCCTTAACTGAACGGCATCAGGCCTCGCGCCCGGTTTTTTTCGCCCTGGGGGCAGTCAGCGCGGTAGGGGTCGGCCCTTGGCGATCACTTCGCGGCAGTCGCCCTTCATGACCGCGTCGTCGTAGTCGGTCCAGCCGTAGCTGTCGACGTAGCGCTTGTGCTGCTTGAACTGGCTGTTTACGAAACTCCACTCGAGCCGGTCTTGCGGGTAGCGGATGTCGGCCATGTCGAGCAGGGTATGGAACATGTTTTCGGTGGCGAGGCGCGCCTTGCGGCGGCGTAGCAGCTGGTTCACCTTCTCCGGAAAGCGCTGCTGGTACTGGTCCGAATACCAGACGAAAGCCGGCACGTGGAATTCATATTGCGTGTTGTGCCCGTGGAAGGCCAGGCGGCAGCTGTTGTCGTATAGCGTCTGGCCATGGTCGGCGACGTACAGCAGCGTGGATTGCTGTTCGGTGCCTTTCAGCTGGCCGATCACCTGCGCCAGGAACCAGTCCGTGTACAGGATCGTGCTGTCGTAGCTGTTATTCAGCTGCGGCTTCATTTTAAGGTCGGTATAGACCGGCTTGTCGACGCCATATAACGAGGGCAGCCAGTGGTCGAACTCTTTGGGATAGCGGTGGCTGTAGTTCCAGTGGCTGCCCAGGGTGTGCAGCACGATCAGCTTTTTCGGCGCCGGGTCGGTGAGCACGCGCCCCAGCGGGGCGAGCAGCACTTCGTCGAAATTCGAAGTGTCGGTAAAGCCGCCCAGGTTCATGAAATCGACCTCGTCCGCTTCCTTGGCGAACACGGACACGGGCGTGTCGAATTTGCCGAACGAGATCTGGTTCGACAGCCAGAACGTCTTGAAGCCCGCTTCCTTGAACGCGGTCAGGAACGATTTTTCCGAGAACCCGTCCTTGAGGCTTTTCATGGCCGGCTTGCGCGAAATGATGACCGGGACCGACAGGCGGGTCGCCGCGACCGAGGTGATCACGTCCGGCAGTATGACCAGGTTCGGTTCCCCGGACAGCAGGGGATTGGTCTGGCGCTGGTAGCCGTTGATGCTCCAGCGGTCGTAGCGCGACGATTCCCCGATCACCATGACGGCGATCTGCGGTTCGGCATTGGGTTCGGCCATGTGCGCGCCGAACCGGAAATTGACGCTGCGCCGGTTCAGGTCCGCCAGATAAGTCCGCTCTTTATAGAAGTCGATGCCGCGCGCGGCCAGTCCGAACGGCCACGAATGGGCGAAGACGTCGAAAGCGAACGGCAGCCGGGCCCAGTTGGGAAGCGCCGGCAGCCGGTGCGGTGGCAGCGGCGGCTTCGGGGCGGGGGCATTGACGCCGGGGGGCGGGGGGCTTGCCACAGGACCTGCCTTGACCAGGTGTATCGCCGCGCTTGACGCCTTGGGGGCGATTGCTGCGACGGGCGGCGGCGCCACCCCGAACCAGTAGCCGTAGCCCAGCACCGCCGCGCCGAGCGCGAGCACGCCCAGCACCACCGGGCGCGACACATCGGCCCAGTCGAAGTCGCGGCTTTTCCAGGCAACCCGCAGGCTGGTGCCGAACCAGATGAGCACGCCGATGAGCACGGCCAGCAGCATCCATGCCTTTTTCCCGAGAAATTCCATCGCTTCGGCCGGGCTGGTTTCGGTCATGATGCCCAGGTGGTGCGCCGAGATGCCCTGGCCGTAGTAGGCGTACAGGTACAGCTCGGCCGGCAGCGCGAGGAAGGCCGGCAGCAGCAGCAGGTGGAACCAGGCCGGGCGCTTGAACACGGCCCAGAGCGTGATCCAGCCGATCACTTCGATGCCCAGCACCTGTCCGGGGTCCGCGACCGGATGCCCAAACAGCCGCGCGGCGAAGGGCACGCACGACAGCGCGAGGTAGGTCGCGGCCAGATACAGGTTGGCGGGGCGCAGCAGGAATCGCATCGGCGGGCAGGACGGGAAAAGTCCGCTATTATCCCGCTATTGCCGCCGGAAAAGTCCCGGCCGGGCGGCCACGCCCCGGCTTGTGTCGGCAACGCCACACTATCCGCCGTTAACCTGCCGCGTCTGACAGGCAACCTGTTCCGGACCGAATGAATCGGTTGACCGGCTTGTGCTTGGGGTCTATACTCGCGAGTTCTCGAATTTATTCTGCACATCGTATACGCATCCGCAGCCGCTCCTTCGGTGAGTGGCTTTTGTCGCCTGCGCTGTCAGCACAAGGACGGGACTAGGTTTCAGTCCCCGGGGCTTCGTGGCCCCGGGTCATCAACGTAGTAATTTTGTTGGATTAGGAACGATGCCAACCATTAGTCAATTGATTCGCAAGCCGCGCGTTGCCGCGGTTGTGAAGAGCAAGTCGCCGGCACTGGAAAACTGCCCGCAAAAGCGTGGTGTTTGCACCCGTGTCTACACGACGACCCCGAAGAAGCCGAACTCGGCACTGCGTAAGGTCGCCAAAGTCCGCCTGACCAACGGTTTCGAAGTCATTTCGTACATCGGCGGTGAAGGCCACAACCTGCAGGAACACTCGGTCGTGCTGATCCGCGGCGGCCGTGTGAAAGACCTGCCGGGTGTGCGTTACCACATGGTCCGTGGTGCGCTCGATACCCAGGGTGTGAAAGACCGTAAGCAGGCCCGTTCGAAGTACGGTGCCAAGCGTGCCAAGGCCGGCGCTAAGAAGTAATCTGCCCGGTTTTAGGCTTAATTAATTGAGTTGAGGCGGCCGGAAGGCCGAGTAAGTGAAAG
Source organism: Massilia horti (assembly GCF_004614195.1). Taxonomy (GTDB): domain Bacteria; phylum Pseudomonadota; class Gammaproteobacteria; order Burkholderiales; family Burkholderiaceae_D; genus Telluria; species Telluria horti. The sequence goes on along the minus strand of NZ_SPUM01000106.1, from coordinate 2,936 downwards.
GTTTTGATGACCTTTCGCGAGTGCGGTAGGCACTCAACTGAAGACAGGAAGGAATTGAAATGCCACGTCGTCGTGAAGTCCCCAAGCGCGAGATTCTGCCGGATCCAAAATTCGGCAACACCGATGTCGCCAAGTTCGTCAACGTTCTGATGCTGTCCGGCAAGAAGTCGGTCGCTGAGAACATCATCTATGGTGCGTTCGATTACATCCAGCAGAAGTCCGGCAAGGACCCCCTGGAAGTGTTCGCGACCGCGATCAACAACTGCAAGCCGATGGTCGAGGTGAAGTCCCGCCGTGTCGGCGGCGCCAACTATCAGGTGCCAGTGGAAGTGCGTCCGGTTCGCCGCATGGCTCTGTCTATGCGTTGGTTGCGCGAAGCCGCAAACAAGCGTAGCGAGAAATCCATGCCCCAGCGCCTCGGTGGCGAGCTGATGGAAGCAGCGGAAGGCCGCGGCGGCGCGATGAAGCGCCGTGACGAAGTGCACCGCATGGCAGAAGCGAACAAGGCGTTCTCGCACTTCCGCTTCTAAGCAAATGGCCAAACCCTCGCGGGGGCGCGGCCATGCAGTATCCGTTGTTCAGGCCGGGCGCATTTTGTCAATCAAGATGCTGCTCGGTTTTGTCAATTCAAAGGTTTAGGAAAATTTATGGCACGCACTACCCCCATCGAGCGGTACCGTAATATCGGTATCTCCGCTCACATTGACGCCGGCAAGACCACGACGACCGAGCGTATCCTGTTCTACACCGGTGTGAACCACAAGCTGGGCGAGGTGCACGACGGCGCCGCCACCATGGACTGGATGGAGCAGGAACAAGAGCGCGGCATCACCATTACCTCGGCAGCGACCACCTGCTTCTGGAAAGGTATGGCCAGCAACTTCCAGCCGCACCGCCTGAACATCATCGACACCCCGGGCCACGTGGACTTCACCATCGAGGTGGAGCGTTCCATGCGCGTGCTGGACGGTGCTTGCATGGTCTACTGCGCAGTGGGCGGCGTGCAGCCGCAGTCGGAAACCGTGTGGCGCCAGGCTAACAAGTACCAGGTGCCGCGTCTGGCGTTCGTCAACAAGATGGACCGTACCGGCGCGAACTTCTTCAAGGTGTACGAGCAGATGCGCAACCGCCTGAAGGCCAACCCGGTGCCGATCCAGGTGCCGATCGGCGCCGAAGACAGCTTCAAGGGCGTGGTCGACCTGGTCAAGATGAAGGCGATCTTCTGGGACGACGCGTCCCAGGGCATGAAGTTCGAATACGGCGAGATCCCGGCCGAGCTGGTGGACACCTGCAACGAATGGCGCGAGAAGCTGGTCGAGGCGGCTGCCGAGTCGTCCGAAGAGCTGATGAACAAGTACCTGGAAGAAGGTGACCTGTCCGAAGCCGAGATCAAGAAGGCGCTGCGCGATCGCACCATCGCTTCGGAAATCGTTCCGATGATGTGCGGCACCGCATTCAAGAACAAGGGCGTGCAGGCCATGCTGGACGCGGTCATCGAGTACCTGCCGTCGCCGGTCGACATTCCGCCGGTCGAAGGCCACGACGAGGACGACCAGCCGGTCTCCCGCAAGGCATCGGACGACGAGAAGTTCGCGTCGCTGGCATTCAAGATCATGACCGACCCGTTCGTCGGCCAGCTGATCTTCTTCCGCGTGTATTCGGGCGTGATCAACTCGGGCGATACCGTGTACAACCCGATCAAGGGCAAGAAGGAACGCCTGGGCCGTATTCTGCAGATGCACGCCAACCAGCGTGAAGAGATCAAGGAAGTGCGCGCGGGCGACATCGCCGCGGCTGTGGGCCTGAAGGAAGCGACCACCGGCGAAACCCTGTGCGACCCGGCAGCGCCGATCATCCTGGAAAAGATGGTGTTCCCGGAGCCGGTGATCCAGCAGGCTGTCGAGCCGAAGACCAAGGCTGACCAGGAAAAGATGGGCCTGGCACTGAACCGTCTGGCTCAGGAAGACCCGTCGTTCCGCGTGCGCACCGACGAAGAATCGGGCCAGACCATCATCGGTGGTATGGGCGAGCTGCACCTGGAGATCATCGTTGACCGCATGAAGCGCGAATTCAACGTGGAAGCGACCGTCGGCAAGCCGCAGGTGGCTTACCGCGAAACGATCCGCAAGACCTGCGAAGAGATCGAAGGCAAGTTCGTCAAGCAGTCGGGCGGCCGCGGCCAGTACGGTCACGTGGTGCTGAAGATCGAACCGCAAGAGCCGGGCAAGGGCTTCGAGTTCGTCGACGCGATCAAGGGCGGTACCGTTCCGCGCGAATACATCCCGGCGGTCGAGAAGGGCGTGCGCGAAACGCTGCCGACCGGCGTGCTGGCTGGCTACCCGGTGGTGGACGTGAAGGTCACGCTGTTCTTCGGTTCGTACCACGACGTGGACTCGAACGAAAACGCGTTCCGCATGGCTGCATCGATGGCGTTCAAGGATGGCTGCCGTAAAGCCAACCCGGTCATCCTCGAGCCGATGATGGCCGTGGAAGTGGAAACGCCGGAAGACTACGCCGGTACCGTGATGGGCGACCTGTCGTCCCGCCGCGGTATGGTGCAGGGCATGGACGAAATCCCGGGCGGCGGCGGCAAGATCATCAAGGCCGAAGTTCCGCTGTCGGAAATGTTCGGTTACGCGACCTCGCTGCGTTCGGCAACCCAGGGCCGTGCGACCTACACGATGGAGTTCAAGCACTACGCTGAAGCTCCGAAGCACGTGATGGACGCCATCGTCACCGCGAAGGCCAAGTAATTCAGCTGACAACGCGGGGGCAGAGCGCAGCGAAGCGCTCTGTCCCCGACTGGATAAGGCGGTGCAGGCGCGATCCTGCCGCCGACTACAACAAAACGAAGTAAATCGTTCTTTTTAAAGGAAGATCCAAAATGGCAAAGGAAAAATTCGAACGGACCAAGCCGCACGTGAACGTCGGCACCA
>NZ_SPUM01000115.1 GCF_004614195.1 Massilia horti | reverse complement strand
TGTTTCGGCGAGGCATAGTCACGCCTTCGACATGCGGTTGATTCACGTTACGATGCTGCTGACGGTGCGGGCGGATCGAACGTCCGCGTGCGCACGGGTGCGCACCCTACCCTACGATGCTGCTGACCGGGTGCGCGGATCGCGAACGTTCGCGTATGCAAACGTAGGGTGCGCACCTGTGCGCACGCGGTACGTGTGCGTCATGTTGGCTGATTCAAAATCCATACCCGACAAATTCGACGCGACGTTCAGGCCTCGGCGTCCTCGCCGCTCGTCCCCAGCATCAGCTGCGCGGCCTCGTTCGGCAGCGCTTCGACCGACTTGAGCTTGCGTGCCATCTGTCGGCTGCGCACTTCCGCATTTTCGATATTGCGCGCGGCGCGTTCGAGCGTGACCTTGGTCGCCGCCAGCACGTCGCCGAACTTGCCGAACTCGGTCTTGACCGCGCCCAGCACCTGCCACACTTCCGACGATCGCTTTTCCAGCGCAAGCGTCCGGAAACCCATCTGCAAACTGCTCAATAGCGCCGCCAATGTCGACGGCCCCGCAATCGTCACCCGCAGCACGCGCTGCAGTTCGTCCGCCAGTCCCGGCCTGCGCATCACTTCCGCATACAGGCCCTCGGTCGGCAGGAACAGGATCGCAAAGTCGGTCGTCTGCGGCGGCGCCACGTATTTTTCGCAGATGGTCTTTGCTTCCAGCCGCACGACACGTTCAAGTTCCGCTCCCGCGCGCACGACGCCTTCCGCATCCGCGCGCTCCGCAGCTTCCACCAGCCGTTCGTACTGCTCCTTCGGGAATTTGGCGTCGATCGGCAGCCATAGCGGCGGCCCGCCTTCGACCACGCCCGGCAGCTTGATCGCGAATTCGACGCGTGCGTTCGATCCGGCCACGGTCTCGACGTTCTTTGCGTACTGGTCCACCGTCAGCACCTGCTCGAGCAGCATTTCGAGCTGCACTTCGCCCCAGGTGCCACGCGTTTTCACGTTGGTCAGCACGCGCTTGAGGTCGCCCACGCCGACCGCCAGCTGCTGCATCTCGCCCAGTCCCTGGTGCACCTTTTCCAGCCGCTCCGAGACGTGGCGGAACGATTCGGTGAGGCGCGTCTCGAGCGTCGCATGCAGCTTTTCGTCGACGGTCTGGCGCATCTCTTCCAGCCGCCTGGCGTTGTCAAGCTGCAGATCGCGGATCTTGGTTTCGAGCGTGCCGCGCACCTCGAGCATGCGCTGCGCGTTCGACTCGGTGAGCGCGGACAGGGTTTGTTGCAGCGTGTCCGCAAAACGCTTCAGACCGCGCGCCTGCTCTTCGCGTCCAGCGGCTGAAACCAGCTGGATCTGCTGGCGCATGCTCTCGAGCTGCTGCACGGTGGCGGCCTGGTACTGCGCCAGGCTGGCCGCGACTTCCTGCCGCACCGCCTGGCTGCTCGCCTGCGTTTCGTGGCGCAGCTCCCGCTCCATGCGTTCGAACTGCTGGTCGCTGCCGCCGCGGGCGCGCAGAAACGCAAGCAGCTGCAGCACGACCGCGACGCAGAGCAGCGCGGCGAGGATCAGGAATTGGGTGGATGTCATCGCTCAGTTGGGCTTGTTACGCATCCAGTCCGCGGTCTGGAAGAACGAATTCATCAGCCGCACGCGCAGCTCGTCGTCGAACCCGAGGTCCTCCAGGGCCCAGGCCATCGCGCGCAGCCACTGGTCTCGCTCGCTGGTGCCGATCGCGTATGGCAGGTGGCGCGCTCGCAGGCGCGGATGGCCGTAGCGCTCGACGAACAGGTCGGGACCGCCCATCCAGCCGGACAGGAACATGAACAGCTTCTCGCGCGAGCTGTCGTTCGGTACCGGGTGCATGGCGTGGATGCCGGCGAACTCCGGCTCCAGTTGCATCAGGTCGTAGAAGCGGTCGACCAGTTCGCGCAGGCGCGTTTCGCCGCCGATGATTTCGTAGAGGGTGGGGTTTTGGGTGTCGGTGTCAGGCATAGCGGCCATGATACCGCAGGGCCGAATAGCCGTGTTCCCTGGAAGGGTGCGACGTGGCGCACCCTTCGATCATCAGGCTTCGCGCAGCGTTTGCAGCGGCGGCTGGCGCAATACGTTGCGCAGCCCTAGCCAGCCGCCGACCAGCGCGCACACCGTGCCGGCCGCAATGCCAACCGCCCATACGGTCGGCTCGAACGTCCACTCGAACTTGAACTGGTACGTGGCCAGCGCCCAGCCCATCGCCGCCGCGCCCGATGCCGCCAGCAATCCGGCCAGCGAACCCACCAGCACAAACTCGATGCGCTGCGCCTGCGCCAGTTGCCCGCGCGTGGCGCCCAGCGCCCGCAACAGCCCCGCTTCGCGCGTGCGCTCAAAGGTCGATCCCACCAGGGCCGCATACAGCACCAGCACGCCCGAGGCCAGGGTGAACAGGAACAGGAATTCGACCGCGGTCACGACCTGGTCCAGCACGTCCTGCACCTGGCGGAGGATGCCCGAGACGTCGATTACCGTCACGTTGGGGTAGGTGCGCGCGAGCTTGTTGGCGAAGGCCGCGCCGTGCGCCGGCAGGTGGAACCCGGTCATGTAGGTCGTCGGCGCGCCGGCCATCGCTGCCGGGTTGATGATGACAAAAAAGTTGGGCCGGATCGAGCCCCACTCCAGCTTGCGCAGGCTGGTGATCTTCGCTTCCACGATCTGCCCCGCCATGTCAAAGCGCATCACGTCGCCCAGTTTCAGGTGCAGCGTCCGCGCGATGCCCTGTTCGACCGAGGCCTCGGCCACGCCGGGCGCATCAATGTACCAGTGACCGGCGATGATCTGGTTTTGGGCCGGTGGCTCTTTCATCGTCGACAGGTTGAATTCGCGGTCGGCCAGAGCGCGCGCCCTGTCATCGCTGTAGGTGGATGGCAGGATCGGCTTGCCGTTCACGGCGACCAGGCGGCCCCGGATCATGGGGTACAGCACCGCGTCCTTGACGCCGGCCGCAGCCAGCTGCTGCTCCACACCCTGCCTTTGGTCAGGCATGATGTTGATGATGAACCGGTTCGGTGTATCCGGCGGCATGGTCGTGCGCCAGGCCGACATCAGCTCGCCACGAATGACGGTCAGGAGCAGCAGCGCCATCAGGCCAAGCGACAGCGACACCACCTGCACGACCGTGGTGGCGGGACGCCTTTGCAGAGACGTGATCGCAAAGCGCCAGCCCTGGTGGTCAAACGCACCGCGCAGGTATTTGAGCGAGCGCAGTCCGAGCCACGCGATGAGCGCGAACAGGCCGAAGCCACCGAGAAATCCGCCGGCAGTCGTCAGTGCCAGCCTGGCGTCGCCCGCCTGCCACAGCAGCAGCGCGACGAAGACGGCGATGGCCAGGCCGTAGGTCGCCAGCGCCATCGGTTGCGGCGCCGCCTGCTCGCGCCGGATCACGCGGTTGTGCGGCACGTTGCGCAATTGGAGAACCGGCGGCAGCGCAAACCCGACCAGGAGCAGCATGCCGGTGGCGATGCCCTGCAGCGCGGGAAGCGGCGATACCGGCGGCAGGTCGGTCGCCATCAGCTTGCCGACCAGTTCCAGCAGCACGTAATGGGCGCCGAAGCCGACCAGCACGCCCAGCACGCTGCCGGCCAGGCCGACCAGCGCGAATTCGATCAGGTACATTGCAAAGACCTGGTTCTGGGTCATGCCCAGGCAGCGCAGCATTGCGCATGCGTCCAGGTGCCGCTGCATGAAGCGGCGCGCGGCCATCGCGATAGCAACAGCGGCCAGCATCGCCGACAACAGCCCGACCAGCGACAGGAACAGCTCCGCACGATCGAGCGTGGCGCGCATTTCGGGCCGGCCGTTTTCGAGCGATTCGATGCGCACGCCCTTGACGCTGCCATCCTTGATCTGGGCTCGCAGCCAGTGCTCGTAATCGTCGACGCGCGCGCGGTCGTTCTTCGACGGCGCTGCGACCTGCATGCGGTAGGTCACACGCGCGAAGTTGTCGACCAGCCCGGTCGCCTTGAGGTCTTCGAGCGCGAGCATCACGCGTGGAGCAAAGTTGACGAAGGATGCGCCGCGATCGGGTTCAGATGCGATCAGCTGGGTGATGGTGAACGTCTTGTCACCCAGCTGCAGCGTTGCGCCAACGTGGGTGTTCAGCGCGGGCAGCAGGTTGGCGTCGACCCATACGGTGCCGGGCGCTGGCGTGGCATGAGTAGGCGTGCCGAGCGCCGCGCCGGCCGCATCAGGGTCGCGGGTGATCCGCAGCGTGCCGCGCAGCGGGTAGCCTTTCGAAACCGCTTTCACCGATGCCAGCTGGGCCTGCGAGCCCATACCAATGCCGGCCTGCGCCATGCTGGGGAAGGTGACGGTGTCGGCCAGCAGCAGGCCGCGGCGCTGCGCCTCGCGCCGCCAGTCGGCGCGCACCGGCTGGTCGGAATTGATGAGCAGGTCGGCGCCGATCAGCTGGTGCGCATCGCGGTTAAGGCCAGCGCGCATGCGGTCCACAAAAAAACCGACTGCGGTCAACGCGGACACGGCGACGACCAGCGCCACCAGCAGAAAGCGCAGTTCGCCGGCGCGCCAGTCGCGGGCGGTCATGCGCAGGGATTGAAGGAACATGGAGTTCAAGCCGCGGGAACGTTCGCAAAGAACGCGTCCACCTCGGCCAAGAACGCACGCTTTTGCTCCGGCTCGATGAACGACGCTTCAAAGCTGTTCCGCGCCAGCTGTTTGGCGTGCGACGCATCGAGCGGCAGGGCCTCGAACGCCGCCACGAAATTCTGGTTGATGTAGCCGCCGAAGTAAGCCGGATCGTCCGAATTGACGGTCGCCTTCAGGCCGGCATCGAGCAGCTTGCGCAGGTTGTGTTCGCCCATTACGTCGAACACGCGCAGCTTGATGTTCGACAGCGGGCACACCGTCAGCGCGATCTGTTCGCGCTTGATGCATTCAACGAGCACCGGATCCTCCAGGCAGCGCACGCCGTGGTCGATGCGCTCGACGTTAAGCACCTCGAGCGCGCTGGTGATGTAGTCCGGCGGCCCCTCTTCGCCGGCATGCGCAACGAGCCGCAGGCCCAGCGCACGCGCGCGCTCGAACACGCGGCGGAACTTCTCCGGCGGGTGTCCCACCTCGGACGAATCGAGCCCTACGCCGATGAACTTGTCGAGAAATGGCTGCGCTTGTTCGAGCGTGTCGAGCGCTTCGTCTTCAGACAAATGGCGCAGGAAGCACATGATCAAACTGGCGCTGATCGGGGCGTCCTGGCAGGCGCGCCAGATGCCGTTGATCACGGTCTCGAACGGCACGCCGCGCGCCGTGTGCGTTTGCGGATCGAAGAAGATCTCGGCATGGCGCACGCTGTCCGCATGCGCACGCTTGAGGTATGCGGCGGTCATATCGTAGAAGTCCTGCTCGGTCAGCAGGACGCTGGCGCCCGCGTAGTAAATGTCGAGGAAGGACTGCAGATCGGTGAAAGCGTAAGCCTGACGCAACGCTTCGACGGAGGGATAAGCCAGTGAAACGCTGTTCCTTTGCGCCAACGCAAAGATTAGTTCGGGCTCGAGCGACCCTTCGATATGGATGTGCAGTTCAGCCTTCGGCATGCCTTGAACAATGTTGCGAAGCTGTTCGTTCAGCATCTTTTTTCTCCATCAAAGGTCGGTTTGGTAGGACATGGCCGACAAGTGTACCGCATGCGCGCCGAGGCCCGATTTCACAGCAGAATATGTGTGGAGCGCGCATGATTTGGTGTGCGCCACAGCTTGCCGAGATCGTGCAATATGAACTCACCATTTGTGAAATCGGGGCAGCGTTTTTGGGGCTCGAGAGGCCGCGTTCAGCAGCCTTTCCACCGCCCGAACCGCGCTGTTTCCGGGTGCTTTCGAGGCCCTGCTAAAAATGGTGTTTTTCATTTCAAATCAATGAGTTAAGACCGCCCAACCGATGCGCACGACACTGCTTTGACTTCCGGAACCATTAGGCACATAATAAATTTCAACTACGCAAAATAAGACGCTCAGAACGCGCGGGGAGACCGGACACGATCCGGATAATAAGAACCACGCTCGCCGAGCCCGTGTACGTACCAACTACAGCACGGGACAAGCGCAGCGACCCAAACGAAGGAGTACGCCAAGGACCGGGGGCTGGGCAGTCGCACAACGCCGACTGCCGTGACAGTGATCGTTGTTAGCACATTAAAGGACATGCATATGACCATTTTTGACAACTACGCAGCCCGCTACGAGCGCACCCGCGAAGAGGAATATTCCCTGGCAGAGTATCTGCAACTCTGCAAGAAGAACCCGCTGACCTACGCCAGCGCCCCGGAGCGCATGCTTGCTGCAATTGGCGACCCGACCCTGGTCGATACGCGACTCGATCCGCGCCTGTCGCGCATTTTCGCCAACAAGGTCATCAAGATTTACCCGGCGTTCAAAGAGTTCTACGGAATGGAGGAAGTGATCGAGCAGGTCGTCTCGTACTTTCGCCATGCCGCGCAAGGCCTCGAGGAACGCAAGCAGATCCTGTACCTGCTGGGCCCGGTCGGCGGCGGCAAGTCGTCGATCGCCGAAAAGCTCAAGCAACTGATGGAACAAGTGCCGTTCTACTGCCTCAAGGGCTCGCCCGTGAACGAGTCGCCGCTGGGCCTGTTTAGCGAGGAAGAAGACGGCACCATCCTGGAAGAGGACTACGGCATTCCGCGCCGCTACCTGCGCACGATTCCCAGCCCGTGGGCAGTCAAGCGCCTGCACGAATTCGGCGGCGACATCAACCAGTTCCGCGTGGTCAAGCGCTATCCTTCCGTGCTCAAGCAGGTCGCGATCGCCAAGACCGAACCGGGCGACGAGAACAACCAGGACATCTCTTCGCTGGTGGGCAAGGTCGACATCCGCAAGCTTGAAGACTACGCGCAGGATGACCCGGACGCCTACAGCTATTCCGGCGGCCTGTGCCTGGCCAACCAGGGCCTGATGGAATTCGTCGAGATGTTCAAGGCGCCGATCAAGGTGCTGCACCCGCTGCTGACCGCAACCCAGGAGGGCAACTACAAGGGGACCGAGGGCTTTGGCGCAATTCCGTTCGAGGGCATCATCCTGGCGCACTCGAACGAGTCGGAATGGAAGGCGTTCCGCAACAACCGCAATAACGAGGCCTTCCTCGACCGGATCTACATCGTCAAGGTGCCGTACTGCCTGCGCGTGTCCGACGAAATCAAGATCTACGACAAGCTGCTGCGCAACTCGTCGCTCGACAAGGCGCCATGCGCGCCGGGCACGCTGCGCATGATGGCGCAGTTCGCGATCCTGTCGCGCCTGAAGGACCCGGAAAACTCCAGCATCTATTCGAAGATGCTGGTCTACGACGGCGAGAACCTGAAGGACACCGACCCCAAGGCCAAGTCGCTGCACGAGTATGTCGACTATGCCGGCGTGGACGAAGGCATGAACGGGCTGTCGACGCGCTTCGCGTTCAAGATCCTGTCCAAGGTCTTCAACTTCGACAACACTGAGGTCGCCGCCAACCCGGTGCACCTGCTGTACGTACTGGAGCAGCAGATCGAACGCGAACAATTCCCGCCAGAATCCGAACAGCGCTACTTCTCTTATATCAAGGAGCACCTGGCGCAGCGCTACGTCGATTTCATCGGCAAGGAAATCCAGACCGCCTACCTCGAGAGCTATTCGGAGTATGGCCAGAACATCTTCGACCGCTACGTCACGTTCGCCGACTTCTGGATCCAGGATCAGGAGTTCCGCGATCCGGACACCGGCGAGTCGTTCGACCGCGAAGCCTTGAACAGCGAGCTGGAAAAGATCGAGAAGCCGGCCGGCATTTCGAATCCGAAAGACTTCCGCAACGAGATCGTCAACTTCAGCCTGCGCGCACGCGCCACCAACGGCGGCAAGAACCCGGCGTGGACCAGTTATGAGAAGTTCCGCACGGTGATCGAGAAGAAAATGTTCTCCAATACGGAAGAGCTGCTGCCGGTGATTTCGTTCAACGCCAAGGCCAGTGCCGAGGACGCGACCAAGCACGCCGACTTTGTCGCGCGCATGGTCGAAAAAGGCTACACGGCCAAGCAGGTGCGACTCCTGTGCGAATGGTACCTGCGTGTGAGGAAATCCTCGTAAGACGGGGCGGCGGGACCGGGTTGCGTTCGTGGCCGGCCCCGCCCCCTGCGGTTCCCGAAATTTGTTGTGTGCGACAAGGCCGCCCAGGACAGGGCCACTGCCGCCACGCCAGCCGTGCCCGGTTCCGCGCGGCGCACGTCCGCCGACCCTGCCTGACGTGCGCCGCACACGTCCACACGCGGCGTATTAAGATAGGGGCATCGGGGTGGCCGTCCCCGGCTCCGCGATTATCAGCAGGAGGCACGTTTTGACTTACCTCATCGACCGTCGCTTGCAGGGCAAGAACAAGTCCGCCATCAACCGCGAACGATTCCTGCGCCGCTACAAGGCACAGATCAAGGATGCGGTCGGCCGCGCAATCAAGGGCCGCTCGATCACCGACATCGAAAATGGCGAGAAGGTCTCGATTCCCGTCAAGGACGTGAACGAGCCGCATTTCGGCCACGCCCATGGCGGCGTCTGGGAGACCGTCAACCCCGGCAACACCGAATACCAGAAAGGCGACCAAATCAACCGCCCGCGCAGCGGCGGCGGCGCCGGCCGCGGCAAGGCGGGCAATAGCGAACAGACGACCGAAGACGACTTCATCTTCGAGCTGTCGCGCGAAGAATTCATGAATTATTTTTTCGAGGATCTTGAGCTGCCGAACATGGTGAAGACGCAGCTGACCCAGACCGTCGAATGGAAGAACCAGCGCGCCGGCTACAACATCTCGGGCACGCCGTCGAACATCCACGTGCTGCGCTCGCTGCGCGGCGCGCTGGGGCGGCGCATCGCGGTCGGCGGGCCGTCCCGCAAGCAGCTGCACCACGCGGAAAGCGAGCTCATCGCCCTGCTCGATCGCGGCGCGCCGTCCGACGACGAGCGGGTGGTCGAGTTGCGGCACCTGATCCACCACCTGCACACGCGGCTGCACGCGATCCCGTTCATCGATCCGTTCGACCTGCGCTACACCAACCGGATCAAGGTGCCCAAGCCGAGCACCTCGGCGGTGATGTTCTGCATCATGGACGTGTCCGGCTCGATGGACGAGACGCGCAAGGACACCGCCAAGCGTTTCTTCATCCTGCTGTACCTGTTCTTAAAGCGCGTGTACGAGCACATCGAAGTGGTCTTCATCCGCCACCACACCGCCGCGTCCGAAGTCGACGAGCACGAGTTCTTCCACTCGCGCGAATCGGGCGGCACGGTGGTCTCGTCGGCGCTGCACCTGCTGAACAAGATCATCAGCGAGCGCTATTCCAATGCCGACTGGAACGCCTACGTGGCCCAGGCCTCGGACGGCGACAACTGGGACAACGATTCAGTGCTGTGCAAACAGATCCTGACCCAATCCATCATGCCGAGCGTGCAGTACTACACCTACGTCGAAATCACCGACGGACCGCCGCAGAACCTGTGGGAGCAGTACACCGAGGTGGCCGCGCAGCACGCGAACTTTGCAATGCAAAAAATCGTGTCGCCTGCCGACATCTACCCGGTGTTCCGTGAGTTGTTCAAAAAGCAGGTACACAAGTAAGAGGCAAGCCATGCCAAGAGACCCGAAACACCCGCGCGCCCTGCCCGACCAGTCGGAATGGACGTTCGACCTGATCGAGCAGGCGCACGAGGAAATCGCACGCGTGGCCAGGCGCTTTGGCCTGGACACCTACCCCAACCAGCTCGAGATCATTACCGCCGAGCAAATGATCGACGCTTATACCTCGGTCGGCATGCCGGTCTCCTACAATCACTGGTCGTTCGGCAAGCACTTCCTGGCGACGGAAAAGAGCTACCGCCGCGGCCAGATGGGCCTGGCCTACGAAATCGTGATCAACTCCAACCCCTGCATCGCCTATCTGATGGAGGAGAACAGCCTGACGATGCAGGCGCTGGTGATCGCGCATGCTGCCTATGGGCACAATTCGTTCTTCAAGGGCAACTACCTGTTCCGCACCTGGACCGACGCCGACGCCATCGTCGACTACATGGTCTTTGCCAAGAACTATATTGCGGAATGCGAGCAGCGGCATGGCATCGACGCGGTCGAGGAACTGCTCGACTCGTGCCACGCGATCCAGAACTATGGCGTGGACCGCTACAAGCGTCCGGCCAAGCTGTCCATCGCCCAGGAGCAGGCGCGCCAGAAGGAGCGCGAGGAATATGCCCAGTCCCAGGTCAACGAACTATGGCGCACACTGCCGCGGCGCGCCGAGGAAGCGACCAGCGTGACGCCGCAGCGCTTTCCGCCCGAGCCGGAAGAGAACCTGCTGTATTTCATTGAAAAGTATGCGCCGCTGCTGGAGCCCTGGCAGCGCGAGCTGGTGCGCATCACGCGCAAGATCTCGCAATATTTCTATCCCCAGCGGCAGACCCAGGTGATGAACGAGGGCTGGGCCACGTTCTGGCACTACACCATCCTGCATGAACTATATAAAGAGGGCATCGTCGGCGACGGCTTCATGCTCGAATTCCTGCAAAGCCATACCAACGTGGTATACCAGCCGGCCGCAACCAGCCCTTATTATTCGGGCATCAACCCGTATGCGCTCGGCTTCGCCATGATGACGGACATCCGCCGCGTTTGCGAAAACCCCACCCTCGAGGACCGGGCCTGGTTCCCGGACATGGCCGGCAGCGACTGGCTCAAGACGCTCGATTTCGCGATGCGTAACTTCAAGGATGAAAGCTTCATCGCCCAGTACCTGTCGCCCAAGCTGATCCGCGACTTCCACTTCTTCGCCATCCTCGACGACGACCGCAGCGACAAGCTGACCGTCTCGGCGATCCATGACGAAGCGGGCTACCGCTACGTGCGCCAGCAACTCGCGGAACAATACAACCTGGGCAACCGCGAGCCCTACATCCAGGTCTGGCATGTCAACACGCGTGACGACCGCGCGCTGACGCTGCGCCACACCCAGGTGCAGCGCCGTCCGCTGAACAACCAGGCGCAGGAAGTACTCAAGCACGTGGCCCGCCTGTGGGGCTTCGACGTGCGGCTGGAGACGGTCGACCCGACCGGCCACGTCGTCAGTTTCCTGGAGTGCCGCCGCGAGAAACGCGGCCGCTGATCCGACCGGGGCGCGCGCCGCGCCCCACCCCGCCTCACGCACCGCCGGTGCGCCCCGCCCCTTGCCTTGCCGACAACCCCGTTTTGTTCGGGGAAATGTCTTATCTGACTCATATCAACAAGTCGGCGAGCTATCACCACAATTCATAGCTCAGCATTGTCCAACCCCGGACGAGCGACTTCCAATTGTACGCCTCGGCTCGCCGGAGATGGCTATAGTTTGCAAAAAGATCTCTTCCGCATCAAACGATGTTTGACCAAAAGCAAGAATAATGTGAAAAAATTTGGAAAAGCACCATCGGCCCTTGATCTTCCACACCTCTAGGAGACGCATTATGCAATATTGCAATTCTGTTTAGCTCCCGCGACCGCAACGGCCCGCACAACGCCCCGAAAACACTCGCCGTTCTTGCCGTATTTTCAGGCAAATAGCGTGCAATTTTGCGCATGAAAAATGTCTGTGCAAAAAACAATTCGTAGGTATAATTCCGCGATGTCCCGGGATGCGGCCCTAGTTTTTGTCGTGTTTTGTGGGTTTCAAGTAGCAAACCAAAAGAGAGTTGGTATTGGAGAAAGCAGGATGAATTTTTCGCACGAGAAGCAACCGGGGAAGAATTTCACTGGCATCGCCATTGTCATCGTCTTGCACGTGATTGTCGCCTGGGGGATCATCAACGGTCTCGGCAAGCGCATGATCACCAAGATGGCGGAGGCAGTGGAGACCAAGATTATCGAGGAAGTGAAACCGCCCCCACCGCCGGAAACGCCGCCACCGCCGCCACCGCCCGAGATGAAAGCGCCGCCGCCGCCGTTCATCCCGCCGGTCGAGGTACAGGTGCAGCAGCCGCCTCCGGTGCAAAACACCATCGCCGTGGCGACCACCCAGAAGCCGGCAAGCACAGAACTGCAGAGAACCCCACCGGCACCACCCGCACCAGTGCAGAACGCGGCACCGGTACGGATCCCGGCCGTCGCCGATTTCAGCACCTGCGCCAAGCCGGAGTGGCCGAAATCGTCGCTGCGTAACGAGGAAACGGGCACGGTGACCCTGCAGTTCCTGATCGGCGTTGACGGTCGGGTGGTCGATTCCAAGGTCCTCAAGTCAAGTGGCTTCCGCGACCTGGACAAGGCCGCGCAAGTCGGTATCGGAAAGTGCCGATTCAAGCCAACCATGGTAGACGGCAAGCCAGAACAAGCGTGGATGCAAATGCAATACGTCTGGTCGCTGGAATAACCGAGACAGCGATACCGTCTCAACTATGATTCGTTGTCATTTGCTCAGCGAACTGTCTTATTTAATTTTTGGAGGAAGCATGTTTAAGAATACCCGTTTGTCCGCTGTGCTGGCGGCAGTTCTGTTCTCGGTTACGGCCGCTTCGGCGCTGGTGTCCGCACCGGCCTTCGCCGATGCGCCGGCAGCCGCGGCAGCGAGCGCCCCGGCCGCTGACGCTGCTCCGGCAGCCGACGCAGCAGCTCCTGCGGCAGACGCAGCAGCACCGGTTGCCAAGAAAGAAGAAGTCGAGAACCCGTTCGGCCCCGCGGCCGTGTGGAATGGCGGCTTCGTCCCGCGCGCTACCATTATCATCCTGTCGCTGATGTCGATGGGCTCCTGGTACATCATCGTGACCAAGCTGCTCGACCAGATGAAGATCTTCAAGCAGTCGAAGGAAACCTCGGCTAAGTTCTGGAAAGCACCGTCGATCGCTGCCGGCTCGGCCCAGCTGAAAGAAGGTTCGCCGTTCCGCTTCATCGCTGAAACCGGCACCAAGGCTACCCAGCACCACGACGGCGCCCTGCTCGAGCAGATCGACCTGTCGACCTGGGTCACCATGTCGATCCAGCGCGCTGTGGAAAAAGTCCAGTCGCGCCTGCAAGACGGCCTGTCGTTCCTGGCAACCGTTGGTTCGACCTCGCCGTTCATCGGTCTGTTCGGTACCGTGTGGGGTATTTACGGCGCGCTGACCAACATCGGTATGACCGGTAACGCGTCGATCGACAAGGTGGCAGGTCCGGTCGGTGAAGCACTGATCATGACCGCGTTCGGTCTGTTCGTCGCAGTTCCGGCCGTTCTGGGCTACAACTGGCTGGTTCGCCGCAACAAGGCTGCCATGGAAGACGTGCGTTCGTTCTCGGCTGACGTGCACTCGGTGCTGGTGTCGGGCGTGATGTCGACTTCCGAAGCTGCACGTGCCGCTGGCGCTAATGCTAAAAAGGTTGGCTAAACCATGGGCATGAGTGTTGGCTCCGATAGCGGAGATGAAGATACCGTGATGTCGGAGATCAACACGACGCCCCTCGTGGACGTCATGTTGGTTCTCCTGATCATCTTCCTGATCACGAGCCCGGTGGTGATGCAAATGCAAAAGGTCACCCTGCCGAGCGAGACTAACCAGGCTGTCAAGAACAAGCCGGAAGACATTAACATCATCGTCAACAAGGATGGCGAGATCTACTGGGGTCAAAAGCATCTGGCCAACACGGACGAACTGTTCAAAATGCTGAGCAAGGAGTCGGTGAAGGTGCCCCAGCCGGCGGTCCACGTGCGCGGTGACCAGAACACCCGTTACGAGTCGGTCGGCCGGGTGATCTACACGGCACAACGTGCTGGCGTGCAAAAGGTCGGTTTCGTTATCGAACCACCTGACAAGGGCTAAGGCCTGCGCCGCGGCTTCCCCCGGGAAGCCGCGGCCGCCACCGCACACTAGAAAGGAAACACCATGAGTATGAATGTCGGTTCTAGCTCCGGAGGCAATGCAGATCCGGAACCGATGATGGAAATGAACATGACCCCCTTGATCGACGTGATGTTGGTCTTGATTATCATGCTGATCATTACCATCCCGAAGCAGATGCACTCGGTCAATCTGAACATGCCGGTTGGCAATCCTCCGCCGCCGACGACGCCGCCTGAGGTGGTCACGATCGACGTGGACTTTGATGGCACTATCCTCTGGAATAATACTCCAGTGCCAGATCGTGCTACACTGGAAGCGAAGCTTGGCAACGTCGCGGCGCAAGCCGAGCAGCCGGAAGTGCACCTGCGTCCGAACAAGCTGGTCGAGTACAAGGTGGTTGCTGGCGTGATGGCTTCGGCCCAGCGTCTCGGCGTTACCAAGATCGGCATGGTTGGCAACGAGCAGTTCCAGTAAGCCGTATCTACTGTGACATACACGGCAGGGATTCCCTGCCGTGTCTATTTTGAATGAGAGATTTTCGATAATGTCCAAGTTCCGTCTCGCACACCTCGGCCTCGTCTTGGCCGCACTCGGATTTACCGCCGCAACCCCTGTCATCGGCCTGGCCCCGGCGTATGCTGCGGCAACGCTCCGGCCGGAAGTGGGCACCCCACTGGTGGCAGCGCAACAACTGATGAAGCAGGGCAAGAACAAAGATGCGCTGCTCAAGCTGCACGAACTTGACAAAGTCAGCGGCAAGACCCCGGATGAAAACTACCTGATCGAGCGCACCCGCGCCGGTGCCGCCGCTGCCGCCGGCGACAACGACGCCGCCGCCAAGGCCTTCGAGGCCCTGCTCGCCTCGGGCAAACTGAGCCCGGCAGAGCGCTCGCAATTCTCCGAAGGCCTGGTCGGCATCTACATGCGCTCCGGCGACCTGAACAAGGCCAATGCCGCGATCGACAAGCTGCTCAAGGAAAAGGACGATCCGAAGCTGCGCGCCTACCTGCTGCAGAACTACTACAAGCAGGGTAACTGGACCGCGCTCGAAAACGAACTGCACACTGCCGAAAAGCGCGGCGGCCTGAACGAAGACCAGCTGGGCATGCTGGCCAACGTCCAGCTCAAGAAAAACGACAAGGCAGGCTACGTCCACACCATCGAGAAGCTGGCCGCCGGCTATCCGAAAGCGCGCTACTGGGAAGACCTGCTCAACCGCGTACAGGGCAAGCCGAACTTCTCCAGCCGCCTGTCGGTTGACGTCTACCGCCTCAAATTCGCCAACGGCCTGATGAAAAAGCCGTCCGAGTACATGGAAATGGCCCAGCTGCTGCTGCAGTCGAAGGCCCCGGCCGAAGCGGTCAAGGTGATCGACAAGGGCTTCAAGGCCGGCGCCCTGGGCACTGGCCCGGATGCCGCGCGCCACCAGCGCCTGAAGGACCTGGCCGAGAAGACCCTGGCCGAGCAGAACAAGAATGCCGTCACCGACGAGGCCGAGTTCACCAAGATCAAGGACGGCGACGCGCTGGCCGCGCTGGGCTACGGCCTGGTACAGTCCGGCCAGGCTGACAAGGGCCTGAAGATCATGGAAACCGCGATCAAGTCGGGCACCGTGAAGAACGTCGACGAAGTCAAGCTGCACCTGGGCGCGGCCTATGCTGCCGCCGGCAAGAAGCAGCAGGCGATCAGCACGCTCAAGTCCGTTGGCGGCGACAACGGCGCTGCCGACCTGGCGCGTTACTGGGTCATGGCGATCAACAAGCCGATGGCGTAATCGCTTCGATTCGAACGCAGCGATCAAAACGCTGCCTGCTCGCGCAGGCAGCGTTTTTTTTGGCTATGTCACCGGTAAGTATGGGTTCACGCGCGCCGTAGGGTGCG
>NZ_SPUM01000033.1 GCF_004614195.1 Massilia horti | reverse complement strand
TCGAACTGCTGGTGGACCAGCATTTCGAGCCGCTGCGGCGGCTGGCCGGCGGCGCGCCGGGCGCCGCACCGGTCGACGCGCTGCTGGCGCGCGTGGGCGACTTCTATAAGGAACTGAGCACGCTCGACAGCGGCCTGGGCGGCGTCCAGATGACGGGCCTGGCCTCGGCCGCCAGCCTGAAGGCCGAGGCGGACGGTCTGCCGTCGCCGCTCGCGGGCATTGTGCGCCAGCTGGTAGGCAGCGCGTCCGGCCAGGTGTCGGCAGCGGGCGGCCGCGCCGCGCTGGCCGGGGCCCAGGCCGCCTCGGCGTTCTGCGACAAGGCCATCAGCGGGCGCTACCCGTTCGTCCACGCGGCCCAGGCCGAGGTCACGCCCGAGGACTTTGCCGCCGTGTTCGCACCCGGTGGCGACCTTGACCGCTACTTCCAGACCAACCTGGCCAGCCAGGTCGATACCGCCGGCCCCGTCTGGCGGACCCGGAACGGCGGCGCTGGCGTGGCCGCGGTCCCCGCCGCGACGCTGCGCCAGTTCCAGCACGCCGATACGCTGCGCAAGGCGTTCTTCCGCGCCGGCCAGCTGGCCGCATCGGCCGAGCTGCTGCTGGTGTCGTCCGATGCCGGACCGGCCGTGCTCGAGTACGACGGCGAACAGCACCGGGTGGAGCCCGGCCAGGGCGCGGTGCGCCTGAAATGGCCGGCCCAGCACCCGGCGGCCCAGGCGCGGCTGGTGCTGGCAGGTAAAGGCGGGACGGTGGCCGGCGAGGGCAACTGGGCGCTGTTCCGCCTGTTCGACCAGGGGGAGGCCGAACCGGGCGCCACTCCCGAGCGGCTGCGCCTGCATTACCTCATCAATGGCAACAAGCTGGTGCTGGAGCTGCGTGCCAGCAGCGTGCTCAACCCGTTCCGGCTGGACGCGCTGGCGAGCTTCCAGTGCCCCGGGCGCGCGACCCTTCCGCTTACGGCGCAGCGCAGCGCACAAGGAGTCTGACCATGCCCCTGTTCGAACTCGATGCCCTGCTGGCGCCGGTCGACGAGGACCAGCCGTGCGGCCCCGACCTGGAAGGCGAGCCGGAGTATGCCGCGCTCGAACTGCTGGCCCATCCCACGCCGGAGCGCATGGTGCGCGTGCGCGACCCGTCCAGCGGCCGCGAGGTCAGCAAGATCATCGAAGGGCGCGAGGCCGATCCGCACGCGGTGCTGGCGGCGGCGCTGGCGCTGCTGGCGCGCAGCCGCGACCTGCGTGTGACGATGCTCCTGCTGCCTGCCGCCACGCGGGTCGCGGGCCTGGCCGGGTATGCCGACACGGTGCGGCTGATGCTGGGGCTGTGCCGCCAGCACTGGAGCAGCGTCCACCCGCAGCTCGACCCCGAGGACGAATTCGACCCGACCATGCGCCTGAACATTTTGGCTGCCTGCGCCGACGCGCAGTACGGCCTGCTGGCGCTGCGCGCCGCCCCGCTGGCCGAGGCGCGCGCGGTCGGGCGCTTCACCTTGCGCGACCTGGAGGCGGCGGCCGGCGATCGCGGCGCGGGCACGGGCCAGCCCGGTGTCACACGCGAATCGCTGCTGGCCGCATGCCAGCAGGGCGACCAGCAGGAACTGGCGGCGCGGCTGGCACACGCAAGCGCTGCGCTCGCCGACCTGGCCGCGCTCGAGGCGCTGCTGCAGCAGGAAACCGGGCGCGCACCCGAGGTGGCGCTGGCGCGGCGGCTGCTGCAGCAAGCGGTGGCCCTGTACCGCGAAGCGGCCGGCGCCGGTTCCGATAGCGCCGAGGGGCAAGCCGCCGAGGATGGCGCCGCCGCGCCGCTCAATCGGGCGGGGACGCCAGCCAGCCGCGCCGATGCGCAGCGCCTGCTGGTGCAGGCCTGTGAATTCCTCGAACGTGCCGAGCCGGCCCATCCGGCACCGCTCTTGGTGCGGCGCGCGATCCGCCTGCTCGACATGAACTTCCTCCAAATCATGCAAGACCTCACACCCCAGTCCGTGGCGGAGATCGAGCGCCTGGGTGGACCCGGGCGAAGCTAGGGCTGCACCAACCGATGCCAACCACTTTCACGTTAGTCAACAAGGGAGCCAGCATGAAAACAAGCAGTCAGAAATTTATCGCGCGCAACCGCGCGCCCCGGGTCCAGATCGAGTACGAATTGGAAGACTACGGTTCGAAGAAGAAGGTGCAGCTGCCCTTCATCATGGGGGTGCTGGCCGACCTATCGGGCAAGTCGACCGAGGTGCTGCCGCCGGTGGCCGAGCGCAAGTTCCTCGAGATCGACTGCGACAACTTCGACGAACGCATGAAGTCGATGAAGCCGCGCGTGGCCTTCCACGTGCCCAACACCCTGACCGGCGAGGGCCAACTGGGGATCGACATCACGTTCGAGAGCATCGAGGACTTCTCGCCGGCGACGATCGCGCGCAAGGTCGATGCCCTGAACAAGCTGCTGACGGCGCGCACCGAGCTGTCGAACCTGCTGACCTACATGGACGGCAAGACCGGCGCCGAGGAGCTGATCCAGCAGATCCTGCAGGACCCCGCACTCATGGCCTCGCTGGCGGCCGCGCCGAAACCCACCGAATGAGCGGCGCGCCGCCCATCGACCCCACTTCATAGGACCCATCATGGCAGAACTTGAACGACAAGAACAAGGCGCGCTTGACGCCGCCGTGCGGCAGGACGACTTTGCCACGCTGCTCGAGCGTGAATTCAAGCCCAAATCGGAAGCGGCCAGCCACGCCGTGCAATCCGCGGTGCGCACCCTCGCGGAGCAGGCTTTGGCCGACACCGCAATCGTGTCGAACGACGCGATGAAATCGATTCAGGCGATCGTCGCCGCGATCGACAAGAAGCTGACTGATCAGATCAACCTGATCCTGCATCACCCGGAGTACCAGCAGCTCGAATCGGCCTGGCTCGGCCTGCACTACCTGACCAGCAACACCGAGACCGACGAGCACCTGAAGATCCGGGTGGCCAACATCACCAAGAAAGAGCTGCACAAGACGCTCAAGAAATACAAGGGCGTGGCCTGGGACCAGAGCCCGCTGTTCAAGCAGATCTACGAGCAGGAGTACGGTCAGCTGGGGGGCCAGCCCTACGGCTGCCTGGTGGGCGACTACCATTTCGACCATTCGCGGCCTGACGTCGAGCTGCTGGGCGAACTGGCCAAAAACGCGGCCGCGGCGCATTGCCCGTTCATCGCCGGCGCCAGCCCGACCACGATGCAGATGGATTCGTGGCAGGAGCTGTCGAACCCGCGCGACCTGACCAAGATCTTCGAGACCCCGGAATACGGCGGCTGGCGCATGCTGCGCGAATCGGAGGACGCGCGTTACGTCGGGCTGGCGATGCCGCGCTTCCTGGCGCGGCTGCCGTACGGCGCCCGCACCAACCCGGTCGATGCCTTCGACTTCGAGGAGCAGACCGACGGCCCCACCCACGCCAACTATGCGTGGGCCAACTCCGCCTATGCCATGGCGGTCAACATCAACCGTTCGTTCAAGGTCTACGGCTGGTGCTCGTCGATCCGCGGCGTGACCTCCGGCGGCGCGGTGCCGAACCTGCCGACCCACACCTTCCCGACCGACGACGGCGGGGTGGACATGAAATGCCCGGTCGAAATCGGGATCAGCGACCGCCGCGAGGCCGAGCTGGCCAAGAACGGCTTCATGCCGCTGATCCACCGCAAGAACACCGACGAAGCGGTGTTCATGGGCGCGCAGTCGCTGCACAAGCCGGCCCTGTTCGATGACGTGGACGCGACCGCCAACGCCAACATCGGCGCGCGCCTGCCCTACCTGTTCGCGGTGTCGCGCTTCGCCCACTACCTCAAGTGCATGGTGCGCGACAAGGTCGGCACGTTCAAGAGCGCAGCCGACATGCAGCAGGACTTGCACGAATGGATCATGCAATACGTCGACGGCGACCCGTTGACGTCGTCCCAGGAAACCAAGGCGCAGCGGCCGCTGGCGGCGGCCGAGGTGACCGTTTCCGAGGTCGAGGAGAACCCCGGCTATTACAACGCCACGTTTTTCCTCCGGCCTCATTACCAATTGGAAGGCATGTCGGTGTCGTTGCGACTGGTTTCCAAGCTCCCCTCAGCCAAGGCAGCTTGACCGCGCCCGGCTGATCCACCGTAGTTCTCACCATAGATAAGGAAAAAATCATGGCACAAGACATATTCCTGAAAATCGACGGCATCCCGGGCGAGTCCCTGGATGCGAAGCATGCCGGCGAAATTCAGGTGCTCGACTGGGGGTTCGGCGTTTCCCAGACCGGTGACTTCCATGTCGGCAGCGGCGGCGGCGCAGGCAAGGCCAGCTTCAGGGACTTCCAGTTCGACCATCGCGTCGACAAGTCGTCGCCGCGCCTGTTCCTGGCCTGCGCCAGCGGCGAGCATATCAAGAGTGCGACGCTGACCGTGCGCAAGGCCGGCAAGGAGCAGCATGAGTACATGAAGATCAACTTCACCGACCTCCTGATTTCGAACATCCAGGACGGCGGCAGCTCCAGCAGCCCCGAGCTGCCGACCCAGACCGTGACCATCGCGTTTTCCAAGGTCGAGTTCGAATATCGCCCGCAAAAGGCCGATGGTTCGCTCGATGCCGCCATTAAGCATGGCTGGGACCTGAAGAAGAACGAGAAGGTCTGACGGCTGACCTGTGTCCGGCCAGCGCTTATCTAGCTGGCCGGTTCCTTCGATTGGACGAGGATTGAGTGATGATGCACGAGCGGGGGCATGAGCGGGTACGTGAGCGCCTGCAGCCGAGCCTGATCGAGCGGCTGACCGACGACGCGCCGGAGCAGCGCAGCGAGGCGCCCGGATCGCAGCAGGCCACCCTGGCCCAGCTGCGCGCGAGCGTGCTGCGCAACCTGGCCAGCCTGCTTAACGCGGTGGCCCACGATGCCGACCGCTGGCTGGACGCCTATCCCGAGGTGCGGTGCTCGGCGCTGAACTACGGCCTGCCGGCGCTGGCAGGGCGGGTTGCGTCGACCATCGAGCTGCGCAGCCTGGAGCGCGAGCTGCGGCTGGCGGTGCTGCGGTTCGAGCCGCGACTGTTGTCCGACAGCGTGCGGGTGAGCGTGCTCGACGACGAACCCGGTGCGTGCGGCCACAACGTGATCGCGTTTCGCATCGAGGCGCAACTGTGGGCGCAGCCGGCGCCGCTCGCGTTCAGCCTGCACACCCGGCTCGATCTGGAGAGCGGGCAGTGCACGGTGGAGGAAGGCCAGCTTGCGAGGTGGCCGCGATGAACCCGCAGTTCTACGACTACTACAATCAGGAACTCGTGCACGTGCGCGAGATGGCGGCCGAGTTTGCGCGCGAGTTCCCGAAGATCGCCGGCCGGCTGGCGCTGGACGGAACCGAGTGCGCCGACCCCTATGTGGAGCGGCTGCTGGAAGGTTTCGCTTTCATGGCGGCGCGCGTGCAGCTCAAGCTGGACGCCGAGTTCCCGGCCTTCGTCCAGCACCTGGCGGAGGTGGTGTTCCCCGGCTACCTGGCGCCGGTGCCGCCGATGACGGTGGTGCGCTTCGACCCCGACATGGATGACGCCGCGCTGCTTGCCGGCGTGCCCGTGCCACGCGGGACGGTGCTGCGTGGCGGGCTGGGAGAAGGCGCTCAAACCCGGCCCGAGTTCCGTACCGCCCACCCGGTGGTGCTCTGGCCGCTGCAGGTGCTGGAAGCGAAGCTGGCCGCCTATCCGCCCGAGTTGCCGCGCCAGCTGGCGCTGCCGGACGGGATCGCGGGCGCGCTGCACCTGCGGTTGCGCCTGCACGGCGACGCGTCGTTCAGCCAGCTGCCGCTCGACGAGCTGGTGTTCCACCTGGCCGAAGACGAGGGCCTGGCCACGCGCCTGTACGAGCACCTGTTCGCCGGCTGCCTGGGCGTCGTGCTGGGCACGGCCGGCAAGCCGCCGCACGCGCTGCTCGGGCCTGGCGCGCTGCAACCGGTGGGCTTTAGCGACGACGAGGCGCTCCTGCCGCCGCCCGCGCGCTCGTTGCGCGGCTACCGCCTGCTGCGCGAATACGCGGCGTTTCCGGCGCGCTTCCTGTTCTTCCGCCTGGCCGGGCTGCGCGCGGCGCTGGCCGGCTGCCATGGCCGCGAGCTTGACATCATCGTGCTGCTCGGGCGGGTCGATTCGCAGCTGGAGCCCCTGGTCGATGCGCGCCATTTCAGCCTGCATGCGACCCCGGCGGTGAACCTGTTCACCAAGCGCCTGGACCGCATCCACCTGGACGCGCGCCAGGTCGATTACCACGTGGTCCCGGACCGCGCACGCCCACTCGATTTCGAGGTGTTCCAGGTGAACGCGGTCAGCGGCTTCACCAGGGACGGCGAGGGCGAGCGCCAGCTGCGTGCGCTCTATGCCAGCATCGAGCGCGATGACGGACATGGCGATGGGTTCTACGTGCTGCGGCGCGAGGCCCGGGTCAGGCCGGTGCCGCACAAGCGGCAGACGCCGGACCGCTACATCGGCACCGAAGTGTTCGTAAGCCTGGTCGAAACTGCCGCCCCCCCGTTCGGCGCCGACCTGGCGCAGTTGTCGGTGGAGGCACTGTGCAGCAATCGCGACCTGGCGCAGCGCATGCCGGTGGGGCTGCCACGCGGCGACTTTGCGGCCGACGTGTCGCTGCCGGTTACCGCGATCCGCTGCCTGCGCCGCCCGTCGGCGCCGGTGCCGCCGGCACTGGACGGCGCTTGCGCCTGGAAGGTGATCAGCCACCTGTCGCTCAACTATCTGTCGCTGAACGATACCTCGCCCGTAGAAGGTGCGGTGGCGCTGCGCCAGATGCTGGAGCTGTACGGCCTCGATCCACAGTCGGCGATGCGCAAGCAGCTCGAAGGAATCCGGGCCGTGCGCGTGGCCCCGGTCGTGCGGCGCGTGCCGGCGCGCGGCCCGGTGACGATGGGGCGCGGGCTGGAAATCGAACTGACCTGCGACGAGCGCTCGTTCGAGGGATCGACACCGTTCCTGCTGGCCAGCGTGCTGGAACAGTTTTTCACCCGCCATGCGGCGATCAACTCCTTTACCGAAACCGTCCTGCGCACGAGCGCGCGGGGGGAGATCATGCGATGGAAACCGAGGTTCGGACAACGGCCGGTGCTGTAGCGGCCACCCGGGGGCGGCGTGGGTACGCGCCAGGCGGCGCGGTGCCGGTGCGCGACCCTGCGGCCCTGTTGGCCGAGGCCAGCGCCGCGCCGCACGGCTACCAGCTGTTCGCACTGCTGCGCCTGTTCGAGTGCGCCCATCCCGACCTGCCGCGTTTAGGCCGCGCCAAGCGCCCATGCGACGAAGCGCTGCGCCTGGGCCAGGACCCGTCGCTGAAATTCGCCGCCGCCGCCATCACGCGCATCGAGCCTGCTACCGGGCCGCGCCCGCCGCGCCTGGTGCAGCGCGTGCTGGGCCTGTTCGGCAGCAATGGCGCGCTGCCGACGTCACTGAGCGAATACGCGTTCGAGCGGCTGCACCACGCGCAGGACCGGGCCTTCGTGCGCTTCGCCGACATCTTCCACCACCGGATGCTGAGCCTGTTCTACCGGGCGTGGGCGGCGAGCCAGCCGGCGATCAGCCTGGACCGGCCGGATGAGGATCTCTTCGGCAGGTGGATCGCTGCCCTGTGCGGCCTCGGAATTCCGGCGCTGCGCGGGCGCGACTCGGTCAGCGACTTCGTCAAGCTCGGCCACGCGGGAATCTTCGGGCATCAGGTCAAGAGCGCCGAGGGCCTGCAGATCGTGCTGGCCAATTACTTGGGCGTGCCGGTGCGGATCGAGCAATGGCGCGGCCACTGGCTTGGCATCCCGCGCTCCGAGCGCAGCCGCATCGGCTGCGTGAATGCCTTTGCCTGCCTCGGTGAAGACCTGGTCATCGGCGAGCGGCTGTGGGATTGCCAGGCGAAGTTCCGCATCGTGCTGGGCCCGCTCGGATTCGATGACTACCAGCGCTTCCTGCCGGACGGGCGCAGCCACCAGAAGCTGGCCGATCTAGTGCGCCTCTACACGGGGGACGGACTGGCGTGGGAGTTGCAGTTGGTGCTGAAACAGCCGCAGGTGCCGCAGTTCTGGCTCGGCAATCCGGTGCTTCTGGGTTACACCATGTGGCTGGGCGTGCGGCTGGACGGGCGTGACGCGGACGATCTCGTGCTGGGCGGGGGCATGGGTGTGGAGGCTGGCGGCAATTTCGCCAGCGGTGATGGTGATTACGGCGGCGAGCAGAAGTTCGCGTACGGGTACGACTGAGCCACAGGACGACCACCATGAGCAGAATTCTCGAAATCAATACACCTCTGGGCGCGGAAAACACCCTGCTGACTGCCATGACTGGCACGGAAAGCCTGGGTGTCCTGCCCGAGTACCGGCTGACCTTGGTCAGCAAACGCGGCAACCTTACCGCCGCGGACTTGTTGGGCAAGAATGTCACGGCCGGGGTCGAGTTGCCGGGCCGGCAGGAAATGCGCTATTTCAACGGTTACATCACGCACTTCAGTGAAGCCGGCACCAGCGCCGCCACCTGGTTCGAGGGCACCCCCGTTGCTCACCAGTACGAGCTGACGATGCACCCGTGGCTGTGGTTTCTTACGCGCCGGGCGAACTTTCGCATTTTTCAGAACAAGACGGTGCCGCAGATCGTGCAGGAGGTGTGTGGCGAATACCCGTTCGCCCAGCTTGAGCTGAAACTGAGCGGCACCTACGCGGTGTGGGAATACTGCTGCCAGTACCGTGAGAGCGACTTCAACTTCGTGCTCCGCCTGCTTGAGCAGGAAGGCATCTACTTCAGCTTCAAGCACGAAAACGGCAAGCACACGATGGTGTTGTTCGACGACAACGGCAGGCACACGCCACGCGATGGCTATGCCGAGATCGCTTATGACGTGGACGGGACCGGATACGAGCAGCGCGAGCACATCACGATGTGGAGCGCGAGCCGCAGCGTGCAGCCAGGGCGGTACACGCTGAACGACTTCGATTTCAAGAAGCCCGACGTCAGCCTGATCAGCACGTTGGGAAAGGCGCTGCCACACGACATGTCCGGGTTCGAATTGTTCGATTTTCCCGGCGAATACGAGACTGTGTCGGAGGGCAGCAGGTACGCCCAGGTTCGCCTGGAAGAAATGCATGCGCGGCACGAAGTGTTCATGGCCGCCGGATCGGTACGCGGCATAGAGTCCGGCTGCAAGTTCAAGCTCGCGAATCATCCGGACGAAAGCTTCAATCGCGAGTACCTCATCACTACCGCGCGCTTCACCATCATCAACAACCAGGCATCCTCCAGCGGTGGGGCGGGCGGCCAATTCCATTGCACCTTCGAGGCGCTCGACTTGCGCACGCAGTTCCGGCCGCCACGGGTCACCCCGCGCCCGGCGGTGCAAGGGCCGCAGACCGCGATCGTGGTCGGTCCCCCAGGTGAGGAAATCCACGTCGACGAACACGGCCGCGTCAAATTGCAGTTCCAGTGGGACCGTTACAATCAAGCGGATGACAAGAGCTCGTGCTGGGTAAGGGTGTCGCAGCCGTGGTCTGGCAAAGGCTGGGGTGCGCTGTTCCTGCCGCGCGTGGGCCACGAGGTGATCGTCCAATTCATCGACGGCGATCCCGATCATCCGATCGTGGTCGGGCGGGTGCACAACGGCCAGTCGATCCCGCCATGGTCGATGAAAGACCAGAAGACACGGTCCGGTTTCCGGACGCGTACCGAAAAGGGTGGCGCATCGAACTTCAACGAGCTGAGCTTCGACGACAAGAAGGGTGCGGAAGAGATCTACCTGCACGCCGAGCGCAACCACGTCCTGCGTGTCAAGAACAACCGCGTCGAAGAGATCGGCAATGAAAGCCACCTGACGGTGCAAAAGGACGTGTTCGTCAACCTGAAGGCCGACCTGCACGAGCAGGTGACCGGTGACCACAACAACGGGGTGGACGGTACGTTTTCGCTCAAGGTCGGGCAGGACTGGCAGACCAAGGCGGGCCTCAAGTTCGCTGTGGACGCCGGGCGGGAAATCCATCTGAAGGCGGGCGTGAACGTGGTGATCGAGGCCGGTGCTTCGATCTCGCTGAAGGTTGGCGGCAGCTTCGTGTCGATCCATCCGGGCGGAGTCGATATCGAAGGCCCGCTGGTCAAGGTCAACTCGGGAGGCAGCCCTGGTTCAGGATCCGGCGCCGCGCCCATTGCCCCCAAGGCCGCGCAGAGGCCGCGCGGGTCGAAGGGCGGCACCAACATGAAGCCGGTGCGGCCGAAGAAGCCGGATGTGTATTCGCCAAAGGCGACGGCAATGAAGCTTGCGTGGACGGCTGGGGCGCCGTTCTGCGAACAATGCCAAAACGCCTCGGCGCAGCCTCTACTGCCGGCCGTGAACACTTCGGCAAGCAAGGTAGCCAGCAACCTCGACAAGGCAGACAATCTTTTAGCGCAGGCGAGAAAGAGCCTGGTCGGTGCAATACCGTTCATCGGGAAGGACTTGGCTGAAGATGGTGGTGATGATTTACTGAAGGTTATCGATCCCTACCAAGCAGCGGTTGATGCAACACGTTCAGCAACGAAAGGGGATTATCTTGCCGCAGGAGTGGCCGCAGCTTCGGTGGTCGTGCGCCCCGCAAAGGCTGCCGGCCGATTTGCTACGGAGGGCGTCGTTATCACCGAGAAGGGCTTGGCATTGGTCGAGCAGAATCTGGCCCGGTTTGAACGCTGGGCGCCGAACGAAGCCATCGTACAGAGCTTGCGCGAGTCTATGCTCAAAGGAGCGCGAGCGTATGGCTCGGAAGCCAACTTCTATTTGCATGAAATTGCCGAAAACACGGGGCGCTTGAATGGCCTAAACTATTTTGAGGCTCACGCAGCGGCGCTGAAAAAATACGAGGCGTCGGAATTCATGCTATACGGCGAAAAGGTAATTCGCCAGTTCCCATCCGAATTCAACAAAACTTTTCGAAAATTTTGGGGTATGAAAAATGATTGAATTAAAGCTATCGAAAGAGCGCGAGGCGCGTATCTGGTTCGAAAATTTTCCTCGAGCTACGGTTGGCGGGCACGTACGGGAATACAGTCGATTGATCGACGGACGTGTTGTCGCTCCTATCCACCAACATTGCACGCTGGAGCTTTTCGTGCCGTTAGGTGGACGTTTCAACTATGGCCTGTTGGGGTGCCAGATTGAAGCACCGGCGATGCAGGCGACGACAGTAGTAGTTGATGCTAGTCATCAGCGTACCGAATCTTTTACTGGTTCACTCGCCCATCGCGTTGAACTGGTCCATTGGGGATTGGACAGTGAGTTCGTGGACTCTGTGTTTGAGGGCGCAGCTCGCGGAATCGCTGAATATGGCCGCCCTTCTGGGCGAATTCACTTTAATGTTGCCGCTCATGGTGACGTGGGTGCCACAGCCAAAATGTTCAGCCGGCTTGCACGGCTTGTGATAGCTCTCGTGGTCGTCCCAGGTTCAGATCGCGAGACAGTATCCCGCCATCTCGAAACTTATTTGCTGGAATAGCTGAACAGGAATTGATGGCGGTGAAAGGATTGTGCATTTCTGTTTCCAGGCTTTAATAAAGAGTTATCGCCTTTTGCGTTCGCGGTGGCACCGCTGTATTCGAGTGGAGAGTGACCGAAAATGACATTAACGATTCAACAGAAGGCCAAGCTGGCCTCCCATGTCTGGCAAGGCCCCGGTTACGTGACCTTCGCCTTGCTCGACGGCGCTGGCATCCCGGACCTGCTCGATCGGCTTTATGGCACCGACGCCCTGGAGTTCGAATGTCTCTACAGCGGCGAACTGGAGCCAAGCGTCGCGGAAGTCGCTCCCTACATCGCGCGGCTGGAAAGAGGCTCAGATTTTGCCTCGTGGGTGCTGGGCGATTGGGGAGCAAGCCGAGGGATCTTCGCTCAGGTCACCGAAGACGTTGGCCTGCCTCAGCTGCGCCGCCACTTCCGCAAGCTCAACATGGTCTACCGCGACGACGGCAGGCCGGTTTTATTTCGTTACTACGATCCCCGCGTCATGTTCCAGTTCCTGCCCCTGTGCAATGAGGCCCAGCTAAAAGAGATGTTCGGGCCGGTATCGCGCTACATCGTCGAGCGCGGCCCGTCGGGGGCAGGTGCGGCGCTGTCGGCGCCGGGCCGCGAACTGGTACAGGAAATGTTCGAATAGGGGGAAAGCATGGCACTGCACGTATGCGCTGGGGCGACGCTCAAATGCAGCCTTGGCCTGACACCGAGCACGATGGTGATTTTGCCGTTGCACCGGATGCTGACGAATGGCAAACCGGCCGCAAATATCGGCGATCATGTCCCGCTGCTGAACATTTTGCCGTTTGGCGTGTGCCAGCTCACCCGGCTTCCTTGCGTGCCGGCTACTCCCGCGCCCTGGGTAGTGGGTGCGCCGAATGCCATCGTGGACAACCTTCCGTTGCTGAACGATTCCAGCATCCTGAACTGCATGCTGGGCGGGATCGTTGAGGTCGTCAGGGCGGGACAAAGCACCGAACTGGTACCGTGACCGGGAGCGCCGACCATGCCGATCAGTGTAACTGTCAAAGACGTGGAAACCGGCGCGCCCGCCTGGCAGGCGGTGTTGCCTGAGCCGGTAGCCACGATCGGTCGCAACGCGACCTGCGACCTGGTACTGAAGGACCCGGAGAAGCACATCTCGCGCCTGCACGCGAGTATCGAGCTGCGCACCGGCGCCCACTATCTCCTTGTTCATTCGAAGATCAACCCGGTCCTGGTCGATGGCATGCTGTGCCAGCCGGGCAGCGTGTTGGCCTTGCATGACGGGAGTGTGGTCGTCATGCACCCGTTCGAGCTGACCATGCACGCCGAGCTGGCCGCCGCGCTGCCTGCAGCAAGTGACGGCGCCTTTGCCTGGCTCGGCGAGCGCCAGCCGCCAGCGCTCGATGCCGATCCGTTCAACCTCGATGTGCGTGCCAGCCGCGCACAGCCCGCGGCACCGCAGCCCGATCCTTTCTGGCGGCCAGCGCCGCCACGTTCCGCGCGCCTGGTCGACGATATCGAGAGCAGCCTGGCGCTGAATGCATCGCCGAACCTCGATCCGCTGGCGTTGCTCGACAAATTGGAGGCGAATGGACGCCCAGTGCCGCTCGATGCGCTGCTGGGAGATATCGGCAGCGGCACGCGCGGCCCATTGGTCGAGTTCGCTGGCCGCAAGCGGGAGCGGGAAGACATCGCCTTCGCACCCGAGCACGTGCATGACGTTAACCTGCCGTTCCCCCCACCTGCCTGTTCGCCGCCTGCAGTGGCCCAGTCCCCGGCCAACCCGGCCGTTCCCGAACTCGACTGGCTCGACGAACTGCCACCTGCGGCCATCGGCGCAACACCCACGGCGGGCGAACCCTGCCTCCCCCGAGCGCCAACGCCGGAATCGGACTCGCCCGCGCTCGATGCCGGAGCCGTCGAAGCGTTCATGCGCGGGCTCGGCTGCCCTGCATTCGAGGTGCCCCCCGGACAGGAAATGGAATTTTTCGAGAAGGCCGGCGAAATCATGCAGGTGGCGGTGCAGGGTCTGGTGACCTTGCTGTTATCGCGAGGCGAAATCAGGGGGGAACTGCGCGCCGAGGAGCGGACGATGGTGGCTGCCAGCGCCAACAACCCGCTCAAGTTCGTCGATGGCGGGGGCGAAGCCTTGCGCTACCTGTTGGATCCGTCCGCAGCCCAGCCGGGCGCCTTCCTGCCCCCAGTGAAGGCGATCGAAGAGGCGTGTGGCGAGCTGGTCGCGCATGAGCTGGGCATGCTGGCCGGCACGCGGGCGGCGGTCATCGGCGCGATCAGGCGCTTCGATCCGCAGGAGATCGAGCACAGCGCCGCCCCGGGACCCCGCTTCCTTGCGTGGCAGCGCAAGGCAAGGTTGTGGGAAGCGTATGTCGGACACCACGCGAAAGTGCAGGCCGACCTGGCCGACGACCTCCATCGTGTGTTCGAGCTCGACTTCCTGGCAGCCTACCGTGAACAGGTTCAGCGCGTAACCAAGAACTAGCTCTCCAAGCGATGAGACCATGATGCAACTTGGACGGTATAAGCTCGAGCGCGTGATCGGCCGCGGCGCAATGAGCGTCGTGTATGAAGGCTGGGACGAGAAGCTCAGGCGCAAGGTCGCAGTCAAGACGATCCTGAAAAGCCAGCTGCAGGGCACGGATATGGCAGCCGAATACACGGCGGGGTTCACCCTCGAAGCGCAGAACGCGGGCCAGCTGATCCATCCGAACATCGTCACCGTGTTTGACGTCGGCAACGAAGCCGGCGTGGCTTACCTGGTTTTGGAGCTCATCCACGGCAAGGAGCTGAAGGCCTATCTCGACGCCGGGCATCAGTTTGGCATCAGCGAGGCCGTCTTCATCGGGTGCCAGTTGCTGGAGGCGCTCGACTACGTGCATAGCAAAGGTATTTTTCATCGTGACATCAAGCCGGCCAATGTCATGTTGGAATCGGGGACAAACCGCGTGCGCCTGACGGACTTTGGCGTCGCCAGCATGTCGGGCCCGGCAGGCCTGGAAGGCACCGGGGCCGCCACCATGGTTGGCACACCGAGCTACATGGCGCCGGAACAGATCAAAGGATTGGCGGCTGGCACCGCGGCTGACCTGTTTGCCACCGGGGTGATGCTGTACCAGTGCCTCACGCTGCACAAGCCGTTCACCGGCGCAAGCGAATGGGATATCTGGCAGAGAATTGTCAACGAGGATCCGGTTCCCATGTCGCGCTACCGGGACGGAATACCGCCCGCCCTTGAGCATGCCGTGCAGCACGCATTGGCAAAGGACCCGCGTCACCGCCCGTCATCGGCCCGTGCAATGATCGATGAGCTAATGCAGGCAATCGGGGAGGGAGAATTCGATCCCGACGCCACGCGGATGGTCCGCGACGGCAGCCTGCGTCGGTCGTACGACGGTTTGCAATTCCTGCAACCGGCTCGTCCCGATGAAATGACTGCGGACCGGCTCCAGTTGGCGCTGGATCATGCGATGGAAGTTGAATTCTGGCGCAGCATCAAGGATAGCGGCGATCCGGAAGAGCTTCGCCCGTATCTGGCGCGTTACCCCGGCGGCCATTATGCCGACTTAGCCCGCCTCAAGATCGCCAGGCTGGCAGAAGCGGGCGCCGGCGGGGGGCTGGGCCTGGCGGCACAGCCCTTGCTGCTGGAGTCCCGGGCATACCCATGGCAGGAAGAGGAAGCACGGCAGCGCGCCGACGAGGAGCATGTACGTGAGGGTGCGCTCGACCGGATGGCTGAGCAGGAGCAAGCGCGCAGGGTGGCGGACGACGCGGCGCGCAAGGCCGCGGAAGAGATTGAGGACAGGGCGGCCAAAGAGGCGGCGCGTAGGCCAGCCGAGAAGCATCCGGCAGTGCGCAAGGCAGCACGAAGCGCGGCGCGCAAAGCGGCGGCGCGCAGGGCGAAGGACCTTGCTCGTGTCAAGCAGGAATGCGAGCAGTTTCAGCCAGAAGCAGCGAAAGCCCTGCCGGCGCCAAACGGTCCGGCATTGGCACCTGACGCACCAGAGCGCGCCAGCGCTGCGGCCGACGAAGTGGTCATGGAACAGCTCAGGGCTCAGCTGGCCGCGCCGGCAGCGTCAGCGCCTCAGTCCAGCCCCGATTGGACTATCCACAGCAAGCGTTCGCGCCTGTCAGCGATTGGTCTTGCCGGTGGCCTGCTGGTCAACGCAGTCATCCTTCTGGCGATTACATGGTTGTTTGAAGGATCGAGGCCCGTGTAGTCCAATAAAAAAGTTTGACAACGATCCGCCTGTTAATCAAGTACTTAGCTGCGGTCTCAAACACTGTCACTCATAATAAAGTTTGACAATGGAAAGGGTCAACTCGTCAATCTCAAAAAACTTTGTCTCGTCCTTAAATAGGTTGACGCGCCACGGCCTTTTTCGTTGCGCGTAAAGC
>NZ_SPUM01000075.1 GCF_004614195.1 Massilia horti | reverse complement strand
ATTCTTTCATGCGCCGGGGTGGCACGCTCTGCAATGACCGTTAGGGTGCGCACCCTGTGCGCACGCGGTACGTGTGCGTATCGGAGCAAACGGAATTCAACTGTACCGCGTGCGCACTGGTGCGCACCCTACGGCTGGCGCTGTTCCCCCCATAGACAGCGTACGAGGACGCTCAGCATGGGTTCCCGCCTGCGCGGGAACGACGTGCTGCTTTGCGGGCTTAAATCACAATATTGCGCAATCAATCCACCGGATGGCAGTTCGATAGTCTTTTTCAATCGGCGACATCCGTTCAATCAATTTTACATTTAATGCCGATGACAGTTACACTACGGCTTCGTTGTTTTATTAACCCCAACAGGAGATGTCATGTCCCTCATCAACACCCAGATCAAACCGTTCAAAGCAACCGCATATCACAACGGCAAGTTCATCGACCTGACCGAGGAAAACTTCAAAGGGACCTGGTCCGTGATCATGTTCTACCCGGCTGACTTTACGTTCGTGTGCCCGACGGAACTGGAAGACCTGGCAGCGCTCCAGCCGGAGTTCGACAAGATTGGCGTCAAAGTGTACGGCGCGTCGACCGACACCCACTTTTCGCACAAGGCATGGCACGACACGTCGGAAGCGATCAAGAAGGTCAACTATCCGCTGATCGGCGACCCGACTGGCACCCTGACCCGCAACTTCGAGGTGATGATCGAAGAAGAAGGCCTGGCCCTGCGCGGCACCTTCGTCATCAATCCGGAAGGCGTGATCAAGGTCATGGAAGTGCACGACCTGGGCATCGGCCGCGACGCTTCGGAACTGCTGCGCAAGGTGAAAGCCGCCCAGTACGTCGCTTCGCACCCGGGTGAAGTGTGCCCGGCCAAGTGGACCGAAGGCGCTGAGACCCTCAAGCCGTCGCTGGACCTGGTCGGCAAGATCTAAGTAGTCCCGCCTCAAAGATGCCGGCCGCGCTAGTGGTCCGGCATCCGCAACACCCCCTCCCGTTTTTCAAGGATTCCCCATCATGCTAGACGCAGCCCTCAAACAGCAATTACAGACTTATCTGGAGCGAGTGGTGCAGCCGATTGAGATCGTTGCTTCGCTCGATGACTCGGCCAAGGCGCGCGAAATGCAGGAGCTGCTGCAGGAAATCGCCCCGCTTACAAGCAAGATCACGCTGACCGAGCGGCGCGACGACAACGAGCGCAAGCCGTCGTTCGCGATCACCCGTCCGGGCACCGATATCAGCGTGCGCTTTGCGGGCATCCCGCTCGGGCACGAGTTCACTTCGCTGGTGCTGGCGCTGCTGCAGGTGGGGGGCCATCCGATCAAGCTCGACGCTCCGGTGATCGAGCAGATCAGGAATCTGGACGGCGCCTTTGAGTTCGAAGTGTTCATGTCGCTGTCCTGCCATAACTGCCCGGAAGTGGTGCAGGCGCTCAATACGATGTCGATCATCAACCCGCGCATCAAGATCACCTCGATCGACGGCGGCGTGTTCAAGGACGAGGCCGAGGCGCGCCAGGTGCTGGCGGTGCCGATGCTGTTCATGAATGGCGAATACTTCAGCCAGGGCCGCGCCAGCGTGGAAGAGATCCTCGCCAAGCTGGACACCGCCGGTGGCGCGCGCAAGGCAGAGGAGCTGTCGACGAAGGAGCCGTTCGACGTGCTGATCGTCGGCGGCGGGCCGGCCGGCGCGGCGGCCGCGATCTACGCGGCGCGCAAGGGCATTCGCACCGGCGTGGTGTCCGACCGCTTCGGCGGCCAGGTGCTCGACACGCTGGCGATCGAGAACTTCGTGTCGATGAAGGAGACTGAAGGGCCGCGCTTTGCGATCGCGCTGGAAGAGCACGTCAAGCACTACGAAGTGGACATCATGAACACCCAGCGCGGCGCCAAACTGGTGCCGGGCAAGCTGATCGAAGTCCACACCGAGAGCGGCGCCGTGCTCAAGAGTAAATCGGTGATCCTGGCGACCGGCGCGCGCTGGCGCGAGATCAACGTGCCGGGCGAGAAGGAATACCGCAATCACGGCGTAGCCTACTGCCCGCACTGCGACGGCCCGCTGTTCAAGGGCAAGCGCGTGGCGGTGGTGGGCGGCGGCAACTCGGGCGTCGAGGCGGCCATCGACCTGGCCGGTATCGTCAAGCACGTGACGCTGATCGAGTACGCGGGCGAGCTGCGCGCCGATGCGATCCTGCAGAAAAAGCTCTACAGTTTGCCGAACGTGAAGGTGATCACCTCGGCCCAGACCACCGAGGTGCACGGCGACGGCAAGATCGTGAACGGCCTGTCGTACAAGGACCGCAGCAGCGGCGACACCCACAAGCTGGAGCTGGAAGGTGTGTTCGTGCAGATCGGCCTGGTGCCCAACACCGAATGGCTCAAGGGCGCGGTGGACTTGTCGCGCTATGGCGAAATCGAGGTGGATGTGCGTGGTCAGACTTCGGTGCCTGGCGTGTTTGCCGCGGGGGACGTCACCACGGTGCCGTTCAAGCAGATCGTGATCGCGGTGGGCGAGGGGGCCAAGGCGTCGCTGTCGGCCTTCGACTACCTGGTGCGCTCGTCAGTGGAAGAAAAGGAACTGGCGCCGACAACCGCCGCCGCGTGAGGGCCAGGGGTCAGTGAAACAGGAGTACCGCCGCGCCGGCCAGCGCATCGGTCTCGCACACCACCCAGGCCGCCGCGCCCGCCAGCGCGAGCTGCAGTGCAGTCCACCTCACGGAAGTTGAGCGCATCATGATCGTCTCCGGTAAGCTTTGCTTGTCGATGGTGCCATCTTAGTGCAACCGCAGGCGGACAACTGTCGGTCATTTGTCCGCTATCTTGTAGGAAAATGCCTTGTGACTTTGCCTACTCAACAAGCCTCCAGGTCCGTGCACGGCGGCCAGCTGGCGGCGCGCCGACACACCGTCCGCCGCCTGGCGCACAAGGTATTTGGCATCGACCATTTGCGCGACGGTCAGCAGCAGGTCATTGACAGCGTGCTGGATGGCAAGGACACGCTCGCCATCATGCCCACCGGCAGCGGCAAATCGCTGTGCTACCAGATTCCCGCGCGCCTGCTGAACGGAATGACGATCGTCGTTTCGCCGCTCATCTCCCTGATGAAAGACCAGCTCGGCAAGTTGCAGGAGCTGGGCATCCGCGCCGTGCAGCTCAACAGCAGCCTTTCGCACGAGGAAGAGGCAGGGGCATTGCGGGCGATCGAGCAGAACGCCTGCGAGATCGTGTTCTGCACCCCGGAGCGGTTGGCAATGGCCGACTTCATCGAGGTGATCAGGAAGGTGAAGATCGACATCGTGGTGATCGACGAGGCGCACTGCATTTCGCAATGGGGCCACGATTTTCGCCCGGCCTACATCGAGATGGCGGCCTCGATCGAGGCGCTGGGCGCCCCGCCCGTGCTGGCGCTGACCGCCACCGCGACCGACGAGGTGATCGAGGATATCGGCAAACAGCTGAACCGGCGACGCATCAACGTGATCAACACCGGCATCTACCGGCCCAACCTGCTGTACGGGGTGGTCCAGGTGACCAGCTCGGCTGAAAAGTATGAGCAGGCGCTCGAGATGGTCAGGAAAACGCCCGGCGCGGGCATCGTGTATGCCGCGACGGTCAAGGCGGCGCAGGAGATGGTCGAGATGCTGCAGCAGGCCGGCGAGTCGGTCACGCTCTATCATGGCAAGCTGCACGCGGCCGAGCGCAAGGCCAACCAGGACCTGTTCATGAACGGCGAGCGGCGCGTGATGGTCGCGACCAATGCGTTCGGGATGGGCATCGACAAGCACGACACCCGTTTCGTGATTCACCTGCAGATTCCGGCCAACCTCGGGGTTTATTACCAGGAGTCGGGCCGCGCGGGCCGCGACGGCGAGGATGCGGCCTGCACGCTGCTGTTCTTCCAGGACGACAAGCGGGTGCAGCAGTTCTTCCTTGCGAAGCACTATCCGGACGCGCATGACCTGAAGGCCGTCTTTGATGCGGTGAAGAAAGCGGGCGGGCCGGTACCCTTTGATTCTCTGGAACACCTGGTAAGCGAGCACGAGAACAAGCTGAAGGTCACCCTGAAGCTGCTCAAGGACGGCAAGCTGCTGCGGCAGAACCGCAAGCTCGAGTACATCGGCACCGATACGCCAGCCACCGCCGACGTCTTCCAGGGATTGGCCGAGGTCTACGTGCACAAGCAGGAACGCGACCGCGAGGCGCTCGAAGAGATGGTCGGCTACGCGGTGAGCGGCTTTTGCCGCTGGAAGCTGCTGCTCGAACACTTTGGCGACGAGCCTCCCGGTTTCGAAAAATGCGGGCGCTGCGACAATTGCCTGCATCCGCCAGAGCTGGCGCTCACCGAGGACATGCCGATCGTTGATGACGAGTTCGAGCGCCCGCCCGAGGCCCAGGCGCCCCCTGCCCACGCCTTTGAGGTCGGCGCGCGGGTCAGGGTGCCGAAATTCGACGCGGGGGTGGTGGTCTCGGTGGCGGGCGACCAGGTCGCGATCGAGTTTCCTGACGGCGAGACACGCCACTTCCTGGCCGCTTACGTGACGCCGGCGTAAGGGCCGCAGGACGCCTTCCTGTCGCGCCCGCATGGCGATGCACTGCGTACGGCAACGCACGGAAGGTCATCTGAACCAAGCGTAATTTCTCCTTGAAACGAGCTACAAGGCAAAGCCCTTGCAGTCCCACCGTTAAAGGAGAACACCATGAAACCAGGATCTGACTTGCGCGCCACACTGGCTGCGCTGCTGATTGCTCTTGTTGCGCCGTGTTCGTTAATGCTGACCCCACCCGCGCAGGCCCAGCAGCGCGAAGTAGGCGCCTATCCCGCCATCACCGGCTTTAACGTCGACGAAGTGCGCCAACTGGCGCCCGGCGTCGAGCTCAGTTTCGACCTGTGGGGAACCCCGGGCGGCATGGCAACGCTGCGCATCGACGGCGCCACGCGTAACCTGCACCTGACCGAGGTCGAACCGGGGCAGTACAGCGGCATCTACACCATCGGCGCGCACGACCGCATCGTGCCCAGCAGCGCCGTGAGCGCGAATTTGCGTGTGGGCAATCGGGTTGCCACCGCGATGCTGGCCGAATCGCTGCAGCGCGGCCCGGAGCGCCGCCGCGGCGATCTGGCCGCGGCGCCCAAAGTCGAGCGCTTCGACGTGCGCGCGATTGACGACCTGGGGCCGGGCAACGACCTCTCCTTTACCGTGCTCGGCACCCCTGGCGCCAAGGTCGAGGTGACGATTGCCGGTACCCGCGGCATCTTCTTCCTGCCCGAAGTGCGTCCGGGCGAATACCGTGGCACCTACCGCATCCGCAGCGCCGACCGGATCGCGCCTGACAGCATGGTGACCGCGACGATTCGTCACGACGGGCGCTACGCCAGCGTTAACCTCGGCCGGCCGCTGCTGGTTGCCCGCGCCACGTCGGCGCCGCGCGTGGCGCGTTACTGCAGCAATTGCGCAACCGTGGCGGCAGTCAACGTGATCGAGGTCAGCGGCGACGGCGGCTATCTGGGCACGATCGGCGGCGCCGTGGTTGGCGGACTGATCGGCAGCTCGGTCGGCGGCGGCACCGGACGGACCGCAGCCACGGCTGCCGGGGCGGTGGGCGGCGCGCTGGCTGGAAACAACATCGAGCGCAATTCGCGCCGCCACCTGCGTTACGAGGTTGTGGTGCGCTATGACAATGGCGCGACCCAGACGCTGCAGTATGAGAACGATCCGGGCTTCCGGGTCGGCGACCCGGTGAAGGTCAATGGCGGGGTGCTCGTGCGCGACTGACGGCGCGTTCAACACAAAAGCCGGCCCCTGGACAGGGACGCCGGCTTTGTTGTACCAGGATAAGGAGGGTGGCGAGGATCTGCGGGCGGTCAGAAACTAAATGGTGGCCAGGACCTAGGCGGTGGCCAGGATCTGGTCGTCGCCCGACTGGTCGACTTCGGCCTTCTGCTTGGCGCTGGCCTGCTTGGCCCGCGAGCGTGACGGCGGCAGCCGGCGCAGGGTCTTGAGTGCATCGGCGTCCTTGATGCCGATCGTGCGCTGGTCGACCGTGATCAGCCCGATTTCGTTGAAGGCGGACAGCGTGCGGCTGACGGTCTCGAGGGTGAGACCGAGGTAGCTGCCGATTTCGTGGCGCGTCATGCGCAGGTTGAAGAGCTTGCTCGAATAGCCCATCGCGGCAAAGCGGTCGGCCAGCGACACCAGGAAGCGCGCCACCCGGGCTTCCGCCGACAGGGCGCCCAGCATGCCGATCATGGCCTGTTCGCGCACCAGTTCGCGGCTCATTACGCCATACATGACGTTTTCCAGCTCGGCGTGCACACGCCCCAGCGCAGTCAGCTTCTTGAACGGCAGCAGGATCAGGTCGCAGTCGGACAGCGCGACCGCCTCGGAGGCATAGTGGCGGGTGTGGATGCCGTCCACGCCCAGCATGTCGCCCTTCATCGGGAAGCTCAGCACCTGCTCGTTGCCGAACTCGTCGATGAGAACGGTCTTGAGGAAGCCCGAGTTGACGATGTACAGCGTGTCGAAGGCCTGGCCGATGGTGTGCACGCGCTGGCCGGTCTTGAACTGCACGTGCTGGAACAGCAGTTCTTCCGAATTGACTGAGACGGCCGGCGTGATGTGGAGCAGGTCGCAGACTTCTTTCAGGTTGGACCAGAGACGACCCTGGCGTTGGCGGCCGGCCTCCATCGGCGAGGTGTGCATCGTGGATGGGGTGGCGTTGCGTTGTTCTGGCGTTGACTGGGACTGCATGCTCATCTCCAGGTGAAGGAATCATGTTTCAGGCTGCGGCGTTCCATGCAGTTCAGTTCGGGCGCCGCCACCGATGCTTCAATTAGGATGAAATCAGCGACTGCTGCCTCATGAGAAGAAAAGATGGATCGCAAGCAAGTCGAAACGCTGAATTAAGTATGCCAACACGAGTTCGGCATTGATATCAGCGATGCCTGAATATGCAGGTAGGAAGGAGTGCGACCTTATAGGAATATTCCTAACAAAATCGCGTGCTACAGAGGGAGCGGGGGGTAGGACAGGGGTAAGAACGCTTTGATTTTCCGAAAACGCGGCGTGCTGGCTGCAAGGCTGGGTGGCACAAAAAACGACACGCCGGTGTCTAAAACTTTTTTTCGACCCTAGGCCTTCATGGGCGAGAGCAGCCGGTGCGCGACCGCATACTGTACCATCTCCGCCAGGGACGTCATCCCCATTTTCTGCATGATCCGCGTCTTGTGCGTGCTCACCGTCTTGACCGACAGGTGCAGGCTGTTGGCGATCTCGGTGATCGATTTGCCACCCACCAGTAGCGAAAACACTTCGAATTCGCGGTCCGACAGCTGCTTGTGCAGCAACTGTTCGTTGGGCGCCATGATGTTCAGTGCCAGCTGCTCGGCCACCTCGGTGCTGATATACGGCCGGCCCGAGGCCACCTTGCGGATCGCGCCCACCAGCTGGGTGCCCGCGCTTTCCTTGGTCAGGTAGCCCTGGGCGCCGGCGCGGATCGCGCGCACCGCGTACTGTTCTTCTTCATGCATGGTCAAAATCAGGATCGCCAGCTTGGGTGACTCGGCGCGCACCTGCCGGATCAGGTCGACGCCGCTGCGGCCGGGCATCGACAAGTCCAGCAGCAGCAGGTCGAAGCCGCCCTGGCGCACGAGCGACAGGACTTCGAACCCGTTGATGGCCTCGCCGACGATTTCGACATCGAGCGCGCCGTCGAGAATGCGCTTGAGGCCCTCGCGCATGATGGTGTGATCATCGGCAATGACGATTCGTATCATGTTCCGCCCCAGGTAAGCCGCGTTTACGGCAAGACTCACTGCACGTTAACACACAATGATGACAAAAAGTTGGGCTTTCGGCGAATTCGCAACGAATGGCACATCGGCACAACACCCCGGGCGCCTCAGGTGCCCGGTTCCTTGATCAGGCGGTGCACCAGGACCGGCTTGGCCGTTTGCGACAACACCTTGTTGGTCACGCTGCCCAGCAGCAGCTGGCCCCAGCCGCTGCGCCCGTGCGACCCCATGAAGATCAGGTCGCAGTGCTGCTCTTCGGCAATATCGACGATCTTCAGCGCCGCCGAATCGGAAAACGCCGTCATGCAGCTGTGTTTCAGGCCGCACTTGTCGGCCGCGCGCATGATCGAGCCCATGTATTCCTCGCCCATGCGTCGCATCTGCGCCACGTATTCTTCCTCGCTGGGGTAGGAAGGCGGGATGATTTCGACATACACGGGGTATTGGTACTCCGGCGCCACAAACAGGGCCAGGACCTCGGCGCCCATCTGGTGCGCGAACTTGACCCCGGCACAAGCCGTATGTTGCGAAATCGCCGAGCCGTCGGTCGTGATCAGAATTTTCTGGTACATGGTGACTCCTCCCACATGCCATGCTCATTGTGCATTGTAGTCCGCGTTTTAATGATTGTTAGAACGCAAACCGTTGAGCTTACTCAAGCCTGACCCCGCTGTTTCGGAGGAACAATTTAGGAGCAGCGGCGTTCTGGCGTGTAATTACAACAGCCGACCTGCGAAAGCATCGAAGCCTTCACGATTCCATTGTCTCGGAATTAAGTTTTGTTGTCCATTTGAGCGAGGCGCAGTGTCTGAGATTTACCTACGGCAACTACACTGCTACACTCGTGATCATTCTTGCACCGGCTTTCGTCGTCCAATCGTGCGACAGCCGGCTGCAGCAGTCACGGACGTTTCGCGCAGGTTTGCGACATTTATACATTAGGAGAAGCAGGGATCATGACCGACGCCGCTGAGGATTTCGACGCATTATTCGAGGAAGTGGCAGCGCAGCGCGTAAGCGCCCAGGAACCGGCGCCATCGGCGCCAGTCGCAGCGGCCGAGCCGGCGGTTGACGCCGGCGACAGCGACGACCTCGAAGCCCTGTTCGACCAGGTGGCTGCAAGCGCACCGGGCGCGAGCGCGCCTGCGCCGGCCGCGGCTGCCGCCATCAGCGAAGAGGGCGAGAACGACAAGAACATGTTCGAACGCCTGGGCGGCATCGTGCGCCTGCTGCACGACTCGCTGCGCGAACTGGGCTACGACAAGGCGCTGACCGAGGCCTCCACCCAGATCGTCGACGCCCAGGACCGCCTGGAATACGTGGCGAACCTGACCGAACAGGCTGCCAACAAGGTGCTCAATACGCTCGACGAGGGCATGCCGGCGCAGGATGACTTGTCCAAGCAGGCCAAGGACATGGAAAACCGCTGGGACGCTTTGTTTGCCGGCAAGCTCAGCATCGAACAATTCAAGGCGCTGGCGGGCGATTCGCGCCAGTTTGCCCAGGCCGTGTCCAATGCCACCGAGGCCGAAAAGGCCCGCCTGCTCGACATCATGATGGCGCAGGACTTCCAGGACATCACCGGCCAGCTGATCAAGAAAGTGGTGGTGATCACCAAGCGCGTCGAAAGCGACCTGGCGCAGCTGCTGCGCGACAACGCCCCGCCCGAAATGCGCGAAAAGCTGGCGCAAAAGCTGTCGGCCCAGGAACCCCCGGCGCCGCTGATGCAGGGTCCGTCGGTGCCTTCCGCGGCGCTCGACCAGGACAGTGTTGACGACCTTCTTGCCGATCTGGGATTCTAATGGACGATATGCTCAAGGATTTCGTCGTCGAGGCGATGGATCTTGCAGCCAATGTGGAAGAGCACCTTCTGCACCTCGAACGCGATCCCGACAACAAGGAAACGCTCAACGCGGTTTTCCGCTCCTTCCACACCATCAAGGGCGGGGCTGGTTTCATGGGACTGCCCGCGCTGGTGTCGGCCTGCCACCTGACCGAAAACCTGTTCGACGCACTGCGCACTGGCGCCGCGCCGGTCACGCCGCTCGCGGTCGAGGCGGCGCTGCAAGCCTCGACCTTCGTGGCCGACCAGCTCGATGACCTGAACAACGGTACTCCTCCGGAACAGCTGGCCTCGATGCCGGCGGACCTTGAGCGCATCCTGAAGGACGCGATCGAGGGCAAGGGCAACCCGGCGCCGGCTGCCCCGGCTCCCGCAACCGTAGCGGTTGCCGCACCGGC
The DNA here is from genome assembly GCF_004614195.1 of Massilia horti. GTDB lineage: Bacteria > Pseudomonadota > Gammaproteobacteria > Burkholderiales > Burkholderiaceae_D > Telluria > Telluria horti. Next base: position 6,883 of record NZ_SPUM01000075.1, on the reverse strand, counting down.
CGCTGATGCGCCAGCCGATTCTCCCGCGGCAGACGGGGACGGCCCCGACTGGGAAGCGCTGTACGCCGCAATCGTCCCGTCCGCCACCAATGCGGCGCCGGCTCCGGGCGCCACGCCGGTCCAGGCGACGCCGGCCGCTGCAGCCGCCGCCGAAGCCGCGCCCGCCAAGCCGGGCTGGGACGGTATCGAGCGCCGCGCCGACAACAAGACCGCCACTGGGCCGGCAAAGGACGAGAGCATCCGTATCGACGCGGTCAAGCTCGATGCGCTGCTGGAAGTGGCCGGCGAATCGGTGCAGGCCGCCAACCAGGCCGCCGTCCTGCTCGAGCGCCTGCTGCAGTTCAAGTTCGAGGGCCAGGCTGCGACGCTGATGGCGACCCTGACCGAAACCCTGGAGCGCGCCTCGCGCTATTCGGCCGAGCTGCAGCGCGCCACGCTGGCGACCCGCATGCAGCCGGTCGGCCGCCTGTTCCAGAAGTTCCCGCGCCTGGTGCGCGAACTGGCCAAGGACCTGGGCAAGGACGTCGAACTGACCATCGAGGGCGCCGAGACCGAGGTCGACCGCGTCGTGGTGGACAGCCTGTACGACCCGCTGGTGCACATGCTGCGCAACGCGCTCGACCACGGCGTCGAATCGCCGCAAGACCGCGTCGCCGCCGGCAAGCCGGCCAAGGCATTCATTGGCCTGAAGGCCTGGCAGGAAGCGAACAGCGTGATGATCGTGCTGCAGGACGACGGCAAGGGCATGGACCCGGTCAAGCTGCGCAAGAAGGCGTTCGAGAAGGGCCTGATCGGCGAGAACGGCGCGCCGACCGATGACGAAGCCTACCAGCTGGTGTTCCTGCCGGGCTTCTCGACCAAGGAAGTGGCCTCGTCGGTGTCCGGCCGTGGCGTCGGCATGGACGTGGTCAAGACCGCGGTCGAAAAGAACCGCGGCGCGATCCGCATCGATTCCCGGCTCGGCACGGGCACCAAGTTCTCGATCCGCCTGCCGATCGAACTGTCGATCGTGCCGACCATGCTGGTGTCCACTTCCGGCGCGCTGCTGGCGCTGCCGATGGCGGTGGTCGAACGCGTGGTCGAGCTGCCCGAGACCTATTCCCAGGTCGGCGGCGCCCCGGTGCTCAAGGACCAGGGCCGCCCGCTGCCGGTGCGCTCGCTGGCCACCTCGCTCGGCTACGAGCAGTGCAAGGAGCGCGTGGGCATCGTCGTCAATTCGCCGCAGCCTTACATCCTGGCGGTGGAAAGCGTGGACGGGACCGCCGACCTGGTGATCAAGCCGATGACCGCGCTGACGGTCGAAGGCATCACCGGCACCGCGCGCTCGGCCGAGGGCGAGTTGGTGCTGGTGGTGGGCCTGTCGTTCCTGATGGACGGTTGCCGCAGCAGCGTGCGCCTGGCTGCGTAAGCGCAGTAATCCTGCCAAAACGGCAGTTTTTTTGCCGTGGTACAAATCGATGAAAAGCCTGCGCCTTTCCCGCGCAGGCTTTTTTAATTTAAAAAGCCGACATTCGTTCCGAATATTATTTCCATATGGATGAGCTTGTTGGAATATTCGTGCAAATCGGCCCCATACTTCCGCATTGCACAAATATGGCATAATCGAAGACCGTGTCCGATGCAAGCAGCCGTTTCAATGGATTTAACATGTTAAAAACGCTCTACGACAAACTCTGGGATTCCCACGTCGTGCGTGCCGATGCCGATGGCACCACGGTCCTGTACATCGACCGCCACCTGGTCCACGAAGTCACCAGCCCGCAAGCGTTCGAGGGCCTGCGCGAAGCGGGCCGTCCGCTATGGCGCAACTCGGCCAACCTGGCCGTGGTCGACCACAACGTGCCGACCACCGACCGCAGCCAGGGCATCCTCGATCCGACCTCGCGCACCCAGGTCGAAACGCTCGACGCCAACGCCAAATCCTACGGACTGACCTACTTCAGCATCAACGACAAGCGCCAGGGCATCGTGCACGTGGTGGGGCCGGAGCAGGGCGCAACCCTGCCGGGCATGACGGTGGTGTGCGGCGATTCGCACACCTCGACCCACGGCGCCTTCGGCTGCCTGGCGCACGGCATCGGCACCTCGGAAGTCGAGCACGTGCTGGCGACCCAGACCCTGCTGGCCAAAAAATCCAAGTCGATGCTGGTGCAGGTCGAGGGCGAGCTGCCGCCGGGCGTGACCGCCAAGGACATCGTGCTGGCCGTGATCGCCAGGATCGGCACCGCGGGCGGCACCGGCTACGCGATCGAATTCGCCGGTTCGACCATCCGCTCGCTGTCGATGGAAGGCCGGATGACGATCTGTAACATGGCGATCGAGGCTGGCGCACGGGCCGGCATGGTGGCCGTCGACCAGACCACGATCGATTACGTGAAGGGCCGCCCGTTCGCACCAAGCGGAGAACAGTGGGAGCAGGCGGTGGCCTACTGGCGCACCCTGCATTCGGACCCGGGCGCGCCGTTCGACATGGTCGTGCCGATCGACGCCGCCGGCATCCGCCCGCAGGTCACCTGGGGCACCTCGCCCGAAATGGTGACGACGATCGACGGCCGCGTGCCCGACCCCGATCAGGAAAAGGATCCGGTCAAGCGCGACGCGATGGAAAAGGCGCTGACCTACATGGGCCTCACGCCCAACACGCCGATGCAGGACGTGCGCATCGATAAGGTGTTCATCGGCTCGTGCACCAATTCGCGCATCGAAGACCTGCGCGCCGCCGCCGCGGTCGTGCGCGGCCGCCAGCGCGCCTCGAACGTGAAGCTGGCGATGGTGGTGCCCGGCTCGGGCCTGGTCAAGGAACAGGCCGAGCGCGAAGGGCTGGACAAGATATTCAAGGCCGCCGGTTTCGAGTGGCGCGAGCCGGGCTGCTCGATGTGCCTGGCGATGAACGCCGACCGCCTCGAGCCGGGCGAGCGCTGCGCCTCGACCTCGAACCGCAACTTTGAAGGCCGCCAGGGGCAGGGCGGTCGCACCCACCTGGTGTCCCCCGCAATGGCGGCCGCGGCGGGCATCGCCGGCCATTTCGTCGACGTACGCGCACTCTAAAGGAAAACCATGAAAAAAGTATTCGCCCTCGCTCTCGCCGTATTCGTCCTGGCAGGCTGCAACACGATTTCTGGCATCGGCAAGGATGTCCAGCGCGCAGGCCAGGTGATCACGGGCGCAGGCGGCAAGTAAGGTAGAAGCGCGGAGCAACCGGAACACAATCATGGATAAATTCACCGTACACGAAGGGCTGGTGGTCCCGCTCGACCGTGCCAACGTCGACACCGACGCCATCATCCCCAAGCAGTTCCTCAAGTCGATCCGGCGTACCGGTTTCGGTCCCAACCTGTTCGACGAGTGGCGCTACCTCGACCACGGCGAGCCAGGCATGGACAACAGCTTGCGCCCGCTGAACCCGGATTTCGCACTGAACCAGCCGCGCTACCAGGGCGCGTCGATCCTCCTGGCGCGCAAGAATTTCGGCTGCGGCTCGTCGCGCGAGCATGCGCCGTGGGCGCTCCAGCAGTACGGCTTCCGGGCGGTGATCGCGCCGAGCTTTGCGGACATCTTCTTCAACAACTGCTACAAGATTGGCCTGTTGCCGATCGCCCTGGCCGAGCAGCAGGTGGACCACCTGTTCGACGAGGTCAAGGCGAACAATGGCTTCAAGCTCGTGATCGACCTGCAGCAGCAGCGCGTGGGCACGCCTGACGGCGCGGTCTCGTATGAATTTTCGATCGACGACTTCCGCAAGTACTGCCTGATCAACGGCCTGGACGATATCGGCCTGACCTTGCGCCACGCCGACGAGATCCGCGCGTTCGAGGAGCGGCGCCTCATCGAGCAGCCGTGGCTCGCCAACACCATCTGAGAATACCGAGAACATGAAGATTGCAATCCTGTCGGGCGACGGCATCGGTCCCGAAATCACAGGGCAGGCCGTCAAGGTCCTGAACGCGCTGGGCGAATCGTTTGAAATGGAAACCGCGGATGTGGGCGGCGCCGGCTATGCCGCGCACGGCCACCCGCTGCCCCCTGCCACGCTGGCGCTGGCCAAGGCCGCCGACGCGGTGCTGTTCGGCGCCGTCGGCGACTTCAAGTACGACAACCTGGAGCGTGCGCTGCGTCCTGAGCAGGCGATCCTTGGCCTGCGCCGCGAGCTGGGCCTGTTCGCCAACCTGCGTCCGGCGATCCTGTACCCGGAACTGGCCGGCGCCTCGACCCTCAAACCCGAGGTGGTCGCGGGCCTGGACATTCTGATCATCCGCGAGCTGACCGGCGACATCTACTTCGGCAAGCCGCGCGGCGTGCGCGAATGCCCGGACGGCCCGTTCAAGGGCCAGCGCGAGGGATTTGACACGATGCGCTACGCCGAAGGCGAAATCCGCCGCATCGCGCACGTGGCGTTCCAGACCGCGAGGAAGCGCGGCAAGCGCGTGACCAGCGTGGACAAGGCCAATGTGCTGGAGACGTTCCAGTTCTGGCGCGACATCGTCACGAGCGTGCACCAGGAATACCAGGACGTCGAGCTCGAGCACATGTACGTCGATAACGCCGCGATGCAGCTGGTGCGCGCGCCGAAGAAGTTCGACGTCATCGTGACCGGTAACATGTTCGGCGATATCCTGTCCGATGCCGCGGCAATGCTGACCGGCTCGATCGGCATGCTGCCATCGGCCTCGCTGGACGCGAACAACAAAGGCCTGTACGAGCCGTCGCACGGTTCGGCGCCGGACATCGCCGGCAAGGGTGTTGCCAATCCGCTGGCGACGATTTTGTCCGCCGCGATGATGCTGCGTTATTCGCTGGACCGCGCGGAGCAGGCCGACCGCATCGAGAACGCGGTCAAGGCGGTGCTGGCCCAGGGGCTGCGCACGCCGGACATTTTCGAAGAGGGCATGACCCGCGTCGGCACCGAACAGATGGGTGACGCGGTGGTCAGGGCACTCGCGTGACAGAACATTAAACAATATTCAAAAGGGATGATGATGAAACTAGTAGGTCTGGTTGGTTGGCGCGGCATGGTCGGTTCGGTCCTGATGCAGCGTATGCAGGACGAGGGCGATTTCGCCCACATCGAACCGGTGTTCTTCACCACTTCGAACCCCGGCGGCGCCGCGCCCGCGATGGCGAAGAACGAAACCACGCTCAAGAGCGCGCACGATGTCGCCGAACTGTCCAAGTGCGAGATCATCATCTCCTGCCAGGGCGGCGACTACACGACCGAAGTGTTCCCCAAGCTGCGCGCGGCCGGCTGGAACGGCTACTGGATCGACGCCGCCTCGACCCTGCGCATGAACGACGACGCGGTCATCGTGCTCGACCCGGTCAACAAGGACGTGATCAAGAACGCCTTGACGCGCGGCGTGAAGAACTTCGTCGGCGGTAACTGCACCGTGTCGTGCATGCTGATGGGCCTGGGCGGCCTGTTCGAGGCCGACCTGGTCGAGTGGATGACCTCGATGACCTACCAGGCCGCATCCGGCGGCGGCGCGCAGCACATGCGCGAGCTGCTGACCCAGTTCGGCACCATCAACGGCAAGGTCAAGGCACTGCTGGACGACCCGGCATCGGCGATCCTCGAAATCGACCGCACCGTGCTGGCGACCCAGCATGCTCTGTCGGCCGACGAAACCCGCCAGTTCGGCGTGCCGCTGGCCGGCAACCTGATCCCCTGGATCGACAAGGACCTGGGCAACGGCCAGTCGCGCGAGGAATGGAAGGGCGGCGCCGAGACCAACAAGATCCTGGGCCGCGGCGAGGGCTTCGGCAGCGCCGCTATTCCAGTGGACGGCCTGTGCGTGCGCATCGGCGCGATGCGCTGCCATTCGCAGGCTTTGAGCATCAAGCTGAAGAAGGACGTGCCGATCGACGAGATCAACGACATCGTCGCTTCCCATAACCAGTGGGTGAAGGTGGTGCCGAACACCCGCGAGGCGTCGATGCACGACCTGACCCCGGCCGCGGTGACCGGCAGCCTCTCCATTCCGGTCGGCCGCATGCGCAAGATGTCGATGGGCCCGGAGTACCTGTCGGCCTTCACGGTCGGCGACCAGCTGCTGTGGGGCGCGGCCGAGCCGCTGCGCCGCATGCTGCGCATTTTGCTCGACAAGTAATCCCTTCAGGGCGGGCCGCCTGGTGCCCGCCCTTGTCTTTTCGTTCACACCTGATAGTCAATCGACAGCAAATTGCCGGGAAAAAGCTACAATCCTTGGCTTTTTCACCCTGTTAATTCTCTTGCTATTGCCGCAGATCAACCGTAGAGCTTGCATGCTCTATGGCATGATGATATGTTGAGACTTCCGGGAAACCGCCTTTCCCCAGCTAACTACTCGTCCCAACTATGCAATTCACTCACCGCCCACCGATTTTGTCGATCGCGCGCAAGACACTGAGCGCGGCAGTTGCCAGCACAGTGTTCATGTCGTCGGCAGCGTACGCGGCCGGTCTCGGCAAGCTCACCGTGCTCTCCGCGCTCGGCCAGCCGCTGCGCGCCGAAATCGAACTGACATCGGTGTCGGGGGACGAGGCGGCCGGCTTGGTGGCCAAACTGGCGTCGCCCGACGCATTCAGGTCCGCCAACATCGAATTCAATCCGGCGCTGCTGTCGCTGCGCTTCACGGTCGAGCAGCGCGCCGGGCGCCAGCTGATCCGCATCACGTCCAGCCAGCCGCTGAACGAGCCGTTCGTCGACCTGCTGCTCGAGCTGTCGTGGAATAACGGCCGCCTGGTGCGCGAATACACCTTCCTGCTCGACCCCGCCGAGCTGCGCGCGACCCAGGCCGCGCAGACCGCTCCACCGGTCGAAGTTCCGTCCAGCCGCGCGCAGGGCAGCCAGCCGCAGCAGGCCAGCAACCAGGCCGCCACGGAACGCGCGCCCGCCCGGCCGGAGCGC
>NZ_SPUM01000052.1 GCF_004614195.1 Massilia horti | reverse complement strand
CGACCTCGTAGGGTGCGCACCTGTGCGCACGCGGTTACGTGCGCCACCGAAGCCGGCGGCCCTGCATGCAGCCGACCGCGTGGGCACAGGCCTCGCCGGCCGCGTGCACCCTACGGCTCCTGACGGTGACAGAAACGACCTCGTAGGGTGCGCACCTGTGCGCACGCGGTTACGTGCGCCACCGAAGCCGTTGGCCGTGCATGCACCCGACCGCGTGGGCACGGGTGCCCACACCCTACGGGCGCAGCCATGACGATTACGGCTGGCCCAGCGTCAGCACCATCAGCACGCCCTTCGTATCTTCTTCCTCGTTCAGCGTCACCAGGATGCGGCCCTGCGGATCTTGCACCAGCGAGGTGACTTCCGCGGTCTTGCCGTCATTGACGGTGCGGCCGTATCCCGGCAGCATGGTGGACAGGTCGGTCCACTTGTCGCCGCCGTCGGCCGACCAGGCGAGGTAGGGCTTGGCGGTGACCTTGTCGAAGCCGCCGACGACGATGACGTTCGGTTTGCCCGCCGGGCTCAGGAAGCTGCGCACGTACGGGTAATTCTTCGTGTCTATCGGGTGCCTGATCACGAACTTGAACGTGCGGCCGCCGTCATCGCTGCGCAGCAGCCCGCCTTCGACGCCGACGAACACGCGCTGGGTCCCGGCCACTGATTCGATAAACTGCACCATGCGGTTCTCGAGTTCGGGCACCGTAATGGCGATCGGGTCCTGCGACGCCAGCCCCATTCCATCTGCCGTCAGCTGGTAGGCTTCCAGGAAGGCGACGTCGAGCGGGCATTCGCCGCCGGTCAGCAAACGGTCACCCACCACATGGAAGGCCGAATGGCTGCAATAGCTCGAGTCGAAACGGCCGCGCAGCAGGCGCCAGCTGGCTGCCTTGGTGTCGGACACGAGCAGGTTGTGGCCGCCGCCGGCATTGGTGTACAGCCGGGTGCCTACCTGTTTCAGGTCTTTCATCCACAGCGTCTCGCAGAAGATGTCGTTACAGGCGCGCAGACCTTCGTCGTGCGGGACAAAGGTGATCGCTTGCGGTGCCAGCGCGCACAGCGAGTGTTCCGGCGTTGCGCTAGGCCAGTCGGACCACTGCTGGAACAGCCACACGGTATCGCCCAGCTGCTTGAGGGTTGGCGAGCGGGTGATCACATATTCGTTCGATGGGCCGAGCGCGCAATCGCCGAGGGGCACGTCGTTCCAGATCGAGGTCGAATGCAGTGGCAGGCTGGTCTTCCTGACCGCTGTGCCTTCGGTGGTCGTATTCGACAGCGCCAGATAGGCCTTACCACCATTGAAGGCGATGCTTTGGATGCCGCGCTGTGAGTTTGCCAGCACCTCGATGCTGGTGACCGCAGGCGATTGGATTTCGGTGGTGCTGCCGCCGCAGCCGCTGATCGCGGTGGCCAGGATGGCGGCGCCGCACAGGAAGTGGAGGTTTCGATTCATTGAATGTCCCAGGTTGACGTCGGCACGTGGCCAGCATTGCTCCTGTACAGGGTGGTTGGCCTGTTCAAGATCGGCGGGAATTCTAGCTTTGCGAAAGCCAACGATCTGCCGTTGCATTGTCGGCAGACTGTCCTGAATTTGTATCAGGGAGGGTACGTTTTGCTACTTCTAAGAAATCGGCGCATCCTGCGCCTCCGGCCAGTCTCTCCGCCGCGCGCGTGATCCATCACAAAGACAGCTCGCGATGACGCTCTAAGGTAGCCCGGAGACACGAGCGCGGGAACCGATGTGAACGATACTGCCTCCCCCAACCAATTGCTGGCAATTGTCCAGCAACTCGCATGCGAAACCCATCCGGGCCGATCGTATGCCGTGTCGGAACACACTTCCTTTGAACACGACCTCGGGCTGGACAGTCTGGCCAAGGTCGAGCTGATGCAGCGCGTAGGCCAGCATTTTGGCACCGAGCTGCCATCCGAAGCGCTGGCCGAGGCCGACACTCCGCTGGACCTGCTGCGCTTTCTCGGCGCCGCGCCGCCGACCCCAGCCAAGGAAGCGCGGGTTAGCCAGCCGGCGGCGCCGGCGGCCGGCTTGCCCACTGCCGCCCAGACCCTGCTCGACGCGCTGGAGTGGCACGTTGAACAGCAGCCGGACCGGGTCCACATTCTGCTGCACGACGAGCGGCACCAGGAACATCCGATCACCTATCGCGACCTGTTTGAATCGGCAAGCACGTTCGCCGCGGGGCTGGCGTCTTTGGGCCTGCGGCGGGGGCAGACGGTCGCATTGATGCTGCCCACGGGGCGCGACTACCTCGCGAGTTTTTTCGGCGTGATGATCGCGGGCGGCATTCCGGTGCCGATCTACCCGCCCGCCCGGCTGGCAGGCATGGAGGATCACTTGAGGCGGCACATCGGCATTCTTGCCAATGCCGAGGCGGCGCTCCTGATCACGGTCGACGCGGCCAAGCCCGTGGCCGTGATGCTGCAGGCGGCACTGCCGTCGCTGTCTGCGATGACCACGCCGGCCGAGTTGCGCACGCTCGCGGCGAGAGGCAGGACGCCGGGCGCCGGTTACCGGCCGCAGAAGGACGACATCGCATTCATCCAGTACACGTCGGGCAGCACCGGCGCGCCCAAGGGCGTGGTGCTCACGCACGCCAACCTGTTGGCCAACATCCGTGCGCTGGCGCAAGCGACGCGCGCCGTGCCCGAGGACCATTTTGTCTCCTGGCTTCCGCTGTACCATGACATGGGCCTGATCGGCGCCTGGTTCGGTTCGATGTACGTCGGCATTGAGCTCACCCTGATGTCGCCGCTGACCTTTCTCGCGCGCCCGGCGCTGTGGCTCGAGACCATCACGCGGCACCGAGGTACCATGTCCGCGGCACCGAACTTCGCCTACGAATTGTGCGTACGCCATGTCGGCAACGAAGCCATGGCCGGGCTGGATCTGTCGAGCTGGCGGCTGGCGCTGAACGGCGCCGAACCGATCAGCGCCGCCACGCTGGACGCGTTTGCCAAGCGTTTTGCGCCGTGCGGCTTGCGCCGGACGGCAGTGACGCCCGTGTACGGCCTTGCCGAGTGTTCGGTCGGGCTCGCGTTTCCGCCGCTTGACCGCGGGCCGCGCATCGACCACATCCTGCGCGAACCGTTCGTGCGCGAGCGCGTGGCGGCGCAGGCGCCCGATGACGCAGCCGATGCAGTGCCGATGGTTGGCTGCGGCTACCCTTTGCCTGGGCATGAGATACGGATCGTCGACGAAACCGGCGTCGAACTGCCCGAGCGCCGCGTCGGCCGGCTCCAGTTCCGCGGACCGTCGGCCACCTCCGGCTACTACCGCAACCCGGAGGCGACGCGCAACCTGATCCATAACAGCTGGCTCGATTCGGGTGACGAGGCCTACAAGGCAGATGGCGAAGTGTTCATCGCCGGCCGTGTGAAAGACCTGATCAAGCGCGGCGGGCGCAACCTGTACCCGTATGACCTGGAGGCGGCGATCGGCAAGGTGCCCGGTATTCGCAAAGGATGCGTGGCGGTGTTCGCCAGCCCGGACCCGTCCACCGGCAGCGAACGGCTGGTGGTGGTGGCCGAAACCGGCACGCCTGCGGCTGAGCATGAACGGCTGCGGCGTTCCCTCAACAGCGTGGCGATCGACGTGATCGGTTCGCCGCCCGACGACATCGTGCTGGCGCCGCCGCACGCCGTGCTCAAGACATCGAGCGGCAAGATACGGCGGCTGGCGAGCCGCCAGGCATACGAACAGGGCACGCTGACCCGCTCGCCCTCGGCGCCGTGGCTGCTGGGCGCGCGCTTTGCAGGCGGCGCAATGCTGGCAAAGGCCAGGGTTCTGGCACGCCGCGCCGGCGCGTGGATGTATGGCGCGTATGCGTGGCTGCTGTTTGGCGTGTTGCTGCTGCCGTTTGCCGGCACGGCGATCCTGCTGCGCCGGAAGGTGGCCGCGCGTCGGCTGTTACATTGGGGGTCGCGGGTAATTTTCCGCCTGATGGGGGTGGCGCCGACGGCGGTCGGCATCGAGCGCCTGCCGCACCGGCCCCATATGCTGCTGGTCAATCACTCGAGCTATCTCGACGCGATCGCGCTCACCGCGCTGCTGCCGGCCGATCCGGGCTATGCGTTCACGGTCAAGAACGAATTTGCGCACCAGGCGGCGATGCGCACGCTGCTGGCCGCGGTCGGCGCTCTTTTCGTTGAACGCACCGACGCCAGGCGCAGCACGGCGGACGTCGATGCGATCGCGGCGGCGCTGCGGCAGGGCGAAAACGTGATCATCTTCCCGGAAGGGACATTCGCGCGCGAGCCGGCCCTGCTGCCGTTCCGGTCCGGCGGCTTTTCCGCGGCGGTGGCGGCCGGTGTGCCGCTCGTGGTAGCGGGCCTGCGCGGCACGCGCGAGGCGCTGCGGGCCAAGACATGGTGGCCGCGCAAGAGCCATATCTCGCTCGAGATCGGGCCGGTGCTCGAGCCCGAAGGCGGCGGGTGGGCTGAGACCGTGCGCTTGCGCGAGGAAGCGCGCAGCGCGATGGCGAAGCTGACCGGAGAGTTCATTATCGGGCAATGACGCGTAATTTGCCGAAGGGCGGGGCACTGCTTGAACACTGGGAGAACAACATGTCGGGCTACAGCATCAACATCGAAGAAAGGACCCTCGCGAACAATAACTTCCGCGAAGTCTTGTACACGACCCAGCGCAGCCAGCTGGTCACCATGACCCTCAAGCCGGGCGAGGAAATCGGAATGGAACACCACACGGGGCACGACCAGTTCATCCGTGTGGAGGCGGGCGAGGGAGTTGCGATTCTCGATGGCGAGCGCCATGCGCTGTCAGATGGCGTTGCGGTGGTGATCCCGGCTGGTACCGAGCATAACGTGATAAACACCTCGGGTAGCGAACCGATGCGGCTGTACACGCTGTACACCCCGCCGGAACATCCGGATGGCATCGTCCACAAGGACAAGGCCGAGGCGGATGAGTACGAGAAGCAGCATCACGGGCATTGAGGTGGTGTGATCGCGGCCAGCGGCCCGTGCACATCGTAGGGTGCGCACCAGTGCGCACGCGGTACGGTTGAATGCCGTTGACTCCGGTACGCACACGTACCGCGTGCGCACAGGTGCGCACCCTACGACGCGCTTATTCCGCCAGCAGCCGCTCGAGATCGCCCGCGATCTCCTCCGGTTTGGTCTGCGGCGCGTAGCGCTTATAGACGCTCCCGTCTTTATTGATGAGGAACTTAGTGAAGTTCCATTTGATCGCCTTGATGCCGAGCACGCCCGGCGCCGCCTTTTTCAGGTACCTGTACAGCGGATGCGCGCCTTCGCCGTTCACCTCGATCTTGGCGAACATCGGGAACTGCACGCCGTAGTTCTCCTCGCAGAACGCGCCGATCTGTTCTTCGCTGCCCGGCTCCTGCTTGCCGAACTGGTTGCACGGAAAGCCCAACACCACCAGGCCACGCTCGCGATATTGTTCGTACAGCTGCTCGAGTCCCTTGTACTGCGGCGTAAACCCGCATTCGCTCGCGGTATTCACGATCAGCAGCACCTTGCCCCGGTACTGCGCCAGATCGACGGGCGAACCGTCGAGCGCGTTGGCGTTGAAGTCGAATGCGTTCATGCTCAAACTATACCAAGATGCTCGGTCCCTGCCGAGAAATCGCGGTTTTTCGCGTTCTTGCTGTTGAGCTTGATGTTCAGGCGCAGGTCGTTGACCGAGTCGGCGTTGCGCAGCGCGTCTTCGTAGGTGATCTTGTCAAGCTCGTACAGGTCGAACAGCGCCTGGTCGAAGGTCTGCATGCCCAGTTCGCGCGACTTCTTCATGATCTCTTTGATCTCGTGGACCTCGCCCTTGAAGATCAGGTCCGAGATCAGCGGCGAATTGAGCATCACCTCCACCGCCACCACGCGGCCCTTGGCTTCCTTTTTCGGGATGAGGCGCTGCGAGATCAGGCCCTTGAGGTTGAGCGACAGATCCATCAACAGCTGCTGGCGGCGCTCTTCCGGGAAGAAGTTGATGATGCGGTCCAGCGCCTGGTTGGCGCTGTTGGCGTGCAGCGTGGCCAGGCACAGGTGGCCGGTCTCGGCGAACGCGATCGCGTGCTCCATCGTCTCGCGGTCGCGGATTTCGCCGATCTGGATTACGTCCGGCGCCTGGCGCAGCGAGTTTTTCAGCGCCGCTTCGAAGCTGTCGGTATCCACGCCCACTTCGCGCTGGGTGATCACGCAGTTCCTGTGCGGATGGACGAATTCGACCGGGTCTTCGATGGTGATGATGTGGCCATGGCTGTTTTCGTTGCGGTAGCCGACCATCGCCGCCAGCGTGGTCGACTTGCCCGAGCCTGTGGCGCCGACCATGATCACCAGGCCGCGCTTTTCCATGATCACGTCCTTGAGCACCGGCGGCAGTTCGAGGTCTTCGAACTTGGGGATGGTGGTGGTGATCACGCGCAGCACCATGCCCACGCAGCCCATCTGCTGGAACGCCGAGACGCGAAAGCGTCCCAGCTCGCCGGGGCTGATCGCGAAGTTCGCTTCGCGCGTCAGCTCGAAGCCGGCGGCCTGCTTGTCGTTCATGATGGCGCGCGCCAGGTCGGCCGTGTGCGCGGACGTGAGCGGCTGGCTCGACACCGGCGTCATCTTGCCGTCGATCTTGATAGCGGGCGGAAAGCCGGTCGTGATGAACAGGTCGGAACCGCCCTTGCTGACCATCAGGCGCAGCAGGTCGAACATGAATTTGGATGCCTGGTCGCGTTCCATCGTTCTTTAGCCTGGGAAGTTATCGGGGATCTTGGCCGCCGAGCGCGCGGCGGCGGACGAGATGACGTTGCGGCGCACCAGGTCGGTCAGGTTCTGGTCGAGCGTTTGCATGCCGACGCTGCTGCCGGTCTGGATCGACGAATACATCTGCGCGATCTTCGCTTCGCGGATCAGGTTGCGGATCGCCGGAGTGCCGATCATGATCTCGTGCGCGGCTACGCGGCCGGAACCGTCCTTGGTCTTGAGCAGGGTCTGCGAGATCACCGCCTGCAGCGATTCGGACAGCATGGCCCGCACCATTTCCTTTTCCTCGGCCGGGAACACGTCGACGATACGGTCGATGGTCTTGGCCGCCGACGAGGTGTGCAGCGTGCCGAACACCAGGTGGCCGGTTTCGGCGGCCGACAGCGCCAGGCGGATCGTCTCCAGGTCGCGCAGCTCGCCGACCAGGATCGCGTCCGGGTCTTCGCGCAGCGCCGAGCGCAGCGCGTTGTTAAACGAGAGCGTGTGCGGACCGACTTCGCGCTGGTTGATCAGGCACTTCTTCGAGTCGTGCACGAATTCGATCGGGTCCTCGATGGTGAGGATGTGGCCGTACTCGTTTTCGTTCAGGTGGTTGATCATCGCGGCCAGCGTGGTCGACTTGCCCGAACCGGTGGGGCCGGTGACCAGCACCAAGCCGCGCGGCTTCAGTGCCAGCTCGGCGAAAATCTTTGGCGCGTTCAGTTCTTCCAGCGACAGGATCTTGGACGGAATCGTGCGCATCACCGCCGCCGCGCCGCGCTCCTGGTTGAAGGCGTTGACGCGAAAGCGCGCCAGGCCCGGGATCGCGAACGAGAAGTCGCATTCGAGCACTTCTTCGTACTGCTTGCGCTGCGCATCGTTCATGATGTCATAGATCATGGCGTGCACGTCCTTGTGCTCCAGCGGCGGCAGGTTGATGCGCCGTACGTCGCCATGCACGCGGATCATCGGCGGCAGGCCGGACGACAGGTGCAGGTCCGAGGCCTTGTTCTTAACCGAGAAGGCGAGTAATTCCGAGATGTCCATTTATAATCCCTGTGCCTGAAAACGGGCGCCGCTCCAGATGCGCTCGCGCATCGACAAGAATATTGCCCAGTGAAAATTGATTATGTCCACAATCGCCGCCAACTTGCAAGCTGTTGAAGCGACAATCCAGAGCGCCGTCAAGGCTGCCGGAAGGCCTGCGTCAAGCGTGCAACTGCTGGCCGTTTCCAAGACGTTTCCGCCTGAAGCGGTGCTGGAAGCGATCGCTTGCGGGCAGCGCGCGTTCGGCGAAAACTACCTGCAGGAAGCGCTCGACAAGATGCGCTCTGTTGCGCGTTTGGCGCCCGACATTCCAGTCGAGTGGCATTTCATCGGGCCGATCCAGAGCAACAAGACGCGCCCGATCGCGGCCAACTTCCAGTGGGTGCACACGGTCGAGCGCCTGAAGATCGCGCAGCGCCTGTCCGAGCAGCGGCCGCCCGAGATGGGGCCGCTCAACATCTGCCTGCAGGTGAACATCAGCGGCGAAGCCACCAAGAGCGGCGTCACGCCCGCCGAACTGCCTGAGCTGGCGCACCAGGTGGCGCAGCTGTCCAATCTGCGCCTGCGCGGCCTAATGGCGATCCCCGAGCCGGAGACCGACGTAGCGAAGCAGCGCGCGGCGTTTGCGCAACTGCGAGCCTTGTACGACAGCCTGTGCGGCGAAGGCCTGGCGCTCGACACGCTGTCGATGGGGATGTCCGGCGATCTTGCGGCGGCGATTCTTGAAGGCGCGACTATTGTGCGAATCGGCAGTGCCATCTTTGGCGCGCGCCAAGCGGTCGTTTCAAAATGAACAGGGCAAGGGCGGCGAGGCCTCAACGCAGCCACGCGCAGTTCGTAGGGTGCGCACCTGTGCGCACGCGGTTCGCGAAAGCAGCGTGAAGATACAGCAGCCGCAAGTCGGCACACGGTGACCGCGTGCGCACAGGTGCGCACCCTACGAACTGCGCGTGGCTGCGTTGAGGCCTCGCCGCCCTTGCCCTGTTCATTTTGAAACGACCGCTTGGCGCGCGCCAAAGATGGCACTGCCGATTCGCACAATAGTCGCGCCTTCAAGAATCGCCGCCGCAAGATCGCCGGACATCCCCATCGACAGCGTGTCGAGCGCCAGGCCTTCGCCGCACAGGCTGTCGTACAAGGCTCGCAGTTGCGCAAACGCCGCGCGCTGCTTCGCTACGTCGGTCTCCGGCTCGGGGATCGCCATTAGGCCGCGCAGGCGCAGATTGGACAGCTGCGCCACCTGGTGCGCCAGCTCAGGCAGTTCGGCGGGCGTGACGCCGCTCTTGGTGGCTTCGCCGCTGATGTTCACCTGCAGGCAGATGTTGAGCGGCCCCATCTCGGGCGGCCGCTGCTCGGACAGGCGCTGCGCGATCTTCAGGCGCTCGACCGTGTGCACCCACTGGAAGTTGGCCGCGATCGGGCGCGTCTTGTTGCTCTGGATCGGCCCGATGAAATGCCACTCGACTGGAATGTCGGGCGCCAAACGCGCAACAGAGCGCATCTTGTCGAGCGCTTCCTGCAGGTAGTTTTCGCCGAACGCGCGCTGCCCGCAAGCGATCGCTTCCAGCACCGCTTCAGGCGGAAACGTCTTGGAAACGGCCAGCAGTTGCACGCTTGACGCAGGCCTTCCGGCAGCCTTGACGGCGCTCTGGATTGTCGCTTCAACAGCTTGCAAGTTGGCGGCGATTGTGGACATAATCAATTTTCACTGGGCAATATTCTTGTCGATGCGCGAGCGCATCTGGAGCGGCGCCCGTTTTCAGGCACAGGGATTATAAATGGACATCTCGGAATTACTCGCCTTCTCGGTTAAGAACAAGGCCTCGGACCTGCACCTGTCGTCCGGCCTGCCGCCGATGATCCGCGTGCATGGCGACGTACGGCGCATCAACCTGCCGCCGCTGGAGCACAAGGACGTGCACGCCATGATCTATGACATCATGAACGATGCGCAGCGCAAGCAGTACGAAGAAGTGCTCGAATGCGACTTCTCGTTCGCGATCCCGGGCCTGGCGCGCTTTCGCGTCAACGCCTTCAACCAGGAGCGCGGCGCGGCGGCGGTGATGCGCACGATTCCGTCCAAGATCCTGTCGCTGGAAGAACTGAACGCGCCAAAGATTTTCGCCGAGCTGGCACTGAAGCCGCGCGGCTTGGTGCTGGTCACCGGCCCCACCGGTTCGGGCAAGTCGACCACGCTGGCCGCGATGATCAACCACCTGAACGAAAACGAGTACGGCCACATCCTCACCATCGAGGACCCGATCGAATTCGTGCACGACTCGAAGAAGTGCCTGATCAACCAGCGCGAAGTCGGTCCGCACACGCTCTCGTTTAACAACGCGCTGCGCTCGGCGCTGCGCGAAGACCCGGACGCGATCCTGGTCGGCGAGCTGCGCGACCTGGAGACGATCCGCCTGGCGCTGTCGGCCGCCGAAACCGGCCACCTGGTGTTCGGCACGCTGCACACCTCGTCGGCGGCCAAGACCATCGACCGTATCGTCGACGTGTTCCCGGCCGAGGAAAAGGAAATGGTGCGGGCCATGCTGTCCGAATCGCTGCAGGCGGTGATCTCGCAGACCCTGCTCAAGACCAAGGACGGTTCCGGCCGCGTAGCCGCGCACGAGATCATGATCGGCACTCCGGCGATCCGCAACCTGATCCGCGAAGCGAAGATCGCGCAGATGTATTCGTCGATCCAGACCGGCAGCAGCGTCGGCATGCAAACGCTCGACCAGAACCTGACCGACCTGGTGCGCCGCAACGTCATCTCGTCCGCCGCCGCGCGCTCGGCGGCCAAGATCCCCGATAACTTCCCAGGCTAAAGAACGATGGAACGCGACCAGGCATCCAAATTCATGTTCGACCTGCTGCGCCTGATGGTCAGCAAGGGCGGTTCCGACCTGTTCATCACGACCGGCTTTCCGCCCGCTATCAAGATCGACGGCAAGATGACGCCGGTGTCGAGCCAGCCGCTCACGTCCGCGCACACGGCCGACCTGGCGCGCGCCATCATGAACGACAAGCAGGCCGCCGGCTTCGAGCTGACGCGCGAAGCGAACTTCGCGATCAGCCCCGGCGAGCTGGGACGCTTTCGCGTCTCGGCGTTCCAGCAGATGGGCTGCGTGGGCATGGTGCTGCGCGTGATCACCACCACCATCCCCAAGTTCGAAGACCTCGAACTGCCGCCGGTGCTCAAGGACGTGATCATGGAAAAGCGCGGCCTGGTGATCATGGTCGGCGCCACAGGCTCGGGCAAGTCGACCACGCTGGCGGCGATGGTCGGCTACCGCAACGAAAACAGCCATGGCCACATCATCACCATCGAAGACCCGGTCGAATTCGTCCATCCGCACAGGAACTGCGTGATCACCCAGCGCGAAGTGGGCGTGGATACCGACAGCTTCGAAGCGGCGCTGAAAAACTCGCTGCGCCAGGCGCCGGACGTAATCCAGATCGGCGAAATCCGCGACCGCGAGACGATGGAGCACGCGATCGCGTTCGCCGAGACCGGCCACCTGTGCCTGGCCACGCTGCACGCCAACAGCGCCAACCAGGCGCTGGACCGCATCATCAACTTCTTCCCGGAAGAGCGCCGCCAGCAGCTGTTGATGGATCTGTCGCTCAACCTCAAGGGCCTGATCTCGCAGCGCCTCATCCCGAAAAAGGAAGCCAAGGGCCGCGTGGTGGCGGTGGAGGTGATGCTCAATTCGCCGCTGATCTCGGACCTGATCTTCAAGGGCGAGGTCCACGAGATCAAAGAGATCATGAAGAAGTCGCGCGAACTGGGCATGCAGACCTTCGACCAGGCGCTGTTCGACCTGTACGAGCTTGACAAGATCACCTACGAAGACGCGCTGCGCAACGCCGACTCGGTCAACGACCTGCGCCTGAACATCAAGCTCAACAGCAAGAACGCGAAAAACCGCGATTTCTCGGCAGGGACCGAGCATCTTGGTATAGTTTGAGCATGAACGCATTCGACTTCAACGCCAACGCGCTCGACGGTTCGCCCGTCGATCTGGCGCAGTACCGGGGCAAGGTGCTGCTGATCGTGAATACCGCGAGCGAATGCGGGTTTACGCCGCAGTACAAGGGACTCGAGCAGCTGTACGAACAATATCGCGAGCGTGGCCTGGTGGTGTTGGGCTTTCCGTGCAACCAGTTCGGCAAGCAGGAGCCGGGCAGCGAAGAACAGATCGGCGCGTTCTGCGAGGAGAACTACGGCGTGCAGTTCCCGATGTTCGCCAAGATCGAGGTGAACGGCGAAGGCGCGCATCCGCTGTACAGGTACCTGAAAAAGGCGGCGCCGGGCGTGCTCGGCATCAAGGCGATCAAATGGAACTTCACTAAGTTCCTCATCAATAAAGACGGGAGCGTCTATAAGCGCTACGCGCCGCAGACCAAACCGGAGGAGATCGCGGGCGATCTCGAGCGGCTGCTGGCGGAATAAGCGCGTCGTAGGGTGCGCACCTGTGCGCACGCGGTACGTGTGCGTACCGGAGTCAACGGCATTCAACCGTACCGCGTGCGCACTGGTGCGCACCCTACGATGTGCACGGGCCGCTGGCCGCGATCACACCACCTCAATGCCCGTGATGCTGCTTCTCGTACTCATCCGCCTCGGCCTTGTCCTTGTGGACGATGCCATCCGGATGTTCCGGCGGGGTGTACAGCGTGTACAGCCGCATCGGTTCGCTACCCGAGGTGTTTATCACGTTATGCTCGGTACCAGCCGGGATCACCACCGCAACGCCATCTGACAGCGCATGGCGCTCGCCATCGAGAATCGCAACTCCCTCGCCCGCCTCCACACGGATGAACTGGTCGTGCCCCGTGTGGTGTTCCATTCCGATTTCCTCGCCCGGCTTGAGGGTCATGGTGACCAGCTGGCTGCGCTGGGTCGTGTACAAGACTTCGCGGAAGTTATTGTTCGCGAGGGTCCTTTCTTCGATGTTGATGCTGTAGCCCGACATGTTGTTCTCCCAGTGTTCAAGCAGTGCCCCGCCCTTCGGCAAATTACGCGTCATTGCCCGATAATGAACTCTCCGGTCAGCTTCGCCATCGCGCTGCGCGCTTCCTCGCGCAAGCGCACGGTCTCAGCCCACCCGCCGCCTTCGGGCTCGAGCACCGGCCCGATCTCGAGCGAGATATGGCTCTTGCGCGGCCACCATGTCTTGGCCCGCAGCGCCTCGCGCGTGCCGCGCAGGCCCGCTACCACGAGCGGCACACCGGCCGCCACCGCCGCGGAAAAGCCGCCGGACCGGAACGGCAGCAGGGCCGGCTCGCGCGCGAATGTCCCTTCCGGGAAGATGATCACGTTTTCGCCCTGCCGCAGCGCCGCCGCGATCGCATCGACGTCCGCCGTGCTGCGCCTGGCGTCGGTGCGTTCAACGAAAAGAGCGCCGACCGCGGCCAGCAGCGTGCGCATCGCCGCCTGGTGCGCAAATTCGTTCTTGACCGTGAACGCATAGCCCGGATCGGCCGGCAGCAGCGCGGTGAGCGCGATCGCGTCGAGATAGCTCGAGTGATTGACCAGCAGCATATGGGGCCGGTGCGGCAGGCGCTCGATGCCGACCGCCGTCGGCGCCACCCCCATCAGGCGGAAAATTACCCGCGACCCCCAATGTAACAGCCGACGCGCGGCCACCTTCCGGCGCAGCAGGATCGCCGTGCCGGCAAACGGCAGCAGCAACACGCCAAACAGCAGCCACGCATACGCGCCATACATCCACGCGCCGGCGCGGCGTGCCAGAACCCTGGCCTTTGCCAGCATTGCGCCGCCTGCAAAGCGCGCGCCCAGCAGCCACGGCGCCGAGGGCGAGCGGGTCAGCGTGCCCTGTTCGTATGCCTGGCGGCTCGCCAGCCGCCGTATCTTGCCGCTCGATGTCTTGAGCACGGCGTGCGGCGGCGCCAGCACGATGTCGTCGGGCGGCGAACCGATCACGTCGATCGCCACGCTGTTGAGGGAACGCCGCAGCCGTTCATGCTCAGCCGCAGGCGTGCCGGTTTCGGCCACCACCACCAGCCGTTCGCTGCCGGTGGACGGGTCCGGGCTGGCGAACACCGCCACGCATCCTTTGCGAATACCGGGCACCTTGCCGATCGCCGCCTCCAGGTCATACGGGTACAGGTTGCGCCCGCCGCGCTTGATCAGGTCTTTCACACGGCCGGCGATGAACACTTCGCCATCTGCCTTGTAGGCCTCGTCACCCGAATCGAGCCAGCTGTTATGGATCAGGTTGCGCGTCGCCTCCGGGTTGCGGTAGTAGCCGGAGGTGGCCGACGGTCCGCGGAACTGGAGCCGGCCGACGCGGCGCTCGGGCAGTTCGACGCCGGTTTCGTCGACGATCCGTATCTCATGCCCAGGCAAAGGGTAGCCGCAGCCAACCATCGGCACTGCATCGGCTGCGTCATCGGGCGCCTGCGCCGCCACGCGCTCGCGCACGAACGGTTCGCGCAGGATGTGGTCGATGCGCGGCCCGCGGTCAAGCGGCGGAAACGCGAGCCCGACCGAACACTCGGCAAGGCCGTACACGGGCGTCACTGCCGTCCGGCGCAAGCCGCACGGCGCAAAACGCTTGGCAAACGCGTCCAGCGTGGCGGCGCTGATCGGTTCGGCGCCGTTCAGCGCCAGCCGCCAGCTCGACAGATCCAGCCCGGCCATGGCTTCGTTGCCGACATGGCGTACGCACAATTCGTAGGCGAAGTTCGGTGCCGCGGACATGGTACCTCGGTGCCGCGTGATGGTCTCGAGCCACAGCGCCGGGCGCGCGAGAAAGGTCAGCGGCGACATCAGGGTGAGCTCAATGCCGACGTACATCGAACCGAACCAGGCGCCGATCAGGCCCATGTCATGGTACAGCGGAAGCCAGGAGACAAAATGGTCCTCGGGCACGGCGCGCGTCGCTTGCGCCAGCGCACGGATGTTGGCCAACAGGTTGGCGTGCGTGAGCACCACGCCCTTGGGCGCGCCGGTGCTGCCCGACGTGTACTGGATGAATGCGATGTCGTCCTTCTGCGGCCGGTAACCGGCGCCCGGCGTCCTGCCTCTCGCCGCGAGCGTGCGCAACTCGGCCGGCGTGGTCATCGCAGACAGCGACGGCAGTGCCGCCTGCAGCATCACGGCCACGGGCTTGGCCGCGTCGACCGTGATCAGGAGCGCCGCCTCGGCATTGGCAAGAATGCCGATGTGCCGCCTCAAGTGATCCTCCATGCCTGCCAGCCGGGCGGGCGGGTAGATCGGCACCGGAATGCCGCCCGCGATCATCACGCCGAAAAAACTCGCGAGGTAGTCGCGCCCCGTGGGCAGCATCAATGCGACCGTCTGCCCCCGCCGCAGGCCCAAAGACGCCAGCCCCGCGGCGAACGTGCTTGCCGATTCAAACAGGTCGCGATAGGTGATCGGATGTTCCTGGTGCCGCTCGTCGTGCAGCAGAATGTGGACCCGGTCCGGCTGCTGTTCAACGTGCCACTCCAGCGCGTCGAGCAGGGTCTGGGCGGCAGTGGGCAAGCCGGCCGCCGGCGCCGCCGGCTGGCTAACCCGCGCTTCCTTGGCTGGGGTCGGCGGCGCGGCGCCGAGAAAGCGCAGCAGGTCCAGCGGAGTGTCGGCCTCGGCCAGCGCTTCGGATGGCAGCTCGGTGCCAAAATGCTGGCCTACGCGCTGCATCAGCTCGACCTTGGCCAGACTGTCCAGCCCGAGGTCGTGTTCAAAGGAAGTGTGTTCCGACACGGCATACGATCGGCCCGGATGGGTTTCGCATGCGAGTTGCTGGACAATTGCCAGCAATTGGTTGGGGGAGGCAGTATCGTTCACATCGGTTCCCGCGCTCGTGTCTCCGGGCTACCTTAGAGCGTCATCGCGAGCTGTCTTTGTGATGGATCACGCGCGCGGCGGAGAGACTGGCCGGAGGCGCAGGATGCGCCGATTTCTTAGAAGTAGCAAAACGTACCCTCCCTGATACAAATTCAGGACAGTCTGCCGACAATGCAACGGCAGATCGTTGGCTTTCGCAAAGCTAGAATTCCCGCCGATCTTGAACAGGCCAACCACCCTGTACAGGAGCAATGCTGGCCACGTGCCGACGTCAACCTGGGACATTCAATGAATCGAAACCTCCACTTCCTGTGCGGCGCCGCCATCCTGGCCACCGCGATCAGCGGCTGCGGCGGCAGCACCACCGAAATCCAATCGCCTGCGGTCACCAGCATCGAGGTGCTGGCAAACTCACAGCGCGGCATCCAAAGCATCGCCTTCAATGGTGGTAAGGCCTATCTGGCGCTGTCGAATACGACCACCGAAGGCACAGCGGTCAGGAAGACCAGCCTGCCACTGCATTCGACCTCGATCTGGAACGACGTGCCCCTCGGCGATTGCGCGCTCGGCCCATCGAACGAATATGTGATCACCCGCTCGCCAACCCTCAAGCAGCTGGGCGATACCGTGTGGCTGTTCCAGCAGTGGTCCGACTGGCCTAGCGCAACGCCGGAACACTCGCTGTGCGCGCTGGCACCGCAAGCGATCACCTTTGTCCCGCACGACGAAGGTCTGCGCGCCTGTAACGACATCTTCTGCGAGACGCTGTGGATGAAAGACCTGAAACAGGTAGGCACCCGGCTGTACACCAATGCCGGCGGCGGCCACAACCTGCTCGTGTCCGACACCAAGGCAGCCAGCTGGCGCCTGCTGCGCGGCCGTTTCGACTCGAGCTATTGCAGCCATTCGGCCTTCCATGTGGTGGGTGACCGTTTGCTGACCGGCGGCGAATGCCCGCTCGACGTCGCCTTCCTGGAAGCCTACCAGCTGACGGCAGATGGAATGGGGCTGGCGTCGCAGGACCCGATCGCCATTACGGTGCCCGAACTCGAGAACCGCATGGTGCAGTTTATCGAATCAGTGGCCGGGACCCAGCGCGTGTTCGTCGGCGTCGAAGGCGGGCTGCTGCGCAGCGATGACGGCGGCCGCACGTTCAAGTTCGTGATCAGGCACCCGATAGACACGAAGAATTACCCGTACGTGCGCAGCTTCCTGAGCCCGGCGGGCAAACCGAACGTCATCGTCGTCGGCGGCTTCGACAAGGTCACCGCCAAGCCCTACCTCGCCTGGTCGGCCGACGGCGGCGACAAGTGGACCGACCTGTCCACCATGCTGCCGGGATACGGCCGCACCGTCAATGACGGCAAGACCGCGGAAGTCACCTCGCTGGTGCAAGATCCGCAGGGCCGCATCCTGGTGACGCTGAACGAGGAAGAAGATACGAAGGGCGTGCTGATGGTGCTGACGCTGGGCCAGCCGTAATCGTCATGGCTGCGCCCGTAGGGTGTGGGCACCCGTGCCCACGCGGTCGGGTGCATGCACGGCCAACGGCTTCGGTGGCGCACGTAACCGCGTGCGCACAGGTGCGCACCCTACGAGGTCGTTTCTGTCACCGTCAGGAGCCGTAGGGTGCACGCGGCCGGCGAGGCCTGTGCCCACGCGGTCGGCTGCATGCAGGGCCGCCGGCTTCGGTGGCGCACGTAACCGCGTGCGCACAGGTGCGCACCCTACGAGGTCG
>NZ_SPUM01000034.1 GCF_004614195.1 Massilia horti | reverse complement strand
AGGGTGCGGCCGGTTAATGCGGCATTTTCCCGAATGACGACCGTGCGTCATCAAAAGCTCGAAGACAAGCCTACGTACAATCCTCGACGCTGTCCGTACTGGGGCGCGCCGACCCCGACGCCGGAACCGTCGCGCAGCAGGTACGTCCTGTCGAACACGTTGATGAGCGCGACCCTGCCCTCGATCTTGCCCAACAAGGTGTGCGGCCAGCTGTGAGTCAGCGCGGCATTGATCGTGAGGTAGGACGGCAAGGCATCGGAGTTGGGTGGCGCGCCCTCGGGCGTGCGCCGCAGGCCGCTGCCGAAAAGGAAATCCATGCTCAACTGCGAGTCGCCAAACCGGAAATTGCCGCCGCCGGACCAGGTCCAGCGCTGGTCATGGTCGACATAGATGAAGTGGTTCGCGATATAGGCCAGTTCGTCCGGGTTGAACAAGGCCTGGCCAGAATTGATGTTCTTGCCTTGCGCCTTCGCCAGGGCGGCATTCAGGTACGCGCCCCATATCTTGCCGGAGTAGATCGCGGAAAATTCCAGCCCTTTCGCCTTGCCCCGGGCGTAGTTGAACGGCGTCAGGATCAGGGCACGGCCAAACTGCCCTTCATCGAGCATGTCCCGGATGTCCCGGTAATACGCATCGGCCGTCACGGTCAGCGTTGGACTGAGCTGGTGGGTGATGCCGATGTCGTAGTAGCTGGTCCGCTCCGCCTTGACCGGGTCCGAAAAAGGAATCTCCGGCGCATTGGTGGTATGGGCAAACAGATTGATGCTTTCCTGCGAAGCCAGCTCCTGGGGTGGCGGCGTAAAGTAACGTGAATAGCCGGCGTGCAGCGCCGTTGCTGGCGACAGCTTGTAAGCCACGTTCACGCGAGGACTCCATTGTTGCTCGTGAATGAAGGCGGCAACCTGGTCGTAACGCAGGCCATAGTTGACCGTCAGCTCCGCGGACACCCGCCATTCGTCCTGCAAGTACAAACTGGTGAGCGTCCCAAGTTTGCCGGAATTGTCCACGATGGTGAACGGTATATCCGATGCTTGCGCGCCGTTCGGGCCGGTTGGAAAAACGCTGACCGTGTTGCCGCTGTGCGTTCCCTGCCGGGCGTAGGCAAGGCCGCCACGCACCGTGTGACTCGGATTAAGCTTGTAGCTCAGGTCGACCTGGGTTCCATTCGCACTGTTCGAACGCAGAGTGTCGGACGCGACGCCGGTAAAAACCAGGTCGCCGATTGGATCGGGCATGTAGTGCAGCTCGGAATACTGGTGGAAGTACGATGCCTGAAAGCTTAGCTCGCCCATCGTCCTTTGGTACGACAGCACCAGAAAACGGTTCACCTCACGCTGCCGCTCGTCCAGGTCGCTTGATGCGATGGTACTGGTGCCGGCGGCAGCGTCGCTGACGCCGGCGAGCGAAAATTGCGGCTCCTGACCGGGGTTGTTCGGTATCTCGAAGCGACCGTTGTAGGTGCCGAACATCAGGCCCAGGCGCGTGTCCTGGTCAAGAAAATACGACAGGCTGCCGAAGGTCTTCGCTTGCCACGTCTTGTCATGCAGCGCATCGCGCGTGGGTTGCGGGTTCTCGATGCCGAGGAAGTTTTTGAGATAGCCCGCGGAAACGTAATAGTTGAAGTCGCCGCTACTGCCGAAGAATTCGGCACTCGGCTCGATATAGTTATGGCTACCAAGCTGCAAGCCGACGCGCCCGCCCGGTTCCCCGCCCTCCTTGGTCTGGATGTCGATCACCGCCGCGGTGCGCAGGCCGAACTGGGCGGGCAGCGTGCCCGTCATGAACGTGACCTGGTCGACCAGCCGCGTGTCGATCGACTGCCCGAAACCGCTGAGGCCTTCCGGCAGCTGAACGCCGTTGATCCGATACTGGACGTTGCCATGCTCATCGCGCACGTGCAGCGATCCCGAGGCCTTGGAATCCTGCGAGACACCCGGCAGATGCTGCAAGACCTCGTCAAATGGCGTGTTCTCCCCATGCGCCAATGCATCGACCATGCGGGTAGTAACGGTGTAGACGGTCGTCCCCACGCTGGGCGACAACTCGATGCGCGCACTGCGCAGGCGCTGGGCCGTGACCTGGACTTGCGGCACCGGCTGCGCACCCGCAGCCTGGGCAGCGGGCGTCTCTGGATCAGGCGGAGCGGCCCACGTACCAGCCGCGACGGGAAACAACCCGGCAACGGCCAGCGCAAACTTGTGTGGCATGGAAAACCTCCGGATGGAATGCGTTGCCGAGCAGATTCCAGCCAGCCCATCATAGCAAACCCCTTCATTCCGAACCCTTGGTTTGTTGGGATGTGCCGACACGTTGATGTGTATGGCTTCTGAGCGATCTGAATAACCGGTTATCATGACGGCATGGGACTTCGTTCGCGCCGCCATATTCTGTCAGCCTGGCTAGCATGCTTTGCTATCCTGGCGGCGTCGCTCATGCCAACCGTCTCGCGCGCCCTCGCGGCGGCAGGCGACGCTGCGTTTGCGGCGGAGATCTGCTCGGCATCGGGCACGCGCGTCGAATCGCCCATCCTGGCCAGCCATCACGATTCCGGCCCGGACCAACACGGCCTTCAGCTCGATCATTGCGGGTATTGCCTGACGCATGCGGGGTCGTTCGGCCTGCTGCCAATATTCGCCACTATTGTTCCCGCGTTACCGGATGCCCCAGCCGGGGCACAACTTCTCCCGCAGACGTTCCACCCAATCCAGGGCTGGACAATCCCACAGTCACGGGCACCTCCCAGCGCTGCCTGAAACGCCGGATCTACTGACTATCCGGCACCACGTCCGCGTTCCCTTGCCACGGCACGCGGTCAAGATGCTGCTATCCAGACGAGCCGTAGAAGGCGCGTGACGCCCCTGCGCGTACGCTGCGGATAGCACCTGATCATCAGCCGGCCTCCCGTGAACGCCGGCACATCCGATATTCGGAACAGACATGTCTAACAATACAACCACCCGGTTTTTGACGATGCCATTGCTCGCAGTCGTCACCGCGAGTGGCGTCGCACCGCTGGCGCACGCACAGGATCCCGACGGCGAGCTGCCTTCCGTGCTGGTATCGGGCACACGCGGCTATGCGCAGCGTAACCAATTGCCGGTCGCGAGCGAATCCGTCACGGCGGAGGATATTGCCGAGACCACCAATGCGGTCACGGTCGAAGACGCGCTCAAGTACCTGCCCAGCGTCCTGATCCGCCGCCGCTATATCGGCGACACCCAGGCTCCGATGGCCACCCGCACGACCGGCATCAACGCCAGTGCCCGCAGCCTGATCTACGCCGATGGCATCCTGCTCTCCACGCTGGTCAACAATAACAACCAGAACGGTTCGCCCCAATGGTTCATGGTCGCGCCGGATGAAATCGAGCGCGTCGATGTGCTGTATGGACCGTTTGCCGCCGCGTTTCCCGGCAACTCGTACGGCGCCGTCACCGAGATCGCCACCAGGATGCCGCGCAAATTCGAAGGGAGCGCCCGGCTCAGCAGCACCTCGCAACGCTTCAGCCAGTACGGCACCAGCGACAGGTATCCCGCTGTGCAGGCCAATGTCAATGTCGGCAACCGTTCCGGGAAGCTGTCGTGGTGGGTCAGCGTCAATCACCTGAGCAGTTTCAGCCAGCCCGTCACTTACCTGACCGTGAACCAGTCGAGCACGAATGCGGCGGCCACGGCACCGGTGATCGCGGGCGCCTTTACGGACCGCAACCGCACTGGCGCGCCGGTCCTGGTCATTGGCGCGGGCAACTTGACGCACACGGCGCAAGACGCAGCGAAGATCAAGTTGGCCTATGACATTTCGCCTTCGTTGGTGGCCACCTATACGCTCGGCACCTGGCAAAACACGGCGCAGGCGGGTTCGCAGTCTTACCTGTCCACATCGGCAGCCGCCCCCTATTTTGGCGGCTCGGGCACGGTGAACATCGGCGGCAAGGCGTACAGCGCAGGTACGATCTCGTCCCCTTTTTCGAGCAACAGCACCAAACAGGAACACTGGATGCAGGCGCTCTCGGCCAAGACCCGTCACGAGGGTCCCTGGAACTGGGAAGCCGTCGCCACCTGGTTCAACTACCAAACCGATCTTACCCGTACTTCCACCGGTCCCTATCCCGATGCACAACATGGCGGGCCGGGGCGCATTGCCGACGCCGCTGGAACACGCTGGAATACTGTCGATCTCAATGGCACCTGGGACCAGCCGAGCGACGCAGCCCGCCACGCGGTCAGCTTCGGCGTGCATGACGATCACTACTTCCTCGCCAGCCCCGTCTATAACACGTCCGACTGGGTCCGCAGCGACAAAGGTGCGCTGTTTAGTGACTCGCGTGGCAAGACCCACACCCGCGCGCTGTGGATCCAGGATGCGTGGCAAATCGCGCCATCGATTCTGGCCACGATCGGCGGCCGCTACGAATGGTGGCGTGCCTACGATGGCTTCAACCTCGCGACGGCCTCGAACGGAACCAGTTTTCCGCTCACCCAGCCGGACGTCGAGCGCAACGGCTTCTCGCCCAAACTGTCGATCACCTGGCAGGCCACGCCAGGCTGGAACGTACGAGGTTCGTACGGCCGGGCACTGCGCTTCCCGACAGTTGGCGAGCTGTACCAGAACATCCAGACGGGCCAGACCTTCACGCAGGCCAATCCCTTCCTCAAGCCGGAGGACGTGCACAGCGCCGAATTGGCGGTCGAGTGCAAGAGCAGCACCGGCAGGCTGCGCGTCAGCTTCTTCGAGGAGCATGTATCGAATGCACTTATCTCGCAAACCTCGACCCTGCCGGGCGTGGCCGTGCCAGTGTCGTTCGTGCAGAACGTCGACAAGACGCGACAACGTGGCGTGGAACTGGTGGCAGAACAGAGGAGCGTCCTTGTCCAGGGCCTGGATCTGAACGGCAGCGTCACCTATGTCGATGCACGGATCAAGCAAAACAGTGGCTACGTGCCGACCATGCCGGGCGCCACCTCAATCGGCAAGCGCACGCCCTACGTTCCCGAATGGCGGGCCACCGCGATGGCGACCTACCGGCCCAGTGACCGGTGGACCTACACGCTTGCCGCCCGGTACAGCACCCGCCAGTATGCAACGGTAGATAATACGGACATCAATCCGGCGACCTATCAAGGTTTTCAAAGCTACTTCGTGATGGATGCCCGGGTACGCTATAAACTGGACCGCTACTGGAGCGCGGCGGCCGGCATCGACAATTTGAACAACAAGAGCTATTTCCTGTTCCATCCATTTCCGCAGCGCACGCTGTTTGCCGAGTTGCGTTACGACTTTTAAGACCGGAATACCCAGCAGATCATGACAACATCGATTCAAGCAATCGGCGCCAATCTCGGCGCGCTACTCGTGGCAACGTGCTTCGCGGCGGTCGCGAATCCTTGCAGTGCCCATGAGACGGCCGGGCATGGCGGCGGACATCACAAGTCGTCCGAGCTGGCGACCGGGGCGGCGCTCGACAATAGCGGCCGCCTTTGGGTGGTCACAAAAGAGACCATCGACAACAAGCCGTTCGTCGTCCTGCGCAGTTCACCGGACATGGGCAAGACCTGGTCTGAGCCAAAGCCGGTACAGCATGCATCGGAACCTGTAGCCGCCAATGGCGAAGCGCGCCCGCATGTCGCGCTCGGCCCCAAGGGCGAGCTGTACATCACCTACACCAAGCCGGTCGCCCCGCCCCACGTCGGCGATATCCGCTTCGTGCGTTCGCTTGATGGAGGCCACAACTTCTCCGCCCCGATCACGGTGCACGCCAACCGCGACGTCATCACCCACAGCTTCGAATCCATCGCCGTCGACCCGGCAGGCCGCATCTATGTCAGCTGGATCGACGGGCGCGGCGCGGCGGCAGCCAAGGCGCGCAAACAATCGTATGCCGGCTCGGGCGTGTATTACGCGGTGTCCAGCGACGGCGGCAAAAGCTTCAAGGGCGACTACCAGATCGCCGACCATTCCTGCGAGTGCTGCCGCATCGGCCTGGCCATCAATGCCGACGGCAAACCGGTGGCGATGTGGCGCCACGTCTTTGCCCCGAACATCCGCGACCACGCGGTGGCCGAACTGGGCGTGGCCGGCGTCGCCACCCCGATGCACCGCGCCACCTTCGACGACTGGCGCATCGACGCCTGCCCGCACGCCGGTCCATCGCTTGCGTTTGCGCCGGATGGCACACGGCATCAGGTCTGGTTCAGCGGCAAGGAAGAAGGCGGCGGCGCGTTCTACGCGCGTGCCGACCGGGCCGGCACGCTGGCCAAACCCGTGATGCTGGGTTCGGTGCAAGCGTCGCACGCCGATGTGGCGGTAGCGGGCAAGCAAGTAGTGGTGGCGTGGAAGGAGTTCGACGGCAACGCCACCGCGATCCGCGCCCGGGTGTCGAGCGATGGAGGGCTGACGTGGCGCGAACAGGCCTTGGCGCGCACCACCGGCGACTCCGACCAGCCGCGCCTGGTCGCATCAAGCTCCAGGATCGCACTCGTCTGGCGCACCCAAAGTGATGGTATCCAGGTCGTGCCCGTCAGCACGGAGGAGCCATGAAGCGCTGGATGTTCGCGTTGTCCGCGTGCGCGGCATTGCACGCGGCGGCCGCGAGCGAGCCGTTGCGGCCGTTCGAGCAGGACAGCCTTCGCCAGATCGTGGCGAGTCATGCTGGCAAACCCTTCGTGGTCGTGCTCTGGTCTCTCGATTGCGACTATTGCGCGCCGAGCTTCAAGGCGCTGGCCAACGCCCAGCGCAAACGCAAGCTGGACGTGGTTTCCATCGCCACCGACCGCTTTGATGATGCGCAGGCAGCTACCTACATTGACCACAAGCTCAAGGCGACAGGCGTGCAGGCCGAACGCTGGGCATTCGGGGCGGCGCCCGCCGAACAGCTGCGTTACGCCATCGACCCGAAATGGCATGGCGAAATGCCGCGCAGTTACTGGTACAACGCCGACGGCACGGTGACTGCGCATTCGGGTGTGATCACCCCGGAGCTCATCCAGCGGCTTGCCACGGCGCATACACAGAAATGACATAAGGCCTTGATCTGGCTATAATTTCCGCCTTCGTTTGCCAGGAATTCGCCATGTCACTCCTTGATCACCAGCTCGAACTGCTCTCGCCCGCCAAAACCGCCGAGATCGGCCGCGAAGCCATCCTCCATGGCGCCGATGCGGTCTACATCGGCGGCCCCGCGTTTGGCGCGCGCCACAACGCCAGCAATTCGATCGAGGACATCGCGGCCCTGGTCGAATTCGCGCACCGCTACCGCGCGCGTATTTTCGTGACGCTCAACACAATCCTGCATGACGCCGAACTGGATGCGGCGCGCAAGCAAATCTGGCAGCTGTACGACGCCGGCGTGGACGCCCTGATCGTCCAGGACATGGGCCTGCTGGAAATGGACCTGCCCCCGATCCAGCTGCACGCCAGCACCCAGTGCGACATCCGAACCGTCGACAAGGCGCGCTTCCTCGGCGCCGTGGGCTTTTCCCAACTGGTGCTGGCCCGTGAGCTCAGCCTGGAGCAGATCCGCAAGATCCACGACGTCGTCGACACGCCGCTCGAATACTTCATCCATGGCGCGCTGTGCGTGGCATTTTCCGGCCAGTGCTACATCTCGCACGCGGACACCGGCCGCAGCGCCAACCGCGGCGATTGCTCGCAGGCCTGCCGCCTGCCGTACACCCTGTCTGACGGCCAGGGCCGGGTCGTCGCCTACGAAAAACACCTGTTGTCGATGAAGGACAACGACCAGAGCCGCAACCTGGAGGCCCTGGTCGATGCCGGCATCCGCTCGTTCAAGATCGAGGGGCGCTACAAGGACATGGGCTACGTCAAGAACATCACGGCCCACTACCGGCTGTTGCTGGACGAAATCCTCGACCGCCGTCCCGAATTCACCCGCGCCGCCAGCGGCCGCACCCGCGTGCTGTTCACCCCCGACGTCGACAAGAATTTCCACCGCGGCCACACCGACTACTTTGCGCAGGGCCGGCAGCCGGACATCGGCGCCTTCGATTCGCCCAAATACGTCGGTCTGCAGCTGGGTACGGTCGAGCGCATCGGCACCGACCATTTCGACTTGGCCACCAATGCGGCGATGGCCAATGGCGACGGCCTGAACTACATGAACAAGCGCACCACGGTGGGCATCCAGGCCAACCGGGTCGAGAAACTGGGCGAGAGCGATGAAGGCCAGCGCTGGCGTGTGTTCCCGAATGAACACCTGTCCACCCTGCCCGGCTTAAAAGTCGGCACCGAAATCCACCGCAATCGCGATCATCAGTGGGAAGGGGCGCTGAACAAGAAATCGGCCGAGCGCAAGGTGCACGTCGACATCGTGCTCAGCGAACACCAGGACGGCTTGCGCCTGACGGTCTGCGACGAGGACGGCATCACCAGCGTGACCGACGCGGTGCTGGCTTTGGTGCCCGCGCAGCAGGCAGCGCAGGCCGAGGCGGCCCTGCGCACCAGCCTGGGCAAGCTCGGCAACACGATGTTCGAGGCAGGCACGATCGCACTGCAACTGTCGCAGCCATGGTTCGTGCCGGCTGGCGCGATCAACGCGCTGCGCCGCGATGCGCTTGCGGCGCATGAGGCGAAGCGGCTGGCTGCGTGGCAGCGCCCGCAGCGCAAGGCGCCGTCCGAGCCCCGCCCGTCGTATCCGGAGACCCAGCTGAGCTACCTGGCCAATGTCTACAACGAAAAGGCGCGCGCGTTCTACCACAAGCACGGCGTGCAACTGATCGATGCGGCGTATGAGGCGCACGAGGAGCCGGGCGAGGTGTCGCTGATGATCACCAAGCACTGCCTGCGCTTCTCGTTCAACCTGTGTCCTAAACAGGCCAAGGGCGTCCAGGGCGTGCAGGGCCAGGTGAAGGCCGAGCCGATGACGCTGGTGAGCGGCAACGAGCGCTACACGCTGCGCTTTGACTGCAAGCCGTGCGAAATGCACGTGGTTGGCGCGATGAAGCCTGGCATCCTCAACTCGCCGCCGCCATCGGCAGTGCCATACAGCCCGCTGGTGTTCCACCGCCAGCGCCCGCGCGCTTGAGAGCTTGGCGGCGGCAAATGCCGCCGCTCAATGAAGCGACACGCGGTTATCCTTCGCGCCCGTCGATGCGCGGCCGGCAGAGATAAGGGCCGTAGACGACCACATACAGCACGAATGCCGCGCTCCAGCAGACTGTCGCGGCCACCAGCGCGACATCGCGTGCGCTACCTGGCGCGAGCGCAGCCACCAGCCGCAGAACCACGCCGAGCTGGATCAGCAAATACATCGCCGTTTCCTTGGGCCCGGCGGCCAGCGGCCGTCCTGTATGGCCAAGCGCCGTGCGGGTGATCATGCCCAGGATCAGGCCCGCGAGTGCGCCCACGGCCAGCACGTGGATCGCGGCGGACTGCGGCACCAGTCCATACGCCGCCAGCGCCAGCAGCAGGAAGCCGAACGGAATCCACGCATACGACAGGTGCAGGATCCACAGCAGCGGCTTACGCAAGCTGCAGAACGGCTTCCAGCCGGCCAGCCGCACGCCCTGCGCGGCAGCGGCGCCCAGTGCCAGCAGCGCGGTAAGCGCCGCGGGCAGTTCAAACACCCAGGCAAGACCCGCCGCAACGGTGAACGCGAGCGCCAGCTTGTCGATGCGCGGGTTCATCACGGTCTTGACGCCGGTCGCATTGGTGGTGAACATCGGGATCACCCGGCCGCCGATGGCCGTCTCGATGATGACCACCACGATGATCGCGGCGTACACGGGCCGCGCCGGCGCGATGTCGATCCATCCCAACGCACTGGCGTGATACACAGCGTTGGCCGCCGTGAGCAGGCCAAGCAGGCCGACCAGGAACATGTTGCGCTTGTTCCCGGCCTGTTTGAGAACACGATACAGCGGCCAAGCGGCCACCGGCAGAAAAGCCAGGTCAACCACGGCCGCCACCAGGGCTGGCGCGGAAAACATCGCTACCCTGCCCGCGATCCAGAGCGCGGCGATGGCGCCAAGCTGCGCGTCGCGCGGCGTCCACAAACCGGTCCAGGTCCGTCCCGCCGTGTACAGGAAGCCGATCACCACTGCCACCACGAAACCGAACAGCATCTCGTGGGCGTGCCATGCCAGCCCTACCCGGAACGGCCCCGCCACGCCGTAGTAGCTGGCGACCCATGCCGGAATGCTGATCGCGGCGAAGGCCGCAGCCAGCAGGTAGAACGGGCGGAAGCCCAGCGCCAGCCAGGCCAGCCGCGCGCCAGCGTGCGAATCTTCTGGTTCTTCGATCGTATGCAGCTGCATTACGGCTCCCATTAACATGCATTTTTCAGGCATCTTAAGCGGTAAGCACGAACTATGGCAACAATCGGGTGGACGAAAGTGTCCGACTGTCGCGTGCATTCACAATCTCTGGAAAATTTGACCTACATCATATGCAAGCCGAACCGGCGGCACCTAAGATGTCCGCCAGATTGACGCATCGTAGACAGTCGGAAACGGGCGAGCGGTGGATTCCTGCCCCTGCCCGCCTCAGGCGGCAGTGCGCTTGAAATGCAGTTGCACGGGTTGTACGCCAGCGCCCCCGGGCATCTGCGGATCGCGCGCCACCATCTGCTCCAGCGTGAGGTTGTCGAGCACTTCGAGGAAGGCGTTGGTCGCGCGCGCCATCGCCCCACGCAGCTCGCAGCCGGCGGCGTACAGGCAGCCGGGCGCATTAGCGTCGAAGCACGAGGCCATGTAGAAGTCGCTCTCGGTCTGGCGCACGACCTCGCCGATCCGGATGTCTGCCGGCTCTCGGCCCAGGCGCAGGCCGCCGCTGCGGCCACGCACGGTTTCGATGAAACCAAGCGTGCCCAGTTGATGCACCACCTTGGTCAGGTGGTTCTTGGCGATGTCGTGGGCCTGAGCGATGTCGCCGATCGTGATGAGACGATCGCGGTTAAGCGCCAGATACATCAAGGTGCGCAGTGCGTAGTCGGTGTAAGAGGTCAGTCTCATGGCGCGTCAAGGTATGCAGGACATGCGGCGATAAACAGACACAAATTCTACATCTTTTCGCCACCTGACTTTAAAAAACAAAACCCCGGTCAATAAAAAGCTGTATTTTGTTTGCTTGTTTGAAAAGGTGCGCATAGAATGCATCTTAATGACTCAGCAGCCCCCCACAAACAAGAAGGGAAATGCCATGCATGCCACACGCAAACTCTGGACCTGGCTTGCGGTCATCTGCGTGATCTCGTTCTCCATCCTCGGATGGGTCGGCAAGGAGATCTACCTGACCGCACCGCCGATCCCGAAACAAGTAATCAGCACCAAAGGCGACGTATTGTTCACTGGCGAGCAGGTCACGCTGGGCCAGCAAGCCTGGATGTCGGCCGGCGGCCAGCAACTGGGCACGGTCTGGGGCCACGGCAGCTACGTCGCGCCCGACTGGTCGGCCGACTGGCTGCACCGCGAGGCGCTGGCGCTGCAGGAGCTGTTCGCGCGGCGCGACCATGGCGCTGCCTATGTCGCCCTGCCCGCTCCGCTTCGGGGCCAGGTCGACACGCTGGTTAAGGAGGAACTGCGCACCAACACCTACGACGAGAATACCGGCGTGCTGGCCATTTCAAGCATCCGTGCGCAAGCGGTGCGCGCGGTGGCGCAGCACTACATCGGCCTGTTCGGTACCGATCCGCAGCTGGACAAGCTGCGCGAACAGTATGCGATGAACGCCGGCTCGCTGCCGCGGACGGACGAGCGCGACGCGCTGGCCGGCTTCTTCTTCTGGTCTTCCTGGGCCGCGGCGGCCGACCGTCCGGGCCAGGCGGGTCTCTCATACACCAGCAACTGGCCGCACGAGCCGCTGGCCGGTAACAGCCCGAGCGCCGGCACCGGCGTCTGGTCGATCGCCTCGGTGATCCTGATGATCGGTGCGATCGCCGGCATGATCTTCTACCACGGCGCGCACAAGGAAGAGGCCGACCCCACGCCGCCCAAAGCGGATCCGCTGTTCACGCTGAAGGCGACGCCGTCGACGAAGGCCACCAGGAAGTACTTCATGGTCGTTGTCGGCCTGATCCTGGCGCAGGTCGGCATGGGTGTGATCACCGCCCACTACTCGGTCGAAGGCCACAGCTTCTTCGGCTTCCCGCTGGCCGACATCCTGCCGTTCATCGTCAGCCGTACCATCCATACCCAGTTCGCCGTGCTGTGGATCGCCACCGCCTGGCTGGCCACCGGCCTGTACATCGCGCCCGCCATCTCTGGCTACGAACCGAAGTATCAAAAACTCGGCGTGAACGTGCTGTTCTACGCGCTGCTGCTCATCGTGGTGGGCTCGACTGCCTGCGGCTGGCTGGGCACCCTGCAGCACCAGGGCACAGAATTTAGCTTCTGGCTCGGCAGCCAGGGCCTGGAGTTCACCAACATGGGCCGCATCTGGCAGTACCTGCTGTTCGTCGGCCTGCTGTTCTGGGCGTTCCTGCTCGGCCGCGGCCTATGGCCGGCGCTCACCAAACCTTCCGAAAGCCGCGGCCTGATCGCGATGGTGTTCCTGGCCGCGTTGTGCATCGGGGGCTTTTACGCGACCTCGCTGACCTGGGGCCGCACCACGCACTACTCGATGATCGAGTACTGGCGCTGGTGGCTGGTGCACCTGTGGGTCGAAGGCTTCTTCGAGGTGTTCGCCACCGCCGTCATCGCACTGTTGTTCTCACGCCTTGGCTTGATCCGCGCCGCGACCGCCAACAGCGCCATCGTGCTCGAGACCATCGTGTTCCTGTTCGGCGGCATCCTCGGCACGCTGCACCACCTGTATTGGACCGGCACCCCGACCTCGGTCATCGCGATCGGCGCCATGTTCTCCGCGCTCGAAGTGGTGCCGCTGGCGATGATCGGCGTCGAAGCCTGGCGCAACTACCAGCGCTCGAAAGCCGCGCCGTGGGTGCAGACCTACAAGTGGGCGATCATGTCGTTCATTGCCGTCGGCTTCTGGAACATGGTCGGCGCGGGCCTGCTCGGCTTCACGATCAACACCCCGATCGCGCTGTACTACATGCAGGGCCTGAACATGACCGCCGCGCACGGCCACGCCGCGCTGTTCGGCGTGTACGGCATGCTCGGCATCGGGCTGATGCTGTTCTGCCTGCGCGGCCTGTCCAGCCGCCTGGCATGGTCGGACGCGCTCCTCAAGCCGATGTTCTGGTTGCTGAACATTGGTCTTGCGATGATGGTGTTCATGTCGCTGGTCCCGGCCGGCATCTACCAGGCCGTGGCCAGCATCAGCAAGGGCATGTGGTTCGCCCGCTCGCCTGAGGTGATCCACTCGCCGTTCATGGAGAACATGGTGTGGCTGCGCGTGCCTGGCGACGTGGTGTTCGCACTCGGCACCCTGTTCCTCGCCCTGTTCGCGCTGCGCCTGCTGCGCGGCGGGGCGCCGAAAGAGGCCGCGGTCGCCGCTTCGCAAGCGCCGGCAGCCACCGAAGCCTGATCGACGTCACGCGCCGGCCCTCGGGCCGGCTTTCCGCCAACATAGCCTCAAGAGGACTCATCATGTCAAACGACTGCATCTGCGCCACTTCCGGGCACGCCGCCGACGTCCACACCTTCGACGCGCGCGGCGTGGCACGCCGCTTCCGGCACGCTGCCGTCTTCGGCGCGCTCGAAGCGCTCACGCCGGGCGAAACCATGCGCTTCCTGAACGACCACGACCCGCTGCCGCTGCTGACCCAGCTGCGCAATCACTTCGGCCCGCGGTTGGAAATCGCCTACGTCGACAGGGAGCCCAACGAGATCGTGATCGACTTCACCATCAAAGGCTAACGCATCCGCCGCTGAACGCCGTCGC
Organism: Massilia horti; assembly: GCF_004614195.1. Classification (GTDB taxonomy): domain Bacteria; phylum Pseudomonadota; class Gammaproteobacteria; order Burkholderiales; family Burkholderiaceae_D; genus Telluria; species Telluria horti. The sequence continues at coordinate 4,214 of NZ_SPUM01000034.1, read as the reverse complement.
CCGTTTGAGTTCCCAAGCACATGCACGGGCGGGCGACTGGTGCATACTTACGGAACTCGATGGCATATCGCTGGCCAGCGTGCTTCCCGCGCAGCCGGCACCTGATCTCATTCGGATGATGGACTACCTGCTGCTCAAACACTTTCACATGACCTGCGCCGCCCTGTCCGGCGGCTTCTTTTTGGTGCGCGGCCAATGGATGCTGGCGAGTTCACCACTGCTGCAGCGGCGCTGGGTCAAGACGGCGCCGCACATCGTCGACTCGCTCCTGCTGGCGTCGGCGATCGGGCTGGTCGCCTGGAGCCACCAGTATCCCGGGCAGCAGCCCTGGCTGACCGCCAAGCTCGTCGCGCTGGCCGCCTACATCCTGCTGGGCGCGGTCGCGCTCAAGTACGGCCGCACCATGCTCATCCGCGCCGCGGCCTTTGTCGGCGCCATCGCCACGTTCGGCTACATCGTCGCGGTCGCCGTGACGAAGAATCCGCTGTTTTTCCTCTGAGTGCCAGAGGACCGCGGCCGCCGATGGCAGGGGCCAGTCGGCCCTTGGTTCCCTAGTCCTCCAGTTTGCTTGCGCCCTCTCAGCAGGCAGTCAATGCGAGCATTTTTCGGCATGTTTTTTTGCGAAGACGACACTCTAAGCTAACGGGCGCACCAGTTTGGAGGAATATCATGGAAGACCACAAGACGCATCCGAACCACAGCCACGTCCATGGCCCTGGCTGCGGACATACGGCGATCGATCACGAGGGCCACACCGATTATCTGCATGACGGGCACTTGCACCACGTCCATGGCGATCATATCGATGAGCATGCGCTGGCAGTCAATGCCACCAATCCCGAGCGGGAGGCGCCGACCCAGGAGGGGCATGTGCAAAACCATGTGCACGGTCCGGGCTGCGGACATGAACAGGTTCCGCACGGCGACCATGTCGACTACCTGGTCAACGGACGCCTGCATCATCCGCATGGGGACCATTGTGACGATCACGGGCCCGTGCAGGTAAGAGGCTGAAAACCGGCCGCGAGTAATAGGCCGAACTGTAACGAGGAGTGCACAATGTTCACGCAGATTCTGTTACCAACCGACGGCTCGGACCTGTCCGAACGCGCGGTGCTGGCCGGCGTCAGCTTCGCCAGGGAGCTCGGGGCGCAGGTGATCGGCCTGACTGTCAAACCGGAATTCCACACCTTCACCTACAAACTGGAAATGCTCGAAGACACGGAGGAAGCGTTCAAGGCCGCGGTCGACAAGCGGGCTCAGCAATATCTGGCCGTCGTCACCGACGCCGCCCGCACCGCCGGCGTACCATGCGATACCGTCCAGGTCACGTCGGACAATCCGTATGAAGCGATCCTGCAGGTGGCCAAGGAGCGCAAATGCGACCTGATCGTCATGGCCTCGCATGGCCGGGCGGGCATCAAGGGTGTGCTGCTGGGCAGCGAGACCCAGAAGGTGCTGGTCCACGGCGATATTCCGGTGCTGGTCTACCGATGACCCGCGATCGATGCCGTGGCCGCTGATGCGGCGCGAATGAGCCAGATCAAACACAGGAGGCGGCACAGGCACATAGTCGACAGACGCAAGAATCACATAGGAAACCTGCACAAGGGGAATGCGTGATGTCGTATAAGACCATCCTGGTGCATGCCGACCGCTCGGAGCACGCGCCTGGCAGGATCCGGTTTGCGGCCGCGCTGGCCAACAGCGAAGACGCGCACCTGATCGGCGCCGCGGTCACGGGCGTGTCGCGCTTTTTGTATCAGGAGGCGGGCCTGGACATCGAGCAATCGGTGGTCACCGGCTATCTCCAGCGCATGGATGAAGTTGCCCGCCAGGGGGCCGAGCAATTCGTCACGCTCGTGCGCGCCGCCGGGGTACGCTCGTTCGAACCGCGGACGGTCGCCGACGATGCGGAAGGCGCGCTGGTCCGGCTGTCGCGCTTTGCGGACCTGATCGTGCTCAGCCAGACCGACCCGAAGCAACCGGATACCGACGGCACCCGCGGCCTGCCGGAATACGTGGTGCTAGGCACCGCGCGCCCGGTTCTGCTGGTGCCGCATGCTGGCGAGCATGGCCGATTGGACGGCAAGGCGCTGGTGGCGTGGGATGGCAGCCTGGCGGCCACGCGCGCCCTGGCCCAGGCGCTGCCGCTGCTGCGCCGCGCATCCGCCGTGCTGGTCGTGCAATTTAACCCTGGCATACAGGTCGACCTCGCGCTGCAGGGGGCCGACATGCTCGCCTGGCTGGGCCGCCATGGCATCAACGCCACGGTTGAGGCCCTGCCCCGCGCCATCGACACGGGCAATGCCCTGCTCTCGCTGGCCGCCGATCGCCAGGCCAGCCTGCTCGTCATGGGTGCCTACGGCCACACGCGGTTCCGCGAACTGATCGTGGGCGGCGTAACCAAGACGGTATTGGAAAACATGACGGTGCCGGTGTTGATGGCGCATTAGGAGGCCGTGCCGAGATGATGTTCAAGACTATCCTGGTGCCGATCTGCGGCTCGGACCTGACGAAGCCGGCGGAGGACGCCGCCATCGAATGTGCGCGCCGCGCCGGCGGCTCGGTGGTAGTCCTGTCGGTGACACATCCAGGGACGTGCGACCTGCCCGCGCCGGACGTGGCGGACCCGATGACGCTGGCCGAACACCGGCTGACGGCCTTTCTCGACCGCTGCCAGGACGCCGACATTCCTTGCCAGTGCAGCATCGCGCTGGCGTATGCCCCCTGCGAGCAAATCCTGCAGGCGGCAGCCGAATTCGAGTGCGACGCGATCTTTATCGCGTGCGACGGCGAGTGCAGCGCTACGCAGGTGCTCCCGGCGAGCGAAGCGCAGAAGCTGCTGGCCTGTGCCAACATGCCTGTGATGGTGTTCCGCTGATCACCCGCGCCGGTTCGAGCAAGCGCAGGAAGTGCTCGATCTCGCCCTCATACATGAGCAATTCGCGCGCGCTTGCCCGGTACGCCAAAGCGTGACGTCCCTTGTTGCGGCGCTCGGGCGGCAGCAGGTCGTTGACGTTGAGCTGCTCGACCAGTTCCGGCGTCCTGCCCGTCAAATGCATCAGCTCATGCGCGATCTGGCACGGCTGCCCGCGTAGCCCCGCGCACAGCGACAGGAAGGCGAAGTCGGGCAAATTGTCCTTTTCGCGCGCAATGAAGGACGCGAGCGGGGTCGCGATCCTGCCGGCCCAGATGGGCGCCACCAGCACCGCCTTGCTGTACGCGCTGAAGTCGCAGCCCGGCCAGGTCACGCCAGGCTTGCGATCGAGAAGAATGTCGAGCAGCGTCGTGAAGCGCGTCCGCTTGCGCGTTTCCCGCACCTCGACGCAGTCGCAGTCCAGGCGCCTTTGCAAGTCATGCGCAAGCTGCTTGTTATTCCCCGTCTGCGAATAGTAAATCACGACATGCTTCATGCTGGTACCCTCCGCGTCTGGACACCGGACAGTAGTGTGACGCTGATGGGATAGGCTTAGTTCCCGGCGCGGCAGAGCCCCTGCACTTTTGACGATGATCAAACGGACCGGGATGGGATCGGGCGCACACTGGTAGCTGGCTTTACCTGAGAAGGATGGCTACCGTGTTCCAACACATCTTGTTGCCAACCGATGGCTCGGACGCTTCCCTTGCCGCGGCACGCTCCTGCATGCGCTTTGCAGCGCAGATCGGCGCACGCGTCACCGCCGTGCACGTGGTACCGCCGCTGCACCTGTTCACGTACGAACCGGTCGTGACCGAACAGGTACACGAAACCTACCGGCGCAACCGCGACGCGCGGGCTCAGGAATTCCTGGTGCCGATCGCCCAGATGGCGCAGGAAGCCTCGGTTGCGTGCAATATCATGCTGGCAGAAGCCGACGAGCCGTACGAAGCGATCATACGGACCGCGCGGGACCAGATGTGCGACCTGATCGTCATGGCCTCGCACGGCCGCAAAGGCGTGCGCGCCATGCTGATCGGCAGCCAGACCCAGCGGGTCCTGACCCACAGCACGATTCCCGTGCTGGTGTGCCGCTAAAGGCTGGCCAGCCTCACCCCGCCCAACGGCTAACGGTGACAGCGTCATCAAAACGCCCCTTCCGGCTATTCAGGTTGGGGTTGTTTTCGCTATGTCACCGGCAGGTGTGGGACGCCCCTGGGGCCTGGGGCAAATGCGGACCGTAGGGTGTGCAGCTTTGCTGCGCACGCGGTTCGCGAAATTTGCGCAGAGGTGC
>NZ_SPUM01000121.1 GCF_004614195.1 Massilia horti | reverse complement strand
GCCTTCGGGTTCGCCGCGCTGGTGGCGCTGGCGGCCTGCGCGCGCCATACCCGCGCCGCGATGCGCATCGCGCCGGCGCGCGCGCTGCGCGACTAGTGAGAATCAGCCGGCGGTCCTGACCGGGCCGCCGGTGTTGTCGCCAGGGTGCAGCAGAATGGTCATGAGCCCAACCGCGTCCTGGTTGGCGCGGATGGCGTGCGGCTGCCCGCCGCCCAGGTACACCATTTCGTTCGGCCCCAGCACCGTTTCGCGCCCCTGCATTTCCACCACCAGCTCGCCTTCCAGGCACAGGATGGTGATCTCGCCTTCGACCCAGTGCTCGGGCATCGGCTTTTCCTTCGGCACCACGAGCCGGATCAGTTCCATGTGCGCGGTCTTGACCAGCGCGACCGATGTGAAATGCGCGATGTCGTCATCGCCGCGCTTCAATTCGATCTTCTCGCCCGGTGCTGCGTGTCGCAAGGCCATATTGCTCTCCCCCTTTGCTATTGCTCCTGATGAGTTTGCGGCACCCCGCGCAACCAGGTCACGAGCGCGGAGGCGTCCTTGAAGCCGCGCGCCAGCGTCGGCACCAGCTGGTCCGGCGCGTCCAGGTTCAGCTCGACCTCGGTCCAGACGAAATAGCTTTTCAGCTTCAGGTATTCGACCAGCGGATGGTCCGGGTCGATTCCCTTCGGCGGCCGCTGCAATTTGCCTTCGTCGTGCCGCAGGTCGCCATAGGTGGCGCGCTGCTGCTTATTTTTCAACATTTTCATGAAGCCCGGCGCATCGTTGACCACGTGTTCCCGGATCGCCTTCAGGCGCGGTGCGGGCGGCATGTATTCGCCGGCGCCGAACAGCAGGCGGCCGTTGCGTTCGATGTGGAAATAGTAGGTCGGCCCGGCGCCCTCGCTCGGCCTGCGCTTGTCGCCCGGGGCGATGCCGGCCGAGAAGTGAGTCTTGTACGGCGTCTTGTCTTTTGAAAAGCGCGTGTCGCGGTGGAAGCGGAACACTGCTTTCTTCGGATCGCACGCGGCGACGGAGCGGTCGAACTTGCTGACGCCACGGATCAGCTCGGTCACAACATCCAGGAATTCCGCGCGCAGGATGTCGTAGCGCGGCTTGTTCCACAGGAACCAGGGCCGGTTGTTATTCTCGTTGAGCTCGCTTAAAAAGCGCGTCAAGTCATGCAGGTGCATGGAAAATCCTGAAAAAGTTAGGGAACCTGGTGCGGCCGGGTGCCGACCAGGACTTCAAACGTGGCGCGGTGGTTCTTGCGCATGACCGTCATCTTGCTCTTGCCGCCAGGCTGGAGCTGGGCGATCAGGTTGATCGTGTCGCTGGTGCTGGCGACCGGCTTGCCGTTGACGTCAAGCAGGATATCACCGGGGCGGATGCCGGCCTTATCGGCCGGCCCGTCGCGCACCACGCCGGCGATGATCGCGCCGCTCGCGCGCGCCAGTCCAAAGCTGTCGGCGACCTCGGGCGTGATGTCCTGCGATTCGATGCCGATCCAGCCGCGCACCACACTGCCGTGCTGGACGATCGCCTCCAGCACCGCCTTGGCGGTCGACACCGGAATCGCGAAGCCGATCCCGACCGAACCGCCGGTCTGCGAGTAGATCGCCGAGTTTATCCCGAGCAGGTCGCCGCGCGTATCGACCAGTGCGCCACCCGAGTTGCCAAAATTGATGGCGGCGTCGGTCTGGATGAAGTTTTCGAAGTGGTTGATGTGCAGGTTGTTGCGTCCCAGCGCGGAAATGATCCCCATCGTGACGGTCTGGCCCACGCCGAACGGGTTGCCGATCGCCAGCACCACATCGCCCACGCGCGCCTGCTCGGCATTTCCCAGCAACATCACCGGCAGCTTGGGCTCGCGGATCCGGATCACCGCCAGGTCGGTCTCGGGATCGGTCCCCACCAACTGGGCCTTGGCCCGGCGCCCGTCGGCCAGGCTGACCTCGATCTCGTCCGCGCCCTCGACCACGTGGTAGTTGGTCAGGATATAGCCGTCGCTGCTGACGATCACGCCCGAACCCAGGCTGGACAATTGCTCGTCCGGCGGCAGCTTGTCGCCGAAAAAGCGGCGGAAGAATGGGTCCTTCAGCAGCGGATTGGTCTCGCGCGTGGCCTTGCTGGTGGTGATGTTGACCACGGCCGGCATGGCCCTGGCCGCGGCCAGGCGAAAGCTGTCCGGGGCCGGCAGCGGCGGGGCCTGCAGCACCGGCACCGCGCCGCTGCCCGTGCCGACCCGGGCGGGCACGGGCACGCGGCCCAGCCAGTCGGGGCGCAGCGCCGCGACCACGAAATACAGCGCCAGCGCGACCGTGACGGTCTGCGCGAAGATCAGCCAGTAGCGCCGCATGCACCCGTCCCTGGTTTCACCCCGTCAGCGTTTGAGCGCGTCGCGAATCTCCCGCAGCAGCACGATGTCTTCGGGCGTGGCCGGTTCCTTGGCCTGTTCCGGAGACCCGTGGTGGCGGATGCGATTCATCAGGCGCACCATCTGGAAGATGATGAAGGCAAGGATCAGGAAGTTCAGCAGCACGGTGAGGAAATTACCGTAGGCGAAAACCGCGCCCGCCTTCTTGGCTTCGGCGAGCGATAGCGCGGTGCCCTGGTGGTTCAGCGGGATGTAGTAGTTCGAAAAGTCGAAGCCGCCGAACAGCTTGCCGACCGGCGGCATGATCACGTCCTGCACGAGCGACTCGACGATGCGCCCGAACGCGCCGCCGATGATCACGCCCACCGCCAGGTCCATCACGTTTCCCCTGAGCGCGAACTTCTTGAATTCTTCCATCATCGCCATCGGCATCCCCCGTCTTGTGGTTGAAATACCAGCCGATGATACCGCAACGGCCGAAAAGTCATGCCGCGCACCGGCGGCCGCGCGCAGTTTTGCGCCCGCGCATAACCCTCCCGCGCAGGGCGTGTTTACTCACCGTTTTGTCCTGGTGCGGAACAAACATCCCACCCGGTCCCGGCTCTGCTTTTATATTTTCTCCAACAATATATCTTGTTCACATATAATTTCAGGCTGCTGGAAGCTCTTTATTGATTCTTTAGTTTCGTATTTTCACGGAGTGGAGTTGGTATGAGTAATGAGAAGCAGGTCGATGCAGCCCGGCGTGGCCTGCTCGTCGCCACATGTGCGGCGGGCGGAGTCGTCGGGGTTTCCACGGCGGGAGCCCTGGTCAGTACGTTCCAGCCTTCCGAGCGCGCCAAGGCAGCCGGGGCGCCGGTCGAAGTCGATATCTCGGATGTCAAGCCGGGCGAGATGAAGGTGGTCGAATGGCGCGGCAAGCCGGTGTGGATCCTGCGCCGCACGCCGGAGATGATGGCCAGCTTGCAGAAGAACGACGACAAGGTCGCCGACCCCCACTCCGACAAGTTCTACCAGTTGTCGATGCCCGAGTACTGCAAGAACGAGACCCGTTCGCGCAAGGAACATCCGGAGGTGCTGGTGGTGGTGGGCATCTGCTCGCACCTGGGCTGCTCGCCCTCCTCGCGCTTTACCGAAGGCCCGCAGGCGAACCTGCCGGACGACTGGCATGGCGGCTTTTTGTGCCCCTGCCACGGCTCGACCTTCGACCTGGCCGCGCGCGTTTTCAAGAACAAACCGGCGCCGACCAACCTCGACGTCCCCCCGTACCAATTCCTCGCCGATAACAAGCTGATCATCGGCAAAGACGAGAAAGGGGAGGCGTAATCATGGGCACCGCATTCAAGGAAACCAAGCTGCCTGCCGGCGCCACCCGCGGCCAGAAGACCCTGGCCTGGATCGACGACCGCTTTCCGCTGTCCAAACTCTGGAATGACCAGTGGGGCAAATACTACGCCCCGAAGAATTTCAACATCTGGTACGTCTTCGGCTCGCTGGCCATGCTGGTGCTGGTGTTGCAGATTATCACCGGCATCTTCCTGACCATGCACTACAAGCCGGACGCCAACCTGGCGTTCGCCTCGGTCGAGACGTCCATCATGCGCGACGTGCCGTGGGGCTGGCTGATCCGCTACATGCACTCGACCGGCGCCTCGGCCTTCTTCATCATCGTCTACCTGCACATGACCCGGGGCCTCTTGTACGGCTCGTACCGCAAGCCGCGCGAGCTGATCTGGCTGTTCGGCTTCGCGATCTTCCTGTGCCTGATGGCCGAAGCCTTCTTCGGCTACCTGCTGCCGTGGGGCCAGATGTCGTACTGGGGCGCCCAGGTGATCGTTAACCTGTTCGGCGCGATTCCGTTCATCGGCCCGGACCTGTCGCTGTGGATCCGCGGCGACTACGTGGTGTCGGACGCGACCCTGAACCGGTTCTTCGCGTTCCACGTGATCGCGCTCCCGCTGGTGCTGCTGGGCCTGGTGACGGCGCACCTGATCGCGCTGCACGAAGTGGGCTCGTCCAACCCGGACGGCGTGGAAATCAAGGAAAACATCGGTGCGGACGGCCATCCGGTCGACGGCATTCCGTCGCACCCGTACTACACCACCAAGGACCTGTTCGGCGTTTCGGTGTTCCTGCTGATCTTCTCGGCCGTCGTGTTCTTCGCGCCCGAAATGGGCGGCTTCTTCCTGGAATACAACAACTTCCTGCCGGCCAACTCGATGCAGACCCCGCCGCACATCGCGCCGGTCTGGTACTTCACCCCGTTCTACTCGGTGCTGCGCGCGACCACCTCGGACTTCCTGTGGGTGGTGATGGCGGCCATTGTCCTCTACGTGGTGTTCATCTGGCTCCGTTCGCGCCTGTCGTTCAAGGCCAAGGTGGCGATCACGGTGATCGCTGTGCTGATCGAGATCGGCATGCTGCCGCAGGTGCTGGAAGCCAAGTTCTGGGGCGTGGTGCTGTTCGGTTCGAGCGTGCTGATCCTGGCCGCCCTGCCCTGGCTCGACCATTCGCCGGTCAAGTCGATCCGCTACCGTCCGTCCTGGCACAAATACGTGTACGTGGTGTTCGCCCTGGCGTTCCTGACGCTCGGCTACCTCGGCACGCAGGCGCCGACCCCGACCTACACCCTGGTCGCCCAGGTTGCAACCCTGATGTACTTTGCTTTCTTCCTGTTGATGCCGTGGTGGAGCACGATGGGCACCTTCAAGCCGGTGCCCAATCGCGTGACCTTCCACCCGCACTGAGCCCATGGACAAGAGCAAAGGACACCCAATGAATTTTTCGAAGAAACTGATTGCGGTCCTGGCCTTGCTGCCGGGGCTCGCATTGGCCAACGAAGCCAGCTTCCCGCTGGACAAGGCGCCTGAACGTTCCAGCCTGGCGTCGCTGCAGAACGGCGCCAAACTGTTCGTCAACTACTGCCTGAACTGCCATTCGGCATCATCCATGCGCTACAACCGGCTGACCGCGCTGGGCCTGACCGACGACCAGATCAAGAACAACCTGCTGTTCACCGGCGACAAGGTGGGCGACCTGATGACGATCGCGATGAAGCCGGCCGATGCCCAGGCCTGGTTCGGCGCGGTGCCGCCGGACCTGTCGGTGATCGCGCGCGCCAAAGCCTCTTCAGCGGGCAGCGGCGGCGACTACCTGTACACCTACCTGCGCACCTTCTACAAGGACGACACGCGCCCGACCGGCTGGAACAACATGGTGGTGCCGAACGTGGCAATGCCCAACGTGCTGTGGCAGCTTCAGGGCATACGCACGGCCAAGTACGTCGAAGAGGCCGATCCGCACGAACCGGGCAAGAAAGTGCACAAGTTCGCCGGCTTCCAGCAAGAGACGCCCGGCACGATGACGGAACAGGAATTCGACACCAATGTCGCGGACCTGGTCGCCTACATGGAATGGATGGCGGAGCCGTCGCAAGGCACGCGCAAGAAGCTGGGCGTGGTCGTGCTTCTCTTCCTGTCGATGTTCGCCTTCCTGGCGTGGCGTTTGAACGCGTCGTACTGGAAAGAAGTGAAGTAATTCAGTTTCACCGCCCACTTGGTTATAATGTGGGCAACCAATTTTTCCGGGGTGAGTCGCGAAGGCGCTTCACCCCTTTTGTTGCTTAAGGAACTATAAACCATGATGGTTCTCTACTCCGGCACCACGTGCCCGTTCTCCCAACGCTGCCGCCTGGTCCTGTTCGAAAAGGGCATGGACTTCGAAGTGCGCGACGTCGACCTGTTCAACAAGCCGGAAGACATCTCGACGATGAACCCGTACGGCCAGGTGCCGATCCTCGTCGAGCGCGAATTGATTCTGTACGAATCGAACATCATCAACGAATACATCGACGAGCGCTTCCCGCACCCGCAGCTGATGCCGGCCGATCCGCTGATGCGTGCGCGTGCCCGCCTGATGCTGTTTAACTTCGAGAAGGAACTGTTCGTGCACGTGCACACGCTGGAAAGCGAGCGCACCAAGGCGGCCGACAAGAGCCACGACAAGGCGCGCGCCGAAATCCGCGACCGCCTGACCACGCTGGCACCGCTGTTCCTGAAGAACAAATACATGCTCGGCGACGAGTTCTCGATGCTCGACGTGGCGATCGCCCCGCTGCTGTGGCGCCTGGACCACTACGGCATCGAGCTGTCGAAAACGGCAGCTCCGCTGATGAAATACGCCGAGCGCATCTTCTCGCGTCCGGCCTACATCGAAGCGCTGACCCCGTCCGAAAAGGTGATGCGCCGCTGATGTGCCGCGGGCCGGCTGTCCCATCGCGGACAGGCGGCCCCGTTCGTTTCACTCCGGAATACGACGCCCTCGGGCAAATCGAAGTACACTGGTGGTGTAACATCTTGTTTCACTTCCTCTCAAACACATGCCTGAAATCTCCACCAAGCCTTACCTGTTACGCGCAATCTACGAATGGTGCACCGACAGCGGCTACACGCCCTACATTGCGGTCAAGGTCGATGCCGCCACGACGGTTCCGATGGAATACGTCAAGAAGGGTGAAATCATCCTGAACATCAGCTACGGCGCCACCTCGGGCCTGAAGATGGACAACGACGCGATCACGTTCCGCGCCCGCTTTAACGGCGTGTCGCGCGAACTGTACGTGCCGGTGCAAAACGTGCTGGCTATCTACGCCAGCGAAAACGGCCAAGGGATGGCGTTCGAGGTCGCGACTACTGCGGCTGAGATGACTGCGCCGGAGGCAAGCGAACCTGCGGCGGCACCTGCGTTGTCTGCAGTGCCGGATACCGCCGCACCGTCGGAGCCTGCGGCCGCGCCGGATGGCAACAACGAACCGCCCAAAAAAGGCGGGCGCCCAACGTTGACACGCATTAAATAGCGTATAATCCGGACCGAATATGCCGGCTTAGCTCATTTGGTAGAGCAGTTGATTTGTAATCATCAGGTGATCCGTTCGATTCGGATAGCCGGCACCAAAGAATCAAGCACTTAGCCCAGCCTAGATGGCTGGGCTTTTTGCTTTCTGGACTTCATGTAGGCACGCAGCTGGTTTTTCATAAGCTTGGCTATTCCGTCGTCGTTTTCTGCACTTGTGAGCGCTAGCTATTCGCTGGTTCACGCTTATGTTTTGATTTGTTTTAGCCGCAAAGGCAGTCACCCCTTCGAACGAGACTTTTTGCGGCCCACCAGCAACATCCCCACAAGCGCGGCGCCGCTCAGCCACAGCGTGGCTGGCTCCGGCACTTCGCCGCCCCTGTGCGGATCTTTCCCTGGATCCACAGGGTTGTTAGGCAGCTGCGGCGGCCATGGCAGCTCGTCGATGATCACCGGGGGCTCTTCCGGCCCGGGACCTGGATTGGTGGGGTTCGGGTCAGTCGGCTTGATCGGGCCGGGGTCAGTCGGCTGGATTGGAAGTCCAGGATCACCAGGATTTGGCTTGGTGGGACCGGGGTCGGTCGGCTGAATTGGAAGTCCCGGGTCGCTGGGATCTGGCTTGGTAGGCGCCGGATCAGTCGGCTGGGTTGGAGGTCCAGGTTCACCAGGATTTGGCTTGGCGGGATCTGGATCAGCCGGCTTGGTTGGAGGCGTTGTATCGCCAGGCGGGGTTTGATTTCCCGAGCCTTTGCCCGGGCCATCGGATTCCGTTGGCGACGGCGCAAGCACGGGCGGCGTGCCGGGCGTATTGCCGGATTCCGAGCCGCTCGGTTCGGAACGGCTGCCCGACGTGCTGGCCGTGCCGAGCTGCTGCCAAGCGGCAGGGGTGAGCAGGTTGCGGTCAACACCGCCGGCCATGGCGAACTGGGGGAGCTGCCTGCGCGACAACGGTTCGCTGCCGCTGGTCACCAGTCCGGCGCCATTCGCAAACGTGACCAATTGATAGGCCTGGCCTCCAAAAGGGGGCAGATCATCCATCGAGAACTGTACCGCGTACAGTTCCGGACGCTCGATTGCATCCTGCGCGACTTCGATCGAGGAGTCGAGCTCTTCCTCGGTGGGTCCCCCGCGTTCGACTGGAAGCTGAGGTACGTCGGAAATCCGGTTGCCGCAGCGCGCCCGAATTTCGCTGTGGCCGTCGGACAGCAGCATTTCTCCTTCGGCCAGCATCACTTTTTTGGCCGTCCAGAAGATCTTGTCGCCCTTCCGATATGACACGTACACCGCACGCGGCTTGGTAACGATCAGCTCAACCGCCACCTCCGCATTGAACGACGCGTAATGCTCGGCTACTACCTTGTCGGTCTTAATCACTCGCACGAGCTCGTCCCGATTGGATACGCCACCGGGAATGATCGAGTATGGATAAACGCGCCGCGTGCTTGTATTTGCCACTGGCGCGGCGGGCGTGCTCACCGCAGTCGGCGTCACCCGCGCTGCATCGATGACGGCAGGCCGTACCGGACTGTCCGCGTCCGATTTGTATGCTAGTAGCAGGAGGAATACCGCAAAAGTTGCGACACCAAGTCCAACCACTGCACCCAGTTTCTTCTTCATGCGTGAACCTGTACGCAGGCGGCGGCTATAAGTGTACATGTGACGAAAGGTTGCGGAAATTCCAACACAATAACATGATTACTGATAATAAATCTATATTATCAAAAAGAAATGTTAATTGTTGGTGCAAAAGTTCGGCGAGGTGTTCCGAGTGGCGTCGGAAACAGGGGCTCACTACGCGCATCAACCTTCGTAGGGCGAGCGCAAGAGGACAGGCGCTGACCAAAAGTCGCGCAATGTGAACGCATCAACTACTGGATATTTATACAGTGAACGTGTATTATGAAAATTGCCCCACCGCGCCAGAGGCACGGCAGGGCAACTTGGCCCAGCATTTGCAGATGCTGGATTGACGAAGTACCAGGTCTCCTTAACCAAGCAACTTCATGGTAAAACACGAGGGATTATAACGTTTGCGCACTGCTTGACAAGCAAATCTGAGAATCTCTGGCGATCGAAAGCTGGGGCGGGAGGCCATTTTGTAAGGTTTTTACATTATGGCAGTAATTTTTGTAACTTATGATCTGCAAACCGTGGGGCAGAACTATCATCGGATCCACGACTATCTGAAGAACTTCCAGTTCTCCAAGCACCTGGAGTGGGTCTGGCTGTTGGATACCATGGAAAGCGTGGAGGGCATCCGGGACCGGTTGAAGCAGCTGGTCGACGGGAACGACATCGTCTTTGTCGCTCAGTTGCAGCGCAATTGGGCGTCATCCAACTTCCCGGGTGAAGACTGGTTGAATAGCCCGGCGCGCAGCTGGTAGCGTCGGCATTCCCGAAAGGGCTCGCAGCGATGCGGGCCCTTTTTCGTTATTGGCGCGCTTTTTTGCAGCCCGCCCTGCATAACGTGCAGTCTGTCGCAATCTGCCCGTTCCCCAAAAATCGGAGGGCTATAGTTCACTCATCCACCGCTCACAAGGAGAATGAGAAATGAACAAACTGCTCAAATGCGCCGCATTGACCGCGGCCCTGTCGCTGACCGTCCACCATGCCCTGGCCGCCGATATGGCGAGCGAAGCGCGTCCGCTCGATGCGCGCGTCACCAAGGTCCGGCTGGGCGGCGTGGTGGACTTGCGCCTCAAACAGGGGACGGCACCTTCGCTGGTGGTATGGGCTGATCGCGAGGACCTGCGCAGGGTCACGACCACCCAGCAGGGCGATACGCTGCAGATCGACCTTGCACGCGGTACCTACAAGATGCGCGGCGAAGAGCACAAGATGCGTGTCGAGCTCACGGTGCCGAACCTGAATGAATTCGTTTCGCAAGGAGTCGGCACCACGGACGTGAGCGGCTTTAGCGGCGAGTCGATCAAGCTGTCGCTCGATGGCGCTGGCACCGTCACCATGAACAGCCGCTACCGCAACGTCGACGCGCGCCTGGGCGGGGTCGGCGGGCTGGACCTCAATACGGGCGACGCCGAACGGGTGGAGCTGAGCCTGCGCGGCGCCGGCCGCCTGACCGTCAGGGGCCAGGCCAAAATGCTGCGGGCGCGGCTGTCCGGCGTCGGCAGCCTGGATGCCCAGGAACTGCGCGCCGATACCGTTGACGTCGACATGAGTGGCCTGGGCGGCGCAAGCGTGTACGCGAAAACAACCGCGAACCTGAACCTGTCGGGCCTGGGTTCGGCCAAGGTGTACGGCAATCCGTCCAGCCGCAACGCGACCAGCAGCGGGCTGGGCAAGGTGCACTGGCAGTAAGCCGCAAGGGGCCGGCCAGGCCCGGCAGGACGACGGGTAGGCAAGCAGGTCAGCCGCCCGTCTTGTCGGCGGGGGTGGTGTCGGCCAGTTTGGTAGGCTGCGCCATCGGGCGCAGCACAAAACGGGTGCGCACCAGGTCGCGCCCGATGATCAGGCGCATGTTCACCCCTTTGACACTGTCCACTTCAACCATTTTGGCATTGCCAAAGCGTTCGGCCAGCCGCTGCGCGGCGGGCAGGAACTGGCCCTGGTACTCGACCCGCGTCTGCTGGACCTTGAAGCCTTTCTCGTTGGTCAGGCGCACTACTTTCAGGCCGGGATCGCCCATCTGGCGCGCCAGCGACTTGGCCATGCCGGTCACGCCGTTGCCGTTGCGAATTTCCAGCAGCGCAACGTCTCGCACCGGTACGACCTCCGCGGCAGGTGCGGGGACCGGCGCCGGAACGGCCGGATCGGCGGCCGGATGGGCGGCCTGGATGATGCGCAGTTCCAGCGTGCCGTCGAGCGCGGGCCTTAACTCGGTCACGGGCCACTCCTGTTGCCCGGCATCGGGCGCCTGCGCCAATGCTCCGTTTGCCGGTGCTTCGGCGGGCACAGCCTTGCTGGCGCCGGCTTCCGGTTCGCGCAGTGCGCTGGCCTGGCGCATCATCTGCTGCGCGCGTTCGTTCTCGCCCAACTGCTGCAGCGTCTCGCCCAGGTTCTGCCAGGCGCGGTGGCTCAACGGGTCGAGCAGGCAGGCTTTTTCCAGCGCGGCCTTGGCGTTTGCATAGTCGCCGTCAAGAAAGTAGGCGTAGCCGAGGTTATTGAAAAGGAAGGCCGCACCGGTCCCCGACGCCAGGCTGGTCTGCTCGGTCAGGCCGCGCCAGATCGCGATCGCGCGCTTGAATTCGCGCCGCTCGGCGTACAGCGTGGCCAGCCCGTTGCGCGCGTTGACGTGCGACGGCTCGGCCGCGAGCGCGGTTTCGTACGAACGCATGGCGTCGTCGTAACGGCGCGCCAGGTAATGGTTGCGGCCGCGCAGATAGGCGTCGTCCGCCACGCGCGCGGCCAGCTCGTCGGTGGCGGCGTGCTGCGAGAAGCCGGTGCAAGCGCTGAGCATGCTGCCGGCGCACAGCACCGATAACTGCAGGATCAGGATTCGGGTTCGCATAACGGGCTCCGTGATCAGTGGTGGCCGCCACTGGCGATCGTGCCAAGGGTCCGGGAAATCTGGATCGCCGCCGGGCCAAGCAGCACCATCATCAGCGTCGGGAAGATGCAGAAAATCAATGGGAAAAGCAGCTTCAGGCCGATCTTGGCGGCGGTCTCCTCGGCCAGCATGCGCCGCTTGGTGCGCAGGTTTTCCGAATGTACGCGCAGCGAGTCGCCGATGCTGGTGCCAAAGCGCTCGGACTGGATCAGCATCGCGACCAGTGTGTCGACGTCGTCGACGCCAGTGCGCAGGGCGAAATTGCGCAGCGCCTTGTCCTTGCTCAGGCCCGCGCGCATTTCCATCAGCACCAGCTGCAGTTCCAGCGCCAGCGTCTCGCTCTTGATATGGATTTCGGCGGCGACCTTCACCAGCGCGCGCTCCAGGCTCAGTCCGGCCTCGACGCAAATGGTCAGCAGGTCCAGCGCGTCAGGAATCGTCTCGAACACCTCGCGCTTGCGCCGCTCGACCACGCGCACCAGCACCACGTTGGGCAGGTAGTAGCCCAGGGTGGCGGCGACCAGCAGCGCGAACTGCAGCTTGCCACTGGTGAGGGTCGCGCTGGAGATCGCAATCGCCAGGCCGACAAGCGCCGGCAGAATCAGGGCGAGCAGGGTCTTGGATGCAAAGTACAGGACCGGCGCGGACGGGTTGCGCCAGCCGGCATTCATGAAGCGGGCGCGCAGTGTCGACTTTTCCCAGCCATCCTCCGGCAGCGACAGCTTGGTCAGCGGCTTGGCCGCCGTCGCCACCCGTTCGATCCAACCCTGTTGCGGCTGGCCCGACTCGGCCTTGCCGAGGAAGCGCCCGAGGCGTTCGCGCAGCGCCTGTGGCGCGAACAGGGCCATGCCCAGCCACACCAGGCCGCAGACCGTGCCAAAGACGATCAACAGAAACAACAGTTGTGCGCCGCTCATCGTGCCTCCTCAGATCCGAATGTGAATCACCTTGCGCAGCCAGATCACGCCGACCACGATCATGCCCAGCGCATACCACAGCAGGCGCATGCCGGTGGGATCGGTCCACAGCATGCTGATGTATTTGGGATTCATGATCAGCATCATGGTGGACACGACAAACGGCAGGCATCCCAGGATCCAGGCCGACATGCGCCCCTCGGCCGACAGCACCCGCACCTGGGCCGCCAGCTTGAGGCGGCCGCGGATGATGGTGCTGATGTTGCCCAGGATCTCAGCCAGGTTGCCGCCCGATTCGCGCTGGATCAGCACCGCGATGATCAGGTAGCGCAGGTCGGTCAGCGGAATGCGCGCCGCCATGTTGTGCAACGCCTCGCCCATCGGTACGCCGTAGTTGATCTCCTCGCGCGCGATTCGGAACTCGCCGCTGAGCGGCTCCGGCAGCTCGTTGCCCACGATCTGCAGCACGTTGGTGAACGAGTGCCCGGCGCGCAGCGCGCGCGCGATAAAGTCAGCCGCCTCGGGCAGCTGCTGCTCGATCCGCAACAGCCGCACGCGGCGCGCGCGCCGTGCCAGCATGGCCGGCACCGACATCAGCAGGGCCACGACCGCCACCCGGAACACCAGCGGCACCGGCCAGCGCGCCACCAGCAGCACGCCCACCAGCATCAGCAGCGCGGATGCGCCCAGCAGCTGTTCGACCGTCCAGCGCAGCCCGGACTGGACCAGCAGCCGGTCGATGCGGTGCGCGAACTTCAGGCCGTGCAGCAGCTGGTCGAATGCGTCGTTGTGGCTGTAGCGGCGCTGCTTCAGAATCGAGATCCGCTCAGTGCGCCCGGCGCCGCCGGCCATGATCTGCAGCCGGCGCGCGATGCGCTGCGCGGCGCGGCCGTGGGTGCCCATCCACCACAGGTACAGCGCCTCGATGGCGAGGATCACCGCCGCGAACAGGAAGACCACAAAGCCATAATAGAGTGCGTCCATGAATGTCCCTGCTGCCAGTAGGAGCTGCGGTTTTACTTGAAGATGCGGTCGGGATCGAAGGTGTCGTCCGGCACCGGGCAGCCGTACATCTTGAGCCGGTCCGCAAAGCGCGGACGTACCCCGGTGGCGCTGAAGAAGCCTTGCACCTTGCCGTCGTGGTCGACGCCGGTCTGCTCGAAGCGGAAGATCTCCTGCATCGAGATGATCTCGCCTTCCATGCCGGTGATTTCCTGCAGGCTGATCAGCTTGCGGGTGCCATCGGTCAGGCGCGACACCTGCAGCACCACCGTCACGGCCGAGCAGATCTGCTGGCGGATCGCGCGCGGCGTCAGGTTCACGCCGGCCATGCCGACCATGTTCTCCAGGCGTGCCAGCGCGTCGCGCGGGGTGTTCGAGTGGATCGTCGCCAGCGAACCCTCGTGGCCGGTGTTCATCGCCTGCAGCATGTCGAGCGCCTCGGCGCCGCGTACCTCGCCCAGGATGATGCGGTCGGGGCGCATGCGCAGCGCGTTGCGCACCAGCTGGCGCTGCGACACCTCGCCCTTGCCCTCGATGTTGGGCGGGCGCGTCTCGAGCCGCACCACGTGCGGCTGGCGCAGCTGCAGTTCGGCCGCGTCTTCGATCGTGATGATCCGCTCGTTGGCCGGGATGAAGCCGGACAGCAGGTTGAGCAGCGTGGTCTTGCCGCTGCCGGTGCCGCCCGAGATCAGGATGTTGATCTTGGCCTGCCCGAGCGACGCCAGCACCTGGACCATCGGCGGGGTCACGCTCTTGAAGTCGAGCAGGTTCTGCACCGACAGCGGAATTGCGCCGAAGCGCCGGATCGACAGGATCGGGCCGTCGACCGCGAGCGGCGGGATGATGGCGTTCACCCGCGAGCCGTCCGGCAGGCGGGCGTCGACCATCGGGCTCGATTCGTCGACGCGGCGCCCGACGCGCGAGACGATCTTCTCGATGATTTTCATCAGGTGCGCATTGTCGTGGAAGGTGATGTCGGTCAGCTCGAGCCGCCCGCGCCGCTCGATATAGGTCTTGCTGGCGGTGTTGACCAGGATGTCGGCGATGGTCGGGTCGTGCAGCAGCGGTTCGAGCGGACCGAAGCCGAGCATCTCGTTCTGGATGTCGAGCACCAGGTTGTGGCGCTCGGTCTGGTTCAGGACGATGCGCTCCTCCTCGATGATGCGCTGGGTGAGCAGCGCCAGCTCGTGCTTGAACTGTTCGGCCGTCAGGCGTTTCAGGCGCTCCAGGTCAATCCGGTCGATGATCATCTGGTGCATCGTCTTCTTGAGCTCCTGGTAGGCCTGGTTGGCCACCTCAGGCACCGGGGCGCCGGGCGCGCGCTCGTCGTCGGCTCCGGTCAGGCGTTCGCGTAAGGACATGTGCAACTCCAATCGGTTAGTAATCGGCTTCGCTTCGGCCGAACAGGCGGTCGAACAGCCCCTTGCTTTCCGGCGCGCGGCGCGCGGTCACCAGCTCGACCAGCTCGGCCAGGCTGCGCGCGGCGGCGCTGCTACGCGTGAGCTGCAGCACCGGCACCCCCTGGTTGACCGAATCGGTGACCGCGATGTAATCGTTGGGGACGGTGTGCACCACCTCGGCGCCAAGCGCCGAGTGCAGGTCCTGCAGGCGCAGCTTGCCGCCCTTTTCGTAGCGGTTCACGATCAGCCGGATGTTGTCGGTCGAGTAGCCGAGCGAGCGGAAGATGTCGAGCAGGCGGCGCGCGTCGCGGATGTCGGGCAGCGCCAGCTGCAGCACCGGATAGATCACGTCGGTGCAGTCGAGCGCGCGCAGCGACACCGCGTCGATCTGGCGTCCGACGTCGAGCAGGATGTAGTCGTAGTGCTGGCGCGCCACCCGCAAAATGGCGTCGATGTGCTCCGGCTTGGCCTCCTTCGCCTGCGACGGATCGTCGGCCGCGGCCAGCACGCCGAAGCCGTGCGCCACGTGCACCAGGCACGATTCGAGAAACGGGCCGTCCACGCGCGAAATCTGGCTGCACACGTCCGACAGGGTCATGGCCGGCTTCTGGTCCGATACGTACAGCGTGGCGTCGCCGAACTGGCCGTGCAGGTCGATCAGCAGCACCTTCTTGTCGGCCAGGGTCGCCAGCGCGAAGCCGAAGTTGGTCGAGATGAAGGTTGCGCCGCTGCCGCCCTTGCAGGCGATGAAGGCCAGCACCTTGCCATCGCGCGCGGCGAGCACGCCGGCGCTGGCGGCAATGCGGTCGAGCGCTTCGTGGAACGCCGCCAGCTCCAGCGGCAGCTGCAGCACCTCGCGCACGCCGGCGCGCATGGCCCGGATCAACAGGTCGGGCTGC
This sequence comes from Massilia horti, assembly GCF_004614195.1. Classification (GTDB taxonomy): domain Bacteria; phylum Pseudomonadota; class Gammaproteobacteria; order Burkholderiales; family Burkholderiaceae_D; genus Telluria; species Telluria horti. Next base: position 2,271 of record NZ_SPUM01000121.1, on the reverse strand, counting down.
TGCTGGCCGGTCAGCAGCATCAGCTGCGCGGACGGAAAATGGCGTGACAAGCGTTCCAGCAGATCGGTGTCGGCGGCATCGAGCTCACTGGCGTCGACGATCACCAGCTCCGGGTCGTGGACCGGGCGGTCGAGCGCATCGCGCACGCTGGTGCGGCTGGCGGCAATGTTCAGCGGCGGAACGCGCGCCGTGCCTTGCGAGGCGATGTCGGCGTAGAGCTGGCTGTCGCGGCTGATCAATAGGGCTTTCATCAGAATCCTCGCTGCAAGGCGTTAGGGTCAGGGAGTGGACTGGGTGGCGCCAAGCGCTTCGAGCGGCAAGACGGTGGTGAACCAGGGCAGGTCGATTTTGAGCGCAGCCATGCCTTCGCCGCCCGGCTGGCACAAGCGCACCCGCATAAAACGGACGCAGCCGGAGTCGGCCAGGTTCTTCATGCACACCGGCGCATTCCGGGCAGCGCAGTGGGGCATCGGGGATGGCGCCTTGGCATCCGGGCCGGGGTAGTCGCGCAGGATCATCTTGTCGCCGGGGCCGGCGAGGAACATCGCACGCTGGCGCAGCCTGTTCTTGGCATCGGCGTCGCTGCGCTGATCCCTCATCTCACTTCCCCATCGAGCTGACCAGGGCCGCAGGAGCGCTTTCCGGCTGCGCAAACGACTTCTCGTAGCGCTCCTGGGCGCCGCGCGCGGCGCGCCCGTCGATTCCCCGCACCGGGTTGGCGTTGGCAGAAGCGGCCGGGTTGGCCACCTGCGCCGCCAGGTTGGCGCGCACCGATTCGCCAAAGCGCGCGTCAAAGCGGGGCGCGGGCGACACGCATCCTCCGACCAGCAAAACCAGCAGCAGCGCTGCCCCCAACCGTATCGTAGCCATCGCTGTTCTCCTATTTCAGTTCGAAGCCGCCGGCGCTGCTCGACGATGGCGTCGCCGGCCTGGGCGTGGACGCCTCGGCGGTCGTGGTTTCCGGCGCCGCGCCTTCCATGCGCCCGCCCAGCATCACGGCCGCGCGCGTCGGCTCGCCCACCCGGTCGGTCGGCAGCGCATAGTTCGAGGCTGGCAGCGGCTTGACCAGGTGCGCGGTGATCACGAACACCAGCTCGGTGCGGTCCTGCTGGTAGTCGGTGCTGCGAAACAGCGCGCCCAGGATCGGCACCTCGCCCAGCACCGGCAGGCCCTTCATGCTGGTGACCAGGTTGTTCTTGATCAGGCCACCGATCGCGAAGCTCTGGCCGTCGTACAGCTGCACAGTGGTGCTGGCGCGGCGGGTGGTGATCAGGGGCAGGATCGCGGTGCCGTTGATGCCGTTGGCGGAGATGCCGATCCCTTCGCGCGCCAGCTCCGAGACCTCGGGCGCGACGCGCAGGTTGATGCGCCCGCCGGACAGCACGGTTGGCGTGAAGCGCAGGCCGACCCCGAATTCCTTCTCCTCCAGCGAGACCTTGTTGTTCTCCTGTGACACCGGCACGTAAAACTTGCCGCCGGCCAGGAAGCTGCCTTCCTGGCCGCTGACCGCCATCACGCTCGGCTCGGCCAGCACCCGCACCAGGCCGTCCTGCTTGTCGGCCTCGGCGGTGAGCTGGCGCTTGCCGTTGGCGCTGCGCGCGTCGACCAGGCCGTGGGCCGTGCCGCTGATGAAGTTCGACAGCAGCGCCGCGCCCCAGCCGCCGGCGCCGAACTTGAAGGTGGCGCCGGCCTCCAGACGCTCAAGCAGGGTCTTGGAAACCTCGGCGATCTTGACCTCGAGCTGCACCTGTTGCGGCGCGCTCACGCTGAGCAGGTTGATCACCCGCAAGCCGGGATTGCTGGAGGGGCTGCCGCCCGGCTTGTCTTCCTTCTCGGGCGTGGCAGGCCCCCGCAGCGGGCGGTGCACGTAGGCCGTCGCCAGTTCCGCGGCACGGGCCAGGGCGGCGGCGTCGCTGACCGTGCCGGTCAGCACCAGCGAGTCGGCCGCCGCCAGCACCCGGATATCCTTCTCCTCCGGCATCACGGCGGCCAGCGTCGCCTGCAGCGCGCTCGGGTCGATCGCGACCACGATGTCGAGCAGGCTGCACACCCCGCTTCTACCCTGCACGATCATGTTGGTGGTGCCGACGTCGACCCCGGCGATGTACAGCGTGTCGGGCGCGACCAGCAGCGCCTGCACCACCGACGGGTTGCCGACGCTGCGGTGCTGCACCGCTTCGGGCAGACGCATCAGGGTCGACTTGCCGATCTGCAGTGCGAGCTGGGCCGGGCGCGCCGGCTGGCCGCTGCAGCGCGGGCCGAGCTCGGCGC
>NZ_SPUM01000111.1 GCF_004614195.1 Massilia horti | reverse complement strand
TGGCTCAGGAAAAGGCCAACATGGCTGCGGAGCTGCAGGCGATGGAAGACCAGCAGAATGCTCAGGCTGCGGCCGGCCGAGCATCATGGGGACGGCGAGTAATCGTCGTCACCTCAAAAAAAAAAGGCGCTGTCCGCGTTAAGTGTTGAATTCGGCCTTATGGATGAGGTCTAACTGGCGACACCATGAGCCGGGAGACCCCGATGGAGCGGCGCCAGTTTGAACATTTCGTTGACGAACTGCACAAGCTGACCAAGCGACAGTGAGGAAAGGTATTGGCGATACTCGGAGAGAGAGCCAAGCAAGAAAGGACGGCCGCGGTGATTGAACAGGCGGCCGGCGCGCGGCTGAGCTGCCCGCGCTGCGGCGCGCGCAAGCTGTATCGGCACGGCCGGGTCGCCGGCCTGCAGCGATATCGATGCGTCGGCTGCGCGAAGACGTTTAACTCGCTGACGGGCACGCCGTTAGCGCACCTTCGGCACAAGACGAAATGGCTTGATTACCTGGACTGCATGCTGGTTGCCACGACGGTGCGCAGGGCCGCCAAGGAAGTGCAGGTGCACAAGGACACGAGCTTTCGATGGCGCCATCGGTTCTTGGCGCTGACGAAGCACGATCGGCCGGCGCGCTTGCATGGCATTGCAGAGGCAGATGAGCTCTATCTGCTCGAGTCCGAAAAAGGTGCACGCAAGCTTGATCGCCCACCGCGTAAGCGGGGCGGCGCTGCCACCAAGCGCGGGATCTCGGACGAACAAGTCTGCGCTCTCATCGCCCGAGACCGGACCGGCCAAACCCTCGTTTTCGTGACAGGCAAAGGCCCTGTAACCAAGGCGCAGCTCCACCAATACCTACCGCCTGCGCTCGACCATGACGTGCTGCTCGTCACCGATGCGAACGCGGCCTATCGCTATTTCGCACGTGAAGCGGGCATTTCCCACGAGTTCGTCAACTTGCGTACCGGCGTGCGGGTCCGGGGAGCGATACACGTTCAGAACGTGAACGCTTACCACAGCCGATTCCGCTTTTGGCTCGACAGGTTTTATGGGGTTGCCACTCATTATCTATCGAACTACCTCGGCTGGCGTTGGGCCCTGGACGGCCAACGCATCAGCTCACCGGAGGTCTTCCTCCGGACGGCGATGGGCGTTTTCCACACTTAGCGCGGACAGCGCCAAAAAAAACGGCACCTTCGGGTGCCGTTTTTTTTTGAGCTGCGCCCCCCGGGGCGCACCTACTGGGAGGTGAAGGTCTTCTACCCGCCGGACAGACTTAATACGTCGCCAGCTCTCAGAGCAAACGCCGCATAAGACCCCAAACTGCGCATGCGAACAACACAAAACCTCCGGAGACGGCTGGCCCCCCTGTGAACAGAAAATGCAGGGCAGTCGCTTCACCAGCGTGGATCCCAAATGGTACAAGGATTGCCAATGCCACTTGGCGCTCGTACTCTTGTCGCACCTCCCTGCGATCCTGTTCGGACTCGGCTTGATGCCAAAGCAAAAAATAGTCATGCGAAAGCTGTTCGAGCTGGAAGTGCGAGAGAAGATGCTTTACCAACATCGACTTCTCGCACAGCCGGATCACCCGCTGGCCGGGCGCTTGTTGTTTCAACTTCGAAGGCCTCATCCGGTTTCCCCTTTTGAGCCAAGTTTACGGTCTCGTACACTTTATAAAGCACGCGTTTCGCGGTGATATCACCTACTTCTACGTACTCTTCTCGCTTTTGTACAAGACCTCGTTTCTCCAATCTCGATAGCAGTTGATAAATTGCAGCGACCGAAATGGACCCATTTGACGCGCGAGATATTGCTGGGCCGTGCACTTCCTTTTTTAGGGAAGCCAGCACAGTCAGCACTTCAAATTCTGCATCAGGAACCTTAATGCGTTGGTTTGATACAGTATTCAAAACATAAGGCATGTGATCTCCTCTCCGCGTTTTATGCGCCGTTTAGATTGGGCATTACGCAGCATCACTGAAGGTGGAAAGAAAGGTGACTTCATGCGAGTCTTCTCTTTCGTCCCGATCGTATATGTAGCCAGAATGCAGCAATATTTTTAATAATTGGGTAATCCATGGGTAGCTCCGTTTTCTATTTTTGAGAGAAATGCCGCTCAGAGGCGGCTGTTGTCAGGGTGTGCTGACAAACGTTAGTGTAGTCCTGACAAATAAAAAGTCAAGAGATTTTGAACGTCGCCAGCTGCGGACGCAACGACACCCGTTCCGGATAAGGTTGGCTTAGGCTATGTGCCGGTTAGCTGCGAAGAAAGTGACCCAGTCGTGGCGCTGCAGGCTGGAAAGTTGGTCAGGGTGACACACATCCAGGGCGATTAGCATGACCACTTCGAGACGTCGGTGGGTATGTTAGCGGGAGTGGGAGGAGCACAAGTTTGATTCAGGAGGACGCAGCTTAGTAACCCAGGAGACGCCGAGCTGCAGGCGATGGAAGACAAGCAGAATGCTCAGGTTGCCGCTGAGCATCATGGGGACGGCGAGTAATCCCTACACCTCAGCCTCAATGAAAACGGCACCTTTCAAGGTGCCGTTTTTTCTTTCATGCCTTCAAGATTGTTTCAACGCAAAACAATCGTGGCCGTGGCACGTAAGGTCATCCTTTGAGTGAAGCTCGAGACTTCTCGATCAGCGCGTTCAGACTCACGGCCAGCCTCAGCCAGCAAGAGGGATGACCAAAACTAAAAGTAGTTGCAAAAGTCCCACATTGAGATACATTGTGAAATGGAAATAACCGTGCAACGTTGATTGCGGCGGTAACACGCATTCCCAAAAAAGGAGACAAACATGAGTGGCATACTTCGCGGCGCTGAGGGGGAAGCCATTGCGGTGACGGACGGACTATCCCGAGCCTTCAGAACGCCATCTCGCGGCAAGCTCGTCATTGGCGCTGTCGGATTGCTCCTGCTCTTCATGTTCTGGCCATTTCGTTCGGTGCCAACCGGCTCGCGCGGCGTCGTCACGCAGTTTGGCGCGATAAAGGGCATCCAGGATGAAGGCTTGGTTCTCCTCGCTCCCTGGGAAAAGCTGGCACTGTTCAGCGTTCGCGCCGAAGAGGCCAAGATCGAAGAAGCAGATGGCAGCACCAGCGATACCCAGCCGGTCAAGGTGAGCATGACGGTGCGCTACAGCATTTCGGTTAATCGCGTCGCCGAGGTGTACGAGAAATACAGCCATGACGGCAACCTATCCTCGTACGTGCAAACTGCGACGCAGGAGGCCTTCAAAGCGGTGACTGCGCGCTACACAGCGCCGGACCTGATTGCCAAGCGCGCCCAGGTTTCGAACGATATTGCCGATGCCCTGCGCCGCAAGTTGAACATCTATGGTGCGCAGGTCATCAACATCGACATGCGCAACTTTGCGTTTTCAAGCGATTACATGAAGGCGATCAGCGACAAGGTGACGCAGGAGCAGTTGCGCCTGGGCGCAGAAAACAAACTGAGGACGGTCGAGGCCGAGCAAAAGCAAAAGGTGGCGATCGCCGAGGCAGAGGCTGCCGCGCTGCGTGCCAAGGCGGACGGTGAGGCTTACGCGAACCTGAAAATGGCGACCGCGCAAGCCGACGCACTCAGGATCCAGAACGCAGCGCTTGCGCAGAACAAGGATGTACTCGAGCTGCGCCGCATCGAGGTGGAGCGCATGAAGGCTGAGCGCTGGGATGGTAAGCTGCCCCAAAACATCTATGCCGGTGCCCCCGTGCCATTCCTCAACGTGAGCAAGTAGGCTGGAATTGATGAGTAAGAAGGTTACTATCCGCCGCGTTGGCGCGGATGAAGCGCCCGCTTGCATTGAGAGACTGGCCGATGTGCTGATCGACTCTGTCGAAGGGGGCGCATCGGTGAGCTTCATGCTGCCGATGCCACGAGAAAAAGCCGTGAGCTTTTGGCGTGGTGTTGCCGATGGCGTTGCACGCGGCGAGCGCACGCTGCTCGTCGCTGAAGACGACGAAGGCGAGATCGTCGGCACCGTGCAGATGGTCACGGCGATGCCAGAAAACCAGCCGCACCGCGCGGACATCGCGAAGCTGCTCGTGCATCGACGTGCGCGACGCGCTGGCGTGGGGCAACTGCTGATGGCAACCGTGGAAGACGCGGCCCGCGAGCAAGGCAAGAGCGTGCTCGTACTGGACACGGCGAGCGCCGACGCCGAACGGCTGTACGAGCGGCTTGGCTGGACGCGTGTTGGCGAGGTTCCTCAGTACGCGCTCCTGCCGGACGGTAAGCTGAGCGGGACGACCTTCTTCTACAAGCACGTCTGATTAAGCGGCCCGGCCTTGCCTGGTCATTTCCCTTGAATCCGCTTGGCGAATGAGACGGCATAAGCCGGCGAGCGGAACGTCAGGATCGGATCGTTGGTCGGCTCAATCCCTTCGGCCATTACGAGCGGATCGTAATTGATCTTCTCGCACGCCGCGCCTTTCTGCGGCATGGCTGATGTGATAGTGAGCGTTCCGGCCTTGATCTGCTTGCGATCCGCTGGCCACAGGACAGTCGGATTGTCCTCTGGATCACCCGGCTGGCCAATCCACACCAGCATGTCCCAGCGTACCGGCCCTTTCTTCGTCCGGTCTATCAGTTCCTGGGCCAGGAAGTTGGCTGGCATGGTTTTCATCTGCTCGTCAGTCAGGCGTTTTTCTCCCTGTTGGGGGACGAACTTCCAGCGCACCAGTGTGGTTTTGTTGTCCGCATTGATGAACTTGAAGGTATGGATCCCAAAATAGTCGCTGTTGGCATAGCTGACGGGCGGGTTATTCTTTTCCAGGAATTCGGCCTGCGCCCGATTGTCCGGATGCGTGGCTTTGAAGGCAGCGACCTTTTTGGGATCGGGTTTGCCGGTCGACGCGTCTGGCTTCGTGGCTACCAGCAAGTCGAAGAACGTCTTTGGTGTGGCGGCGCCAAACATCGGCGTGTTGATCATGGTGATGTGCTGCAGTTTGTTTCCCGGCAGCTTGAATTCGAGCGCCATGCCGCGCGCGCTTTTTGCGGTATCCGGGGCATCGGGAAAGCCGCCGGCATTCGAGAAGCGCGCGATGACGGGAATCGTTTTGCCGGAGAACAGAGCCGATTTTGAATACGTTGCCGCTTCCTTTGAGCCGACCCATTCGCCAAGTGCGCACAGTCCCTTGGTGTGATTGCGGCGCTGGCCCGGATGGACGCCGTACGTGTCTTCCATTTGCGTGACCATCTGGTCGGCTGTTACCTGCTCCTGCGCCAAACTGTGCCGCGCCACCATGAACAGGTCGATGGCGATCACGCCGACAAGTACCAAACACTGCTGCTTTCGGGCATGCATGCGGTTTCTCCTTATCTTTGGGTAGGCGATAACCTGATCTGGCCAAGCATGTCACTGGGCAGGGTGGGGCTTATGAGAGGGATCAAAGCTGGCACCAGTTTTACAACGATGGCGCGGTATGTTGAACCTGGGGCGCCGAGCGAAGGCTGTAGGGTGCGCGGGGCCGCCGAGCACCTGTGCGCACGCGGTTCGCGAACGTGGCGTTACGGAGCGGCAGCCGCAAGTCAGCACGCCGTGACCGCGTGCGCACAGGTGCGCACCCTACGGCGTTCATGCGCATAGTGCGCGTCCCGCGAGTCTATCGCGGACGATCAGCGCCGACGGGATGCGTGCGCCCACCATGCGCGCACGCATCCCCGCCGGTCGCTCATCTTTTTATCGGCGTGCGGCTTCGCGCGCCTTGCCGAACGGGTCGCCCGCTTTCCACGCCGGCATCTTCGGCGCGTTCGCCACCGCCTGGCCCAGGTTCAGCGTGAACTGCGCCTGCTGCACCATGCCCGCCATGTCCCAGCTCGGGTCGTATTCGTCGTTCACCTGGTGGTAGCGCGCGCGATAGCTCTTGGCCTTCTCCTTCGAGCCTTCCGGGTCCTTGATCCAGTCGCTGCCGCCGTGGATCGAGAACGCCGGAATGCCAACTTTGGCAAACGAGAAGTGGTCGCTGCGGAAGTAGCCGCCGGACAGATCCGGCTTGGCTGCGGCAATCTGCAGGCCCATCGACTTGGCGGTGGCCGCGGCGATTGCGCCCAGGTCGGTGCGCTCGCTGCCCTGGGTGCCGATGTCGCGGGCGGCGCCGATCCAGTTCAGGCTGTCGAGGTTCAGGTTGGCGGCGGTCTTTTCGAGCGGCCACAGCGGCTTGCTGGCGTAGGCGCTGCTGCCCAGCAAACCTTGTTCTTCGGCCGCGACCCACAGGAACATTTGGGTGCGCTTGGCCGGCTGGCGCACTGCCACTTCGGCCATCGCCAGCAGGGCGGCGGTGCCGGAGGCGTTGTCCACCGCGCCGTTGTAGATGTTGTCCGCGCCGTCGCCCTGCTTGCCCAGGTGGTCCCAGTGCGCGCTGTAGATCACCAGCTCGTCCTTGAGCTTGGGGTCGGTGCCCGGAACGATGCCGGCCACATTGTACTGATCGATCGTGCGCACCGCGGCACGGGTTTCGCCCTGCACGCGCGCGCCCAGCGGCACTGGCTTGAACGATTTGTCTTCCGCAGCCGCGCGCAGTTTGTCCAGGTCCTGGCCTGCGGCGCTGAACAGTGCGCGTGCGGTGGCATCGGTCATCCAGCCTTCCATGCCTGGTTCGAGATCGCCGTCGGCCAGCTGGAAGCGCTCGGCCATCCAGCTGTTCTGCACCACGCTCCAGCCGTACGAGGCCGAGGCGTCGGTGTGGATCAGCAGCACGCCGGCAGCGCCGTGGCGGGCGGCTTCTTCGAATTTGTAGGTCCAGCGGCCGTAGTAGGTGAGGCCCGCGCCGTTGAAGCGGTTCGGCTCCGCGGCGGTCGGCGGCGGGTCGTTGACCAGCATGACCAGCACCTTGTCCTTGCAGTCCAGGCCCTTGTAGTCGTCCCAGCCGCCTTCTTCCGGCGCGGTGATGCCGTAGCCGACGAACACCAGTTCGTGATCCATGCTGTGTACCGGCTTGGCGTCGCCCGGCGCCCACACCCAGTCCTTGCCGAAGGTGAGCGGCAGCGCGGTGCCGTTCACGGTGATCGCAACGCTGCTCTCGCCGGGGGCCGATTTGACGCCGGCGATCTTCACCGGCTGGCGGAAGCTGCTGCCGTTGGCCGGCTTCAGGCCCACGGCCAGCGCCTGGTTCTCGAGGTAGGTGACGGTCAGGTCACCACCACGCTGGCCGGTGCCGCGGCCTTCGAGCACGTCGGAGGAAAGGAAGGCGATGTGGCCGCGCAGCGGCGCTTCCTGGACCACGGGGCCAACGGATTTGCCGGCTGCGTATGCCGGATAGGCCAGTGCCAGGCTGCTGGCCAGGACGGTGGCGGCAAGGGAGGATACGATCTTGTGCATGGAATCCTGATGATGGTTGTTAGTGGACGCACTGCTGGGTGCGCCGGTCATTTTATTTCAAACCTCGGAACAATAGGGTATCGGCGGCGACCGTGGTGCCGGTCATCGGCACAACCGGCCGGGCCGTGTGTGGCCGTTCGGGCAGCGCATGTTCGGGCAGGCCGGGAATCCGTTCTTCCACATGCACGTAAAAGGTGGCGTGGGGCGCGACACGCAGCGCAAAGCGCAGAAGCTGGTCTTCCATCCCGTACAGCGACATCGACCAACTGCGGCTCGTCTTATTGGTCAGCGTCCGGCCGTTGACGCTGGCGTAGTTGATCTTGGCCTTATCGACCCACATCTCGATGTGCGGCGCGCGGTTCTTTGAGGTGACCGTGAACTCGGCCAGACGCGGCTCTTCCTCGTTCTTGAGCATCACCGTAAGCGGGAAGGCGAGACCGTCATTGCGTGGCGCGGCCGAGTACCACAGGTCGTCGCTGTCCCATCCGAACACGTCAACGTGGCGGCGCGGCGCGGGCAGGTTGGGGAAGATCGAACGCGTGAAGTCGTCCAGTGGCTGCGGCGGCGCCAGCCACCAGGAGCGCCAGGTCTGCATGTCCTTGTAGTAGACCAGCGGGCTGGCAATCGGGCGTTCCCCCGGTTCGGGCAGCGCGGGGTTTGCCGTGCCGAGCAGGACAAGGCCTGCGATGGCCAGGCCGCGCACCGCGAAGCGCCGCGCGATCTGGACGAACAGGGGAATGGAGAGGCAGAACATCAGCGCGAGCAGCGCCAGTGCCAGGTTCGTGCGCGCGAGCGAGAATGGGACGAAAATGTCGCGCGCCAGCGGAAGGAGCAGCAGCACGCCGGGCGCGGCTCCGGCCAGCAGCACCGGCAGCCTGGCCGCTGGCAGTGCGGCCACACGCCGCGAGAGCAGGGCGGCGTATGCGGTCAATGCCCCAAGCAGTGGCCACAGCAGCACGTACGTGGTGACAGGCATCGACCAGCTGATGGCGACCAGTGCGGCGCCAGCGCAGATCATCGCACCGAGCACGCATGCCGGCCAGCCAACTGCCCGTTGCAGACGCCGCAGTGCCAGGATGAACAGCGCGCCGCCAAGGAGCGCAATCGCGCAGAGGCGCGTGCCATCCCAGTCGCCCGACACCAATTGGCGAAAACCGTTATGCCACAAAAGCCAGGCCGTGGCCGCCGGTGTAACGGCGATGGCGGCGCAGCCGAATGTGCCTTTCACGATATCGATCAGCGCCACGTCCTGGCGCTGGGCCGCCAGGCAGCACACGCCAAACAGCAGCAGGCAGGCCAGTCGTGTGAATGGCCATACCAGCGTAACCGGGTAGTGCACAATGCCCAGGTGCGGCAGTTCGAAATAAACGCGATCTGCCTGCGTCTCGTGCACCAGCGCCTGCTGGCCAAAGTGGCGCACCAGGCCGAGCATGGCGTCGCCCTCATGCTGCAGGGTGGCCAGGTCAAGGCGTTCAGGCGTGTCGTGCGGCCCGCGGTCGCCGTCAAGCGTCGCGAACTGGAGCAGGGGCGTATGCAGCCGCGCGAGTGGACCGGCCGGCACCCGGTTCCACATCAGTCTGTAGGCCTCGGACATCACCGCCGAACCACGCACACCTTTCGCTGCCTTCGCCCAGCCGGAGATCACATTGCTATCCGCTTTGAAAACGTCATACAGGACCAGCGGGCCACGGTTGCCGATGTTGTCGAACTTGAGCACTAAACCGACGTCATGTGCCCACGGATGCTGTTCGACGAATGCCTGTGTACCGAGCTCGCCGACTTGCTCGCCGTCGGCGAACAGGAAGATGACGTCGTGCTGCAGCGGCGGGCCGGCGCGTAGCACGCGAATCGTTTCCAGCATCGCCGCCGCCGATGCCGCGCCATTGGCTGCGCCCTGCGTGTCATTGCCGCTGTCGTAGTGGCTTGCAAGCAGGACGGCCGGGGGACGTTTGGGACCGCTTGCGGTGCCGGGAAGTCGCACCAGCACGTTGTGTACGACGGCGAGTGTCACATGGACGTTTTCCATCGGGTCCATCGACTCCTTCTGGACGGTGGTGGTCTGCACCTGTGGTTCCAGGCCATAGACGCGCAGACGCTCGATCAGGTAGTTGCGCGCATCGGCGTTTGCACGGGTTGCGATTGGCCGCGGCGTGCGCGCCAGTGCCTGCACGTGCGCGAACGCACGCATGGCGGAAAACTGTTCTGATGGCGCGTTGCGGGGCTTTGGCGTCGGGAGCGCCGGGGTGCCGCCGAGCGCAAACCAGGCCAGCGCCGCAAGCGCGAGCACGGCCGCGACGATGCCGGCCAGGCCGGATTGCTGCGGCTTAGTCTGATGAGGATGCATGGAAGTCTCTCTTTAATAATTCTTGTTTTTGTCGGCGGACGGCTACAGCTCCGACAGCATTTTTCTCAGTTCGATGTAGCCAAAGGCATTGCTGGCGTGGGCCAGCCGGTCGGTCAGGATGCGGCGCCTGATCGTTCGCAGCGCCTCCTTGGACGGCGCCGGAATGTCGGGTCGCACCCCGACACCTTCCCAATTGGCGTGCGTGACCGGGCTGACCAGCCGGGCCCGCGGTATCGACGCCACGAAGCACGGGCCAAGCCGGAATGTGTCTGCCAGGTTGGCTCCGCCACGCGTTTGTTCGCCCACGATCGAGGCGCGTTTCATGGCTTGCATCGTGTACGCGAAGTCCTCGGCCGCAGCCTTGGTCTCGCCGCTGGTCAGCACGTACATCTCGCCCAGGTGCGGCCGGGCGCCCAGCCTGCGCACCGTCCACGGTCGCTCGATGTGGTCGCGGTAGTGCGCTTCGTTGAGCGGAAGCGGGCGGTCGACAAAGTAGCTGGCAAGCAGGCGCGCGGCCTCGCGCGAGCCGCCCGCGTTGCGGCGCAGGTCGACAATGATCGCGTTGGTGCGTTTGAGCTTGTCCAGCGCCTGCGCATATTCCCGCGCCGCCAGCTCTGGGGGCATGAACTCGGCGATCTCGAGGTAGCCGATGTCAGGCGGGAGCAGCTCCGCCTTCGCCACCGCGCCGGGCTTGAACCAGCGCGCCAGCGGCTCAAGCCATTCCGGTGTCTGCCCGGGTGGACTGTATGTCACCTTGAGGTTCACGTCGTGCGCAATCGACGCCATGTCGTCGTTGAGCACTCGGGCCAAGGTTTGCGCGTCCCCTATGCGGTCGTAATCTTTCTCGCGCTCGCGCAGCAGGGACGCAATTTGCTGCGCCTTGTCGGCGAAGACGTAATGCCTGCTGATTTGGTCGTTCAGCGTCGCGATCACCTGGCGGCGTTCGGCGATGTCGATCGTGTTGCTGCCTGCCCGGCCGTGACTTCGTGTGTACGTGAACACGAGCGCCAGCGTGGCCGCGAGCACCGGCGCAACCAAGAGTGCGGCCAACCACTTTTTTTTCATTCTCTCTCCTTGTTGTCGTGGGCCTGTTGGCTGAACTGCTAACGGTGCTCCCGATCCGCGTGCGCAGCAAAGCTGCACACCCTACGGGACGCGCCGTGGCGTTTTTTTATGTGGTGGTCAATGCGGGTGTGGTCGCACCTCCTTGAATCGAAAAAAAACCCGCCAGGCTGAGGACGGGCGGGCAAAAGAGGGGAAGGTCCAAGGCTTAATCTTCGAGCTTCCAGTCGTAGGCGATCTGCGCCCAGCCGGCTTCGGCCACGCCGTTGTTCATCGCCGGCTTGAAGCGGCACAGGCTCAGGGCATTGATAGCGGCCTTGTCCAATTCGCGGTGGCCGCTCGATTTCTGGATGCGCGATCCGGTCACCTTGCCGTCTGCGCCCACCATCAGGGCGAGCGTCACGGTGCCGGTGTCGCCGTTGCGCAGCGAACTGGCCGGGTAGGCAGGCGTGGCGCAGCTATTGGTATCGGCCAGCACCGCGGTGCGCATCACACCGGTGTTGGGTGAAGGTTGGGCGGCAGGCGGCGCTTCCACCTGCGTCTGCGCGACGGGAGCAGGATTCGGATCGGGCACGGTGGTGGCCTGGACCACCGGCTGCTCGACCGGTGGCGGCACTTCGACTTCCACCTGGGGCACCACGATCTGGGGCGGTGCGACTCGCGGCATGGGCCGGGGCGGTTCGGGCGGCGGCGGTGGCGGCGGCGGTGGCGTGAGCTCGGGAACGAGCGTCACCATCAAGTCCTCCATCTTCGGCAGCGAAATGTGCCGCGTATTGAGGCTGTGGACGAAGGCCACGCCGACCGCCAGGTGGATACCCGCGACAAGCGCGAATTTGCTGGCCTTGTTGGCACCAGCATGGTTCACATGTGAGAAATGCATGGTGTTCTCTCCTTGTTGTTTTGCTCGTGGCCTGCTGCCGGATCGGAGCGTTTTACCTTCGGAATGAACTGCAATGTCTTTCGTATGGAACTAATTTATACCATCTCGTAGTATTTTGAAAAGCATTTTCTTCGCAAAGATTGATTCCATCGGTGCGTCTGCTCCGGCTGATATGGCCGGGTGCCTGGGCGGCGAGGCCACTCGCGCTACGGCTCTTTGTATGAAATAATCATCCCGTGCACGGGAATGCTTCCGTGTGATGGCACACATAGCTGCCAGAGATTGGTAAGCGAATGTAAGCGCGGAGTTGAACGAGGAGAGGAATGTGGCGAAAGAGCAAAGAAAAATCCGCGTGATGCTGGCCGACGATCATCCGATCGTCATGACGGGGTTCGCCATGTCGCTGGAAGAAGCAGGCATGGAAGTGGTTGGCCAGGCCAAGACCCCGAGCGAGGCGCATGCGATGTATGCCGAGACCCGCCCCGACGTGGTGGTGCTGGACATCCGCTTTGGCACCGAGCTCACGGGCCTGGACGCCGCGCAGGACATCCTCAAGTCCGATCCTCGGGCGAAGGTCGTATTCCTCAGCCAGTTCGACCAGGACAGCCTGATTAAGGAAACCTATCGCCTGGGCGCGCACGCTTTCGTGACCAAGGACTGTGACCCGGCCGACCTGGCGACGGCGGTGCGCGACGCACACGAAGGCAAGCTGTATTTCCTGCCGCCGATCGCCGCGCGGCTCGCGAGCCTGGCGGTGCGCGGCGACGTTTCGCCACAGTCCCAGTTGGATGAGCGCGGGCTGGAGATATTCAAGCTGATGGCCGAGGGCCTGACCAACGCGGAAATCGCCGAAAAGCTCAACCTGTCGACCAAGACCATCAGTAACATAAGCCAGTCGGTCAAGGAAAAGCTGGGCGTGCACCGGCAGGCCTACATCACCCGCCTGGCCGTCAAGCACGGCCTGATCGAGCCGTAAGTTACGCGCATGCGGCGACTTGGCCGATGCATGCTTCTTGCGCTTGCCCTGGCGCCTGCGCTGGCTGCCGCCGCACCGCGCGCGGACGAGGTCAGGGGCTTCCGCTTCCAGATCGTGACGGCGGACGACAGCGCGGTCACGCGCAGGATCGCCGATGACCTGTACAAGCGGCTGGTGCCGATATTTGCGGGGTTTCGCACCGAGCTGGCGCAAAAGCGGCGCATGCTCTACCTGGCGATCGGGCCTGCGGCGTTGCGCGAAGTGGCCGAGCGGCGGTGCGACTGCGCGGTGATCTCGGCCTTCACGTCGAGCCAGGTGTGGCACACGATCCAGTCCGCACTGCCCACGCAGCAGGCCAATTCGATGACGGCGGTGTACGCCGAGCCCGCGCCCTCGGACCAGCTGCGGCTGGTGTCGTTGCTGTACCGGCGGCCGGTGCGTGTGGCGGCCATTCTCGGCTCGGATACCGCTTTCTTGAAGCCCGTGCTGGCGGGCCCGCTCGAGGTGGAGGACTACGCGGCGGGCGACGACATCAATCGCATCCTGAACCGCATCGCACAGACCGAGGTGCTGCTGGCGCTGCCCGACAGCGACATCTACAACCCGGAGAACATCCGCAACATCCTGCTATCGACCTACCGCCACAAGCAGGGCGTGATCGGCTTTTCGGCCGACATGGTCAGGGCCGGCGCGCTCGCGACCACCTACTCGGAGGTTGAGGAAATCAACACGCAGGTGGCCGAAATGGCAGGCGAATTCGTCGCATCCGGCCAGCTGCCGCCGCCCCAGTTCCCGCGCTACTTCCGCACCATCGTCAACGAGGGCGTGGCGCGCTCGCTCGAGCTGACGGTGAGCGATGAAGCGCGCCGGTTCGCGCGTCCCGTCCCAAGCCGACAGCCATGAAGAACCTGCGCTTCTGGCGAGGTTGGAGCATCGGCCTGCGCATGGCGTTCATCACCATGCTGCCCGTAGTGTTCCTGTTCAGTTCTTTTGTCTGGTACTCGTGGTACTCGCACCGTGCCCAGGTGGCGGAGGAACTGGCCGAGCGCGGACGCATCCTCGCCCGCGCGCTGTCCGAAACCAGCGAGTACAACGTCATCTCGGGCAACCTGTCGGACCTGCGGCTGACCATCAATGGCCTGGTCCAATCGGACAAGAGCATCTATCGCATCGACGTGGTCGACGCCAGCGGCAGGAACGCGGTCTCGGTGCGCTCTGAAAATGCGATGGCTGCCGAGCCGTATTACTACGAGGCGCCGATCAAGAAGCAGGTGGTGTGGATCAACCTCTTCTCCGACAACGGCACGCCGCACGTGTCGGCTCCGGCCGATACCCGGCCGCCCACGCTCACCACTGAGGTGGTCGGCTGGGTGCGGGTCACGATGTCGCCATCGAACCTGCTGGCCAAGCAAGGGCAGCGCTTTCGCGTGACGCTGGCGATGGCGGCGCTGGCGCTGGCGGCAAGCGGCGCGCTCGGCTTCGTGCTGGCGCGTTCGCTCTCGCAGCCGCTGCGGGAGGCGATCGGCGCGCTGCGCCAAATCCGCGGCGGCGACTACCGCGTGCACCTGCCGGTGACGACCGGCGGCGAAGTGGGCGAACTGCAGGCGTCGATCGGCGAAATGTCGGTGGCGCTCGACGAATCGAAGAAGGACCTCGAGAACAAGGTGGCGGAGCGCACGCGTGACCTGGTCGCATCGCGCAACGAAGCGCTGCGCGCCGACGCCGACAAGCGCAAGCTGATCCAGAAGGTCAACAGCATCATCGAGGATGAGCGCAAGGGCATCGCCATCGAAATCCACGACGAGCTCAATGCGTCGCTGATCGCCGTGCGGCTGGAAGCGCAGAGCATCGGCCAACTGGCCGCCAAGGCCGAGCCGGGGCCGGCGGTCGAGGAGATTCGCCAGAAGGCGCAATCGATCACCAAGCGCGCGCTCGACCTGTACGCGAGCGGGCGCCGGCTGGTGCGCCGCCTGCGCCCGGAGGTGCTGGACATGCTGGGCCTGCACGGCGCGGTCGAGGAGATGGTGCGCCATTACGACAGCGGTTCCGGCTGCCGCTTCGAATTCACGTCGACGGGCGACTTTTCGCAGCTCGAAAACGAACTCGCGATTTCGGCCTACCGCATCGTTCAGGAGGCGCTGTCGAACGTGATGAAGCACGCCCAGGCCAGCTTCGCACGGGTGAACCTGACACTGGACGAGCAAATGCTGCACATCGAAGTGGAGGACGACGGTCTCGGCTTCGACCCGGCCAGCGCGTCGGAAGGGATCGGCATCATCGGCATGCGCGAGCGTGCCTACGCCCTGCACGGCACGGTTAACGTGTGCTCCAGTCCGGACAAGGGCACACTGGTGGCGATTGCGCTGCCACTGCCGGGCGCTTCTGCGGTATCGTAGCGTTCTTGGCTTTAACCTATTGAATACCTCCATGTCCAACACACTTTCCACGCCTTTCGAGAAGGGCAACCAGAACCAGACCACCACCTGGCATGACTGCATCGCTTGGTACGAAGACCTGGCGCAGCGCTTCCCCAAGGTGCTGCGCTTTTGGCGCATCGGCACTTCCGATGCGGGTGTGCCCATCCATGCCGGCGTGGTGAGCAGCGACGGCGTGTTCGACCGCGACGAGATCAAGCGCACCCAACGCCCGGTCTTCTTCAACAATAACGGCATTCACCCGGGCGAGCCGGAAGGCGTGGACGCCTGCATGGCGCTGGTGCGCGACTTCTGCCACGAACCCGCGCGCCTGGCTGCGCTGGGCAAGACCGTGTTCCTGTTCGTCCCGCTCTACAACGTGGATGGCAGCCTCAATCGAAACAACACCTCGCGCGTGAACCAGGATGGGCCGGAACAGTTCGGCTTTCGCGGCAACAGCCGCCACCTCGACCTGAACCGCGACTTCATCAAGTGCGACACGCTCACAGCAGGGGTCTTCAACAAGCTGTTCACCGAATGGGACCCGGACGTGATGGTCGACACCCACACGTCCAACGGCGCCGACTACAGCTACACCATGACGCTGATCCATACCCAGGCGGACAAGCTGGGCGGCGGCCTGGGCCAGTTCCTCCGCGAGACCATGGTGCCGCAGATGTACGTTGACATGGAAAAGCGCGGCTGGCCGACCTGCCCGTACGTGAACCCGGTCAAGGACAGCCCGGACCACGGCATCGCCGAATTCCTCGAGACCGCGCGCTTCTCGACCGGCTACGCGGCCTTGCACAACACGATCGGCTTCATGCCCGAGACGCACATGCTCAAGCCCTTCGCCGACCGCTACCACTCGATGCGCGCACTGGTGGAGACCGCGCTCGACTTCACGATTGCGAACGCCGACAAGATCCAGTCGCTGCGCCGCGCGGCGAAAGAGGAAGGACGCACGCGCCGCGAATGGCCGATCCACTGGGAGATGGACGAAGCGAACCCGTCGAGCTTCCGCTTCAAGGGTTACGAAGCCAAATACAAGCCGAGCGCGCTGGGAGATTACACCCGGCTGTGGTACGACCGCACCAGCCCGTGGGAACGCGACATCGCCTACTACAACAGCTTCCCGGCCGATATCACGGTCCAGGCGCCACGCGCCTATGTGGTGCCGCAGGCCTGGCGCGAAGTGATCGAACGCCTGCAGTGGAACGGCGTGCAGATGGAGCGCGTGGACAGCGAGCGCGTGGTGGAAGCATCGTATTACCACATCGCGGAGGTATGCTCCCGGCCGAACGCATACGAGGGACACATGTTCCACGACGACGTCCAGCTCGAAAAGCGCCGCGGACAGGTCAAGCTGGGTGTGGGTGACTACATCGTTCCGCTGGACCAGGACAACGCCCGCTACGCGGTCGAGACACTGGAACCGCAGGCGCACGACAGCTTCTTCCGCTGGGGTTTCTTCAACAGCGTGCTGGAGAAAAAAGAAGCGTATTCCGACTACGTGTTCGAGGACGAGGCTGAAAAGCTGCTGGCCGAAGAACCCGAACTGGCCGCGAAGTTCGACGCATGGAAGGCCGCCAATCCGTCGCTCCTGAAAGACCAGTCGGCGGTGCTCGACTTCCTGTTCGCGAACTGCGCACGCTACCGCGAACCCGAATGGCGCCGCTACCCGGTATTGATGTTGGACTAAGACCAGCAGCGCATCCCGTAGGGTGGGCACCCGTTCGTCGGGCATTTAGCCCGACTCACCCACGCGGACCAAGCGCACAGTTAACGGCACACGCAACAGCGCCACAAGCGTAAGCGAGGCATAGCACAAAACGAGGAGAGAACAATGCACCGCAAACCCCTGATTGTCCCTGCCGTGCTGGCAGCCTTGCTGTCAGCGGCAAGCTACGCCCAAGCCGCGCCCAGCAACGGCAAAGCCTACTTCGACCAGAACTGCGCCAGCTGCCACACGGTGGACCCGAGCTTATCCTCGCGCTCCGGTCCTGGCCTGTTCAACGTGGTTGGCCGCAAGGCTGGCGCGCTCCCCAACTACAACTACACCGGAGCCATGGTCCGCGCCGGCGCTGCCGGCAAGACCTGGACACGCGAAGAACTCAACGTCTTCCTGAGCGATCCGTCCAAGTCGGTCCCCGGCACCACGATGCCGGTCGCGCTCGCCGACAAGTCCCAGCGAGCTGCGGTGATCGAGCATCTCGCCACGCTTCAAGGCAAGAGCACCGCAGCGGCGCCTGCCAGCGCCAATGCCGGCAGTGCCGACGGCTGGAACGAAGACAAACCGGGCGACCTGCACCGGCTGACCGTGGCCGACATGCCGCCGCCCTATGCAAGCGCGACCGCCGGCAACGGACCCAAGGTCGTGGCCCGCCCCGAGGGCGCGCTGCCGCAAGTCCCGGCCGGCTTCAAGGTCGGCATCTTCGCCAGCGACACCGAAAAGGCCCGCCTGCCGCTGCGCGCGCCAAACGGCGACATCTTCCTGTCCCAGCCGGGCAAGGGCCAGATCACCGTGCTGCGATCAATCAACGGCGAAACCGCCGATACCGTCAGCGTATTTGCCACCGGGCTGGATCGTCCCTATGGCATGGCTTTCTACCCATCGGGCGCGAACCCGAAATACCTGTACGTCGCCAACGTCAATTCGGTCGTGCGCATCCCGTATGCGGTCGGCGACCTGAAGGCGCGCGGCGAGCCGGAAACCGTGGTGGCGAAACTGGCGGACACCAGCGGCGGACACACCACGCGCACCCTGGTCTTTTCAAACGACGACAAGACGATGCTGGTTTCGATCGGCTCGGCCACCAACGTCGCCACCGCTATCGGCCCCAAATCGCCCGAGGCGCTGGCGAAGTGGGAAGCCAAGTACGGTCTGGGCGCCGCCTGGGGCGAAGAGACCGATCGCGCGCTCGTGCTTGCGTTTGACCCGGACGGCAGCAACCGCCGCACCTTTGCCACTGGCCTGCGCAACTGCGTGGGGCTGCTCGTCTATCCGGGCACCGGAGACGCGATGTGCAGCGTGAACGAGCGCGACGAGCTGGGC
Organism: Massilia horti; assembly: GCF_004614195.1. Taxonomy (GTDB): domain Bacteria; phylum Pseudomonadota; class Gammaproteobacteria; order Burkholderiales; family Burkholderiaceae_D; genus Telluria; species Telluria horti. The sequence goes on along the minus strand of NZ_SPUM01000111.1, from coordinate 569 downwards.
GACAACCTGCCGCCGGATTACGTGACCCGGGTGAAGAAGGGAGGCTTCTACGGCTGGCCGTGGTACTACATCGGCGATCACGAGGACCCGCGCCTGAAGGGCATCCGTCCGGACCTGAAGGACAAGGTGATCGTGCCGGACCTGCTGCTGCAGGCACATTCCGCGCCGCTGGGCATGGTCGTGTACCAGGCGCCAGCCGGGGCCAAACACGCGTTCCCCAAGGAGTACGACGGCGACATTTTCGTCGCGCTGCACGGATCGTGGAATCGCGCCACGCGCACCGGGTACAAGGTGGTGCGCGTGTTCATGAAAAACGGCGTGCCGACCGGGCAGTACCAGGACTTCATGACCGGGATGGTGCTGAACGATCGTAACGTGTGGGGACGCCCGGCGGCGGTGACGGTGGCGGCCGATGGAGCGCTGCTGGTGGTTGACGATGCCGGCAGCGTGGTGTGGAGGATTGTGCCGAGCAGGTGACCGCATCGACAAGGTGTGCACCTGCGATTAAGCGATCTTCGTAACGTGAAAGAAAGCACTGTACGGATGTGCAGCGTCCTGACCTGAGTAGG
>NZ_SPUM01000080.1 GCF_004614195.1 Massilia horti | reverse complement strand
ACCCCGGTACTCACCGTGAAAGGGTGATGTCCTAGGCCTCTAGACGATGGGGACCCGGAACCAACGTACTACATCTCTTCTTTTGGTGGAGGTAAGCGGGATCGAACCGCTGACCTCTTGCATGCCATGCAAGCGCTCTCCCAGCTGAGCTATACCCCCGTACTGCAGAAGAGCCAGCATTATAGCGGCTCTCTTGCATTCTGCAAATAGCTGTTCGCGCAGTGGCCTGAATTGCTAGTCCGTTGAAAAATAAATGTGGCGAACTCAAGCTGAGACAAGGAACAAAGCACAGCAAGGCCGAGGCCTTGCGCGCATTTGCGTAACGTGAATCACTCGCCAAGGCACGTCGTCCCCGGGCTCGGCGCCCCCCTTGGCGGGGACCCATGCTGAGCGTCACTTCCCGCCTGCGCGGGGACGACGATTTATGGGGTGATTCATTCGCCCACCCTACGAAACCCATACTTGCCGGTGACAGCGCCTCTATATTCGACGAATCTGCGATTCAGGAAACTAGATGAACTTCGCCAAACGGGCCAGCACCACTTCACGCCCGAACAGCGCGAGCACGGCGTCGATCGCCGGGGTCTGCAACTGGCCGGTGATGATCAGGCGCAGCGGCATCGCCAGCTGCGGCATCTTCAGGCCGTGCGCGGCCAGCACTTCCTTGATCATCACGGCAATCGCCGCCGGATTCCACTCGACCGTCTGGATACGCGCGGCAAAGTCCTGCAACGCCGGACGCACCGCGTCGGTCAGGTGCTTGTCCAGCAGCGCTTGGTCCGGGTTGGGCGCGCGGTAAAACAGCATCGCCGCGTCGGCCAGCTCGTTAATCGTGTTCACGCGCTCCTTCATCAAGCCCAGTACAGCAGCCAGGTCTGGGGCGCGATGGAAGTCAGCACCGTCCGCCGCCATGCGCGGCAGCGCCAGCTTGGCCAGGCGCTCGTTGTCGGCCTGGCGGATGTAGTGGTTGTTCAGCCAGGCCAGCTTCTCGGCGTTGAACTGCGCCGGCGAACGGGTCAGGTGATCGAGGTCGAACCACTCGGTGAACTGCTCCATCGAAAAGATCTCATCGTTGCCGTGGCTCCAGCCCAGGCGCGCCAGGTAGTTCAGCATCGCCTCCGGCAGGTAGCCCTGCTCCGGATATTCCATCACCGAAACCGCACCGTGGCGCTTGGACAGCTTCTCGCCGTCAGCGCCCAGGATCATCGGCAGGTGGCCATACTCGGGCAGCGGCGCGCCCAGCGCGCGCAAAATATTGATCTGGCGCGGCGTGTTGTTCACGTGGTCGTCGCCGCGCAGCACGTGGGTGATGCCCATGTCCCAGTCATCGATCGCCACGCAGAAATTGTAGGTCGGCGTGCCGTCCGGGCGCGCGATGACCAGGTCGTCCAGCTCCCGGTTCGAGATCGTGATCGGTCCCTTGACCACGTCGTTCCAGGTCACCTCGCCATCGAGCGGATTCTTGAAGCGCACCACCGGCTTGACGCCCGCCGGCGTCGGCGGCAACGCCTTGCCCGGTTCCGGGCGCCAGGTGCCGTCGTAACGCGGCTTTTCGCCGGCCGCGCGCATGCGCTCGCGCATCGCCTCCACTTCCTCGGGCGAGCAGTAGCACAGGTAGGCCGTGCCCTGCTCGATCATGGTCAGGATCACCTCGCGGTAACGGTCCATGCGCTGCATCTGGTAGAACGGGCCTTCGTCGTGGTCGAGCCCGAGCCACTTCATGCCATCCAGGATCGCCTGCACCGCTTCCGGTGTCGAGCGCTCGAGGTCGGTATCCTCGATCCGCAGGATGAATGTGCCGCCGAAGTGGCGGGCATAGGCCCAGGAATACAGCGCGGTGCGCGCGCCGCCGAGATGCAGGTAGCCAGTCGGACTGGGGGCGAAACGGGTACGGACGGTCATGGCAGAAAAACGGAATGGTAAAAGAGCTATTTTACCGCGTTGCGTCGGCCGCGGCAGGCATGCTGGACGCGGCCTCAAGCGCTCCCCGCCGGCTGTCGATGTAGGCCGCCAGCGCGTTGACGGTCGGGTAATCGAACAGCAGTTCCGGCGCGATCGGCAGCGCGGTTAGTTCTTGCAACTCGAGCGCGATCGGCACCGTCGCCAGCGAATCCATGCCCATGTCGGCAAATGGCGTGTCCCAGTCCACCGGCGTGTCCGGCGCCGTCCCTTCGCTGCGCAGCCACTTCATCACGACGTCGTAGACCAGTTGCCCGGACGAGGGCGGCGCGGCGCCCGGGGGCTCAATCGGCACCTCGACCGCCTGCTCGACCGCATCCTGCGCCGCATTCTCTGCGCCCTCTGGCGCGCGCCTCAGCAGCGGATCGAGCGCGTCGTCCGTCCCCGGCAGCAACTGCTCGATATCGCCGATGGCCTGCGCATACCCGCCGATCCGATCGAACAAATCCTGCGCCCGCGGCCAGGCGACCCCCGGCGCCGGCCCGTCATGCAGCGACTGCCTGAGCCTGCCGAATTTGTCGCCCGCCCACGCTTGCGCCTCTCCGCCGGGCAGCGCGTGCCGGGACGCGGCCAGCAGCAGCGCCCAGGCGCACAGCTCGCCCGCCCGATAATCCAGCCACTGCACGGCGGCCGCCTCGCCCGTGGCCGCCGCTGCCACGCGTGCCCCGGCCAGCGCCGCTTCCAGCTCCGCCGCCAGCCGCGGCTGATCCAGCGTGCCCGCGATGAACTGGACCAGCCCGTTTCCGGCCTGCGCCGCCGTCGCGCCCAGGTGCATGTACAGCGCCTCGCTTGGCCCCTCCAGGATGCGCAGCACGCGCGCATCGCGCAGCAACTGCGGCGCGATATTGGTTTCAAGGTAGCCGCGCCCGCCCAGCATCTGCACCAGCCGGTCCGCCGTCTGCCACAGCAGCTCGGACGCGATCACCTTGCATGCGAGGCAGGCCTCGTGCGGTAGGGGCGCACGCGCGTCGAGCGCGGTGGCGATCGCCTCCACCAGCGCGCCCAGCGCATCGATGGCGCACGTCAGCTCGTGCAGGCGCGCCAGCGTGACCGGATTGTCGGCCAGCCGTCCGGTGCCCACCTCGCGCCGCGCCGCGTAGCGCGCCATCAGCTGTGCGCAGCGCTTCATCGCCCCCAGGCACAGCGCGCCCAGGCCCAGGCGCGCAAACCCCATCGCATCGCGCGCCACTTCCATGCCCTGCCCCGGCGCCAGCAGCACCTGCTCGTCGGGCACGAACACGCCATCAAACAGCACCGCGTTTTGCACCATGCCGCGCATGCCCATGGTCAGCGCCTCCGGCCCCTGCACCAGGCCCGGCGCGTCTTCAGGCACCAGCAGCGCGATCGTCCCGAGCGCGGCGCCATCAAAATCGAAGGCCTTGGCCAGCACCGTCAGCATGCCCGCCCACGACGCCAGCCCGATCAGGTGCTTGCGCCCGTCCACCCGCCAGCCGCCGCGCTCGCGCACCGCGCGTGTGCGCATCGCCATTGGATTGGAGCCGGCCGCCGGCTCGGTCTGCGCATAGGCCGCCAACTGACGTCCCGAAGCCAGCTTCGGCAGCAGGCGCTGCTGCAACGCGGGCGGGGCGAAGCGCAGCAGTGGCCGCAGGCCCAGGCCGTTGTGCACGCCCACCACGGTGGCAAGCGTCAGGTCCACCGCCGCCAGCTGCACCATCACCCGCACCAGGTCGACGGTCGCCAGCGCCCGGCCACCCAGTTCGCGCGGCGCCTGCAGGCCGAAGAAGCCGTAACTGCCCAGATCGAGCACGACATACGGCGGGATCGTCCGCCGCTCGTCCATCACGCGCGAATTCAAGCGCCGCGGCACGTATTGGCGCAGCCAGCCGATCATCTCGTCGGCAGCCAGACGGCTTGCGCTAGCAACCGTGCCGCTTGCCTGCACCGCGTCAGCGGCGGCACCGATCGCATGCACCACCTGCAGCTCGCCCGCCTGCGCCAGCGCCGCGCAGCGGGAGCGCTGCACCTTGCCGCTGGTGGTGCGCGGGAAGGTCCCGGGCCGCACGAACAGGAACTGGCCAACCGCCACGCCGAACTGGCGCCCGACCTCGACGCGGATCTGCCGCACCAGCGCGTCGAGCTGCGCCAGGCGTGCGTTGCCGGCAGCGCCACGGGCGACGGTTCGCACCAGGCTGCGATCGGCCTCCGCCACCAGCGTCAGCCGCGCCACGCCATTTTCCTCGATGGTGAACGCGGCGCAGCCGTTCGGCTCGACGAAATCGATCGTGCGCACCACCAGCTCCTCCACGTCCTGCGGATAGACATTGCGTCCGTTGAAGATCAACAGGTCCTTCAGGCGTCCGGTCAGGAACAGCTCGCCGTCGCGCAAGAAGCCAAGATCGCCCGTACGCAGGTAAGCCTGCCCGCCCGCGTTCCCGGCCAGCTGCGCGCGGAACACGGGCGCGCTCTCCTCAATACGCCGCCAGTAGCCGCGCGCCACGCCAGGTGAGGACACCCACACCTCGCCCACGCGCCCTGCCTCCACCGGCAGGCAGCTGCCGGGATCGACCACCAGCACGCTCACGCCCTCGGCCGCCGGCCCGCAACTGACGATCGCGCGTGCGTCGGGGCTGCCTGCGTCGCAGTCCTGCACCCGGTCGCGCTCAAGCATGCTCTTGCTGACAAAGCAAACGCGCGGCCCACGGGAGAGCGGCCCGCCGGAAACCAGCAGGGTCGCCTCGGCCATGCCATAGCACGGGAACTGCGCCGCCGGCGAGAAGCCGCAGCGCGCAAAGGTCTCGGCAAATGCACAGAGCGTAGCCTCCCGCACCGGCTCCGAGCCGTTATACGCCACCTGCAGGGACGACAGGTCGAGTCCCTGCTTCTGCTCCTCGGTGACATGCCGCACGCAATAATCCCAGCCGAAGTCGGGGGCGCCGGCGCAGGTTGCGCGATAGCTCGTGATCGCCTCCAGCCAGCGCGCCGGCTGCTTGAGGAACGTCGCGGGCGCCATCAGGACGCTGCGAAAGCCGATGACCGCCGGCGCGACCACGCTGCCGATCAGGCCCATATCATGAAACAGCGGCAGCCAGCTCGCCATCACACTCTGCGGCCCGAAGCCGAACGCACACCGGATGGCCTCTACATTCGCGGCGATGTTGGCATGCGTGACCTCGACGCCCTTCGGCTGGGAGGTGGAACCTGAGGTGTACTGCAGGAAGGCGGTGGCGCCACGCGCGACCTCCGGCAGCGCGCCCTGCCCCGCCATCTCCGGCAGGTCGCTGCACAGCACCGCGCAAGCGCCCGCTTCCTGCTTGATGCTGGCCGCCACCGACGCGCGACAGGCGCCGACCGTCAGCGCCAGCGCCGGATCGGCGTCGGCCAGCAGCGTGTCCAGCCGGCGCGACCCGCGCCGCCGGTGCGACATGGTGGCGGGGACCGCCACGATTCCCGCGCGCAGACAGGCGAAGAACGCAACGATGAACTCCAGGCCGTCCGGGTACAGCAGCACCGCACGCACGCCGGGAGCGAAGCGGCTGGCCAGCGCGCAAGCCAACTGGCTGACCCGTGCATCCAGTCCGGCGCAGTCGATCTCCTCAACGCGTCCGTCTTCATGCAGGAAGGTGTAGGCGATGCGGCCGGGCGTGGCCCGTGCGTGCGCGAGCAGCGCCTGATTGAGCGGATCGATGCCGCCGTAGATATCACCTGATTCAGCCACCTTGCACCTCCAGCGCGGGGGGAACGGCAAGTGCGCTCTCGATGCGGCGCACGCAGGTTGCGATTCGCTGCGCCGCCTGGCGCACCTGCCACATCTCGTGGCCAGACATCAGTTGCAGGCGCAGCCGGGCACGGCCCAGCGGCACGCCCGGATACTCGACCGGGTTGACGAACACGCCGGCGCGCGCAAGCAGCTTGCCGGCCAGCCGCGTTGCCGGCTCGCTGCCCAGCAGCACCGGCACGATCGCCGACGGCAGGCCCAGGCAGCGCAGCCCGGCGTCCGCGAGCTGGCTGCGCAGCTCGGAGACGTTGGAGAGCAGCCGCGTGCGCAGGACGGCTCCTTCCGACGACTGCACGATGCGCAGGCACTCCAGCACCACCGCCGCCTGCACCGGCGAGAGCGCGTTCGAAAACAGGTGCGGCCCGGCGAACAGCTGCAACTGGCGCTTGAGGCCATGCGAAGCCGAGGCGACGAAGCCGCCGTTGGCGGCAAAGGTCTTGGAAAAGGCGCCCAGCACGATGTCGACCTTCCCCAGCATGCCCTGCTGGCCAATGATCCCCGCCCCGTTTGGCCCCAGCGCGCCCAGGTCATGCGCCACGTCGACCAAGAGCGTGGCGCCGTACTCGTGGCACACGTGCTGCAGCAGCGGCAGGTCGGGGCTGTCCGAATCCATGCTGAACAGGCCCTCGGTCACCACCAGGATGCCGTTCTCGCGGTCGCGCGAGCGGATCGTCGCCAGCACATCGCGCACATGGCTGCAATCGAGGTGCCGGTGCACGGCGATATTGCGGGTGGCGGCGGCGGCGCCCTGGCGCAGCGAGGCATGCGCGAGCTGGTCGATCACCACATGGTCGCGCGCATGCACCAGCGCCGTGATCGCGCCGAACGCCGCGCCCCAGCCGGTTGGGAACAGTGTCACATGGTCGTGCCCCAGCAGGCACGTGAGCGCTTTTTCGAGCGCCAGCGACTGGCGCGAATTGCCGAGCAGGACGGCCGAACCGGCGCTGTGCGGGCCGGCGTCGCGCAGGGCCCGCACAGCGGCATCGCGCACCGCCGGATGGGCGCCGAGCGACAAGTAGTCCTGCGACGCGAAATTGAGCCCGGCGGCGCGGCGCCCGCCCTCCTCGCGCACCTCGGCCAGCGGCTGCGGCGGGCCTTCCAGCGCGCGTGCGTACTGCCATACGCCGTGAGCGGCGCGCAGCGCGCACCAGGCTTCGAGCGGGCCGGTGCGGCGTATCAGGTCCGCGCCGCGCGGCTGGGCAAACTGGGCAGCGTTGTTGGCCAGGGCGCCGGATCGCGCGAGCGCGCGGATCTCGGCATCGGTCATCAATAGCATCGGGTCATCCACGGCATTCTCCTGTCGAAAGGTACGCGCCGGCCTTCAGGCCAGCGCGACGGATGCGGGGAACTGCTGCTGACGCGCCAGCAGCAGGCCCACCTGGTCCGCAGGCAGCGGACGCGCGAACAGGTAGCCCTGCGCCTCGTCGCACTGCATCGCGGTGAGGTCGGCCAGCTGTTCAGGGGTTTCCACGGCTTCGGCGATCACCTTCAAGTGCAGGCGATGCGCCATGTCGACGATCGACTCGGCCAGCGCAAACGAACGGCGCGCCGCGCCGCCGCTACCGAGCCGGCGCACGAACAGCGCGTCCATCTTGAGGATGTCGACCGGCAGTTCGGATAGGTACGACAGGCTCGAGTAGCCGGTGCCGAAGTCGTCGATCGACACCAGCACCCCGGCCTGGCGCAGCTCGCTCATCACCGCCCGGTTGCCCTCGATATCCTCGATCAGGATGCCCTCGGTGATCTCGAGGTCCAGGCTCCCGGCCGCCATGCCGGTCTCGCGCACGATCTGCAGCACCCGCGCCACCAGCCCGGGCGCCTTGAGCTGGCGCGCCGACAGGTTGACCGCGGTCTTCACCGGCGGCAGGCCGGCATCGAGCCAGGCCCGGCTTTGCAGGCACGCGGCGCGCAGCACCCATTCCCCGATCGGGACGATCAGCCCGGTCTCCTCGGCCAGTGGAATGAAGCGCCCCGGATCGATGCGCCCGAGATCCGGGTGCTGCCAGCGCACCAGCGCCTCCACCCCGACGATACGGCGGCTGGCCAGGTCCACCTGCGGCTGGTATTCGACAAACAGCTGGCCCTGCGCGAGCGCGTCGCGCAGGCCGTTCTTCAGCGCCAGCCGCTCGCTCGGCGGCAGTGCGGCGCCGGGGGTGTAGAGCTGCACCGTGTTCTCGCCCCACGCCTTGGCGCAGTGCATCGCGATGTCGGCGCGCTTGAGCAGGGTGTCCAGGTCGCAGCCGGCGGCCGGGTACAGGGCAATGCCGACCGACAGCGTCACGAAGCATTCACGCCCCGCCACGTTCACAGGCTGGACCAGGCGGTCGAGCACCTTCTCGGCCACCTGCTGCGCATCGGCCTCGCTGGCCAGGTCTTCCAGCAGCGCGATGAATTCGTCGCCGCCCCAGCGGGCCACGCTGTCCGAATCGCGCAGGCAGCCGCTGATGGTGCTCGCCACATGGGCCAGGATGATGTCGCCGCCCTCGCAGCCCAGCGCGTGGTTGACTTCCTTGAACTTGTTGATATTCAGGAGCAGCAATCCCACGGTGCTCCGGTTGCGGTTGGCGCGGTCCATGGCGTGCCGCAGCCGGTCGCGCAGCAGGCGCCGGTTCAAGAGCCCCGTCAACTGGTCGCGATGGGCGCCGTCGATGATGCGCGCCACGCTCACGCCCACGCTCACGGCGGGCACGGCTGGCGGCATCATGTCTTCGCCGTAGCAGACCACCCGGTTGCGCCCGCTGGACTTGGCCACGTACAGCGCCTCGTCGGCGCGCCCGACGGTCTGCGCGACCGGTTCGCCCTGCCGGAATTCGGCCACGCCGATCGACACCGTCAGCGCGATCTCGCTGCCGTCGGTGACGCAGCGGCGCTTTTCGACGCCGGCGCGCACACGCTCGGCGAAGGCCACTGCCTCAAGCATCGGCGTCTCCGGCAGCATCAGCAGGAATTCCTCGCCGCCGTAGCGGCCGAACGAATCGCCGCCGCGCACATAGCTCGCGACCGTCTTGCAGAACTCGCGCAGCACCTCGTCGCCGGCCGCGTGCCCGTAGGTGTCGTTGATCCGTTTGAAGAAGTCGATATCGAACAGGCACAGGCTGAACAGGCGGCCGTTGCGGTCGCTGCGCTGCTTCTCCTTCTCGATCAGGCTGAGCAGGTACCGGCGGTTGTGGCTGCCCGTCAGTTCGTCGCGGATCGCCAGTTCGTTGATCGTATTGAGCGCCTCTTCGAGCTTGACGAAGCCGCGCGTCTTGGTGAGCTCGAACAGCAGCACGAACACGACCACCACGACGAACAGGCCCACGTCGCACAGCAGGTACAACAGCGCGCTGTCCTGCACCGGATGCGGCGGCAGCTGCACGCCGTTCACCTGCAGCAGGTAGATCGCGCCGACAGAGGTGCTGCTCATCACCAGCCAGAACAGGGCGGTGGTCATCCCGCCCAGGAACATCGCCACTACCGGCGCCGTGATCAGCCAGCAGGCGGTGGGCGCGGTGATGCCGCCCAGATGCACGCTGAGCCAGGTGAAATTGAAAAACAGCGCGCACAGGAACAGCTCGCGCGCCGCCACGATGCTGGCGGTGAGCTTGAGCAGGAACGGCGCGGCCAGCATGACCAGGCAGCACAGCAGGATCTCGTGCGCGGCGGCGCTAAACCCGAGTAATTGGTAGGCCAGTGCGTACAGCGGCCCTGCGATCGCGGCGATCAGCGCCGCGTTGGCGACGTTCTGTGCCCGCGACAGCAGCGCGGCGCTGGCATGCAACTGCGGGGGAATGAACCAGTGGAGCGCCGTCATGTAGCGATCGCTCCACTCGCTGAGCTGAGTCATAGGAAGTCCCATGTAACGCAAGGCCCGGCCTCGGCGACCAGTCGAGACACTAGTTTAGGGACGGAAACTTCAGCTCACTTTATTTTCTAACAGAAAGAATGCGGAAAATTGTTTCGGGGGATGTTCGGCTGTTGACAGGTGGCGACGGTGATCGGGATGGATTTGCGCTGGCGCAAATGTGGTGTCCGGGACGGTTCGCGTAGGGTGCGCACCTGTGCGCACGCGGTACGGTTGCGTATAGTTTGCGTCCGCGTTTACACGCGACGATGAAGCACCTAGGGTGCGCACCCGTGCGCACGTGGATGCAAACTCTGCTCAACCGTACAGCGTGCGCACAGGTGCGCACCCTACGATCCGTCACCGCATCCGCTAAGCGGTTAGCCGACGCACGACCTGCACCGCGCGCGGCGCGCCGTCCAGCGCCCGGGCCCGCAACTGCCCGCAGCCGCCGTCCACGTCCTGGCCGGCCGAATCGCGCAGCTTGGTCAGCACGCCGCGCCCATGCAGGTGCGCGGCGATCGCGCGCGCCTTGTCCCAGCCGGGCCGCTTGAACGGCAGGCCGGGATTGGCGTTATACGGAATCATGTTCAGCACCGCATACCGCCCGCGCAGCAGGCCGACGATCGCGTCCAGCTCGTCCTGCCCGTCGTTGACGCCTTCCAGCAGCGTCCACTGGTACTGGATCGGATAGGCGGTCAGGCGCGCGTAGCGCTCGCCCTCTTCAACCAGATCGGCGGGGTCAAAGCGCGGCGCACGAGGCAGCAGCCGTTCGCGCAGCGCCGGCTTGGTGGTATGCAGCGACAGCGCGAGCGCCGGCTTGACACGGCTGTACGGCAGCCGCTCGAACACACGCATGTCGCCCACGGTCGAAAACACCAGGTTCTTGTGCGCGATGTCCGCCTCCACGCCCAGCAGTTCGATCGCCTCCAGCACGTTGTCCAGGTTATGGGCCGGTTCGCCCATGCCCATGAAGACCACTTTTTTCACCAAGCGCTGGCGCCTGGCCAGCACCACCTGCGCCACGATCTCGCCGCTCGTCACCTGCCGCACCAGGCCACCCTGCCCGGTCATGCAGAACTGGCAACCGACCGCGCAGCCGACCTGGCTCGACACGCACACTCCGTCGCGCGGCAGCAGCACCGACTCCACGGTCTGGCCGTCGGCAAGGCCCACCAGCAGCCGCGCCGAGCCGTCCTCGCCCGGATGCGTGGAGAGCACGCGCGCCAGCGCATCGAGCTCGGCGTCGATCAGGGGCAGGCTTTCCCGCACCCGCTTGGGCAGGAAGTCGTCCGGCCTCCTGCGGCCGCGGTCGTGCGGCATCGCGCGCACCCAGTCGCGTAGTACGCGTTCCTCATGCAGCGGCAGCGCGCCCAGCGAACGCAGGCGCGCACGTATTTCGGCAATCCGCACAGCCCGGTCAGTCGTTCTTGACGACGATGCTCGGGAATTTGCTGGTCATGTCCTTCGCCTTTTCGGCGACCTTGACCGCGACCTTGCGCGCGATGTCCTTGTAGACGGCCGCCACCGGACCGTCCGGATCGGCGACCACGGTCGGGCGCCCGGAATCGGTCTGTTCGCGAATCTCAAGCGTGAGCGGCAGCTTGCCCAGGAAGTCCACGCCGAAGTCGCGGCACATCTTTTCGCCGCCGCCTTCGCCGAAGATCGCCTCGGTATGGCCGCAGTTCGAGCAGATGTGGGTGCTCATGTTCTCCACCACCCCGAGGATCGGGATGCCGACCTTCTCGAACATCTTCAGGCCCTTGCGGGCGTCGAGCAAGGCGATGTCCTGCGGGGTGGTCACGATCACCGCGCCCGTGACCGGCACCTTTTGCGACAGCGTGAGCTGGATGTCGCCGGTCCCGGGCGGCATGTCGACCACGAGGTAATCCAGGTCGCGCCAGTTGGTCTGCTCCAGCAACTGCTGCAGGGCCTGGGTCACCATCGGGCCGCGCCAGACCATCGGCTCGTCCGGGTCGATCATGAAGCCGATCGACGACACCTGCACGCCGTGGTTCTCCAGCGGTTCCATGGTGCGGCCGTCGCGCGATTCGGGGCGGCCGTTAATGCCCAGCATCATCGGCTGGGACGGGCCGTAAATATCGGCGTCCAGGATGCCCACCGAAGCGCCTTCGGCGGCCAGGGCCAGCGCCAGGTTGACCGCGGTGGTCGACTTGCCGACCCCACCCTTGCCAGAGGCGACGGCGATGATGTTCTTCACGTTCGGCATCACCTTCAGGCCGCGCTGCACGGTATGCGAAATAATCTTGGAAGTCACATTCACCTTGACGTCGGCCACGCCCGGCAGGCTTTTTACCGCCTCCGCCACGCTGGTCCGGATCGGTCCGACCTGGCTGTTGGCCGGATAGCCCAGCTCGATGTCGAGCGCGACATTACCGCCATCGACCTGGATGTTCTTGACCGATTTGCCGGACACGAAGTCCTTCTGGGTGTTGGGATCGATGACTTTGGACAGTGCCGCCTTGACATCGTCTGCTGTGATGCTCATGAAATTCTCCGGATGTGATGCGCGAAGTGTAGCGCAAAATACCAGTTTCTCACTTGCCGGGTTGGCAAACCAGCCTGAAGACCAATGCGGCGCTGTCGGCGATCCGCTGGTAAAATTGCTTCCTTCGTCCAACTAACTAGCCAACCAGCGTTTCGACCATGACCCGCAAGCTGTTCGTCACTACCGCCCTGCCTTACGCCAACGCGCCCTTCCACATCGGCCACATGATGGAATACATCCAGGCCGATATCTGGGTTCGCTTCCAGCGAATGCAGAACGACAACGGCCAGCCGCGCGTGGTCCATTTCGTCGGCGCCGACGACACTCACGGCACGCCGATCATGATCGCGGCCGAAAAGGAAGGCGTGACGCCGCAGGAATTCGTGGCCCGGATCGCGGCCGGCCGCCAGCAGTACCTGGACGGCTTTCATATCCAGTTTGACAACTGGTACTCGACCGACTCGCCGGAAAACGTCGACCTGTCGCAGGGCATCTACCGCAAGCTGCGCGACGACGCAAAGCTCATCTACACCAAGACCGTCGACCGCTTTTTCGACCCGGTCAAGGGCATGTTCCTGGCCGACCGCAACATCAAGGGCGAGTGCCCGCACTGCCACGCCAAGGACCAGTACGGCGACAACTGCGAGGTGTGCGGCGCCGCCTACGAGCCGACCGAGCTGGTCAACCCGTACTCGGTGTTCACCGGTTCGACCCCGGTCCTGAAGCCCTCGGAACAGTATTTCTTCGAGCTGTCCGACCCGCGCTGCTACCAGTTCCTCAAGGACTGGCTGAACACCCCGGGCCGCCTGCAGCCGGAAATGGTCAACAAGGTCTCCGAATGGCTGGGCGAGGAAGGCGAAAAGCTGGCCGACTGGGATATTTCGCGCGACGCGCCCTACTTCGGCATTCCGATCCCTGACGCCCCGGGCAAATTCTTCTACGTCTGGCTGGACGCGCCGGTCGGCTACCTGGCCAGCCTGAAGAACTACCTGGCCAAGCAAGGCATCGACTTCGACGCCTTCCTGAACGACCCGGACACCGAGCAGATCCACTTTATCGGCAAGGACATCGTCTCGTTCCACCTGCTGTTCTGGCCGGCGATGCTCAAGTTCTCGGGCCATCCCGTGATCGACAAGCTGAAGGTCGCCGTGCACGGTCACCTGACGGTCAACAACGAAAAAATGTCCAAGTCGCGCGGCACCGGCATTTCGCCGCTGCGCTACCTGGAGCTGAAGATGAACCCGGAGTGGCTGCGCTACTACCTGGCGTTCAAGCTCAATTCCAAGGTCGAGGACCTGGACTTCACGGGCGAGGACTTCGTCGCGCGCGTGAACAGCGACCTGATTGGTAAATACGTCAACATCGCCAGCCGCTGCGCCGGCTTCATCAGCAAGAAGTTCGACGGCAAGCTGGCCAGCGAACTGTCGGCCCCGGCAAAGGAATGGCTGGCGCGCGCGCTGACGGTCGATGGCGCCGAGCGCCAGGCCAGCATTGCCGCCAATTTCGAGGCACGCGAGTTCGGCAAGGCGCTGCGCGAGATCATGGAAGTGGCCGACGTCGCCAACCGCTACGTCGACGAGCACAAGCCCTGGATCCTGGCCAAGGACCTTGATAAGACCGCGGAACTGCACGAGGTCTGCACCACCGCGCTGATCCTGTTCCGCCAGCTGACCATCATGCTCTCGCCGGTGCTGCCGCGCGTGGCCGGGCAGGTCCAACAATTCCTTGGCGACGAACGCTTCTCGTGGGAAGACACGCGCGGCGAAAACGTCTACAACTCCATGCTCGGCCGCACGATCGGCAGCTACAGCCACCTGATGCAGCGCGTGGACGCCAAGATGGTCGAAGACCTGTTCGACAAGCCGGCAATCGCCGCTGCTCCGGCAGTCGCGGCCGAAACTGCCGTGCAAAGCGACACCGCCAGCGAGATCGAAGAACTGGCGCCGGAAATTTCGATCGACGACTTTGCGAAGATCGACCTGCGCGTGGCGCGGATCGTCAACTGCGAACACGTCGAAGGCGCCGGCAAGCTGCTGCGCCTGACCCTGGACGTGGGCGAAGGCCGCCTGCGCAACGTATTCTCGGGCATCAAGTCGGCCTACAAGCCGGAAGACCTGGTCGGCAAGCTGACCGTGATGGTGGCCAACCTGGCTCCGCGCAAGATGAAGTTCGGCGTATCGGAGGGCATGGTGCTGTGCGCGTCCGCCGCGGACGAAAAGAAGAACCCCGGCCTGTACCTGCTCGAACCGGTGTCGGGCGCTCAGCCGGGAATGCGGATTCGCTAACAGATTTGGATGTTTGCCGAGCCCGGGCGCCTCAAACAGGCGCCCGCCTCGGCGCGGCCACCGTTTTGGCCCGCCGAATCAAGTCCGTGGCTCGGCAGGGACGGTATAATGCGATGTTTTTTTGAAACTAGCCTCACCGGCCCCTTCAATCAATTTTGATAGGTAGCTACTTATATGACCGAATTGACCTCCCTGAGACACATCCCGCACGGCAACGTATTCCGCAAAGGAGACGTTTTCGTCCTGTTCGGCGAGTTGTTCGGCCGCGGCTATGTGAACGGCCTGATCGATGAGGCACGCAAGGCCGGTATGACGATCGTCGGCATCACCGTCGGCCGCCGCGACGAGGCAGGCACGCTTCGCGCCCTCACCGCGGAAGAACTGGCCGAAGCCGAAGGCAAACTTGGCGGCAAGATCATCAACGTGCCGCTGATGGCCGGATTTGACATGGATGCGCCGTCGGGCGAACAGAACCCGACGGAGATGCTCTCGGGTATCACGCTCAAGAGCTGGCAGGAAGACAAGCTGGACTGGGAAAAGATCGAGCGCTGCCGCGAAGCCGGCGTGCGCCGCTTCACCGAATCGGCCAAAACGGTCATGGCCGAGATCGACAAGCTGATCCCGGATGGCGCCAACGTCTTCTTCGCGCACACCATGGCTGGCGGCATCCCGAAGATCAAGGCATTCCTGGCGATTGCCAACCGCATCTACAAGGGCCGCGGCGAACGCTTCATGTCCTCGCGCGCCCTGCTCGACAGCGACCTTGGCAAGCTGATCCTGATGAACTTCGACGAGGTCACGGCCAACACCCTCAAGTACCTGCTCGACGCATCAAAGCCGATCCGCGATCGCGTCACCGCCGCCGGCGGCCAGGTGCGCTACACGGCCTACGGCTACCACGGCACCGAAATCCTGATCGGCGACCAGTACGTGTGGCAGACCTACACCAACTACACCCAGGGCTACGCCAAGATGCGCCTCGAATCGATCGCGCAGGCGGCCTGGGCGCAGGGCATTGCGACTACCGTCTTCAACTGCCCGGAAATCCGCACCAACTCGTCGGACATTTTCGTCGGTGTCGAACTGTCGCTGTTCCCGCTGCTCGCCGCCCTGAAGAAAGAAGGCGGCGGCGCATGGGCCGACGAGCAATGGCGCATCTGCCAGGAACTGCTGGGCGAAGGCGTGTCGCTGCAGTCGATCCTCGACACCATCGAGCGCTACAACCAGGACCCGACCAGCGGCAAGTTCCGCAACTTCGAGGCCTGGCCGATGGATAACACGCCGGAACTGGCGGACGTGATGATCGGCACTTCTGAAGCCATCACCGCCCTGCACACCGACCGCAAGGCCCTGATCACCGACCACCTGTCGGCGCTGGTGCTGGAAGGCGCCGGTCCGCTGATGTTCCATGGCGCGTCGGAAAAGATCGCACCGGTGCTGTGGCTGAACCACGACATCATTGCGCGCCAACTGAACGAACTGCACAATTAATTGGAGGCCGGCCTTCTCCCGAGGGCCGGCCATATTATCCGCGTGGGCAAGAGAGCCCCTTTCACGAAGAATCATGCTGCCTGTTAAACATTCGATGTACGAATCCGAACACACCAAGTTCATCAAGGAATTGAAGGCCAAGACCCCGGGCATGGAAGAGCGCCAGCAAGCCGGCCGCGCCCTGCTGTGGGACAAGGCTCCCGTCACGCTGGACGAACAGCGCCGCATCGCCGAGTCGCGCATCCGCCAGCAAGCCTACGTGTACCAGAACAAGGCTTAAAGGCCGGGGACAAACATGCTGCCCGATCAGGCCACGCTGGACGCGACGGCCTGCGCCGATCCCGATCCCGCCGCGGGCAGCGCTATGCCGCAGGAGGGCACGCCGGACATCGATGCCGCCATCGCGCGGCTGTACGGCGAGCCGCTGCTCAAGCTCCCGAACGACCTGTACATTCCGCCGGATGCGCTCGAGGTCTTCCTCGATGCGTTCGAGGGGCCGCTCGACCTGCTGCTGTACCTGATCCGCAAGCAAAACTTCAACATCCTCGACATTCCGATGGCGCAGGTCACCCTGCAATACCTCGATTATGTCGAGCAGATCCGGCGCCATAACCTGGAACTGGCCGCGGAATACCTGCTCATGGCCGCCATGCTCATCGAGATCAAGTCGCGCATGCTGCTGCCCAGGCGGCAGGACGACCTGATCGAAGACACGGGCGACCCGCGCGCCGAACTGGTGCGCCGCCTGCTGGAATACGAGCAGATCAAGACCGCCGCGGTCGCGGTGGGCAACCTGCCCCAGGAAGGCCGCGACTTCTTGCGCCCGCAGCTGTTCGTCGAGCAAGGCCTTGCGCCAGTATGGCCGCAGGTCGACCCGCATGACCTGCAGCGCGCCTTCATCGACGTGCTCAAGCGGGCAAAGCTCACCGAGCACCACAAGATCAGCCGCCAGGCGCTGTCGGTGCGCGAGCACATGTCGCAGATCCTGCGCACCCTGCAATCGCAGCGCTTTGTCGAATTTTCCGAACTGTTCGCGAGCCTCGGAGTGGAGGACGTACCCCGCCCGGTCGTTGTCGTACACTTCGTCGCGATGCTGGAACTGGCGAAAGAAACCCTGATTGAGATCACCCAGGCCGAACCATTTGCGCCAATCTACGTGCGCCTGGCCTATTCGCCGGCCTGAGAACCCGGCCGGCTTTACCGAGAACCAAAGAGAAGCTTTTCCATGAAAATTATTTCCACCATTGACGAACTGCGTGACCAGCTGCGCGGGCAACTGCGCACGGCCTTCGTGCCGACAATGGGTAACCTGCATGAAGGCCACCTATCGCTGATGCGCCTGGCGCGCAAGCACGGCGACCCGGTGGTCGCATCGATCTTCGTCAACCGCCTCCAGTTCGGCCCGAACGAGGACTTCGAAAAATATCCGCGCACCTTCCAGGCGGACGTGGAAAAGCTGGAGAAGGAAGGCGTCTACGTGCTGTTCGCGCCGACCGAGAAGGACTTGTACCCCGAGCCGCAGGAATACCGCGTGCGTCCGCCCGACGACCTCGGCAACACACTGGAAGGCGAATTCCGCCCCGGCTTTTTCACCGGCGTGACCACGGTCGTGCTCAAGCTGTTCTCGTGCGTGCAGCCGCGCGTGGCCGTGTTCGGCAAGAAGGACTACCAGCAGTTGATGATCGTCCGGAACATGGCGCGCCAGTTCGCGCTGCCGACCGAAATCATCGGTGCCGAGACCTTCCGTGCGGAGGATGGCTTGGCGTTGTCCTCGCGTAACTGCTACCTGTCCGGCGCTGAACGCGCCGAGGCGCCCGAGCTCTACAAGACACTCAACTTCGTGGCCGACGAAATGCGCGCCGGGCACCTGGACGTCTTCCAGCTCGAGCATCAGGCGATGGACATGCTGCGCCAGCGCGGCTGGAACCCGGATTACGTCTCGATCCGCAAGCGTTCGGACCTGCAGCCGCCGTCCGCCGGCGACCTCGCCCAGGGAACGCCGCTGGTGGTGCTCGCCGCAGCCAAGCTGGGCACCACGCGCCTGATCGACAACCTCGAAATCTAAGTGCGCGTTCTTTGAGATACCACGAAGAAAGTTAAGTTTCCAGTCTGCAATTTTCACTCGACTGGCCTTATACTGGCATAAATGGAGTGTTTTGTCCTGATCAGTAAGAGGTAAACTTGTCGTGATTCCTTCCGCGCTCACCATCATCCGCAAAGGCGTGCCGACACTGGCGGACGCGCTGGACCAGATTGCTCCGGACTCCTCGCCGCACGAAATGTGCGACCCGTTTGACATCGGCGAGGCGCTCGAGATGCTGGCCCAAAGCGGCGATGCGGTGACGGTCTACCCGTCGCGGATGAACAAAAACCGGCTGATGGCGCGTATCCACCAGGTCGATCCGGAACAGCCGCATTTCGTGATCGACTTTGCCGACGGCACGCCGCCGCCGGGCGTGGTGACGCTGGTCGCGGCACTGGGCGGCAACGCCAAGCTGCAGTTCGACCTCTTGCAGGATTGGCAAAGCCTGCCGGGCCATCCGAACCTGGTGCCGGCAACCTTCCCGGCGTCCTGCCTGGTGCTGAACCGGCGCGCATCGCCACGGCTGGAGAGCCCGGTGGGGGTCAACTTTGTGGCTTCCTTCACGCTGCAGGGACAGGCCTACGAATTGCCGCTCTACGATTTTTCGACAGGTGGCGTTGGCATGCGGGCCACGCCCGAGCAGGCAATCGGCCTGCGCGTGGGCAAGAAGCTGGAAAGGGTGCAGCTCGAACTGGGGCCCGCGCTGGTGATCATCGCCGACCTCGAGATCCGCCTGCTGCGCCCATTCCGCACCTTCCTGCTGGGCGATCAGGTGCAGATCGGCTGCGCGTTCAGGAACATATCAATGCAGATTCGCCAGAACCTGGAAAGCCTGGTGAGCGTAACCGGCGAGCGCCGGCGCGGCGGGTAAGCTAATTTCGGTAAGCGCCAGGTGACCATCGTAGGGGGCGCGGGGCCGCCGAGGACCTGTGCGCACGCGGTTCGCGAA
>NZ_SPUM01000110.1 GCF_004614195.1 Massilia horti | reverse complement strand
GGTCGTTGGCGCCCACGTCGATATAAAACCCGTTCTTGACGTGGCCGAGCGCGCCGCCACGCCGCAAACGCCGCCTGGCCTTCGTCTCGCCGCTGCCGCCGGAGCGCACCGGCATCGCCGACTACGCGGTCCAATGCCTGCCCGCGCTGATGGAGTATTTCGATATCGAGCTGGTGGTCCACCAGGACAGGGTGCAGCTGCCTGCCGCACTCTGCGCCCTGGCGCAGCGCGACGTGGCCTGGTTTGCCGCGCACGCCGACAGCTACGACCAGGTGCTCTACCAGTTCGGCAACAGCCCCTACCACAGCCACATGTTCGATCTGCTCCAGCAGCATCCGGGCGTGGTGGTCCTGCACGATTTTTACCTGAGCAGCGTGCTGGCCTACGAACAGATGACCGGCGCCATGCCAAGCGCGTGGACCGACGCGTTGTACCGCTCGCACGGCTATGCCGCGCTGCAGGCCGCGCTGGCACCAAGCGGCGCCGAACAGGCCAAGCTGGCCTACCCGTGCAACCTGGATGTGCTGCAGGCGGCCAGCGCGGTGATCGTGCATTCTGACCACGCGCGCAGCCTCGCGCTCCAATGGTACGGGCCGGGCGCGGACCGCGACTGGCACCTGGTCCCGCTGCCGCGCGCCGTTCCCACGAGGCGCGATCGCGAACAGGCGCGCAAGGCGCTCGGGATCGCGCCCGATGCGTTCGTGGTCTGCACCTTCGGCTTCGTCGATGCGAGCAAGCTCAGTCACCGCCTGCTCGAAGCGTGGCTGGCCAGCGCGCTGCGCGACGATCCCCAATGCGAACTGGTGTACGTCGGCGCCAACCACGGCGGCACCTACGGCAATGAGCTGCTGGACGCGATCGCCGGCGCCGGCGTGCAGCAACGCATCAGGATTTCCGGCTGGGCCGACGACGAGGTCTACCACCAGTACCTGCAGGCGGCCGACGTCGGGGTCCAGCTGCGCAGTGTCTCGCGCGGCGAAACCTCGGCCGCGGTGCTCGACTGCATGAACTACGGCCTTGCCACCATCGCCAACGCCAACGGCTCGATGGCGGCGCTGCCCGGTGACGCGGTATGGAAGCTGCGCGACGATTTCGCCACCTTTGACCTGGTGCAGGCGCTCGAAGTGCTGCGCCGCGACGCCACCCGCCGCACCGGCCTGGGCGCGCGCGCGGCCGCCGTGATCGACCACGGCCATCGCCCCGAACACAGCGCGCAGCGCTATGCGCAGGTGCTCGACGCCGTGTGGAACGCGGCGCCCGCCAGCATGCCGGCGCTGGTGCGTGCGGTCGCGGCCGACCTGCCGGACGAGGAGCACGCGCTGCAGCAGGCGGCGAACTGCCTTGGGTCGGCGCCGCAACGCTATCCGCAACCGCGCCAGTTGCTGGTCGACGTGACGAATATCGTGCGCCATGACCTGGGCACCGGCATCGAGCGCGTGGTGCGCATGCAGCTCCTGGAGCTGCTGCGCCATCCGGCGCCGCTGTGCCGGGTCGAGCCGGTGTACCTCTCCATGCAGGGCGGGCGCTGGCACTACCGCTACGCCCATCACTATGCGTGCAAACTGCTGGGCATCGCCCCGGTGGTCGCGCAGGACGAAGCGCTCGACATCAATCCCGGCGACCTGTTCTACGCGCCGGACTACGCTCCCGGCCCGACCATCGAAGCGGCGCGCGCCGGCATCTACGCCGACTGGCGCGCGCGCGGCGTGTCGGTCAATTTCCTGATCCACGACCTGCTGCCCGTGTTGCGGCCCGAATTCTTCCCGCCGGGCGCCGAGCATGTGCACGCATCCTGGCTCGAGTGCATCACGCAACAGGCTGACCGCCTGATCTGTATTTCGCAAGCGGTGGCGCAGGAGATGCTCGGCTGGATGGCCGGGCATACGGCGCCGGACGCCAATTGTCCGTCGGTGCATGTGGTGCACCATGGCGCCGACATCGGCGCCGCCTTGCAGAGCGCGCCGGCCGTGCCGCCCGAGGCCGAACCGGTGCTGGCGCGACTGGCCGCGGCGCCCAGCTTCCTGATGGTCGGCACGATCGAGCCGCGCAAGGGGCATTTGCAGACCCTGGCGGCATTCGAAAAATTGTGGAGCGAGGGCGAAGACGTAAACCTCGTCATTGTCGGCAACGAAGGCTGGAAGCCGCTGCCCGCCGGCGACCGGCGCACCATCCCGCAGATCATCGAGCGCCTGCAGCGGCATCCCGAACTGGGCAAGCGCCTGTTCTGGCTGCAGGGGATCGACGACGCCTACCTGCAGCAGGTCTACACGGCCTGCGACTGCCTGCTGGCGAGCAGCGAAGGCGAGGGTTTCGGGCTGCCGCTGATCGAGGCCGGGCATCACCGGCTGGCGGTCATCGCGCGCGATATTCCGGTGTTCCGCGAGGTTGCGGGGGACCACGCTTTCTACTTCAGCGGCGCGGATCCGGACGCGCTGGCCGGCGCCGTGCGGGCCTGGCTGGCCCTGTACGCGCTCGGTGCGCATCCGGCCTCATCGGGGATGAGGTGCCAGAGCTGGCGCGACAACGCCGAACAGCTGCTGGCCGTCCTCGATCCGGGCCGCCGGCTGGCCGCACCAGCCACAGCACGGCCTGGCGAAAAGCCACCCCTGACGCCGCCGGTTGCGGCGCCCGGCGTGGTTTCCCTGTAGTTGCAATGACCGGCCAGTCGCCGCAACCGGCGACAGGCAGGCCATCCAGTCGGTGTGCGCCCGGGTACCGCGCGAGGACCTGGCCGTGCACTGATGCCTTGCATCGAACAACAAGAAAGGAAGACGATGATTGCAAGATTTGCTGCATGGCGTTTTCGCCTCGTCCTGGCCCTGCTGCTGCCGCTCTCGATGATCGGCCAGCCGACGGGCTACAACGGCGACGTGGTGGAATATACGCTCGACACGGTGGCGCTGGCCACCCACGGCAGCGCCGACATCCGCCTGCCGGACATCGCGCGCGCCAGGGAACTGGTGCCGACCCTTGCAGTCGCGTACGACGCGCTGGCTGCGGACATGCAGGCCGGCCGCCAAAAGGTGTATCCCGCGTTCGTGCGCGGACGCGAGGGCAAGGTCTATTCGGTCCACTTCTTCGGCTACTCGGCGCTGGCGACGATCCCGTACAAGGTGCTGGAGACGCTGCACCGTTCGCCGTTCCGCGCGTTCCAGCTCGTGAACCTGGCCGCCGTGTTCGTGCTGGGACTGGCGCTGCGGCGCTTCTTCGGTTCCGACCTCAAGGCGCTGGCCGGCGTGGCCTTGTTCATGCTGTGCGGGGGCACGGCCTACGTCAACTGGGCCAGCCCGGAGTGCATGAGCGCCGCCGGCCTGCTCTCCGGCCTGCTGCTGTTCTGGAGCGGCGCCCCGGCCTGGGGCGCGCTGGCGGCCGGGATCGCGGCACAGCAAAACCCCACCATCGCGGTCTTCTTCGGCTTCGCGCCGCTGCTGCTGGTGCTCAGGCACTACAGCGCCGGGACCTCGCTTGCAGACAGCGTGCGCGCCGTGCTCACGCGGCGCAACGTGGCCGGCCTGGCGCTGGGCGCGGCCGTGTTCGCGCTGCCGATGCTGTTCAGCCTGTACCAGTGGGGCGTGCCCAACATTATCGCCAAGCTGTACTCCGACCCCACGCTGATGGGATTGGTGCGCCTGGTCTCGTTCTATTTCGACCTCAACCAGGGCATGATCCTCGCGGTCCCGGCCGTGGCGGTGGCGCTGCTGGCCTGGGGCTGGGGCCGCGGCCACGAGGCGCGCAGCAACGCGCTGGTGCTCGCCGCGTGCGTGCTGTTTACGCTGGCGCTGGCCGTGCCCACGCTCGCGGTCCTGAACTGGAACTCGGATGCCGCCGGCGTGATGCGCTACGGCTTCTGGGCCGCGATGCCGCTCGTGTTCGCGCTGCTGGTGCGCCTGTCCGGGCGAGCGCGCTGGCCGGCCGCGCTGGTGCTCCCGCTCGCCGTTGTGCAGGCGGCGGCGATGGACCATGCGCAACGCTACAGTTACGTGGAATTCAGTCCGGCCGCGCGCATGCTGCTCGCGCGCGCGCCCGGCCTGTACCATCCCGAGCCCGAGATCTTCGCCGAGCGTAACGGCCATGTCGACTCTTCCATCCAGCCCGACCGGCTCTACGTGTACGCCGTCGACGGCCGCCCGGTCAAGACGCTCGTCAACGTGGCCAATCCGCGCGCCAGCGAGCTGCTGTGCGGCAGCGACCGCGTGCTTGCCCCCGACAACCGCTACGTCGACAGCACGCGCGGCTGGCGCTACATCGACGGGCCGCCGCGCTGCATCAGCGACGGCACGCCGCGCCGCAGCTTCATGGTCGACCAGTTCAAGACCGGGGCCGGCATCCGCCTCGCGTCCGGCTGGCATGAGGTGGAGCACGACCCCGGCACCTGGGGCGGCGTATGGTCGGACGGGGCGCGCTCGCGCCTCGTGCTTGCCACGGAGGGCATCAATCCGCACACCCTCGCCATGTTCGGGCATTACCTGGAGGGGAACCGCCGCACGCGGGTGATCGTCAACGGCCAGGACCTGGGCATGCACCAGCTCGACCAGGAAGGCCCGCTGGCGTTACCGGCCGGCACGGGCCAGGCTGCCATGCTGGAGGTGATACTGGAGCACGAAGCCCCCCATCTGCCCGGGAACGGCGACCCGCGCACGCTGGCGTTCTTCCTGAAGCAGGTGGAGTTGCGCGCGGCCGCCGCGACGGCTGAGCAGGCACGGTGACGTTCGCGCCAGGTTAAACAAGCCCGCAGTCTGATGTCACCCGGACATGCTGTTGATGTTCCAGGGGTCAGATTGCGCGGTCGAGCCGCTCGCTTTTGAGCCCGCCCAAGACGACCCGTGCAATCTCCGCAAAAATCGCTCAGTCACTTCTGCAAGGAGCGAACATGGGCGAAAGCGCGAACACCACTTCCAAGGCCAGTCCCGGGTTCATGCATGCCGACGCCTGCGCCAGCCTTGCCAGGCGCCGCGCCGCCATCGCGGATGAGCCCGGCAGCATAATCGTCACCGGGCTTGGCAAGGCCTACAAGCAGTACCCGACGCGCTGGGCGCGCCTGGGCGAGTGGGTGCTGCCCGGCGGCCCGCGCCATGGGCTCAAATGGGTACTGCGCGATATCAGCTTTACCGTGGCGCCGGGCGAGGCGGTGGGCGTGATCGGCATGAACGGCGCCGGCAAGAGCACCCTGCTCAAGCTCATCACCGGCACCACCCGGCCGACCACCGGCAGCGTGTGGATGCAGGGCCGGGTGGCGGCGCTGCTCGAACTGGGCATGGGCTTTCACCCCGATTTCACCGGACGCCAGAATGTGGTGATGGCCGGCCAGCTGCTGGGCCTGGCGGTGGAGGAAATCCAGGAGCTGATGCCCCGGATCGAAGACTTCGCGGACATCGGCGAATACATGGACCAGCCGGTGCGCGTGTATTCGAGCGGGATGCAGATGCGCGTGGCGTTCTCGGTCGCGATCGCGCGCCGCCCCGACATCCTGATCGTGGACGAGGCGCTGTCGGTCGGCGACACCTATTTCCAGCACAAGAGCTTCGAGCGCATCCGCCAGTTCCGCGAACAGGGCACCACGCTGCTGCTGGTCTCGCACGACAAGCAGGCGATCCAGTCGGTGTGCGACCGCGCGCTCCTGCTCGATGGCGGCAGCCTGCTCAAGGAAGGCCGGCCCGAGGAGATCATGGACTTCTACAACGCGCTGATCGCCGAGCGCGAGAACGAGACCGGGCGCCAGACCGTGCGGCTGGCCGAAACCCCGGATGGCAAGGTGCAGACGACCTCCGGCACCGGCGAAGCCACCGTGGCCGACATCGTGCTGCTGGACGAAACGGGCCAGCCGGTCGAGGTGGTGGACGTCGGCGCGCCGGTCACGCTGCAGGTGCGGGTGCTGGCGAAGGCCGCCATCCCGCGCCTGGTGCTGGGCTACATGATCAAGGACCGGCTCGGCCAGCCGATGTACGGCACCAACACCCACCTGAAGGAGCTGCCGCTCGAGAACGTGGCGGCGGGCGAAGAGGCGCTGTTCCGTTTCACGTTCCCGATGAACCTGGGGCCCGGCACCTATTCGGTGGCCACCGCCATCGTGAGCACCGAAACCCACCTGGTGAACAATTACGAATGGCGCGACCTGGCGCTGGTGTTCACCGTGATGAACATGCGCCGCCCCCATTTCGAAGGTTCGGCCTGGCTCGATCCCGCCATCGACATAGAGCGCACATGAATTCATTCGTCTCCTACGCCCAGAATTTCGAGGACGTGCTGCTGTGGCGCGCGCTCGGGCACGTCAAGAACGGGTTTTATATCGACGTGGGCGCCAACGACCCGGTCGAGCACTCGGTGACCAAGGCGTTCTACGATCGCGGCTGGACCGGCATCAATATCGAGCCGCTGCCGCACTTTTACGAGGCGTTCCTCAAGCAGCGCCCGAACGACATCAACCTGCCGATCGCGGCCGGCGCCAAGGAAGACTTCCTGACCCTGTACGACGTGCCGGCGGTGCGCGGCTGGGCCTCGCCCGACCCCGGCGTGGCTGCGGCGCACCGCGCGCACGGTTTCCAGGTGACCGAGCTGACGGTCCAGGTGCGCCCGGTGTCGAGCGTGTGCCTGGAAGAAGTGAAGGGCGAGGTCCACTTCCTGAAGATCGACGTCGAAGGGTTCGAGGGCGAGGTCCTGCGCGGCATGGACTTTGCGCGCTGGCGCCCGTGGGTGCTGGTGATCGAGGCCACCCTGCCCAACAGCCGCGTGACCAACCACGAGACCTGGGAGCACCTGGTGACCGGCCCGGGCTACCACTTCGCCTGGTTCGACGGCCTGAACCGCTACTACGTGGCGCAGGAGCACCTGGAGCTGCTGCCGGCGCTGCAGCTGCAGCCGAACGTGTTCGACGAATTCGTCACGGCGCACCTCGCGCGCGCCTGGGAAGACACCAGGAAGGTAGCCCGGAAGCTGCGCGAATCGGAGGCGCACGCGGTGGTGTGGGCGACGGAGGCGCACGACGCGCTCGAGCGGGCCGGGCTGGCCGAGCAGCAGCGCCAGGAGGCGCAGGACGCCGCCTTCCAGACCAGGGTTGAGGCCGCGGCCGCCATCGAAGCAGCCAAAGCCCAGGCCGCGGCCGATACCGCCATCTCGGCCGGCGCAGCGGAGCAGGCCAACGCCGCCGCCGCCAAAGCCGACGCCAATGCCCAGCGCACCGCCGAATGGGCACGCGCGGTCGAACAGGAGCTGATCGCGCTGCGCGCCAGCAGGTCGTGGAAAGTGACGCGGCCGCTGCGCACGGCCGCCGCACGGGTGCGCGCGCTGCGCCGCCCTGGCCTGGCGCGGCGCATCGTCATCGGCGCGACCAGCAACGAGCGCCTGCGCCGCCTGATCATCCCGCTCCTGGTGCGCCATCCGGTGCTGGGCCGGGTCGTGTCGGCGCGGCTGCAGGCGATCAAGCAGGCGTCGCCCTACCCCACGGACCAAGCCGTGTCAGCCGCCGTGCGCCGCGCGGCCGAGGTGCCGGAAGCGCTGCGCCACCTGCCGCCCTCGGTGCGCGCCGTGCTGGCCGACCTGCAGCGCGCGCGCGGCAACCACACAGGCAGCTAGGCACACATGCGTATCCTTATCGACTTCCAGGATTTGAGGGGCGAAGTCCCGCCGCCGGCTTTGGCGCTGGCGCGCGACATGGTCAACTCGGCCGACCCGCACGAAGTGTGGATCGCCGCGCCGCTGCACGCGCCGCGGGCGATCGAGACGCTGCGCATCGCGTTCGCCGGCGTGCTGCCGCCGGAACGCATCCGTCCCTTGGCTACGCCGCGCGCCGGCAAAGCTGCCGACCTGGTGCGCGAGAACGCGCTGGCATGCATGGAACCGGACGTGGTGCTGGAGCCCGGGCAGCCGGGCACGCCCCGCAAGGCCCCGCACATGCGGCACCTGCCCACCGTGATCGCCGATCCCGCGAACTTCGACCGGCAGGACCTGTGGCGCCAGATCGCTGCGGCCGCCGCCGGGCGCCGCCCCAAGTCGCTACTCGAAAAACGGCACAAGCTGGCCTGCATCTCGCCGCTGCCGCCTGAAAAATCCGGAATCGCGGACTACAGCGCGCAGCTGCTGCCGGAACTGGCCAAATACTACGACGTCGAGCTGGTGGTGGCTCAGGAACGCGTGGAGGACACGCGCCTCGACGCCTTCCCGCAGCGCCAGGTCGACTGGTTCCGCGAGCACGCGCACAAATACGAGCGCGTGCTCTACCACTTCGGCAATTCGCACGCGCACCAGCACATGTTCGAACTGATCCGGCAGGCGCCGGGCATCGTGGTGCTGCACGACTTCTTCTTTTCCGGCGTGCTGGACAACCTGGAACGCGAAGGCTACCTGCCGCAGGCATTCCTGCGCGCGCTGTATGAATCGCACGGCTATACCGGCCTGTCGGACCACCGCAAGAGCGGCCGCGTGCCGGCGATCTGGAAGTACCCGCTCAACAAGGGCGTGCTGGACCACGCGGCCGGGGTGATCGTGCACTCGGAGTTTTCCCGTGAGCTGGCGCACGACTGGTACGGCAAGCGCGCAGCGGCCGACTGGCGCATCATCCCGCTGCTGCGCGGCCGGCCGCAGGCGAGCCTCGCGCACGAGGCGAGAGCCGCGGCACGCGCGCGGCTGGGGCTCGAGGCGGACGACTACCTGGTCTGCAGCTTCGGCATGCTCGGCCGCACCAAGCTGAACGAGGAACTGCTGGATGCCTTCCTCGCCTCGCCGCTGGCCCTTGATCCGCACTGCAAGCTGGTGTTCGTCGGCGCCAACGAACCGGGCCTGTACGGCGGTAACCTGGTGCACAAGATCGGCCGCAGCGTGGCCTCTGCGCGCATCCGCATCACCGGCTTTGTCGATGCCGCCGAATACGCCGACTACCTCGCCGCCTGCGACTGCGCGGTGCAGCTGCGCACCGCCACCCGCGGCGAGACCTCGGCCGCGGTGCTCGACTGCCTGCTGTACGGGGCGCCGACCATCGTCAACGCGCACGGCTCGACCGCGTCGCTGCCAGGCGAGCTGCTGGTGAAATTGCCGGACGCGTTCAGCCTCGATGACCTGGCCGGGGCGCTGGCGCGCCTGCACGGGGATGCCGAGCTGCGCGCGCAGTTATCACAGCGCGCGCTGGCGCACATGCAGGCCGAGCACGCGCCGGAGCGCGTCGGGCTGCTCTACCGCGACGCGATCGAGCATTTCACCCACCACGGCCGCCACGCGCGCTACCGGCAGCTGGTGCAGGCGGTGGCGCCGGCCTGCGCCGCGAACGAGCTGCCGCAGCTGGCCGCGGCGATCGCCTTCAACCGCGCGCCGCTGGCGCCGCGCCAGCTATTGGTGGACGTGTCGGCGATGGTGCAGTCGGACCTGAAGACCGGCATCCAGCGCGTGGTGCGCAGCGTGCTGCTGGCCCTGATCGCCGATCCGCCGCCGGGCTACCGGATCGAGCCGGTGTTCTCCCACGGTGGCGGACGCAGCTACCAGTATGCGCGCCAGTGGGGCCTGGCGCTGGCGGGCGAACCCGACCTGGTGCTGGAAGACGCGCCGGTCGACTTGCGTCCCGGCGACGTGTTCTTCGGGCTGGACCTGTTCACCAACGGCACCAGCCAGAACCAGGAACTGCTCCAGTCGATGCGCGCGTCCGGCGTCGAAATCTACTTCGTGGTGTTCGACCTGCTGCCGATGCTGCGCCCGGACGTGTTCCCGTTCGGGACCGAACAGTACTTCGGCGAGTTCCTGCGCACCGTGCACGCGGTGTCCGATGGCGTGCTGTGCATCTCGCGCGCGGTCGCCGACGAATTGATCGGCTGGATCGGCCGCCAGCATCTCACGCGCCGCGCGCCGCTGTCGATCGGCTACTTCCACCTGGGCGCCGACATCGACGCCAGCGCGCCGTCCATGGGCCTGCCGCCGGGCGCGGGCGTGGTGCTGTCCGCCCTCGCCGCGCGCCCGAGCTTCCTGATGGTCGGCACCGTCGAACCGCGCAAGGGACACACCCAGGCGCTGGCCGCGTTCGACCTGCTGTGGGAACGCGGCGTGGACGTCAACCTGGTCATCGTCGGCAAGCACGGATGGATGGTCGAAAAGCTGGCCGAGCGCATCGCCGCCCACCCGCAAAAGGAAAAGCGCCTGTTCTGGCTGAACGGCATCTCGGACGAGATGCTGCTCAAGCTTTACGCCGGCTCGGCGGCGCTGCTCCAGCCATCCGAGGGCGAGGGCTTCGGCCTGCCGCTGATCGAGGCGGCGCAGCACGACATCCCGATTATCGCGCGCGACCTGCCGGTGTTCCGCGAGGTCGCGGGCGAGCACGCCTACTACTTCAGCGGCCTGGTGCCGGCCGATCTGGCCAATGCAGTACAATCTTGGCTAGCGCTTTCGACCACAGGAGACGCGCCGACTTCGACCGGCATGCCCTGGCTGACCTGGGACCAGAGCGCGCAGCAGGTGCTCGATGCCATCGTGCGCGGCCAGTGGTACCAGGTGTTGCCGGGCAGCGCTACAAAAGAATGAACTAAATGCTTAAACAAAAAAAACAACAACTCCACCAGGAGGCGCCGCGCCAGCGCGCGGCATTGGCAGCGGATGACCCGCCGCTGGTGATCGACCTTGACGGCACGCTGATCTATTCAGATTTGCTGTGGGAGGCGCTGGTCCTGTTCCTGAAGACGCAGTTCCTGCGACTGTGGCTGCTGCCGCTATGGCTACTCGAAGGGAAGGCCGCATTCAAGGAGCGCATCGCCGCGGCGATCGAGCTCGATCCGGCCGCGCTGCCCTACGACCGAAGGCTGCTGGCCATGATCGAGGAAGAACGCTCGCAAGGCCGCGTGGTGGTGCTCGCCACCGGCACGCCGCGCCGCCTGGCCGACGCGGTGGCGCGCCACCTGGGCCTGTTCGACAGCGTGCTGGCCACCGGCGACGGCGTGAACCTGACCTCCCACAACAAGGCACGCGCGCTGGTCGAACGGTACGGCGACAAGGGCTTCGACTACGTCGGCAACTCGCGCGCCGACCTCGCGGTCTGGCAGGCCAGCCGCACCGCGTATTCGGTCAGCGCGCGGCGCTTCACGCTGGCCGACCGGCGCAGCACCACGCAGGCGGGCAGCCCGCGCATGCCGGTAGCGCGGGCGCTGCTCAAGGCGATGCGCCCACGCCAGTGGCTGAAGAACACCCTGGTGTTCGTGCCGATGCTGGCCGCGCATGCGTTGCGTCCGAACCTGCTGCTCGACTCCTTGATCGCGTTCGTCGCCTTTTCGCTGTGCGCGTCCAGCGCCTACCTGCTCAATGACGCGCTGGACGCCCAGGACGACCGCGCGCATCCGACCAAGCACAAGCGCCCGATCGCCAGCGGCGCGCTGCCGCTCGCGCTGGCGCTACCGGCCAGCCCGGTGCTGGCATTGGCGGCGATCGCGCTGTGCGCGTGGACCAACCCGATGCTGCTGATGGTGGTGGTCGTGTATTTCGCCAGCACGCTGGCCTACTCGGTCTACCTGAAGCGGCTGCTGATGGTCGACATCGTCACGCTGGCGATCCTGTACAGCCTGCGCGTGCTGGGCGGCAGCGCGGCGACCGCGGTCGCACCGTCGTTCTGGCTGCTCGCGTTCTCGTTTTTCATCTTCCTGTCGCTGGCGCTGCTCAAGCGCCACAGCGAGCTCTTGAACCTGCATCGCGACGGCAAGGACAAAACGCGCGGACGCGGCTACACCACCGCCGACAAGACCCCGATCGGCATCATGGGCGTGAACAGCGCGTTCGTGTCGGTGCTGGTCTTTATGCTGTACTTTAATTCGCAAAACGTGCTGGACTTGTACCGCAGTCCGGAGCTGCTGCTGGGGATCCTGCCGCTCCTGGTGTTCTGGCTCGGACGGCTGTGGACGCTGTCGTTCCGCGGCCAGGTCAACGAAGACCCGGTGCTGTACGTCAGCAAGGACAAGGTCAGCCTGGCCGTACTCGTCCTGTGCGCACTGCTGGTCGCCGCTGCCGCGCTTTGAACAGCCCGCTCGTTGCGCCGCCTGTTCCTCGCCGATCCGTCGCTTAGCCGGCCTCGGCCTGTTCGTTTTCGCCCGTGGCGCACGGCGCCCCCAATCCTTGCTATCCAAAACGGAGCCAAATGACCACCTCCTTTGACCCTGTCGAACCACACATCTTGCGTCGCTTCGCGCTCGGGCTGGCACTGCTGCTGGCGCTCATCTTCGCCCTGAGGCCGGCCAAGCTTGCCGGCGACGTCGAGGACTACACGCTGACCACGATCGCGCTCGCGCACCACGCCAGCCCGGACATCCGCTCCGAGGACATCGCCACGGCCAAGGCCCTGGTGCCGCAGTTGGTGCCGGCGCTCGAGCTGCTCGAACAAGAAATGGCCGCGGGTAAAAAGGTGCCCAGGGGAGCCTTCTTCCGCGGGCGCGACGGCGGGGTGTATACGATGCACTTTTTCGCCTATCCGGCGCTGGCGGCGTTGCCGTTCAAGATCCTCGAGTCGGTCCGCGCCGACCCGCTGAAATGCTACCTGGCGGTCAACCTGGCATCGCTCTTCGTACTTGGCCTGGCCCTGCTGCGCTTGTTTGGCACGGCGCTGCGCGCCAGTGTGGGCCTGCTGCTGTTCATGTTGTGCGGCGGCGTCCTGTATGGTGAATGGAGCAGTCCCGAATGCGTGAGCGCGGCCGGGCTGCTGGCCGCAATGTGCCTGTACCTGACCGGAGCCCCGCTTGCCGGCGGCCTGCTGGCCGGGCTGGCGGCCATGCAAAACCCGTCGGTGGGCGCGTTTGCCGCGTTCGCACCGCTCATGCGCCTGTGCCTGGAATGGCGGCGCGGCGAGTCGCCGCTTGCCAACGTGACACGCGCGATCGGTCCGCGCCAGCTGGCAGGCGCATGCATCACCGCCGCGCTGTTTGCGGTGCCGATATTGTTTAGCCTGTGGGAGTTCGGCATACCGAGCATCATCGGCAAGATCGCCACCTCGACCTCGCTTGCCACCCCAAACCGCCTGCATTCGTTCTTCTTCGACCTGAACCAGGGCATGATCGTCGGCGTGCCCGCCGTGCTGGCGGCGCTGCTGCTGTGGGGCTGGCGCGGCCCGGGCCGCGCGCCGGCGCTCACCCTGTGCGCGGCCGCGTTCACGCTGATCATGGCGCTGCCCACGCTGGTCATCCACAACTGGAACGCCGGGGCGACCGGCTTCATGCGCTACGCGTTCTGGGCCGCCATGCCGCTGCTGTTCGCGTTCCTGTGGCGGCTGCGCGTGCGAGCGCGCTGGCCATGGGCGCTGGTGGCCGTGGTGCTGGTGGCGCAGTGGGCCACGATCCGGTTCGAGCGCAGCTACACCATGGTTCAATTCAGCCCGCTGGCGCACTGGGTGCTGGCGCATGCGCCGGGCGCCTACAATCCTGACCCTGAAATCTTCCAAGAGCGGCTGGTGAACGATGAAACCTCGCTCGAGGAGAACCGCGTCGACATCTACCGGGTCGACGGCGCGGTGCGCAAGGCCATGTACCACAAATCCAACG
Source organism: Massilia horti (assembly GCF_004614195.1). Taxonomy (GTDB): domain Bacteria; phylum Pseudomonadota; class Gammaproteobacteria; order Burkholderiales; family Burkholderiaceae_D; genus Telluria; species Telluria horti. The sequence goes on along the minus strand of NZ_SPUM01000110.1, from coordinate 5,354 downwards.
TGAACGCTGGCACGCTCTTGTGCGAAGCGGGCCAGACCATGGCGCACGACAACCAGTTTGTCGAGCTGGACCGCCAGTGGCGCTACGTGAACGGGCCGATCCGCTGCGTACCCGTACGCGAGTTCGTTCCCGGCCAGGCCGGGCTGGAGCTGGGCGAAGGCTGGAGCTATGTCGAACATGGCGGCGGCATCTGGGAAGGCGCCTGGTCGAAGGCGCCCACCGCGCGCCTGACGGTGGCGTACGCGGCGGGCCAACGGCCGGGCTCGCTGACGCTGCGCGGACTCTATTACGGCAACAACAAGCGCACCCGGGTGCGCATCGACGGCGTCGACCTCGGCTGGAAGGAGCTGGACCGGGCGCCGACGTTGCCGGTGCCAAACGGCACCCAGGACAGCGGCAAGGTGACCGTGGACCTGGAATTCGACGCGCCGCACAATCCGCCGCCTGAGCAGGCCGACCAACGCAAAATTGCATTCTTTTTGCGACAGATATCGCGCAATTGAGCGTGCACTGAAAAACCGCGCAAAGGGTTGAGGTAAGGTGGCGCTTTCGGAAGAAGGCGTCCCAATGCAGAGCCGACACGTCATTGCCGCCGTGATCCCGAGCTACCGCGTGACGCGCCACGTGCTCGGTGTGATCGCCGCCATCGGTCGCGAAGTCAGCCGCATTTACGTGGTCGATGACGATTGTCCCGAAAACTCGGGCGAACTGGTGCGCAAGCACTGCAACGACAGCCGCGTGGTCGTGCTCAAGCACCAGCACAACCAGGGCGTCGGCGGCGCGGTGCTCACCGGCTACCGCGCCGCGCTGGCGGACGGGGCCAGCATCATCGTCAAGCTCGACGGCGACGGCCAGATGGACCCGAGCCTGATCCCGCGCCTGATCGCGCCGATCCTGTCCGGCGAGGCCGACTACACCAAGGGCAACCGCTTCTTTAACCTCGAGCATATCCGCGCGATGCCGCCGCTGCGCCTGTTCGGCAACGCGGTGCTGTCGCTGCTCACCAAGATCTCGTCCGGCTACTGGGACCTGTTCGACCCGACCAACGGCTACACGGCGATCCATGCCGACGCCGCGCGCTTTTTGCCGCTGGAAAAGCTAAGCCGCCGCTACTTCTTCGAAACCGACATGCTGTTTCGCCTGAACACCCTGGGCGCGGTGGTGGTCGACGTGCCGATGGACGCGGTCTACCGCGACGAAATCAGCAGCCTGAAGGTCTCGCAGATCGTGACCGAATTCGCGGCCAAGCATGTGCGCAACTTCGCCAAACGGGTGTTCTACAACTACTACCTGCGCAACGTGTCGCTGGCGTCGATCGAACTGCCGCTGGGCATGGTGATGGTCACGTTCGGCCTGGCCTATGGGGGCACCCAATGGCTGCAGTCGGTGCGCACCGGAGTTGCCGCCCCGGCCGGGGCCGTGATGCTGGCGGCGCTGCCGGTGATCATGGGCGTGCAACTGATCCTGGCTTTCCTCGCCTACGACATCGCGTCGGTGCCGCGCCGGCCGCTGCACAAAAAGACGGTGTTCAGGAATGCGCATGGATAAGGTGCTTCCCCACTGGCGCCAGTTCGCGGTGTTCGTGGCCGGCGGCCTGCTTTGCGCCGTGGCCGACGTCGGCCTGATGCAGGCCCTGCTCGCGGCCGGCATGCATTACGCCGGCGCGACCACGGCCGGCTTTGCCGTAGCCCTGCTGGTCAACTACGCCTTCCACAGCCACGTCACATTCGAGCAGGCGGCCACGCCAATCGGCTTTGCGCGCTACCTGTGCGGGGTTGGCCTGAACTACCTGCTCACCCTGGGCTGCGTGGCGCTGACCGTTGCGCTGCTGGGCAACCCACTGTACGGCAAGCTTGTGTCGCTGCCGCTGGTGGCGGTCAACGGCTACGTCCTCGGCAAATACTGGATCTTCAAATGATGCGCCTCGCACCTGTACAGCTCGACGCGTCCTCTCTTGCCCGCTACGGCGACCTGTTCGCAGCCTGCTTCCCGGGCACGGACAAGTTCACGCTGCGCTACCTGGCATGGCTGTACGTGGCCAATCCGGACGGCGCCGCGGTCGGCTTTGACGCATGGGATGGCGCGCGCCTGGCCGCCCATTACGTCTGCATCCCGGCGCGCGCGTGGGTCGAAGGCCGGCAGGCGCGCGTGCTGCTGTCGCTGAACACGGCCACCCATCCGGACTACCGGGGCCAGGGTTTGTTCGTGCAGCTGGCATCGATGACCTACGAGGCCGGCGCGGCGCTGGGTTTCGACGGCATCTACGGCGTGGCCAACGCCAACAGCACCCCCGGGTTCGTGCGCAAGCTGGGCTTCCAGCTGGTGCGCCCGCTCGAGGCGCGCATCGGTATCGGGCCGCTTCAACACAGCCGCGCGTTGGCACCGCAAGAGCTGTCGTTCGAACGCAGCTGGGACGAAGCCGCCCTCGCCTGGCGCTGCGCCAATCCGCACAATCCGGTGTCGTCGCGCCAGCGCGGCGGGCGGCGCCAGTTCCATGCGGCGGGCGACGCCGGGCTGCCAGCCTATGCCGAACTGGCGGCGGCCGGCCTGCCGCCGGAGGAGCCAGGCGGCACGCGGCCGCTCTCGCCGCTGCGCCTGTTCATCGGGCTGGCGCCGGACGCCACCAGCCGCTACTGGAATTACGCGAGCATTCCCAGGCGCTTGCGGCCGTCGCCGCTGAACCTGATCTACCGTTCGTTCGCGCCGCACGCGCCGCAGCTCGATCCGGCGCGCATCCAGTTCACCTTCCTCGACTTCGATGCCTATTGACGCCGCCGCGCTGTTCCTGTTCGCCCACCAGGACGACGAGTTCGGGGTGTATGCGCGCATCCTCGAATGCCGCCGGCGCGGACAGCGCGTGGCGTGCGCCTACCTGACCGACGGCCAGACCGGCCGCGCCGGCGCCGCGCGCCGCAATGCCGAGTCGCTGGCGGTGCTGGCCCGGCTCGGGGTGGATGCCGGCGAGGTCGCCTTCGCCGGCGGCATACTTGGTATCGGCGACGCGCGCCTGGCGCAGCACCTGCCCGCGGCCGAGCGCTGGCTGCAGCGCTGGCTGGAACGCTTCGGACCAATCGACTCGCTGCACGTGCCGGCGTGGGAAGGCGGCCACCACGACCACGACGCGCTGCATGCGCTGGCCGTCACGCTGGCGCAGCGGCGGGGCCTCGTCGCGCGCACCTTCCAGTATCCGCTGTACCAGGCCAGCGGCCTGCCCGGCCCGCTGTTCCGGGTGCTTGCGCCGCTGGCGGAAAACGGATCCGCGACGGCGCGCCGCATCCCTTGGGGCGAGAGGCTGCGCCTGTTGCGCCTGTGCCTGTCATACCCCTCGCAGCGCGCCACGTGGATCGGACTGTTCCCGTTCGTGCTGCTGCACTACATCACGCGCGGCGTGCAGTCACTGCAGCCGGTGTCGCCTGCACGCCTGGCGCAGCGGCCGCACGCCGGGCCGTTGTACTACGAAAAGCGCAAATTCTTCACGTGGGGCGAGATGACGCAAGCGCTGGAGGCCTGGCGCGCGGCCTCGGAGCGACAATGAGCAAGGGTAATGCCGCCATGCCGGGCTCCCGTGTTTCGGCGCTGGTGCTGGCCGCCATGATGGCAGTCGCCCTCGGCGCGCTCCTGGTGCGCAACATCGGCCTGAATCCCGCGATCTTTTCCGACGAGTGGTACTACAGCAAGATGGCGCGGCTCGATCCCGTGTCGGCCGCGATGGTACCGTCCTACCTGTACCTGTGGGTGTTCAGCGCCAGCAACGCCTGCGGCGACCGGTTCCTGGACTGCGTGCGGGTTGGCAACGCGCTGTTCTTCGTCGGCGGCGCCCCTTTCGTGTACCTGATCGCGCGCCAGGTTATCAGCCCGCGACTGTCCTTGTTCGCCACGGCCCTGTCGCTACTGGCGCCGCTGAACCTGCACACCACCTTCTTCATGCCCGAGTCGATGTACTACTTCGGCTTTTGCGTGCTGAGCTGGGTCGCGCTCACGCGTACGGGCTGGCACTGGGCTACATACGCGTTCACAACCGGAGCAGTGCTCGGCCTGCTGGCCCTGGTGAAGGTGCATGCGGTATTCCTGCTGCCGGCGCTGTGCCTGTTCGTGCTGTATGTCACGGCGAATCGCGAGTCACTGGCCACCGGGCTGGTCCCGATGCTGCTGACCGCTGGCGCGGCGGCGCTGGTCAGGTTCGGGCTCGGTTTTCTCTTTGCCGGCCGCGCCGGGCTTGAGTTGTTCGGCAGCTTTTATGGCAGCGGCGCGCGGCAAGCAGCACACCACACGCTGGCCCAGTTGCTGCCGCCGGCGCTGGTCAATGCTTGGGGCCACCTCATGGCGCTGGCCCTGGTACTGGCGCTGCCGATGGCGCTGCTGCTGGAGATGGTCGTGAGCAAAGGAGCGCGCGCACGGGCCGCGCCGCAGCTGATTTGGCTGCAGGTGTACGCGCTGCTGATGCTGGTCGCGGCGGCCGGCATGACCATCGCCTTCACCGCCTCGCTCGCGGGCGCGGGAGCGACGGAAGTGATCCGCCTGCATATGCGCTACTACGATTTCGTGTTTCCGCTGCTGTTCATCGTTGGCGCCGCCCAGCTGGGACAGGCGGACACGGCGCGCCGCCCGCTGCTGGCCTGGACCATTGCCCTGTTCGTGGCCGCGCTGCTGGTGGCCGGCGTGGTCTTTCTTCCGCACTACCTGGCAAGCGCGCCCGACGGACCGGACCTGGCCGGCATCGACCTGCGCCGCTGGTTCTGGCGCGCGATCTTCGGGCTCGACCTGCTGGTGCTGTTCCTGTGGGCACGCGGCAGCAGGCATGCTGGCGCGCTGTTCCTGTTTGCCGCCCTGCCGCTGGCGATCCTGGCCGCCGACCGCGGCGTGCAGCGCTACGTGCGCCAGCTGGTTACGTCATGGGGGCCGGACAATGCCGGCAGATTCGCGCACCGTTACGTGCCGCCGCGCGAGCACAAGGAGGTCACGCTGGTCGGCAGCGACATGGCAGAGCTGTTCCGCGTGCAGTTCTATCTCGACGACAAGGATGCGGTTTTGGTCGACCTGCCGCCCGGCGCGCCGGTCGATCCGTGCCGGCTGCCGTCCCATAACAAATGGCTGCTGGTGGTCGGCGATCATCCGCTGCCTGCTGGGATGCGACCGGTGGCCGCGACCAAGGATTATGCTTTGGTGAGATTGGCGGCGCCGATGTGCGGGCGGTGATGGCACCGCCGCCTCTGGCAAGCCGTAGGGTGCGCACCTGTGCGCACGCGGATGCAAACCAACCGTACCGTTCGCATTCGGAAGCAAACTCTGCGCAACCGTACCGCGTGCGCACAGGTGCGCACCCTACGCCTAAGCGCCAATTATTGCTTCGGCAG
>NZ_SPUM01000074.1 GCF_004614195.1 Massilia horti | reverse complement strand
GCCTACTCAGGTCAGGACGCTGCACATCCGTACAGTGCTTTCTTTCACGTTACGAAACCCACACTTACCGGTGACATAGCCTTTTAAAACGCGTTCTTCCACGCGCGCAGTGCCGCGAACGCTTCCACTGGCGACGCCCCCGGCGCCAGCTTGCCGGCGGCGAGCAACTTCTCCACTATTTCCGGCTCGCGGTAGCGCAAGAACGGATTCGTGCCTTTTTCCAGCCCAATGGTCGACGGCACGGTAGGCAATCCGGCCGCGCGCTTGGCGCTTTCGTCGCGCAGACGCAGGTGCAGCGCCTGATTGGCGGGTTCGACCGCCTCAGCAAAACGTAAGTTGGACAGCGTATATTCATGTGCGCAGAAGACGAGCGTATCCTCCGGCAGCGCGGCAAGTTTCGCCAGCGAATGGACCATCTGCGCCGGCGTGCCTTCGAACAGCCGGCCGCATCCGCCGGCAAACAGGGTGTCTCCGCAAAACAGCCAGTGCAGCCCCGGCGTGCTTCGCACATAAGCGATATGTCCCCTGGTGTGGCCGGGCACGTCCAGAATGTCGAATGCCAGGTCGAGCCCCGGCACCTGGACGCGGTCGCCTTCCGAGAGTGGCTCGGTCACCACAGCAATGTCCTCGTTGCGAGGGCCGAATACCGGGACCCGCGTGCGCGCGAGTAAGCCGGGAACACCTCCGATGTGGTCAGCGTGATGATGGGTGAGTAGAATGGCGGTCAGGGTAAGCTTATGGTCATCGAGTGCAGCGAGGATAGGCTCGGCATCACCGGGATCGACTGCGGCGGCATGCACGCCATCGTGGATCAGCCACAGGTAGTTATCCTTAAATGCAGGAACGGCGAGAACAGTCAGGTCACTGCGCGGCGGGTTTGTCATAGTTTAGGAGTAAAAAGGGCAGGTATGGACGACGCCACATCCGAAAAATCCATTATAGCCCTCGACCTTTGGCTGCAATCTCCGGCCGGAACGTATGTGCGTGCCTTTGAACAGGCATGCCTGGACGAGTTGACCGCCGATATCTTCGGCTTCAATGCCGTGCAGATCGGAGTGCCACAGATCGATGCGCTGGCCGCGAACCGCATGCCAAACAAGTGGCAGGCGGCCACGCGCCTGTCATCGACGAGCGAACTGGCACTTGCGCCTGACGGCAAGCAAATCGCCGTGGCGCTCGATTTTGCCGAACTGCCGTTCGCGTCGCAAAGCCTGGACCTGGTGGTGCTGCCGCACGTGCTCGAGTTTGCCGCCGAACCGCACCAGGTGCTGCGCGAGGTGGAGCGGGTGCTGATTCCGGAAGGCCAGGTAATCATCTGCGGCTTCAACCCGGCCAGCCTGTGGGGCGTGCGCCAGGGCGTGGGGCGGATTGCCAGCAGCGATTACCTGCCGGCGGCCGGCGAATTCATTTCGATGCCGCGCCTGAAGGACTGGTTGAAATTGTTGAATATGGGCGTGACGCGCAGCTACTTCGGCTGTTATGCTCCGCCGTGCCGGACCACCCAGTGGCTCAACCGTTTCGGCCTGCTGGAATCGGCCGGGCAGCGCTGGTGGCCATATCTGGGCGCGGTCTACATCGTGCACGCGATCAAGCGCGTCAAGGGCATGCACATCATCGGCCCGGCCTGGAATCGCAAAACCAGCAAGGCACCGCAGGCGGTGCCGGCAACCAACAGAAAATGACAGAACAAGACAAGGGAACAGCAAGCATGACCAAGGTGGAAATTTATACGGACGGTGCTTGCAAGGGGAATCCGGGCGCTGGCGGCTGGGGCGCCTTGCTCGTATCTGGCGAGCACGAAAAAGAGATTTTCGGCGGAGAACCGAACACGACCAACAACCGGATGGAGCTCAAGGCCGTGATCGAGGCGCTGGGCACGCTGACGCGTCCGTGCCACGTGGTGCTGCATACCGACAGCCAGTACGTGCAGAAGGGCATTTCGGAATGGATCCACGGCTGGAAGGCGCGCGGCTGGAAGACCTCGACCAAGGAACCGGTCAAGAACGAAGACTTGTGGAAGGCGCTCGATGCCGCGCAACAGGCGCACCAGGTGGAGTGGCGCTGGGTGCGTGGGCACAACGGCCATCCCGGCAACGAGCGCGCGGATGTGCTGGCAAACATGGGAGTGGCGTCGGCGCGTCGTTGAAGCGAGCGCGGCCTTGCCAATTGCGATCATTCTTCTATTGAGATAGGTCAGAACGAATGTTGGCGGGATGACGATACGATGGATTGCTTTTGCCTCGTACGAGGGAGGGCAGTTTCGTGCGCTCGTCTGTTAATGGTTGCAAGCCTCTCTTGCTCGCGGTGTTCGCCGCACTGTTGGCGATGCCTGTCCAAGCGCAGCATCACGAGGGGCATGGTGGCATGGGTGGGCCGCACGGTGAGGGGCATGCGGGCATGGGTGGGCCGCACGGTGGGCCGGGGTGGCACGGTGACATTCGGCGCTTTGAGGCGCACGACCGGGGCATCTGGAACGGCGGGCGCTGGCATCATGGCCCGCACGGCGGGCGCGACGGTTGGTGGTGGGTGGTCGGACCGTCCTGGTACTACTATCCGGGGCCAAGCTACCCGTATCCGGATCCGTATTGGCCCCCGTCTGCCGGGGCGGCATCGGCTGGATACTGGTTCTATTGCCCGAGCTTCGACAGCTATTATCCCTATGTCGATGTTTGCCCGGGCGGCTGGACCCCGGTGCCGGCCACCCCTTAAACAGGCGGCTTCTGTGACGCGTCGGCGTCAAACGACCCTTCCCGAATAAGTTCATTATTCGGAGTTCCACAATAAGTTGTTGTGCCGCTCGCGATTGCGGCATGCCTGGTCCCACCTGTCGATTCGCATCGGGGCCCCGGGAATTGTCGAGTTTTAGTTGGTGCCGGGCAGTGGTATCATTGCTGTCCCAACCATGGGCTCGCTTCCTGAAGGCAAAATGAGTTTACAAACGCGCACTAACCGTTTGGTAGTCCTCGACACCGAAACCACTGGCTTAAATCCTCGAACTGGCGATCGCGTCATCGAGATTGGCTGCGTCGAGCTGGTCAATCGCAAGCTCACCGGCAACAACTTCCATCGCTACATCAATCCCGAACGCGATTCGGACGAAGCCGCGCTCGCTGTGCACGGCCTGACCACTGAGTTCTTGAGCGACAAGCCCAAGTTCCACGAGATCGTCGAGGAATTGCGCGCGTACATCCAGGGCGCGGAAGTCATCATCCATAACGCGCCGTTCGACCTCGGGTTCCTGAACCACGAATTCGAGCGGCTCGGGCTGCCGCCGTTCATCGATCATTGCGCTGGCGTGATCGATACGCTGGTCAACGCGAAGGAAATGCATCCGGGTAAGCGCAACTCGCTGGACGCACTGTGCGACCGTTACGGCATTTCGAATGCGCACCGCAAGCTGCACGGCGCATTGCTGGACTCGGAGTTGCTGGCTGACGTGTACCTGGCGATGACCCGCGGCCAGAATTCGCTGTCGATGGAGATCGAGGTGGAAGCGGTGGTTGCTGGCGAGTTGCACGATGCAGGCCCGCTGGGCGAAATCGTCGTGCTGTCGGCCAGCGCCGACGAACTGGCGGCGCACGAGGAACTGCTCGCGGGGCTCGACAAGGGCGTCAAAGGCGAATGCGTGTGGCGCAAGTGCGCGCAGCCAGCCGATGCGTCTGCAGAAGCGTCTGGGCTATCGATTGCCGGCTAGTTGCAAGAGCAAGCGCTGCTTGCGGAAGAGGGCGTATCCCGGAGAAAAAATTCTATTTAGGGGTGACGTAGCGCAAAACCTATGTCATAATACGCGCCGTCTTGGGAGGTTAGCTCAGGGGTAGAGCGCTGCATTCACACTGCAGAGGTCGCTGGTTCGAAACCAGCACTTCCCACCAAGAATTCATCAATGAAACCAGTCACTTAGCAGGTGGCTGGTTTTTTTGTTTTGGGCGTCCATGTCCGGCGCGGGACACTCCCGGGACAATTGCCAAACTCAAGCCAGCGCATATCGCACGCGGAACGGCTCAAAGCCGGCCCTGCGCATGAACTGCCGGGTGCTGGCAGTCTTGTCCTGGAAGCCTTGGTGCATCAAGTAGTTGACCGTCCGCTGCGCGATCAACTGATTCACGATCTCGGCAAGCAAGAGGAACAGCACGCCATCCTTGTTCCTGTTTCCGATCAGCTCTTCAATTGCAGCAAAATTGCTGTGCAATGTAAGCCGGCAGTAGGCCACCAAGGCGCCGCTACGGGCGAACGCGCCGAAGTATGTTGTGTGGTGCGGGGCCGTTTCTGTCAGGGCAGGAAAGCCATCAGTCAGGCGAATCTGTTTGTCTTCCGGCAGCGCGTTGAGTGCCCAGATGTCGTCGAGGTAGCGCTGGCGTTCAAGTTCGCGCACGGCGTATCCGCGCGACCGGGCTTTCAGTGATTGCGGCGCAAGATGGCCGCGTTTGCCGAGCGTGTCGAGAAAGTGATTGGCGCTGTCGTAGCGCGCAAGATCAATCAGCGCGGCGTTGACCGTTTTGCGTGCCCGTAGTTTGCAGGCACTGCAGAACTGGTCTTCGTCCAAGTCCGACCGGAAGTGCAGGGCGACGACGGGGTATGCGGACAGGCGGACAAACATTTTCCATCGCCGCAGCGCTTTCTTCGCAAACCAGATTGGTGTCCTCAGACGCATGACTTGGCTGGCCCGCCGGTTAGCAATTGTCGCCGCTGGCGTCGGCAGGCGCCCGTCACCTCCGCTTGGCACAGCGCTTTGCGCTGGCGGACCGTGGCCTGATGCTGACGGTTTGCCGCAGGCGGCGCAAGTTGTTCCGTTTTCCGAAAACGCATGACGATCAGGTTGAGGGATGAACATGCTGCCGGTATCGATAGGTGTTGATGTAACGGTTCATGCTGCGACAGTCAGACGGGCTCAAGCGGGAAAAGTTTTCGGACTATCGAGTAATTTAGACTCAGATCAAGCGAGCAGCGGGGTCCTTGTGGGCGCCAGCATGTTAGGCATCGCCATGGCCTGGCGGTACACGGCGATGGTTTCGCTGGCCATGCGTGCCGCCGTGAACTTGCGGGTAGCAGCCGGACCGGCGATGCGCAGGCGCTCCAGCAGGTCGGGGTCGGCGAGCACGCGCGCGAGCGTGTGCGCAAGCATTGGTGGGCTATTGACCGGGAACAGCAGGCCGTTCTCGCCATCCTGCACGGCCTCAGTGATGCCGAGCGCGCGCGCGGCGATGACCGGCAGCCCGGCCGCAAATGCTTCGAGAATCACGAGCGGATGGGCCTCGTAGCAGGATGGCAGGCAAAGCAGGTCGGCAGCGTCCATCAGGTCCGGCACGTCGCTGCGCGCACCGAGAAACAGGATGTGGTCGGCGACTCCGAGCTCATCCGCGCGCGAGCGCAGCGGCGCTTCCAGCGGTCCGGTGCCGACCCAGGCCAGCATTGCGCGCGGGCAGTGCTCCAGCAAGCGGGGCAATGCTTCGAGCAAGGTGATGTGGCGCTTCTGGCGCACGTAACGGGCGACGGTCAGGATCAGCGGCGCGTCGCCGATGCCCAGGCTGGCGCGCATCGCTTTGGGTGTGATACCGGCGGCGTGGGCGACAATGCCGTTGTGCACGACCGAAAACGGAACGCGGACGCGCGCCATGCGAAAGGTCTGGCGCGCGGCGTGGCTGACGCAGATGATGTGGTCGACATGCTCCACGCCGCAGCGGTATTCGCGTTCGAGCACGCTGATCTTCGGCGTGCGGACCCGCAGCGTGCTCAAGGTGTACGGCTGATGTTCGGTACGGACCACGGCACCGGCTCCGGCGCTCTTTGCTGCCGCCGCGATCCTGTGTCCCTCTTCGGGGATGCCTGCGTGCACGTGCACGATGTCCGGGCGCAGCCGTTCGAGCAGGGAGGCAAGCGTGGATGACCCGAGCCGGACTGCCGCCCACGGCAGCGTCAGCGCCGGCAGGCCCGCTGCCCGGGCGCGGCGTGCGGTGGCCAGGCCGGAGTGCGTGCCGGGGAACAGCAGCGTGGGCCTTACACCGCGCGGCAATGTCCTGGCCAGCGTGATCATGTGTTCGCCCAGGCCCGAAGGCTCGGCACTTTCCGTAACCAGCAGTACGGTGAGGGAGGCTGAATCCGGAACCGCTGCGCCAACGTTGCCCTCGTCGAACCACCTTGCGCAAATGTTGTCGTCTTTCATCTGCCCAACCGGAACACCCGGCGATGCCGCCGCTTAGCGCGGCTGGCATATCCTGAGGTTGGTGACAATCGGTGTCAAGCGCGATTCAAACCATTTGTTGCTCTGCGATTCCCGGCTGCGGGGCCGCGCGCCGTTATTGCGGCTCTTGCAGCGTGGCGCGCGAATAGTCGGTGCTGGCGATGTCACGCAGTCCCTGCGCATCGCGCAGCACGAAGCCGCGTACCGACTGCAACTGGAACGTCGGCGTCGCGGCCGCATGGGCAAAGCGTACGCCGTCAAAAGCCACGCCATCGACATCGTCCAGCACGACCGGCGGACGTGCGTCGATGCCCGTGGTGCGCAGGCTGGCGTGGTGCACTTGCAGGTTGCGCACGTGGCGTGCGTACAGCCCGTAAGACGGGGTAACGCCGAACATGCTCGGCTCCGGATAGTGCTCCTCGTTTTCGGGAAGCGTCCGGCGGGCGTCCTCGGCATTGCCGCCGCCACAATGTTCAACGGTCAGATTGCTGATGCGAACGTCCTCGATTGGCTTGCCGGGCAGACCGGCAATGATCGAGGCGAATGGCGCGTTGGCCTGGGAAACCACTACGTTGCTGATGTTGATGCGACGGATCGCGCCGACCGGCGTGCCTTCCGGCGCGCGCATGCGCCGTCCCAGGCGAATGAACAGGGGCGACGTCGTGAGGTCGCGCATCGACAGGTTATCGACCGTGACGTCCTCGATGATGCCGCCGTCGACGCTTTCGATGGCCAGGCCGCGGCAGTGCTCGAACACGCAGTTGGCGATGGTGATGTTGCGAAAGCCGCCGTTCGATTCGGTGCCCATCTTGATACGGCCGCATACGCCTTCCTGGTCGGGCGCCTTGACTTGCGTGCGTTGCAGGGAGCCGTCGAGGAAGGTGCCGAGATCGAAGCCGGACACCTGGCAATTGGTGATCGTCACTTGCTCGGTAAAGCGTGCCTTGCCGAGCGCGTAAGAGCTCTTCAGGCAAATCGCGTCGTCGTTGGGCGTATTGACTGCGCAATTGGCCACGCGTACGTTGCGGCAGCAGTCGATATCGAAGCCGTCGCGGTCGGTGTCGACCGTCACGTTATCGATCGTGAAGTTGTCCACGCCGGTGGCGAGCACCGCGAAGTGGCCGCACTTGAGCATGCTGAAATCGCGCAGGACCACATTGCGGCAGTTCTTCAGCGCGATGGCCTTGTTGCCCTTGCCGACCATTTCGGCGCCATACACCGCACCTTCGCGCAAGCGCTCGCCCATCGGGTCCGCCTTGCCGAGCGAGGAAGGCATGTCGCCCGCCTTGAGTTTGCGGCGTGCGCCGGGACCGGAGCGGATGAGGCCTTTGCCCCAGATCAGGCCGCGTCCGGCGATCGTCAAGTTTTCCAGGCCCTCGCCCCAGATCAGGCTGTTGTGCCAGTGGCTGTGGCCGAAATCCTGGTAGGCGTCCCACTCGTTGGGCTCGGGCAGGTCGTACTGGCCGGAGCCGTCCTTGGGTTCGGCTGCGATGATGACGCTGCCGGAATCGAGGTACAGCGAGACGTTGCTCTTCAGGCGAATGCTGAAGCTCAGATAACGGCCGGCGGGAAAGTAGACCGTTCCGCCACCGGCTTGCGCCGCGGCCGCGATCGCCGCGTTGATCGCGTCGGTATCGAGCTTGACGCCGTCCCCGGCCGCACCGTAGGCACGGACGTTAAAGCCGTTCTGCTGCGCGGACTGGGCCGATGCGCAGGCCAGCGGGAACATCGGGGAGAGTGCGACGGCGCTGAACAGGGCGCCCTTGAGGTAGGTACGGCGGGTAGTGGTCATTGGGTTTCGCATAGTTCGAGACGACAACGAGCAAGCCTAGCATCGGCCGCGCCTGTTGATTGCGCAACTTGGTGATTAATCGGCGATGCCCGTCGTTCCCGCGCAGGCGGGAACGACGATGTTCGGGGGTTAACGTGAATCAACCGCATGTCGAAGGCGTGACTATGCCTCGCCGAAACATGCGATAAAGAAACGCAAAACGCGATGCAATGTTGGCCAAGCGCCACCGCTGGCGCCTCTAACCGTGAATTGCGCTGCGTTTTGCGTGATTCATCCTACGGGGCGGCACGTCGCTTTGCAATGCCCGTTAGGGTGCGCTGACGCGGAAGTAATCGACATCCAGGCTGGAAGGCTTGGCGCCGGCCTTGTCGCCCACGCTGAACAAGCCAACCTGCGCGCCCACCCAGCGGCCCTTGCTGGATTTGAACGGCTCGCCGACGCTGGTGAAGTTGACGTTGTCCGTGCTGTAGCTGAAGGTCGCCCTCGCACCGTCCACCATGCTCATGCGCAGGTAGAGCGCCGACGGTGCGGACGGCAGCACCACCTTCGTCGATTCCTTGCAGCGCGCTACCGCCGGGGTGCAGGTGGTGTACACCAGCTCTGTCGCATTTGCCGTCTTGCGCAGGCCCAGCCAGGCGTACTGCATCGCGTTCAGGATCAGGCCCGCACGGTCGCCGACTTGTGCATCGTTCAGTTGCATGTGGGTGTCGACGACAAACGCGGGCGCCGGCAGCTTTTGGGACAGGATAGCGGGCGCGGCGCGCACAAAGTCCGCCGCTTGCGGCGTAGCCTGGGTATGCAGGCGCAGCACGCCCGGACGCTCGGAGAGCGAATACCAGCGCGCATCGCTGTTGGCGTTCCACTGCCATTGCAGGCCAAGTTTCGGGCCGTTGAATTCGTCGGAAGTGGGCGGCACCTTGACCGGGAAACCGGCCACAGGCTTCTTGTGGGTCAGCACCGGCTGGCCGATGCCGGGATTTGGGCCGTCCTCGCCGATCACCGGCCAGTCTTCGGTCCAGCGCATCGGTTGCAGGTGCACGACGCGCCCGTAGGCATTCTTGTCCTGGAAGTGCAGGAACCAGTCGCTTCCATCCTCGGCGCGCACCCATGCGCCCTGGTGCGGACCGTTGATCGGCGTTTTGCCCTGATCCATGACGGTACGCAGTTCGTACGGACCGTCGATGCTGCGCGAGCGGAACACGGCCTGCCAGCCGTCCTCCACGCCACCCGCCGGCGCGAACACGTAGTAGTAGCCGTTGGCCTTGTAGAACTTGGGTCCTTCCAGCGTACGGTAGCCGGGGATCTTGTTGCCGTCGATGATGGTGTGGCCTTCGGTATCGAGCAGCCGGCTTGCGTCCGGCGCCATACTGCGCAGGGTGAGCAGGTTGTTGATGCCGGCACGGCTCTTGGCCCAGGCATGCAGCAGGTAGGCCTTGCCGTCGTCATCCCACAGCGGGGTCGGGTCGATGATGCCCTTGCCGGGCAGGAGCAGGTGCGGTTCGCTCCAAGGGCCAGTAAAATTTTTGGCCGTGGTAACGAAGATGCCCACATCGGGGTCCGGATAGAAAATCCAGAATTTGCCGTCGTGGAAGCGCAGGCACGGTGCCCACACGCCCTCGCCATGGCGCGGCTCGATGTAGCGTTCGTGTGGAACGAGATTGGGCAAGGCGTGCCCGACCAGCTCCCAGTTGACCATGTCCTTGGACGCCAGCAACGGCAGGCCGGGCGTGCTGTTGAAGCTGGAGGCGGTCATGTAATACGTGTCGCCCACGCGGATCGCGTCCGGGTCGGAATAGTCCGCGTGCAGCACCGGGTTCTGGTAGCGGCCGTCACCCAGGTCCGCGACCCAGGGCGCGCGCTCGCTTGGTGCTGTTGCTGGGGGCGTGGCCTGGCAGGCGGCCAGCGCGAGGGGGATCATCAGGGTGCCGGCGATGCGGCAAGTTTTCCAGTCCATCGTTTTCATCTTCAATGCTCTCGTCGTTGAATCGATCTCGAACTGGAGCACCTCGCGTGCTCCATGCCGGTCAGACGAGGGCCATGCCGATGGTGGCCGAGGTCGCGCGGTCGGTAACGCTTTCCGGACAGAGCGCGACAAGGTGCGCGTGAGCCGTGTTGCGGCGCGCATGTTACCAGAACTTGTTCATCCAAAAATGTGGCAGCAGGGAATCTGGCAAGAATTGCTATGCGGATTAGCGGATTTCGCAATTGCTGTGTTTACATTGGGATGCAGAGCAGTGAGATCGATGTTTTACAATGTTGCGAATTCATGTCGGGGACCATCACTCACGATGCTTACGCCAAAGACACGTCGAATCGCATTGCTCTTTAACGCGAACAAGATATTCGACCGCGAAATTATCGCTGGCATCGCCGCCTATTTGTCGAGCACTCGCACCGCCTGGGACTTGTTCCTCGAAGAAGACTTTCGCTTGCGCCTGCCCGGCATCGAGGGCTGGCAGGGCGATGGGATCATTGCCGACTTCGACGATCCCGCCGTGGCCGCGGCGCTTGCGCCAAGCCGCATTCCGCTGGTCGCGGTCGGCGGCTCGTAC
Organism: Massilia horti; assembly: GCF_004614195.1. Taxonomy (GTDB): domain Bacteria; phylum Pseudomonadota; class Gammaproteobacteria; order Burkholderiales; family Burkholderiaceae_D; genus Telluria; species Telluria horti. Next base: position 8,809 of record NZ_SPUM01000074.1, on the reverse strand, counting down.
GAGAACGTGGCCGATTATCCCGCCGAGGTGCCGTATGTGGCGACCGATAACTTCAAGCTCATCAAGCTCGCATACGAGCACCTGATCGACGCGGGCCTGCGTAATTTTGCATTGTTCAGTTTGCCCGAGGCGCAGCACAACCGGTGGGCGCAGGAGCGTGAAAAGGCATTTTGTGCGCTGGCTGCACGCGACCGGGTCGAGCCGCTGGTTTATCGTGGCCAGTCCACCAGCGCGCCGTCGTGGGACGAGGCGGTGCAGGCGCAGATCGCATGGCTGCACAGCCTGCCCAAACCGGTCGGCGTCGTCGCCGTCACCGATGCGCGGGCGCGCCAGCTGTTGCAGGCGTGCGCGCTGGCAGGAATTGCGGTGCCTGAGCAGGTGGCGCTGATCGGCATCGACAACGACCCGCTGGCGCGCATGCTGACCCGCATCCCGATGAGCTCCGTGATCCAGGGCGCGCAGGAGATGGGGCGCACGGCGGCGCACCTGCTGGACCAGATGCTGCACGGGGTGTGCGTGGGCGCGACCCGTATCCTGGTGCCGCCGGCCGGTATCAACGTGCTGGCATCCAGTAAGCACGCGGCGGCCAGGCACCCGCACGTGATGCGGGCGCTGCATTTCATCCGCCAGTACGCGTGCCAGGGCATCAAGACTGACCAGGTGGCGGACTACGTGGGCATCTCGAGCTCGTCGCTCAAAAGCTACTTCCGACAGGAGCTCGGAACCAGCGTGCACGACGAGATCCTGCGTCTGCGGCTCGAGGCGGCGACCTCGATCCTGGAGCAGGGCGACTGCAACCTGGCCGACGTTGCGCGCCAGTGCGGATTCACGTCGAGCCAGTACATGCATTCGGTCTTCAAGCGCGAGCTGGGCTGCTCGCCGCGCGCTTATCAGGAACGCTCGCTCAAGACCCGGTCCGGACCGCAGATTGGTCCGGCATCACGGGAAAAACAAGAATTAGCCAATGACGACGAACTGTTTTTTAGGTCACTGCAGGGATAGGATAAGGGTTATGGAAGGTGGCATGAGCGGGCAGCAGCCTGAATGTATCTGGCCGGTCGGGGCCGAACTGGGCGAGGGCGTGCTGTGGCACGCGCCGACGCGGTCGATTTATTTTGTGGACATCAAGGGGCACAGGTTGCACCGCTGCGATGAAAACGGCGCCAGGCGGCACAGCTGGAACGCGCCTGGGCAGATCGGTTTCGTGGTGCCGGCGCATGACGGCGGTTTCGTGTGCGGCCTGGAGGACGGGCTGTATCGCTTCGACGAGGCCAGCGGCACGTTTGCCAAGCTGGGCGAGGTGGAGCCTGATATTCCGGGCAACCGGCTCAATGACGGTTTCGTCGACCAGGCCGGACGCCTGTGGTTCGGAACGATGGACAACGGACAGGCCAAGCCGACCGGGTCACTGTACCGGTTCGACGAGCGCGGCGTGTCCAGGGCCGATAGCGGCTACATCATCACCAACGGTCCCGCAGTCAGTCCCGATGGCCGGACGCTGTACCACGTGGACACGCTGGGATTGCAGGTGTTTGCGTTCGACCTGCTGCCAGATGGTAGCGTGGCGAACAAGCGCCTGTTCACGCGGATCGCGCGGCCCGGCCATCCGGACGGGCTGGCTGTGGACAGCGCCGGTCATGTGTGGATCACCGTGTTCCGCGGTGCGCGCATCGAGCGCTACACCCCTGGCGGCCAGCTCGTGGGTTCGGTCACTTTCCCCGTCACGAACATCACCAAGCTCGCGTTTGGCGGCGACGACTTGCGCACGGCGTATGTCACTACCGCCTGGAAAGGCCTGGCGCCCGATGAACGGGCCAGCCAGCCGCTGGCGGGGGGACTGTTCATGTTCCGCACGGATACACCCGGCCAGCCGCAATACCAGTTCGCTGGGGGGACGCTGCCCTGACGTTGGATGTGTGCGGTCCGCCGCACCGATCTGTAGTAAAGTCGTCAGATCGTCACCGGTGTTCCATATGTCAGCCCTGTTGCAATTCCAACATAAACCGATACGGTTCTGCTTCGAGCGCCTGCTGGATGCGGCCATGCTCGGCGGCCGGGTTGCGGCGTGGAGCTACCAGCGCGGCTGGCATGGCCGCTTGAGTGTGGTCCGGCGCGAGGTGACGGTGAGCGGCCAAGTGTTGCTGCCTGCGCCGCTGGTGATCGGGTTTGCCTCGGATTTTCATGCCGGGCCGACCACGCACCCTGGCGTGTTCGAGGAGCTCGCCGCGCAGGTGCGCAGGGTGCGGCCCGATGTGCTGCTGCTCGGCGGCGACTACGTGTCGCTGGGCGCGCGCCATGTCGACCAGCTCAGGGACTGCCTGGGCGCGCTGTCGGCGCCGCTCGGGGTATTCGGTGTGATCGGCAACCACGACGTGTGGCATGGCCGGGCGCCGATCGAGGCGGCCCTGCGCGAGGCCGGCATCGAGCTCCTGCACAACCGTAATGTGGCCTTGCCGGCGCCGTTCGGGATGGTCAGCATCTGTGGAATCGACGATCCGTGGACCGGCGAGCCGTGCGTGCCTGCCGCGTTTGCGGGGGCCGGGCCGGTACGCGTCTTCCTGACCCATTCGCCGGATGGCCTGCATTACGTCGACGGCGAAACCTTCGACGTTGCCTTCGCCGGCCATACCCACGGTGGGCAGGTGGCGCGCGCCGATGGTACGCCGATGGCGCGTCCACAGGGACCGCTGTCGCGCCGTTATTGCTATGGCAGCTTCGATTTGCCGGACAACGGGCCGCTCATCGTCAGTCGCGGCGTGGGATGCAGCAAACTGCCGTTGCGGATCAACGCTGATCCGGAGCTTGTCGTTTGCACTTTGCGTTCGCAATAAGAGGTCGTTTCAAACCCCGGGCCTGTTGGCTGAAACGCTAACGGTGTTCGCAATCCGCGTGCGCAGCATAGCTGCACACCCTACGGGACGCGCCGCTTGTCGAATTCTCCCTCCGGACGCGCTTCTTGCCGAATTCTCACTGACTCTCACCGAACTGGACGGATACCGTTAGAATAGCGGATGGCCTGTCGGTCAACACTTCACAGATTTACCCGTTTATTCAGACCGGATCGGCCGGATGGCGCTCGCAGGTCGCATAGGAGTTAGCATGAGCATTGAGAGTAGCGAAAACGAAAAGGACACGCAGTTGCGCACGGACGCGCTGGAGTATCACCGCAGCCCGACGCGTGGCAAGATCGAGGTGGTGGCGACCAAACCGCTGTCGAACCAGCGTGACCTGTCGTTGGCTTACTCGCCTGGTGTGGCTTACGCGTGCGAGGAAATCGCCGCGGATCCGGCCACCGCGGCGGATTACACGTCGCGCGGCAACCTGGTGGCCGTGATCAGTAACGGCACCGCAGTGCTTGGCCTGGGCAATATCGGCCCGCTGGCGTCCAAGCCGGTCATGGAAGGAAAGGGCTGCCTGTTCAAGAAGTTCGCCGGGGTCGATGTGTTCGACCTGGAGCTGGCCGAGCTTGACCCGGACAAGCTGGTCGAGGCGATCGCCATGCTCGAGCCGACCGTCGGCGGCATCAACCTCGAGGACATCAAGGCGCCGGAATGCTTCTACATCGAGAAGCAGCTGCGTGAGCGCATGAACATTCCGGTCTTCCACGACGACCAGCACGGCACCGCGATCATCTCCAGCGCGGCGCTGCTCAATGCGCTCAAGGTCGTGGGCAAGGATATCGCAAAGGTCAAGCTGGCCGCTTCCGGTGCGGGCGCGGCGGCGATCGCGTGCCTGGACATGATGGTGAGCCTGGGCGTCAAGCGCGAGAACATCTACGTCACCGACTCCAAGGGCGTGATCTACGCCGGCCGCGACGCGAAGATGGAGGCGAACAAGGCGCGCTATGCACAGGAGACCGATGCGCGCAGCCTGGCCGACATCGTGCGTGGCGCGGACGTATTCCTCGGCTGCTCCACCGCTGGCGTGCTCACCGGGGAGATGGTCAAGACGATGGCCGAACGTCCGGTGATCCTGGCGCTGGCCAATCCGGAACCTGAGATCCGTCCGGAAGTGGCGCGCGCCGCCCGTCCTGACTGCATCATCGCGACCGGCCGTTCGGACTACCCGAACCAGGTCAACAACGTGCTGTGCTTCCCCTACATCTTCCGCGGTGCGCTCGACTGCGGCGCGACCCGCATCACCGAAGAGATGAAGCTGGCCTGCGTGAAGGCGATCGCCGCGATGGCGGAAGCCGAGCCGAACGAAGCGGTGGCGGCCGCCTATGCCGGCCAGGATCTGCGCTTCGGCCCTGAATACATCATCCCGAAGCCGTTCGATCCGCGCCTGATCGCAGCAATCGCGCCGGCGGTTGCAGCGGCGGCTGCCGCATCGGGCGTGGCCTCGCGTCCGATCGAGGACATGGCAGCGTACCGCGACCAGTTGATGCAGATGGTGTATCACACAGGGTTCTTCATGAAGCCGGTGTTTTCGGCTGCCAAGGCCAAGGCCAAGCGGGTCGTCTACGCCGAAGGCGAAGACCCGCGCGTGCTGCGTGCGGCGCAGACCGTGGTTGACGAGGGCCTGGCCAAACCGGTGCTGATCGGCCGTGCCGAAGCTGTGGAACGTGCGATCGGCGAGGCCGGCCTGCGCCTGCAGCGCGGCTCCGACTACACGCTGGTCGAGCCGAACGGCGACACCACGCTGCAGGGCGCCGCGCTGGTGAAGGCGGGCGAAGCCGATGCGCTGATCTGCGGCATGAAGGGCCGCTTTGACAGCCATCTGGCGCACGTGCGCAGCGAGATCGGCGTGGCGCCGGAAGCCGGCGTGCTCGCCGCGATGAACGCGCTGGTGCTCGACAAGTACACGCTGTTCATCGCCGATACCTATGTCAACGACAATCCGTCGGCCGAGGAACTGGCTGCCATCGCGCGCCTGGCCGCGGCCGAGCTGCAGCACTTTGGCCTGACGCCGAAGGTCGCGCTGCTGTCGCACTCGAACTTTGGTTCGTCGAATCGCCCGTCGGCGCTGAAGATGCGCGAAGCGCGCGCCCTGCTGGCCCGAAGCGCGCCGGGGCTCGAGGTGATCGGCGAAGTGCAGGGCGATGCGGCACTGTCGCAGGAACTGCGCCGCATTTACCAGCCGGAGGACGCCTTTGCCGGCGCGGCGAACCTGTTGGTGATGCCATCGCTGGATGCGGCGAACATTGCGCTCAACCTGCTCAAGATGACCTCGGGCAAAGGCGTGACCGTCGGCCCGATCCTGCTTGGCGCCGCAAAGCCGGCGCATATCCTCAGCCCAAGCGCGACCGTGCGCCGGATCGTCAACATGACCGCACTGGCGGTGGCGGGCGTGCGCGCATAAACGCAAGCCGATAGCCCGGCTTGGTCGCTATTGGCCTGCCGGGCGGCCGTGCCACCTCATTTGCGGGCTTGAAGATGCGCAGGCGTTCGCCGATCCCGTAGTTCAATCGCTTTGCTTCGCTTCAATCATAGAGATCATTTTTTAATTTGCCAGTTGCGCGGCAAAGCGAGCCGACTGCGACGGCAACGACGCCCACTAGTACCGATACATAAACCAAAAAACGAAATTGCGTGATACCGAACGCCGTTAACGCGAAGGCGAATCCCGCCACTATTAACGCCACGAGAGCTGTTGCGAAAATCCATTTAGCAGGTATCATTTTCCAACCAATCATGTCTCAGCCCGGCTGAACGACCGGACTTTTTGTCCGCAGCCATGTCGGCCGGTGCCACAGCGCCCCCAACGGCCCCTGTTTGTGTGTGCGCAGCCACCACTGGCTGAACCAGCCCTGCAGCAGGGCCAGGGCGATCCGGATCAGCAAGCATACCGTCGCTCCCGTATAGCGGTAAAGCCCCAGGCCTGTTAACTGTCCGACTCAACCGTTGCTCGCGCGCGCGTGCGATTCCTCTCTGGATTTAAGATCGTGCCATCGCCCAGCCCGATCCATGACAGGACCGTGGGCACGGGGCATTCGCGAAGGAGAAGCCGGTGTTCGGCCTCGATATGCGCGCTGTGCGTGCGATCTGGACCGCAATCGTCATGCTCGGCGGGCTTTACTGCGTCTACCGCATGCGCACGACACTGCTGGTGGTGTTGTTCGCCGTGTTTTTCAGTTATCTCATCTATCCGCTGTTCGAGTTGATTTCGCGCCGGGTGGGCCCGCGCGTGTCGCGCACCGTCATCCTGCTGGGCGTGTTCGTGGTGATCCTCGGCCTGATCGTCCTGCTGGTTTTCCTGTTTGGCAGCACGTTCGCGGACCAGGCCGCCGGGCTGGCGCAGGAACTGCCACGCCTGCTCGAACCGGGCACGCTGGCCAAGCGGTTGCCACTGCCGCACCTGCTCGAGCCGTTCCGTGAACGGCTGGCCGGCTCCTTGCGGGAGGCTTTGGCGAGCGGCTTGTCGCAGGCGCTGCCCGCCGCCCAGCGGCTCGGTGCCAGCCTGGTGCACGCTGCGGGCAACATGATCTACGTCGTCGTGGTGCCGATCTTTAGCTTCCTGATGATCCGGGCGGCACCTGCGGTCGAGGCATGGCTGGCGGCGGCAAGCCGCAGCGACAAGCTGGCGCTATGGGTGAGCGTTGCCCATGACCTGAATTACCTGCTGTCGCGTTACGTGCGTGCGCTTGGCCTGCTGTCGCTGGCGGCGCTCATTGCCTACAGTTCCGTCCTGTCCTTGCTCGGCGCACCGTTTGCACTGCTGCTGGCAGGGGTGGCGGCATTGCTGGAAGTCATACCCGTGTTCGGCCCGCTGACCGCAGCGGTCGCGATCCTGACGGTGGCGGCATTTTCCGGCTACGAGCACATTTGGTGGCTGCTGATGTTCCTGGTCGCGTACCGGCTGGTGCAGGATTACATGTTCAGCCCGTACCTGATGAGCGAAGGGGTCGACGTGCCGGCGATCCTGGTCGTGTTCGGCATCCTGGCCGGCGATGAGCTGGCCGGGGTGGCGGGAATCTTCCTGTCGGTGCCGACCATTGCGGCGATCCGGATCGTGGCCAGGCGGTTGCGTACCCAGCGCGCCGCTGCCCGCAGCGCGGCGCAGAGCGAGCCTTGACCCAGTCTTGCGCGCGGCCGGGCGCGCGCGCGGGCCGTTATGCTGCAGAGCGGCATATTTGGCTGTAGGAAGATTGTTTAATTCCGGATAACATAGCGACGCTAAACCTATCTTAGACTGTTGCAGCGGCGTAGCACGGTTAGAATAGGGGATGGTCTCCTCTAAGGGTAAATATCCTCGTTTGGCCACAAGCCCGGGATGGACGTGCCCTCAGGAGTGAATTCCACAACAAGAAGACCACAAGAAACCATTTATCGACTGGAGACTGTAGTGAGTATTTTTAGAACTAAAAATCTTGACGCCATGCTGGCCGCCAGCCAGAAGCCGAGCGGACTCAAGAAGGTGCTGGGTCCGTTCGACCTGATCCTGATGGGTATCGGCGCTATCGTCGGCACGGGTATTTTCGTGCTGACCGGCATCGGTGCGCTGAAAGCGGGCCCGGCGTTGACGCTCTCCTTCGTGATTGCCGGGCTGGCCTGCGGCTTTGCCGCCATGTGCTATGCCGAATTCGCATCGACCATTCCCGTCGCCGGCTCGATCTATACCTACAGCTACGCCACTCTGGGGGAACTGGTGGCATGGATGATCGGCTGGGACCTGCTGCTCGAGTACGGTCTGGCCACCTCGGCGGTTTCGGTGGGCTGGTCGGGCTATTTTCAATCCTTGATTGCCGGCTTTGGGCTACATATCCCGGCCGCACTATCCGCCGCGCCAGGCGCGCTGCCGGGCGTGACCACGTATTTCAACCTGCCGGCATTCCTGATCATGATGGTGCTGACTGGCATGCTGTCGTGGGGCATGCGCGAGTCGGCGCGGGTGAACAACGTGATGGTGCTGGTCAAAGTCGGCGTTGTGCTGCTGTTCATCCTGGTCGGCGCGCGCCACGTGTCGCCGCCCAACTGGCAGCCGTTCATGCCGTTCGGAATGGGCGGTGTGATGAGCGCTGCGGCACTGGTGTTCTTTGCGTTTATCGGCTTTGATGCGGTCACCTCCGCGGCGGAAGAAGTGAAGCGCCCGGAGCGCGACCTGCCGATTGGCATCATCGGCTCGCTGGCCGGCTGCACCATCTTGTACGTGCTGGTGTCGGGCATCATGACCGGCATCGTGCCGTTTGCGAAATTCGAAGGCATTGACCATCCGGTTTCCCTGGCCCTTCAATATGCTGGCGAGAACTGGTTCGCCGGCTTCGTCGACCTGGGCGCGATCCTGGGCATGACCACCGTGATCCTCGTGATGGCCTACGGCCAGACCCGCATCATCTTTGCGATGTCGCGCGATGGCTTGCTGCCGCGCCGCCTGTCGAACATCAGCCCCAAGCACGGCACCCCGTTCTTTGCGACCTGGATGGTCGGCATCATCTTCGGCCTGCTGGCGGCGTTCGTTCCGCTGGACGTGCTGGGTGAGCTGGTCAACATTGGCACGCTGGCCGCGTTCTGCCTGGTATCGGTGGCGGTGATTGTTCTGCGCAAGAAGCGTCCGGACCTCAAGCGCGCGTTCCGTTGCCCGGGCGTGCCGGTGATCCCGGCGCTGGCGGTCATCTTCTGCGTATCCCTGATGAGCTTCCTGAGCAAGGTGACCTGGATCGCGTTTGGTATCTGGCTGGCGATCGGCCTGATCGTGTACTTCACGTATGCGCGCCGTCGCTCGCTCCTGAACCAGGACGCGAGCCAACGTTCGGTTGTGAACGAAGCGCAATAATCATCCGTTGAGGGGAACAGCGTCCGCCGGCTTGCCGGCGGATTTTTTGTGCGCTCAGCATGAGCGCACTCTTGTGGGTGAAAGTCCCGCTGCAAGC
>NZ_SPUM01000124.1 GCF_004614195.1 Massilia horti | reverse complement strand
CCTACTCAGGTCAGGACGCTGCACGTCCGTACAGTGCTTTCTTTCACGTTACGATGGCTACACGTAAGCTAACACCTCTGTTAAAGAAGCCGTAACGTGCGCACCAGTGCGCACGGGATGCAAACTCTGCTCAGCCGTACAGCGTGCGCACAGGTCCTCGCCGGCCGTGCGCCCCCTACGATATCAGACCAGCAGCATCAGGTGCTCGCGCTCCCACGAGCTGATCACGCGGCTGAAGGTCGCGAATTCCAGTTCCTTGACCTCGCAGAAGGCCTGCACGAACAACTCGCCCAGCATCGCGGCCAGCGGCTGGCACTTGCGCATGCGGAAGACTGCATCCTCCAGGTTACGCGGCAGGTCGTCGTGCACGTGCTCGGCGCTCTCCAGCGTCGGCTCGGTCGGCTCGCGGCGTTCGATCATGCCGAGGTAACCGCAGCTGAGCGTTGCCGCCATCGCCAGGTAAGGATTCACATCCACGCCCGGCACGCGGTTTTCGACACGCCGGTTCTGGGGGAGCGAGTTGGGCACGCGGATTCCGCAGGTACGGTTGTCGTAGCCCCAATGGACATTGGTCGGCGCCGACTGGAAGCGCGACAGCCGGCGGTATGAATTGACGTGCGGAGCGAACATCAGCAGCGCCGACGGCACGTACTTTTCCAGCCCCGCGATGTAATTGAAGAACAGCTGGCTGGGGCCGCCGTCATTGGCGGTGAAGATGTTGCGGCCGGTCTCGGCGTCGACCACGCTCTGGTGCACGTGCATGGCGCTGCCGGGCTCGGTTTCCATCGGCTTGGCCATGAAGGTCGCAAAGATCCCGTGCCGCAGCGCGGTCTCGCGCACCGCGCGCTTGAACAGGAAAACACGATCGGCCAGCTCGAGCGCGTCGCCGTGCGCGAAATTGATTTCCATCTGGCCGGCGCCGGCCTCGTGGATCAGCGTCTCCACGCCCAGTTCGTGCGCCTTGCAAAATGCGGCCAGTTCGATGAAAAACGGATCGAAGTCGTTGACCGCGTCGATCGAGTAGGACTGCCGCCCCTGCTCCATCATGCCGCTGCGCCCCATGGGCGGCTGCAGCGGCTCGTGCGGGTTGAAATTGCGCGCGACCAGGTAGAACTCCATTTCCGGCGCCACCACCGGTTTCCAGCCGTGCTGGGCATATTTTTCCAGCACCCGCCGCAGTACCGAGCGCGGCGCAAGCTCGATCGGCGTGCCGTCGAAGTTCTGGCAGTCGTGGATCACCAGCGCCACGCGCTCGGTGGCCCATGGCACCACCCGGATCGTGGCGGGGTCGGGCACGCAGATCATGTCGGGGTCGGTGGTGCCGACGTAGGGGCCGTTGTCGGGCTGCTCGCCGTTGACAGTGTTGAGCAGCACGCTCTTCGGCAGGCGCATGTGATCGCCGCCGAGAAATAGGTCCTTGGGAAGGATTTTGCCGCGAGCAATGCCGGTCATGTCAGGGATGACGCATTCGACTTCGTGGATGTTGTGTTCACGCAGGAAATCGCGCATCAGGTCACTCATCACACTCCCCGGGCTGCCTCGGTGTGGCCACTATAGCACCGCCCTCGGAAATGCCGCGCGCGGCCCGGGAACCCCAATCCAACCCACGATTTTCGCAATTCGCGTCATTGCCGATCACAACAGCCCGGTTGTGCGCGATACTTGCAGGATGAGATTGCAAACAGACAAGATATCAATTCCGCGCGGCTGGCGGATCTACGTCACGGGGTGGCTGACCTACATGGCCATCGTGGCCTTCATCATCCAGATCGACGCCGTCCTGGCAAAGCATTTCGACTGGTGGCAGGCGCTGCAATCGATGTGGAGCACGGCCCTGCCCGCACTGCTGCTAAGCCTTTTGTGGCCGGTGACGGGCTACCTGGAACGAAAAGGCAATCGCTTGAGCCTGATGCTCGGCATGCACCTGACCGGTGCTGCCCTGTTCGCTTTGATTTCCCATGCCGTCCTGGTGTACCAGATGGGCGCTACAACGCGGCCGGCGAGCTGGCACGCCTGGCCGTTCATGTACAGCATGATCAGCTACGCGTTCATCGCAGGAATCTTCCATACCACCCGCGCCAACGCGGCCGTGCGGCGCCAGACGGAAGCAATGCACCAGGCGCAAACCCTGCTGATCGCCGCCGAATTGTCCGCCCTGCGCAGCAAGCTCAATCCCCACTTCCTGTTTAACACGCTGCACTCGATCATCGCGCTCACCCGCAGGGACCCTGATGCGGCCGAGACTGCGCTTTTCCGGTTTTCCGACATGCTGCGCTACATCCTCGACACCGAGAAAAGCGGCAGCGACCGGGTGACGCTCGATGCCGAGCTCGATTTCGTCCGCGACTACCTCGAGCTCGAAGCGCTGCGCCTCGGCCCGCGCCTGTCCGTCGAATGGGACCTCGACCCCGACGCCGGCGGCTGCCCGGTGCCGGCGCTGACGCTGCAGCCGCTGGTCGAGAACAGCATCAAGCACGCATTCAATCCGCACAGCCGGCCGGGCGTACTGCGAATCCGAACCGGCCTGGACACGCAAGCCGGCGTACTGACCTTGTCCGTGCACGACGACGGCCCCGGCGCGGACCAGGAACGGGTACGGGCGGCGCCGGGCCTGGGCATCCGCACCATCGAGCGCCGCCTGCAACTGGACTACGGACCGCGCGTGCAATCGCGCATCGATACCGCGCCAGGCGCCGGATTTGGCGTTTCCATTTCAATTCCGCTGGAAGAGGCAGGGAGTCCGGAGTGATCACCAAGACCGTTTTCATCGCCGAGGACGAACCGCTGGCGCGCGACGTGCTGCGCGACGCCGTCTATGCCCACTCCGGCCTGCGCCTGGTGGGCGAAGCAGCCGACGGCGCCACCGCCCTCGAACAAATCAACCGCATCCGGCCCGACGTGGTCTTCATGGATATCCAGATGCCCGAAATGACCGGCCTGGAAGTGCTGCAGCGGCTTGACCACCTACCCCAGATCGTCTTCACCACCGCCTACGACCAGTACGCGGTGACGGCATTCGAACTGAACGCTGTCGATTACCTGCTCAAGCCGTTCACGCGGACGCGTTTCGACGCCGCCGTCGCACGTTTGCTGGAGACGTCGGCGCCATCCAAGGACGCGCTGAACCAGGCGCTGACGCAGGCGGGGCAGCGCATGCCCGAACGGCTGGACCGCATCCTGGTGCGCGACCGCGGCCGCTTCTTCCCTCTCTCGTTGGACGAGATCGAATACATGAAGGCCGACTCGAAATACACCGCGATCGCGGCCAGGGGCCAGACCTTCCTGGTCCGGATCGGCATTTCGGAGCTCGAAGCGCTGCTCGACCCCGCGCGCTTTATCCGCATCCACCGCTCGGCGCTGGTGAATCTCGATTTCGTGATGTCGATGAAGCCCGACGACCAGTCGCAGCTCCAGCTCGAAATGCGCGACGGGACCCACCTCATGGCCAGCCGCGAGGCCTCCAGGATCCTGCGCGAGATGGCGATCTAACTAAACCTGGATCCAGGTCGTCTTGAGCTCGGTGTACTTGTCGAACGCATGCAGCGACTTGTCGCGCCCGTTGCCGGACTGCTTGTAGCCGCCGAACGGCACCGTGATATCGTCGTTGTCGTACTGGTTCACGTGCACCGTGCCCGCGCGCAGCGCCCGCGCGGTGCGGATCGCGCGGGAGAGGTCCGAAGTCCACACGGCGGCCGCCAGCCCGTAATGGGTGTCGTTGGCCTGGCGTACCGCCTCGTCCAAATCGGTGAAGGTCAGCACCGACAGCACGGGGCCGAAAATCTCTTCGCGCGCGATCGTCATTGAAGCGTCGACCTGGTCGAACAGCGTCGGTTCGATGAACAGGCCGCCCGAATCGACGCGCGCGGCCGAGCCACCGGCGAGCAGGCGTGCGCCGCCGGCCTTGCCGGCCTCGATGTAGCCGAGCACCGTCTTCATCTGGATCGGGTCGACGATCGCGCCCATCACGGTCGCCTCGTCAAGCGGATCGCCCGGCGCATAGCTGGGCAGCAGCGCCAGCGCCTTGTCGAGAAAGGCGTGCTTGATCGAGGCCTCGACGAACAGGCGCGACGGCGCGTTGCAGCTTTCGCCTTGATTAAAGTAGATTGAGCCGATCGCAGCGGCGACCGCGGCATCCAGGTCCGGACAGTCGGCGCAGACGATGTTGGCCGACTTGCCGCCCAATTCGGTCCAGGCGCGCTTGAGGTTGGACTGGCCGGCCATCTGCACGATCTGCTTGCCCACGCGGGTGGAGCCGGTGAAGCCGATCGCATCGACATCCATGTGCAACGCGAGTGCGGCGCCGGCCTCCGGCCCGTAACCGGGCAGCACGTTGAATACTCCTGGCGGAATGCCGGCTTCGAGCGCGATCTCGGCCAGGCGCAAACCCGAGAGGGGAGACTTTTCGGAGGGCTTGAGGATCACGCTGTTGCCCGCCGCGAGCGCGGGCGCGATCTTCCAGGCGGTCATCAGGAGCGGGTAGTTCCACGGCACGATGGCCGCGACCACCCCCACCGGCTCGCGCGTGATCAGGGCCAGGCTGTCGGCGGGAGTCGGCGCCACCTCGCCATACACCTTGTCGATCGCCTCGCCGTACCAGCGGATGCAGTTGGCGGCGAGCGCCACGTCGACCGACCTGGCATAGCGGATTGGTTTGCCCATGTCGAGCGTTTCGAGCAGGGCCAGCTCGTCCGCGTGCTGCATCATCAGATCGGCAAAGCGGACCAGCGTGCGCTTGCGCGATGCGGGCGGCTTGCCGGCCCAGCGCCGGTCTTCGAAAGCGGCGCGCGCGGCGGCGACGGCGGCGTCCACATCCAGGCTGTCGCAGCGCGCCACTTCGGCCAGCTTGCGGCCGTCGACAGGCGACAAGTCATCGAAGCGCTGGTCCTGCCTGGCCCAGGTGCGCTTGCCGTCGATGAAGGCGCGGCCGTCGATGTTCAGCGTTGCCGCCCGTTCGTGCCAGTCAGTCGTTGTCATCTTCATCTCCAAAGTCTTGATCGCACAGCCGTTGCCAATAATGTATGCAACGGGCAGTGCGAGTTCAAGCGTTGCGCAAACACATTCGGGAAGATTGACGAGCGTAATCCAATATTGATTGCGAACCCTCGGCAACCGCCCTATTCTTTTTACGCCTATTCACGCCGCCGCCTTCCTTTGACCGGGATCCTGACGCGACCTTTCTCCGAGCCGGCGGTGATTTCCGCCGCCGCATGGCGCGCCGGCAGCAGGCTGTAGAGGATGATTCCGCTCGACACCACCAACACCGTCAGCGCCGCCACCGGACCGCGTTCGAATCGGCCTGAACCCCTCCAGTTGATACGTTGCGTGATCAGTGTCGCAAATACCACCCAAATCGATCCCACGGCCGATTTCTGCGGCTATAATCGCCCAATTTTCCCGACCGAAACCCCTATTTCCGCTGCGGAGCAGACCACATGAACTACACCTTGATCACCTCTGTCGCTCTCTACCTGGCGGCTACGCTCGGTCTGGGCGTCTGGGCCGGCACGCGCATCAAGAACACCACCGACTTCGCGGTGGCCGGGCGCAGCCTGCCGTTGATCATGGTGATCACGACCACGTTCGCCACCTGGTTCGGGGCCGAGACGGTCATGGGTATTCCCGCCAAATTCGTGCAGGGCGGCCTGAACGCGCTGATCGAAGACCCGTTCGGCGCCGGCACCTGCCTGATCCTGGTCGGCCTGTTCTTCGCCACCAAGCTCTACAAGCTGAACCTGCTGACGATCGGCGACTACTACCGCGAGCGCTACGGCAAAGGCATCGAAGTGTTCTGCTCGGTCGCGATCATCCTGTCCTACCTGGGCTGGGTGGCAGCCCAGATCACGGCGCTCGGGCTGGTGTTTTCGGTGCTGACCGGCGGCGCGATGTCCGAGACCGCCGGCATGATCGTCGGCACCCTGGCGGTGCTGATCTACGTGGTGATCGGCGGCTTCCTCGCGGTCGCGATCACCGACTTCATCCAGATGATCGTGCTGGTGCTGGGCCTGTCCATCATCGCGTTCTTCGCCTCCAGCCTGGCCGGCGGCGCCGACCAGGTGTTCGCGATGGCGACCAAGGCCGACCTGTGGAAGGTGCTGCCGGCGCCGACCTTCACCGACATCGCCATGTTTGTCGGCGCGGGCGTGACCATGATGTTCGGCAGCATTCCCCAACAGGACGTCTACCAGCGCGTGATGTCGGCCAAGGACGCGCCGACCGCGCGCACCGGCGCCGTGATCGGCGGCGCCGGCTACATCCTGTTCGCCTTCGTGCCGATGTTCGTGGTCGCCTGCGCGGTGGTGGTCATGGGCGAGAACGCGATAGAGATCGCCAAGAGCGACTACCAGCGCCTGCTGCCGACCTTCGTGATGACCAAGATGCCGCTGGTGATGCAGATCCTGTTCTTCGGCGCGCTGCTCTCGGCGATCAAGAGCACCTCGTCGGCCACGCTGCTGGCGCCGGCGACCAGCTTTGTCGAGAACATCCTGAAGAACCTGCGGCCGGAGATGAACGACCGCCAGCAGCTGTTCGCGATGCGCAGCACGATCGTGGTGTTCGCCGCTCTGGTGCTCGGCTATGCGATCGCGATGAAGGGCACCTCGATCTACGACCTGGTGTCGGAAGCGTACCAGGTCACGCTGGTGGGCGCGTTCGTGCCGCTGGTGATGGGACTGTACTGGAAGCGCGCTACCACGCAAGGCGCGATCCTGTCGCTGGCGCTGGGCATCGGCACCTGGATCGTGTTCTTCCCGCAGATTTCGACCTTCGGCGAGCACTTCCCTGGCCAGCTGGCGGGACTGGTCGCGGCGTTCATTGGCATGGTCGGCGGCTCGCTCGCGCCGCAGGTGCTGAAGAACCGGCGCGAATCGCGCACAACGCCGGAAAGCGTGGAGGTTTAGTTCGCACAGTGTGCGCACAATGTGCGCACCGCGCCCCTTCTCGGCATCGAACCCGATATCAACCTCCGGCGCCACCGACAGACGTAGGGTGCGCACCTGTGCGCACGCGGTCACTGGTGGCAGGCTCGCGGCTGCGCCATCATGACGCGACGTTCGCACCGAGTGTGCACACATTTGCTCACTGGTCGCGCCCCCTCTTTGAAGACCTGCGTATACTTAACAGCAATATGTTGCTTGTCTTCGCTCCTGTTTTGTTGCACGATTGGAAATATCATTATTTGATTTTTCCATGCGCCTACCTATGCTGCCTGTACTTGCGCTCGCCGCCTATCTCAGTCTGTGGCCGGTCCCCATCGAACCGGTCTCGTGGCGGGCGCCGATTGCGCCTGGCTATACCGGCGTCCACGCGGCCAATTCCAAACTGGTTGGTTTAAACAACATCCATTTGAATGGCGAAGTGGGACCCGAACATGTCGTTCTTGGCCCTGATAGCAAGCTGTACGTTTCCGTTACAAGCGGCCACATCTTACGCATGCGGCCAGATGGCGGCGCCCAGGAAGTATTCGCCGACACCGGTGGCAGGCCGCTGGGCCTGGCTTTTGATGCGCGCGGCAATTTGATTGTCGCCGACGCCATCAAAGGGCTCTTGTCCGTCGATGTGGACGGTAAGTTGACGGTCTTGGCCAAGGCGGCGGCGGGGGAAGCGATATCTTTTCCCAATGCAGTTGTCGTCGCAAGAAGCGGCAGGATTTATTTCACTGATTCTTCAACGCGGTTCAAGGCGGCGCAATGGGGCAGCACCTCCGAGGCCGCGATGCTCGATGTCATGGAGCAGAGCGCTACCGGACGCGTGCTGGAATATGAACCGGCGGCCGGGACGGTCCGTGTTGTCGCAAAAGGGCTGAGCTTAGCCAATGGCATTGCGTTGACCAGCGACGAGCGCAGCCTGTTCGTTAGCGAGAGCGGCAGGTACCGGGTGTGGAAAATCGCCGTTGATGCCGACCAGGTCGACGTGGCGCATCAATCGCCGCAGGCCGAAGTATTGTTCGATAATCTGCCCGGCTATCCGGATAATCTCATGCGGGGTTTGGATGGCCGGATATGGCTGGGCCTCGCCGGGCCGCGTAACGATCTTGACGGGATGGCCCAGTGGCCATTCCTGCGTCGGGTCGTGCTGCGCGTTCCGCGCATGCTCTGGCCGCTTCCCAAGCCCTATGGGCATGTGATGGCCTTTACCGAGGACGGCAAGGTGGTGGCCGATTTACAGGACCCGAGCGGCAATTCCCCTGCGACGACCGGGCTGACCGAAACCGCGGACCGCTTGTACATTCACAACGTCAACGGTAGCAGCTTGGGATGGCTGGCGCGATAAAGTGAAAAATTCAAGCCTATGAAATCCTTTAGATTTTGGTCCCTGATGTCAGGCGGTGCATCGTTAGCACCGCTAGCCTTCTTTATGTACCAATATTGGCTATTTTCGCAGTGGGCGAAACAGACGGTTGGCTTCGTTTGTGGGACCGGCATATTCGCGTTGCTCGTCGTTTGCGGAGCAGTTGGCGCCGCACTCTCTGCGGTTGCCACTTCGCTCGGCTTGATAGGCTACATGAGAGTCGAAAAGCCAAGGCCTAAGAAACGACTGCTTGAAATAGCACTTGTCGGAAGTGTTCTATTATTCATAACCATTTCAGCAGCGATTGGTTTAATGCCCTTGATATAGCCGATCACTGGGCCGCCATTAACCCATCAACCCGCGCGGGACCGGATTACCGAACGGGTTTTAATTTTGGTTGCTGCCAATGGAATACTAAGAGATCATCCGGGCTCTTGATGACCTTTTAGGAGATCCAATGCTGCCGTCCCTGACCCGGTTTGCCGCCGTCGCCCTCCTTGTTTGCGCCCCCGCGTTCGCTGAGCCCCAAGGCGGGCACCATCACTCCAAGCACTTCTTCGCCAGGCTCAAAGTGGGCGAGGCTTTGCCCGAGTTCCACCTGACGCGCTTGGACGGCACGCCCATCGACAACAAGGCGTTGCAAGGGTACACCTTGGTCAGCTTCTATTTTGCCGAGTGCGAGCCGTGCGTGAAGGAGGTGCCTCTGCTCAATGCGCTGGCCGAGCGTCGCCCGGACCTCCACCTGCTTGCATTCACCTTTGACAGCGCCAAGGAAACCAAGGAGTTCGTGGCCAAACATGGGTTGGCCTGGCCGATCGTTACCGATGCGGGCAAGCTGACCGAGAACATCGGTGTGAAGGCTTATCCCACAATGGCCCTGTTTGACCGGAAGGGCGAGCTCGTCGAGGTGATGGTCAACCGGGCGCAACTGGGAAACCCCGGCGCATTCGACGCATGGCTGTACACCGTAACGTTTAACCACGACCGCTCCTCTTTCGGCCGTCGTGGACTTTAAACCAGCAAGCATCGTTCCCGTGAAGGCATGGACGATGCCACTCGCATCGTCCACGCCATAGACCGACGGCCAGGTCCCCGCCAAGGGGGGCGCCGAGCCCGAGGAGTCGGGTCCGGCAAGGCCAGGCACGACGTTCGTTCCCTCTCCCCATTAAACCATCAATCCGCGTGAACGCAGATCAATCAGCGGGCCACAAAGAGGCGGAAGCGGCCGGTCAACAGTGGCGACTGCTCTTCTTACAACGTGCTAGGAAAGCTTGCGGAGTATTTCTGCAATCAAGATGAGCTTGAGGAAGCAGTTCAAAACATCCTGTCTGTGATCGAGACGGGGAGAGATACCGCGCCGCGATGCGGCCCTCCGATCTCCGGGACGTATCAGCCAGAGTAGGTTATAGACTCGCGGCGGTGCCACCGCGGCGCAACGTTTGCACTGCCGTCGTTCCCGCGAAGGCGGGAACAGCGCCGCCGGCGCTGTTCCCCCCATAGACCGGCGGCTTAGCCAACTCAGCATGGGTCCCCGCCTGCGCGGGGAGTCGGGTCCGGCAGTGCCAGGCACGACGGTTCGTCCCCTATTCCGATTAACCTACCAACCCGCGCGAACGCAGATCAATCAACGTCTGGTCGAGGCAGAACCGGATACGCTCGGCCATCTCGTCGATCTGCTCCTTTGTGATCACCAGCGGCGGCGCGACGATCATCCTGTCGCCGACCGCGCGCATGATGACGCCGTTGTCGAACATGTGCCCCCGACAGATCATCCCGACCGCGTGCGCCGAGTCGAAATGCTCGCAATCGTGCACCGTGTCGCCCTTGCGCCGCACCAGGTTCAGCCCCGCCACCAGCCCGCAGCTTTCGGCGTGGCCGACCAGCGGATGCGACGCCAGGCCGGCAAATGTCGCCGCCAGGTGCGGCCCGGTCTCCAGCGCCACCTTTTCGACCAGCTTTTCCTCGATCAGGATGCGCAGGTTCTCCAGCGCGGCCGCGCACGCGACGGGGTGGCCCGAGTACGTGAATCCGTGGTTGAAGTCCCCACCCTTTTCGATCAGGGTTTGCGCCACGCGGCTGCCGACCAGCACGCCGCCCAGCGGCACGTAGCCCGAGGTCACGCCCTTGGCGAAGGTGATCAGGTCCGGCTGCACCTGCATCAGCTCGCAGCCGAACCAGGTCCCCAGCCGCCCGAAGCCGCAGATCACTTCGTCCGAGACCAGCAGGATGTCGTATTTGTCGCAGATGCGCTTGATCTCCGGCCAGTAGGTCACGGGCGGAATGATCACCCCGCCCGCACCCTGCACGGGTTCGCCGATGAAGGCGGCAACCTGGTCCGGCCCCAGTTCCAGGATTTTCTGTTCCAGCCAGCCTGCGGCGTGCAGCCCGAACTCGGCTTCGGTCATGCCCTGCCCTTCTTGGGCGTAGTGCGGCTGGCCGATATGGACGATGCCGGGAATCGGCAACCCGCCCTGCGCGTGCATGCCGTCCATGCCGCCCAGTGAAGCGCCGGCCATCGTGCTGCCGTGGTAGGCGTTGCGGCGGCTGATGATCACCTGCCGCTGCGGCTGTCCCATCAGGTCCCAGTATCGGCGCACCATGCGCACGATCGTGTCGTTGGCTTCCGAACCCGAGCTGGTGAAGAACACGTGCTCGAACTGCGGCGGCGCCAGCTCGGCCAGCAGCGTGGCCAGGCGCACCGCCGGCACGGTGGTGGTGTTAAAGAAGCTGTTGTAGAACGGCAGAGTCTCCATTTGCTGGTAGACCGCCTGCGAGATGCTGGTGCGCCCGTACCCCGCGTTCACGCACCACAGCCCCGACATGCCGTCGATGACGCGGTTACCCTCCGAGTCCCACAGGTAGATGCCCTGGCCGCGCACCATCACGCGCGCTCCTCGCTTGCGCAACGCCGCGTGGTCCGTGAACGGGTGCAGGAAGTGCGCCGAGTCGAGCCGCTGCAGGGCCTGCGTGTCGAACGCTTCCTGCCGCGCGGCGCGCTGGGGCGCCAGCATGGTGGCGTCCAGGGCCAGCATGGCGGCGTCTTGAGCCAGGAGGTTGGTGGTCATGATGGGATCTCGTCATGGTTGCGAAGGCGGTTCGGTCAGACGTGCAGCAGCAGGTGCTCGCGTTCCCACGGGCTGATCACGGTCATGAATTCCTGGTGCTCCAGTTCCTTGATCGCCGCGTACACGTCGATGAAGCGTTCGCCCAGCACGTTGCGCAGCTTGTCGTCGTCACGCAGCAGGTTCAGCGCCTCGGACAGGCCCTGCGGCAGTTCGACCGGCATGTCGTAGGCGCTGCCTTCGACCATCGGGCTCGGCTCGATATGCTCGGTGATCCCGAGGTAGCCGCAGGCCAGCGTCACGGCCAGCGCCAGGTAGGGGTTGGCATCGGCGCCGATCACCCGGTTCTCCACGCGCCGGTCCTGCGAGCCCGACACCGGAACCCGAAAGCCGACGGTACGGTTGTCCACGCCCCACTGCAGGTTGATCGGCGCGGCGGTATGGCGCACGATGCGGCGGTACGAGTTCACGTATGGCGCGACGATCGCCATCGCCGACGGCATGTAGCGCTGCAGGCCGCCGATGTAGTGGCGGAAGAGCTGCGACGGCGCGCCATCGGCCGTCGAAAAGATGTTCTGGCCGGTCTCGGCGTCGACCACGCTCTGGTGCACGTGCATCGCCGACCCCGGCTCGCCGCCCATCGGCTTGGCCATGAAGGTCGCGTACATGTCGTGCTTGAGCGCGGCCTCGCGCAGCGTGCGCTTGAAGTAGAACACCTTGTCGGCCAGTCCCAGCGGGTCGCCGTGCTGGAAGTTGATCTCCATTTGCCCTGCGCCGATCTCGTGGATCAGGGTGTCGACGTCGAGGTTCATCATGTCGCAGTAGTCGTAGATGTCCTCGAACAGCGGATCGAACTCGTTGACGGCGTCGATGCTGTAGACCTGGCGGCTGGTCTCGGAGCGCCCGCTGCGGCCCATCGGCGCGGTGAGCGGCAGGTTGGGATCGATGTTCTTGGCGGTCAGGTAGAACTCCAGTTCCGGCGCGACCAGCGGCCGCCAGCCCTTCTTGTCGTACAGCTTGAGCACGCGGCGCAGCACGCTGCGCGGGGCGAAGTCGACCAGTTTGCCGTCGGCGAAATAGCAGTCGTGGATCACCTGCGCGGTCGGGTCCACCGCCCACGGCACGGTCGTGATGGTGGTCGGGTCGGCCTTGAGGATCATGTCGCGGTCGGTGCTGGAGATCGCGCGGTAATAGGCGTCGTCGCCCTCCGGTGTGTTGCCGGTGACGGTCATGCCCAGCACCACTTCGGGCAGGCGCATGCCGCGCTCTTCGGTGAATTTGACGCGCGGCAGGATCTTGCCGCGGGCGACGCCGGTCAGGTCCGGCACCAGGCATTCGATTTCGGTGACGCGTTTGGCATTGAGCCATTCGTCCATGTCGGTGTAGGTGAAATTTTCGCGTATAGCCATGTTGGCCTCTCTGTCTCGTTGCTCATGAGCGCAGGCGCGCGCCAACCGCGCAGCCGTGGCGCCACTGGGGGTTCGGGAGGCGACAGCTATGGAACGGCGCGGGCCGCCCACTTTTCGTAAGAAGCGCTCATGTCGGACTCCGGCGTGCGGCCCGATAGGCGCGGCAAGCGTCGCCAAAGGCGCCGAACATCTTCATCGAATAGGGGTTGTGGGTGATGCGCCATTCGGGGTGCCATTGCACGGCGAGCGTGAAGCCAGGCGCAGTCTCGACCGAAAAGGCCTCGACCAGTCCGTCCTCGGCGGTCGCCTCCACGCGCAGGCCGGGCGCCAGCTCGTTGACGCCCTGCCCGTGCAGCGAATTGACCGGGATTTCGCGCACGCCAAGCACGCGCTCGAGCCGGCCGCCCGGGCAGATTTCGACCTTGTGCGCGTCACCGTACTGCTCGTCCATGCCCAGCTCGGGTTTCTCGCGGTGGTCCATCTTGCCCGCCACGTGCTGCACCGCCTGGTGCAGGCTGCCGCCAAGCGCCACGTTCATTTCCTGGAAGCCACGGCAGATCGCCATCAGCGGCACGCCGCGCCGGACCGCTTCGCGGATCAGGGGCAGCGTGGTCTCGTCGCGCGCACGGTCCTGCGGCAGCGACGGGTCGAGTACTTCTTGCGAGTAATAGCTGGGATGGACGTTGGACGCCGAGCCGGTGAGCATGATGCCGTCGATCAACCCGAACATCGTCTCCAGGTCGAGCACCGAGCCAAGCGACGGCAGGATCATGGGCGCGCAATCGGCCCCGAGCACGACGGCGTCGACGTACTTGTACTGGGCCGCGTGATACGGATGCTCACCGAAGTCACGGGTGCAGGCGGGAACGATTACGATCGGGCGCATGGTCTCTACCTTGTAGTGAAGCGCACATGGACCATGATAGTTGCAATCGTGTCCAAATGCGAGTGGCCGTTAATCCAGATCAAACAAGCGCGCGATACCCAGCACGCTGCGCTGGAATCTGCTAGGGAAGTGGGACTTGAATCGTCAAGCCCCGTGACAAAAGCTTAATGGCAAGTGGCGAACGATGCCAACACAAGTGATAGCTCTAGGCGTCGCGGGCAAACCTCGGCCAGTGCATCAAGGTAACTGCGCCTGTAAAGCACTTGCGACGCGCCGTCCAGCTTGGTCGGTTTGACTTCGCGTTCCTAAACAACAAATACACTCGATCGCAGTCATCTCAAGTAGTAGACGAAGTTGCCACATCGCAGCATGTTACACCTGAGTTTTTTTTAAGGCGCTCTATAGACGGTCTTCCAGGAGTTTCCTGAGCTGTTGTTGAAATTGAAGTTTAAGGTCGTCAACATTCTTAAAACAAGTATAAAAATGCCCCAATTCATCCAATTTCTTTTGAAACAACCAGAGAGAATTTAAGTCGTTTTGAATAGCCGACCCTGTTGTTATTTCCGCGTTCTTAAAAAATGTATAAATATATGGCCTGCCTGCTCTGTTAAACTGTTCATGCGCAGTATCAAACTCTTCTTCCGTGAATTTTCCAGTTTTTGTAAAAAACAAGCTAACGAAAATATCAGAGGTTCGAATCGTTTCGTTATACTCATCCTGAAGTCGTGTTTCTGACATCGCGTCCAGAAAATTTTCCCAACGAACAATTTCCAAGTAGACGCCGTCGTTTATAAGCAAGTCATTATGTTGCCGAAAGAAAAGATCAAATTCATCTCGTTCAGCCTTCAATTCTGAAGAAGACGCAAGAAAAATTTTTATTCGCTTCAATCTTGGCTTCACTTGCTTTAATGTCCAACCTTGCGGAATATCTCCCTTAACCCCATCAAGCAATGCTTGCACCTCGATCTGCTCGTAGCTGTTTTGGCATTCTACAGTTAGGCGCTTGTCTTCAAGGCGCTTTAATAAATTACGATGAGAAAACAACTCGGGTAAAGAACTCCTTGCACAAACAGCACAGATGCATGGTATCCTTTTCTCCACCTTTGTCTCTAAGCCTTGAAAAGACGCGTTAAGCGCTTCCAAATCGGCCGAGATAACGCTTAGTAAAGCTTTGCATTCTATACCCCGAGCCCGAATCTCGATCTCCCTGCCGTTTGAAAGTAGTTCGACGAAAGCCCTAGTGGCACCCTGTTCAAATAAAACACCAGTAACGTAAGCGTAGTCTGGGTGCCTTACAAAGCGATGCAGCCTTACTGTCAGGCGGCTAATAAGGCCCTTCGGCATGAAATCGTAAAGATAACGAACGACAAGATCACCTGGCTGCCCCCACTCTGCGAGAATCTTCGGCCGAGCAGGTGGCAATAACTGCGGTGCAAGCCACTTCTTTGGGCTGCTATCGGGAAGCAAATAGCATAGTTCGAAACGCTGCATTAATGCCATCAGTTCGGGATGCATTTCTGCGTATTTTCCGTCATGCCACAAGCGTTCACAATCGTCTAATCCAAACCTGCCAAGGTTTGACTTAATTATTTCATCGTCAAGCACCCTAAAGACAGCCTCAGTAGCCCATGCATTCTGCAAAATAATTATGCGACTCAGAAGCTCATCGTTCTGAAAATGTAAAAATACACCTAGATCGTGCAGATAATGACTCAAATGCAGAGCTTTCTCGCGATCAAATAGGATATGCCTCCTATATATTTCAAAGTACTCCTTTGAACTAATATACGGAACCTCCTCTGCGCGCGCCTCGATTTCAGATCGTACGCGGATCCATCGTGCGGGCAATTCCTCCCCTATGTGTTCCAAGTTGCTTGCATAGAACTCCACGCCCTCGCGAAATTTATCCACAGAGTTAGCATGCTCCAAGTTACCAGCGTACCTTTCTTTCACATTATCGTATTGCTTTTTAATCCCCGCAAAATCAATTATCTTACTTCTTCCACTTTTTTCGTTTTGAAAAATCAAAACAGGGCTATGGCTGCTCAATATATCAATCATGTCGAGCCAATACCTAAAGCCAGGGTCCGAAACTGACTTATCATCCTTTCTTGTGTCGTCGAGCAATAGGTACAATGAGCGCTGTGTCAAGAAAAATTGATGAGTTGCATGGTATATTTCTTGCCCACCAAAATCCCAAACATTTAATCTAAACAACCGGCCATTGCGCAATGTGAATTCATGCCGATATATAGATATCCCCCGGGTGGTTTCGTCCTCTTTTGGAAGAGGAAGACCTGGCTGAAACAGGCGTCGGAAAAGGCTTGTTTTACCAGCCCCACCCTCCCCCAATATTAAGAGTTTCGCCTCATACAGGTAATCCTTTTCGTCTGAAGCCAGTTCTTTAAAGAAATTCAATATAGCAGAATTGCCTTGGCCAACAATCTCTGGCGGGGGGCTAATCAGTTGGCCGCGGCCTACAAGAATTCCTTGCACAACTCGCCGAACTTTCTCTCCTATTTCTTCCGATTCTCCAAACACAACTACACCATCCTTATCGCGCACGAAGATAGCTTTATGCTCTGCCAAATGTATCGGCAAACCTTTCTCGATATGCCCACGCAAGGGGTAAAGATCCCGAACTTTGGTCCCCCAGATATTCAAATGCTTTAATTTGTTTAGATTTTCAAAACCAGCCACGCTCATGATGCCGCTATTCTTTGCATCGATATGCTCAAGCTTTCCCAATTCCATGAGAGGACCTAAATCATTAATCCTTGTGTCGGCGACAATAATTACACGTAACTCTCGCAGTTCCGCGAGTTGAGCAAGATCAACAATCGGAGTAGAAGCTAAGTTGAGTTCTTCTAGCCTAGTGAGATTGCTCAACGGATCGATCGATGTGATCGGGGTGTTTGCCAAATTCAATTTTCGCAAACAATTCAACTGTGTAAGCAGCGACAAATCTGACACAGTTGTGTTTGAAATGTCCAAATCCTGAAGGAGCTGCAGACACTCCACTCCATCCAACCGTGAAACCGAAGTACGAGCCAAACTTAGCTTCTTCAACAATGGCAAGGAACTAATGAAATTAATTTCACTAATTTTCGTGCCAGAGAGATCAATGGAATTTAACTTTGATAACGCTGCAAGCGCGTTGCAATTCCTTAACTCTAAATTTGATAGACTTATCTCCTCCAAGTTTTGCAGTCCTGTTAAATGAAAGATGTCTGTCACCCGTGTGTTGTCTAAATTTAAGCTTCTAAGTTCTTGCAATTCCCGGAGAGGGCTAAGGTCGAAAAATAGTGTCGCGGATAAATCCAAATGACGCAAAGACGATAATTCACAAAGCAGGTCAAAGTTTCTGGCAGGGATAGCGTATGCAATAAGCTCCTGTAGTTCCTTCAATCTCTCCATACCATGCAAATCATCAATGTGACCGTAAGAAATATCAAGCCACTCCAGGTTTTGCAAATTGCGGAGAACAGTCAGGCCACCGACGTGTGTTCGTTCAAGGGATAGCCAACGGAGGCCATGCAAGGACGCAATAGCTTGAATATTTCTTACAGGATTTCCAGACAAATATAATCCTTGCAGTGAGGAAAGTTTGGCAAGAATTTCAATATTTCTTATTTGATTGTGGCCACCAGCATTATTTGACGTGCGTTTATGCCACCTGCCTTCATCCCATGCTCGAAATTCAATACCTAGGGACAAGACTATCAGCCAGTCATGATCAGCAAGTTCAGCAGGGATTTCCGTTAGCCCGCAATTCCCTAAATCTAAGAAAGGAGAGCGGTTTCGTTTATTCTTTTCGATGAGCTTTAACGCTAGTGATGTCATAGTCTACTGGCCTAACATTAGAATTCAATAAATAATCAGGGCAATAATAGACGCTAGGTCCACCCCAACCCCAAAAAAAGACATGGCAACGCTCGTGTGATAACTAACGGTGAATAACTAAAGCGAGTAAATAGTAATCGTCGCAATAGTAGCATAGTTAAATTGACAATATTATTGTATGCTTTGATGAGCTGCTTTACTAGGGTTTTAATGAGCCATTCGCCACATTCGGGTTGAAGGCCCTCCGTTCGCCATAGAACAGCAATACAGCCCAAGCATGAAGGTCGGATAGCACCCGAGAGGCAGCCTGCGCGCTAACTTAGCGCAGATAGCTCCCCTGCTGCTCGAGCTGCTCGTGCAAGTGCTTAACTAAAAACGACAATTTGCAAAACGATCTATTATCACAACAGACTGCAGCCAAATCCCACCCAACGAGGCTCCTATGCTGAACCTGAAAGACCCCTCCCTGCTGCGCCAGCAGGCGTACATCGACGGCGAGTGGTGCGACGCGAACGAGGGCGCCACCGTCACCGTCAGCAACCCCGCGACGGGCGAGAAGATCGGCACGGTACCGGACATGGGCGCGCAGGAGACCAGGCGCGCGATCGATGCCGCGGCGGCCGCGTGGCCGGCGTGGCGCAAGAAGACCGCCAAGGAACGTGCGGCGGTCCTGCGCAAGTGGCATGACCTGATGCTGGAAAACGCCGACGACTTGGCGCTCCTGATGACGACCGAACAGGGCAAGCCGCTGGCCGAATCGAAGGGCGAGATCAGCTACGCCGCCTCGTTCCTGGAATGGTTCGGCGAAGAGGCCAAGCGCGTCTATGGCGACACGATTCCGTCGCCGTGGCCGGACCGGCGGATCGTGGTGACCAAGGAACCGGTCGGGGTATGCGTGGCGATCACGCCGTGGAACTTCCCGGCCGCGATGATCACACGCAAGGTCGGGCCGGCACTGGCCGCCGGCTGCCCGATCGTGCTCAAACCCGCCGGGCTGACGCCCTATTCGGCGCTGGCGCTGGCCGTGCTGGGCGAGCGCGCCGGCGTGCCCAGGGGCGTGTTCAGCGTGGTGACCGGCGACGCGCAGGCGATCGGCGGCGAGATGACCGGCAACCCGACCGTGCGCAAGCTTTCCTTCACCGGCTCGACGGCGGTCGGCCGGCTGCTGATGCAGCAGTGCGCAGGGACGATCAAGAAGCTGTCGCTGGAGCTGGGCGGCAACGCGGCCTTCGTGGTGTTCGACGACGCCGACATCGATGCCGCGGTCGAGGGAGCAATCGCGTCCAAGTACCGCAACGCCGGCCAGACCTGCGTCTGCGCGAACCGCATCTACGTGCAGGACGGCGTGTACGACCAGTTCGCGCAAAAGCTGGTCGCGGCGGTCGGCAAGCTCAAGGTCGGCAACGGCGTCGAGCCGGGCGTCAACCAGGGGCCGCTGATCGATGAGAAGGCGGTGCAGAAGGTGGAGCAGCACATCTCCGATGCACTGGCCAAGGGCGCGCAGGTCGCCACCGGCGGGAACCGCCACCGGCTCGGGCGCACGTTTTTCGAGCCGACCGTGCTGACCAACGTGACCGGCGACATGCAGGTCGCGAGCGAGGAAACCTTTGGCCCGGTGGCGCCGCTGTTCCGCTTTCACACCGAGATTGAAGCGATCAGGATGATCAACGACACCGAATTCGGCCTGGCGTCGTACTTCTATGCGCGCGACATCGGACGGGTGTGGCGCGTGGCAGAGGCGATCGAGGCTGGCATCGTGGGCGTGAACACGGGCCTGATCTCGACCGAGGTGGCGCCGTTCGGCGGCGTCAAGCAGTCGGGCCTGGGGCGCGAAGGCTCGCGGTACGGCATCGACGAATACCTGGTGGTCAAGTACATCTGCATGGGCGGCGTGTAAGTCGCCCCGCTGCGCTACCCGCTGCCTCGCGCACCCGGCCTGCGGCCGATGGGCACAAGTAGGGTGTGCAGCTTTGCTGCGCACGCGGTTCGCAAATTCAGCGCAGTGGCGCG